>CAJFHG010000005.1 GCA_904379015.1 Candidatus Paralachnospira caecorum | reverse complement strand
GATCCCCAAAAGGACTATTGCAGTTCTTTCGTGACATTTCGGACACCCTAAAATGGAACGTGATTCCAGCACCCCTTCTGACAACCAGTAGGCGGCAGGCAGATATGCCCCTGTGGCTTTGTATTTGTCCAGTAGAGGCGTTTAACCATATTGAGCCACTTCTTTTTCTATAGCTTCTATAGCACTGATAGAATAAAATCCGGAATCAGATATGTCTGTCCGCACCCTGTATTCTTATGAAAAGCTGCTTCTTGCATTCCTGATGAACCGCTGCACCAAAGGCGCTGTCTGTCTTATTTTGGATCGTCTGGAAAAGCGTATGGGCACCTACGAGTTCGCCTCTGTGTTTGAATATATTGACTGACCGCGGCACTGAATTCGGTGATCCGGATGCTCTGGAAACTGGCGTGACCGGGATATAGAGTTCCGGCATTTATTATTGTGATCCTATGCAGAGCGGGCAGAAGGACGGGCTGGAACAGGCTCATACAATACTGCGGATGATCCTCCCAAAAGGAACCAGTTTTAGTTTTGAATTCCTTACGCAATGGGACGTAAACCTGATCGTGAACCATATCAATTTTTTTAAAGACGGTCAGTGGAATTTAACTCTGCACTGGAATTTAAAATTTCAAGTCAGCCAAAATAAATTCCCATGGATCTAAAAAGAGCCGAAAATCTGCATAAAATCAGGCTTTACGGCATCTGACGTTTTCCCTTATGAGAAAGAGATCACAGCCGGCGTTTTGGGTCTCTGCCGGTCGTGATCTCTTTTTGTAATCTCTTTTTATGATCCCTTCGCGGATCTTATTTTTTCTGTTTCAGCCGCTGCGGCTCAGTGCCGAAGTCTGAAGGCCTCCGGAACGGTTCAGACTCCATTACTGCTGGGTGCTGCCGTTTGTGCTGCCGGACTGATAGTCGCTTCTGTATCCCAGTGTTACGGAGATCGTCTGCTCCTGATACTGTCCGTCAACCAGTCTCTGCACGGTCAGCTCCACTGTCGTTCCTCCAGCGTAATAGGAAAGCTGTGTCTGAAGCTCATCCATACTGGATACTCCTGTACCTTCAAGCGCTGTAATGATATCTCTCTCCTGCAGGTCTGAGCTGGCTGCCGGTCCGTTTTCTACGATCGAATATACATAAACTCCTTCGGGCATATTGTACATCTGAGCATTTGAAGAATTGATGTCCACGCCCTGGATTCCCAGCCAGGAAGCATCCTCTTCTGCCACCTCTGTCCTGGTTTCCTTATTCATCAGACTGTTGATGATGTCCTGAGCTTCTGATACAGGAATCGCGAAGCCCATGCCTTCCACGCCGTCTCCTGAATACTTTGCGGAATTGATTCCGATTACCTCGCCGTTCATATTCAGCAGAGCGCCGCCGCTGTTGCCGGGGTTGATGGCCGCATCTGTCTGAAGAAGAGTCAGTGTTTCATTGTTGATCGTTACTTCACGGCTCAGCGCGCTCACATGGCCGTATGTCAGGGACTGGCCATAACCAAGAGCGTTCCCAATGGCGACTACCTCATCGCCTACCCGCAGCGCGTTGGAATCGCCCAGCGTGGCGATCTTGATCTGGCTTAATGTATCACTGCTCAGAGAGTCAATCGGAATTGCTACCACAGCAAGATCATTGCTCTCGGCCGTGCCTTTGATCTGGGCATCTGCCGTACTGTCGTCAATAAATGTAACCGTCAGCGCGTTCGCCCCTTCGATCACATGGTAATTGGTCAGGACCAGCAGCTCTGTGTCATTCTGTCCGATAATAATGCCGGAACCGCTGCCCGTTACCTCCTGGCTGCTGCTGCCGCCGAAAAAGTAGCTCCAGTCATTGTTCTGATAAATCTGCGTATTGGTAATGGCAACGATAGAAGGCATTGCCGCTTCCGCCACATCGGCCACTGTGCTGCTCCCTGCGGAGCTGGAGCCTGATGAGGACGAAGTATTGGTCGTCTCGGCCTGCGCTATCTGAGTCTGACTGCTCTGGTTTGCGGTGCTGACCGCGTTCTGCAGCATATCTTCATATCCGCTGGCCTTCATCACACCGATAAAGGTACCGGCGCCCGCGCCGCCAACGATCACGCCGCAGAGCAGAAACAGACCGATTTTCTTTCCGATGCCGCCCTTTTTCTTTTTCTTCTTTTCCGGCTTCTTAATAGAATCCGGTTCTATGGGGTCTGTCGGAATGTATGTGTATGCAGAAGGCTGATAAGGTTCTCCGGTTCCATTGTCCTCCTGGAAACCGTTTGTGTTGAAGTATTCGCTCATATGATCATTTCCTTTCCTGAATGGATTTTTATCTTCCTTTTGGTTTATGACCATAGAATATCAGTTAATTGTGATGAAATTGTGTTATTCCCGTGAAAAAAAATGTAAATTTGCGCACAGACAGGCGGCCGCTGTATCTGCGGCCGCCTGCACAGCGGAAAGAAAATGGATTTTCTCTATCTCTGTTTCTCTGCCTTTTATTATTCTGTTCTGTCAGCCGCGCTGTACCCGGTCTGACGCTCGATTTCATCACTGATCTGCTGAACTGTCGCGGAAGGTGTATAGGCAGTATCTCCGAACAGGTCCTGATGGAGCTGCGTTACATCCTCCGCCAGGCCGAGCGGTACCTTCACCGAAGCGCTGCCCACCAGCGCATCCACCTGATGATAAGGGAAGGCAATGCTGTCAGCGATCTGATAGTCATGGTAGCTCATGGCCAGTGAGATGACGTCTGCCAGACTCAGGTTTGTGCTGACTTCCGGAAATACAGTATTGCAGATATCATTCAGGGTTGCCAGATCCACCTTTTTCGCCTGCTCCAGCATCAGCCCCACAACCTCTCTCTGTCTCTGGGCACGGCCGTCATCGCCGCCGTTGTTGTGGCGGATGCGGCAGTAAGCCACTGTCTGAATGCCGTCCAGATGCTGATATCCGGCCTCTTCCAGCTGGTTGCTGCCCCGTCCTGTGGAATTAACGGTCTCCGTAATATACCCGTTGATCTCATCCATCATGCTCTCCGGCACGTCAACCATAATGCCGCCCAGCTGATCGATCGCGACCGATACCGCGTACCAGTTTACGGTCACATACTCCGTAATGGAAAGGTCCAGATTTTTATTTAATGCCTTCAGCGCGTTCTCAGCGCCGCCTGTATGATAAGCGTTGTTTGCCTTCGCATACTTTTCTTCATCGCCGGTGGTTGCGTCCGGTACATTCCAGTAAGTATCGCGGAGCACTGACACCAGTTTGACTTCCTTCGTGGCATTGTTGATGTTGATGAGCATGATCACGTCACTTCGTCCTGTCTCCAGGTTGCGGGTATCCACGCCGAACACCGCGATGGTCCGGTATCCCTCCATATTTTCCTGGACCTCCGCGGAAAGCTCATTGACATACACGTCCTTCTTTCCGAAAGAGGCTTTCTGGATCAGATCCCATTTGGACAGCACGAACAGACACAGCAGCACCAGACACAGCAGTACGCCTTCCACCGCGAACAGGATCCTCCTGGTACGGCGCTTTTTCCTTGCCTTCGGAGAAAGCTGTTTTTTGCCTTTCTTCCCGGACGGGGTCTCCTGGAAAGTGCTCTTTCTTTTTCTGGAGGACATATCCTCATAATATCCCGCGGACGCGTTCCTGCCGGCGCTGGAGCTTCTGTCATAGGGGTCTGTTCCCAGCCGCCTCGTACCCGCGCCGCTCCTCTGGGAGGACACCCCCTGAGCAGTTCTTCTGCGGGGATCGCTTCCCTGTGAAGATCTGCCGCTGTAGGACTGTGACGTTCTTCCTGCGCTGCTTCCCGATGTCCTGATCCTTCCGCTTCTGTAAAGATCCTGGCCTCCCGCAGACCGTCCGGTCTGCTGTCCCGCCGCGCTTTTTCTCCTCTGGGAGGCCATCTGCGCATCCGGACGCACTCTCTTTCTCTGCTCTACTTCTCGTCTGCGTTTTTCATATTCATAATCTTCGTCTCTGTATTCCATTTTCTGTTCCTTTCCTCACGCCTGATCTAATAGGCATTTTTATTGACGAACCCCTTAAAAAACGTTAGAAAAATAATTTTGAAATCCAGTCCCAAACTCCAGTTTTCTATATAATACAGATCATATTCGATCCGTTTCGTGATAGACGTGTCGCCCCGGTATCCATTGACCTGCGCCCATCCGGTCAGTCCCGGCCTCACCTGATGCTTGACCATGTACCGTGGTATTTCCTCCCGGAATTTTTCCACAAAATGCGGCCGCTCGGGCCGGGGCCCCACCAGGCTCATATCGCCTTTGACAATGTTCCACAGCTGCGGCAACTCGTCAATGCTGGTCTTCCGGATAAACTTTCCCACTGCGGTCACTCTCGGATCGCCCTTGGTGGTCCATGCCGTCTTTTCATCTGACGGCTTCTGCACCTCCATGGAACGGAATTTATACATTTTAAAGGATTTATTATGAAGTCCCACTCTCTCCTGACTGAAAATCACAGGGCCGGGAGAAGAGACCTTCACGGCAATGGCCACGACCAGCATAACAGGCGAAAACAACACCAGGGCAAATGTTCCTCCAAGAATATCCACAATTCTCTTAACTGCCGCGTTGAATGAATCTGTCAGCGGAACATTCCTGATGTTGATGACCGGCAGGCCCTGCAGATCCTCCGTGTAGGGCTTTGTCGGTATAACTTTATTGTAATCCGGAATGAACTTCGTATGCACGCCGGATTTCTCACAGGCATTGACAATCTTCTCCAGCTTGTCATATTCGTTGATGCTCAGGGTGATCGCGATCTCATCCAGGCGGTTCATGGGAAGAATCTCCTCCAGATTCGCGATGGGCCCCAGCACACGGATCCCCTTGTATTCGGTTCCCCGCTCCGCGTGGTCATCCAGGATCCCGCGGATCAGATAGCCCCATTCCGGGTTGGCAAGCACTCTGTCGATATATCCCTGGGCCGCCCGGCTGTAGCCGATCAGCAGCACATGCTTCAGATTATATCCCTTCCTCCTGAAATTCCGGAGAATGCTCCGCAGCGTCACTCTGAACGCCGCTTCAAAAGTAAAATTCAGTCCGACGAACAGGAAGATCATAGGTCTGGAAAAATGCTGAAGCCGCTCCTTCGCCAGATAAAGAACGAGGGTGATCAGAAGCAGAAACGTCAGATTTGCCTTCAGTACATTGAAAAGCTCCAGACGTCTTCCCATGGCGCGCATGGGCTCATACAGATGAAACACCCAATATAAAATTAATCCGCCGGGCACCAGATAAAACAGTGCGCTGAAATATATATCTCTGGGAAGTCCCGGATATCTTCCCATCCATCCGAATACCATCCAGTACGCGATCAGATATGATACCGTAATGATCACCGCATCGATCACGACATGCAGCCGGTTCAGATGTTTCTGATTATCTTTGATCAAGGCACTTCACCTTTCTGTCTGAGAACTTTTGTATTTGTCGTTTTATATCATACTGTATCCGCCGCCAAAGGGCAACAGAAAAATTGTGAACTATTCTTAATGTTTTCTTAACCGAAACCCCTGATTCTATCAGGAATTTCCGGCTTTTCCGGCCTTTTCCGCCCCCATGATCCTGCGCTGTATGAACTCGCAGACATAGAGAACGGTCCCCCCTATCAGTCTGCCCTGAATGCAGAAATAATTCCACAGATGCCGGAAACGGAACGGAACTTTCCGGCATTCCCGTCTGGTCCGAAGCCCTTCCTTCAGGCCTTCTCTGTATTCCGTTCCAAATCCGATTCCTTTAAAGAACCGGCTTTTTACCAGAAAGCCCACCAAAAGGGCGGGGGAATTGATGATCAGCTGCAGCAGCGGCATATTTTTATAATTGAGATAAATACTGTTGCGGGCCGCCAGCTTTACTTTAAAGGCATTATATTTGGAACCGCTGGTACCGCTTCCCACATGCTCCACCTGAGCGTCGGGACAGTACAGGTTCTGCCATCCGAAAATCCTGGCCCGATATCCCACATCCAGATCCTCCAGATAGGCGAAGTGCCTCTCATCAAAATATCCGATCTCTTCAAATACCTCCCGCCGGTAAATCGCCGCGCCGGCACAGGCAGAAAAGACCCGGGCCGGCCTGTCATACCGGCTGACGGGATGTGCGACGCCCCGCTGAAAGGCCCAGCCCAGCACCGTATACTGGTCTCCCGCGTCATCGATCAGCTCCGGATGATACATCTGGATCATTTTCGCGCTGACAGAAAAAGCCTTCGGATTTTCATCCATCATCCGCGCCAGCGCCTCCACATAGCCCGGCCGGACTCTGGTATCATTGTTCAGAAGAATCACATAAGGGGTCCTGGCAGCCCGGATTCCCTCATTCACCGCCCTGCTGAAGCCGTAATTTTCCTTCAGGGCAATGATCTCCAGCTGCGGCCAGCGCTCCCTGATAAATTCCACACTGCCGTCGGAAGAGCCGTTGTCCACCAGGATCACATGACAGTCCCTGCCTGTCTGTTTCTCCAGCGCTTCCATGCAGTCTTCCATAAATTTTTTTCCGTTGTAATTGGGAATGACAATCGTCACTTTTTTCATTTCCATCTGCGCTGTTCTCCCTCTTCCCCGGTACTGCCTTCCGCGCTGATCCCGGCTTTCGCCGCAAAATCGTCCAATTTTCGCTGCACAAGCACATATTATAGCGGAAAGCAGCGCAAAAAGCAAGTTTTCGCCGGAGAATTGATGTCTTCCCCGGTTTTTGTTGATATTTGTCGATTGATAAAACTGTACAAAAAATACATAATCTATTATAATTATAATAAATTTTATACACAATCGGCGGTTATGGGGGTATTATTATCATGAACAGGGTTCTCGGGACTGATCAGTCTCTGCAATTGAGAATATCCGAACTGGAAACAGAAAACAGAGAGCTTTACCAAATTATCCAGCAGCTGAATTCCACACTTCAGAAATTGATTTCCGTCTATATACAGCCGGATATCCACGAAAGCGGCAAAACCTTCCGCTCTCCCGGCCCCTGATCCCCCCCGGCTTCCGCGCCGCTTTCCTTATCTTCCGCCCTCCCTGAGCGGTTCTTTTTCAAAATTTCTCAGTGAAAAGTCCGAATTTAACAGCGTCAGATTGGGATTGTAATAGGGATCCCCGTTTTTCAGGATTCCCGGCCAGCGGCTCCGGAAGGTTTCCACTTCCCGTTCAAATCTCAGCACCTTCTCCGGTGTGTCTTCCACCCCCCGCGATTTTGATTCATAATGGTAAAGCTGCGCAAAGGGATTGAACACCACCAGCTTTCCGGCCTTTCTCACCTTCATGCAGTAATCGATATCGTTGAAGGCAACCGCAAGCCCCTCGTAAAATCCTCCCGTTTCTTCAAAAATGCTCTTTTTTGTCATCATGCAGGCCGCCGTCACCGCGCTGTAGTCCTGAGCGCAGAAGGCTCTCAGGAAGTAAGTCTTTTCGCCTTTGTGGAATCCGATAAAGGTATGTCCCGCAATCCCCCCGTAGCCCACGACCACACCCGCGTGCTGAATCGTGTCGTCATCGTAAAACAGCTTCGCCCCCACGATCCCCACGTCGTCCCTCTGACAGAAACCGAGCATTTCCTCGATACAGTCTTCGTTGATGAACTCCGTATCATTGTTTAAAAACAGCAGGTACTCCCCCGACGCGAAGGTGACCGCGTAATTGTTGATGGCGGAGAAGTTGAAGCCGCCGCTGCCCTTCCAGGTGACCACCTTCAGATTTTCATAGCGGGCCTCCAGCTCTTCATAGCAGCGGAAGGTTTCTTCCTCTGTGCTGTTGTTTTCGACCACGATCACTTCCGTATTTTTATAAGAAGCCTTTTCCAGCACAGAACGCACGCAGACACGCAGATCCTCCGTATGGTCTTTGTTGGGAATGATCACAGAAACCCTGGGACAGCCCTTCACCGGATAGACAACCCGATAGGCCCCCAGCACTTCATTCTGCCTTACCTCCACCTCACCGATGCCCGTTCTTCTGCAGTGGGCTTTGATGGCCCTGGCGCCGGCCTCAAAGGCATACAGCTTTTTCCTGGGATCCTCGGCCGTCGACTGGGCATTCACCCGCCAATGATACAGCACTCTGGGAATATGGCAGATACACTCCGCCTTTTCCGTACACCGGAATATAAAATCATAATCCTGGGCTCCGTCAAACTCCTGCCTGAACCCGCCCGCCGCGTCGGCCAGCTCCTTTTTCACCACAAACAGATGGGAAATATAGTTCATGCTCCGCAGAAGATCCGGATTAAAATCGGGCTTGAAATGAGGATCCAGATAATACTTCTTTCTATTCTTCACCGACAGCTTGTCCTCGTCGGAATACAGCACATCCGCGCTTTTCCCGCCCGCCGCGGTCCGGCTGACGCAGAGGGCGCACTCATACAGAGCGTCCTCCGTCAGAATATCGTCGTGGTCCAGAAACACGATATAGTCTCCCTCCGCCATGGAAAGCGCTTCGTTGGTATTGCCCGCGATCCCCAGGTTTTCCGGCAGCACCCGGCAGCGGATCCTCGGATCCGCCTTCTGGTATTCCTCTACAACTTTCCGGACGCTCCGCTCCGCCTCCGCGGCGTTCCTGTCCGGAACGCCCGCCTCTGTCTCTCCGGCCTCATGGCTGCCGTCCGCCAGGCACAGCTCCCAATTTCCGTAGGTCTGCGCCCGCACAGAATCGATCATTTCCCGCAGGAAAGGCTCCGGCGTCCTGTACAGGGGAACCACGATGCTGAATTTCGGCATGATCGGAAAAACCGCTTTTCTCTGGGCTTCCAGCTCCTCCGGGGTTCTAAGGATCTGCTTTCTCCAGCCGTTGTAGTCGATCTGATTTCCTTTGATCTTCCTGTTCAGCTTCTTGAAAAAAGCGCGGAGGCCATACTGCCTCAGAAATGAAAAGCCTCTTTCTATGGTGTCGGTCCGGAACATCTCATGAAGCTTCAGAAGCCGGTCCCGCTTGTCCTTCTGCCGGTCACCGGGCTCCAGCTTTTCCTTCCGTCTCTTTCCGTCGGCGCTGAAAACCATATAGTACGTATTTTCCGGCTGATAATCGATCAGGATGCAGAACCCCAGCTTCAGCGTACTTTCCCCGTGAAACGCGTCCTGGTTGACATCGTACCGCTCTGTATCCGTCCTGTTCATGGCGACCGGATTCCCCTTCTGGTCGCAGACCTCAATTTTGACCGGCACGTCAGGAGACGCGCTGACTGCCCAGCCCAGGATCACCATGGTTGAATTCTGTATTTTCACATTGTCAATATAGTATCTCATATTTTTTCCTCTCAAAGCCTTTCTGGGATCATTTTCTTTAATAGCATAGCATATCCCGCTCCAATCCTCAACCACGACTCTCCCGCCCGTTTGACGCCTTCTGTGTATTCATGATATAATCTGGATATTCTTTAAAATATATGACGGGGGATAAATCTTACGAGTATGAAAAAAGAAAGACTTTTTTACCTTGACTTTATCCGGGCAATTGCCATGTTTCTGATCCTTCTGACCCATTACAACGCTCATTATCTGTTCTACATGAATCCTCAAAGGCCGGAAAGCGCGATTCTTACGCTCTTCCCCTTTGACATTTATATAGGCAATCTTGGCGTATCCTTATTCTTTATCATTTCCGGCGCCGCCCTGATGTATGTATACCAAAATCAGTGCCGGCTGAGGGATTTTTACAGGAAACGATTCTGTTCCATTTATCCCATGTTCTGGATCGCTTATTTTATCATCTTCCTGTATCTGTTTTTCTGTACAGGGCAAATGCCTTTTAAAGAACTTCCCAAAATGAATTTTCTCTGGACCATTCTCGGGATGGATGGTTACCTGGCCGGCGCCGTTCCGGTTTTTTATATCATCGGCGAATGGTTTCTGGGATGCATTATCCTGATCTATCTGGTATTCCCTCTGCTCAGAAAATGCCTCCTTTCTCATCCGGTCATCTTCTGCGTCTTCATCACGGCGCTGTATATTCCTTTCGCGTTTTACGAATGGTTTCCCAATTTCGGATCCGCAAAGCTTTTGATGGTCCGTTTTCCGGAAATCATATTCGGCATGCTGTTTGTCTGGAAGATCAAAAAGCCGCGCTGGTGGATGGCCGCGGCCGGGGCAGTTATACTGGCTGCCACCACGATTTTCCATCCGGCGTTTCCGGAAAGCTTTGAAACCACCTATGTCGGCATCAGTTTTTTCCTGGTTCTGGCCTGGATCAGCAGTTTCATAACGTCTCCTCTCATCGGCGGCATTGTAAAAACGGCCAGCAAATATTCCTACGCGGTCTTTCTCGTGCATCATGTGATCATCGACCAGCTGGCGCTTCATTTTCCCATGGAGGAGCTGAACCGTTCCGAGCGGTATCTTCTGTTTATCCTGTACTGCTGCCTGACTGCCCTGGCCGCCAATCTGCTTCACAGACTTCATGACCGGCTCATAAAAGCCCTGCATGAAAACCCGCTGCGCCGCGCCGCATAAACTGTACATTGCTTTATGAAAACCATTCATGTATAATATTCGCATACTCATATAGACTAATCATGCATAAAAATCAAAAAAGGAGTATTTCATGAGCAAGTCCGTTTCCCGAAAATATGTGATTTTATTTCTGTGCCTGACAGCGCTGATCACAGGTGTTCTCTGCTTTCTTGTATACCGCAATACCTTTGCATCCACGCCAGTCAGGCTCTCCGACTATGAACCGTGCGCCGAAGAGGCGATTTACGGAATTCAATACAGCGGCGAACTGAAACAGTCCACTGTTCTGTCCAATCTGGAAACTTCAGATGAAGTCACTCAGCTCTCCTATATCTCCGGAAGCAGCCATACCGCGGATTATCTGGAATTCGACGGATATATTTATATTCCCGAAGAGAGCAACAAATATTTCAACACAGAAATGCTTCTCTGCAAAAAAGGCGAAGATCAGGCCCTCGCGCTGAAAACCTATGCTGAAACCAATGAATGGCTGACCGATCACATAGGAAATGATACTTATAATTACGATTACGCTTTTTTCCGAAGCGTTATTTCTAAAAGCGATCTGGAAACAGGCGCGGAATACCAGGTATTTTTTCTCTTTGGAAATGATCTGAAAACTCAGGAACTTGTTGAGACTGCGTATACTGTCAAACTTGACGATTCCGGTGAACTGGAGGTAACAAATGAAGCTGAATAAATCTGTCAGATCATCTCTGAAGGATTCTCTCTTTGTCCCTTATTTTCTTCTGTTTATGCTGTATCTGGGCATGCATTTGCTTTGTACCGCTAATTACAATGACGACCTGGTTTTTTCACAGATCAGCGTATCCGATATTCTGGGACGGCTGCAGTGGAATTATCACAATTGGTCAACCCGTCTGGTAATCGAATTCGTCTACTACCACCTGTACCACCTTCCCATTGCAGTATGGTATGTATTGGACTCTGCGGTTATGGTCCTGATGGCATATTCTATCATGCGTCTTTTTGCCGGGACAAAGGATCAAAGAGCCGCTTATATCAGCTGTGTACTGGTCCTTTTATACCCCATGATCCATATGGCAAATACAGGCTGGATCTCTACCTCCGCCAACTATACATGGCCCATGGCGCTGGGACTGTACGGCATGACTTACCTGCGCCGGGTTTATGATGGTACCCGGATCCGCTGGTGGCAGTATCTGCTCTACATTCCTGCCTTCATCTATGCGGGAAACGCCGAACAGACCGTTTGCCTCCTGCTCGTTTTTTATATACTGACCGCGGCTTACCTGACTGTGTCAAAAAAACAGTTTCGATTTTCTTATATCCTGCATCTGGCTATACTGATCTTCATGTTCATATTCAAAGTGACAGGACCTTCCAATGAAATTGTAAACCGCACGATTTCCGGCAGCTATTATCCTGATTATTACAATCTGAATACACTGGCTCATATTTCAGAAGCTTTCATCGCAACGATGAGCCATTTTATCCGGTACGCGAATCTTGTGTTTCTGCTGCTGCTGGGACTTCTTACAGTTCAGGTATGGATCAGACACAAAGAGAAGATGTACCGCGCCATCCCGGCTGTTCCTTTCCTGTCCTGTCTGGGAATCGCTCTGTTTTCCAGCGCTTCCTCTTCGCAGCTTTACGGATTCACGCTGTTTGAGGACGGGTTCATTACAATTGACAATTTCAGCAATCCGGCGGAATATGTTCCGCTGGCCTTCTACATCCTGACTGTCTGCTTCATCCTGATCAGCATTTATCTGATCTGGGGCGCGACTATGAAAACGGTTCTCGGCGAACTGATTTTCCTGGGTGGAATCGCTACCAGGATGATCATGAGTTTTTCTCCTTCTCTTTACGCATCCAGTACCCGCACGTTCTGCGCCATGTATTTCTGCCTGATCGCGCTCGTTTTTCTGCTGATACAGGATTTGAACCAGATGGAGACAGCGGCCCCCGAACAGGCTTCTCTGAAAAAGCTGAACAGCGGCATCCGATGTGTCATCTTTGCCGGAGCCGTCTGGTCCTTCTTCAGCACGCTGATCACCCTGTAAAATACCGGCCATCGGCCGCAGAAAAAAATGATCCCGTGACCATCCAGTGTATAAAACCTGGAGTTCACGGGATCATTTATGCTCAAGATCAGAGGTTCTTCCGTCTGACCTTCTCTTTCATGCAGCTTTATCTTCTTACAGGAACGGATCCGTCGGGTCATATCTCTGATCCGCAGGAATCGGTACCAGCACAGGTCTGTAATAAGGCCCCGGCGTACTGCTGTTGTAAACGGTTACCTTTGTTCCCAGCACGCAGCGGCTGTAAATCCAGTAAGCATTGATGCAGAGGAGGCGGATACAGCCGGCAGATCTTGTCACGCCAAGTCCATTGTAGCCCTCTGTGATCAAAGTTCTGTTATCTCCGTTCACCTCATATGTGATCGAATGGAACAGGAACCCTTCTCCGGCTGTCAGTCTTGTCGCGAACTGAGCATAAGTACCGTTATACATAGCCTTCCAGCGATACTTCTGGGGCGTATAGAACGTACCAAGAGGCGTATCGTCCCCGGTAGAACACAGCATGGATTTTACCGGTATGATATATCCGTTCGCGCCGTCAGACGCGTAAATGGTAACACAGTTGGCTTCTTTGTTGACTTTGATCTCATACCTGCTCTGTACTCCGATCAGATTGTCCAGATCCTGGCACAGGACTCCGTTGGGATAAAAATAATATTTCAGTCCGCCAATGTACTTCCAGCCGGTAACGGCCGTTCCGTTGAGCAGATAGAACCGTTCTCCGGATGTTCCATTTGTGTCATACCAGCCTGTTCCGCTCCCGTTTGAATACACAGGAACATTAACGCCGCACCAGGTTCCGCTGTACTGGCCAATTGTATCATACGCATACGCGCATGTTTCGTACTGGCCAATCTGATAACTGTGCTCACTGGCATAAATCCAGCAGGACGCCTCATTTCCGTTAACGGTACCATATTTCCAGACAATATCATCCTGTCCGCCGGATGTTGTCCAGCTGGGGAACGTCACCTGCGTGATCGGATAAGCCGACGCGATATCACAGGTTACGTAATATCCCTGTCCGCTCACATACGTGGCGCGGAGATTTGACACCACAGGCGGACCGCCGTAGGTACGGGTCATGCAGGTAACCGCCGAAGAATAAGCTCCGTTATAATATACTCCATTCCTGTTGACGGTCGCATAAATCTTGTAATCATACTGGGTATCAGAATTTCCGCTGGCATCCAGATACGAAGTGGACTGCGTATAGCCGATCCACTGATACTGATCGGTTCCATGCACGGCCCTCATAATGCCGTACCCGTCTACCTCGGAAAGAGCCGCCCATGACAGCGCGATCCCATAATAAGATTTGCTGTCCTGTCTTGCGCTCAGCTGTGACGGAATCCCAACGCCGGGTTTTCCCTGAGCGGTTCCTGAATACGCTCCATACCCCCACTGTCCGTCTACAAAGTTGATAGACTGCACTTTATAGGTATATGCTGAGTTGATGTCCAGATTTCTGTCTACAAATTCTGTCTGATTCGTGCTTCCCAGCGAGATCCATGTTGTTCCGTCTCCTGACAGGCGATATACAATATAGCCCGTTGCTCCTGCAGCAGCCGACCATCTCACACGGACAGATGAAAAGCTTTCTGACAGTACTTCTACTGTGGACGGCGCTTCCTGAACATGACCGGAAGCCGCGGCAGAATAATCACCGTTATAGTATACGCCATTCTCATTGACAGATGCATAAACCCGATAATAATAGGTCTTTCCCGCTTCCAGTCCGGCATCTGTAAAGGACGCGGAAGCCGCGGCGCCGATCCACTCATAAGGTCCCTCCGCGCTTTCCGACCTCGCGACCCCGAACAGAGAAGCATTTCCCGTCGGCTGCCAGGTGATCTTCACCGCATTTGTCCCTGCCCCGGGAACAACCCGAAGATTGGAAGGAGCCGAAGGAAGGAACCTTCCCTCCGCAGCGGCACTGCTCGGTCCGTATTCCCAGGCCTGATTGACATAGCGGATACTCTGAACCTGATATGTACAGGTATCCCCAAGTTTCACATCACTGTCGCAGTAAGATGTCCCGCTCAGAGAATTCAGCCATGTCAGAGCGCCAGTTTCCTCGTCCACCCGGTATACAATATATCCTGAAGCATTCCGCGATGCATCCCAGCTGATCGTCAATCCCCGATCATCTTTGTTTTCTACCTTCACATTCTGAGGTACCTGCAGCGCATTGGGATCCGGCACCGTCACTGATACAGGTTCCGATTTCGTTCCGTTGCTCCAGGCGCCGTTTATCATAACAGCCGCGTAAACCTGATAATAATAAGTGCCGCCTACGCTCACCTGTGTATCGGAATATGCAGTTCCGCCGACTGAAGAGATCCACTCGTAAGGACCCTCCGGCGACTGAGCCCGCAGGATTCCGAAAGCGTCCGCCTGTCCGCCGTAAGACCAGGAAAGCTGAACACCCGCCGTTCCGTCTGAAGCTGCCCGAAGGCCTGCCGGCACACCGATCTGATAGCTTCCCTCCACCGCGCTGCTGAAGCCGCCTCCGATCCACTGGCTCCCGTCATAAGCAATACTCTGAACCTGATATCTGTAATTCTTTCCCGGCAGCGCGCTCATATCTGAATACTGGTTTGTCCAGACTGTAGCAATACAGCTCCAGGACTGTCCGCTGTCATCAGCGCGATATACATAATAAGCTGTCGCTCCTGATACAGCTTCCCACCGCAGCTCAAGTCCCTTCATGCTGGCTGAAGAAACCTGAACGCCTGAGGGAGCGGCCGGCACAGAGCTGAGGCTTATGATCTCATCTGTCTGTAAAGACTGATGCGTGATCTGCTCCGGCTCCGCTTCTTCGGCATCTGCTGAAGATTCCAGAGCTGTTTCCTGCAGCGGCTCTTCTGTCTGGATTCCTGCCGCCATTCCGACCGTGCTCTGCAGAGTCAGACTCATAATCAGCAGGAGAATCAGCCATAAAGACCCTTGTTTCCCTTTTCTGCCCATCATTTTCCTCCTTCTTTACTACTTTTTCTACTCATAATAAAATACATCCAGATCTACTGCTCCGGAAATTCCGGGCACAGTTCCCCTGTCCGTATACTGCCACATTTTGTGTGTCCTTCCATAACTTGAACTGCCTTCATCCGGATAAACAGGAACCTCTGACGGCCACTGCGCCACCCAGATCTGATAATTCTGCTCCAGATGTTCGATTCTCCAGCTGTTGGTCAGATGATAACTGCTGCCGTACATCATAGGCGTATACCCCTGTCCGGCCACAGTGGTCAGAAAAACACTGGCATGCCAGGATCTCTGATCAATGGTCAGACCTGCCTGATACATACGGCTTGTCTCGTCATTGTATCCTTCGCAGTCATACGCGACCGGAAATGTAATATGATAATCTTTGATATAATTCACTGTCCACGCGGCTTCTTCTATGGCTTCCGCCTCATTGACGGCTGTAGAAAAGAAATAAACGCCAACCTCAAGTCCCGCGTCAAGAGCGCCCCGGATGTTCTGGGCGGCGCATACGTCCTCAATGATCACGCCGTCCGCATTCCGCCTGTAACCAATCCGGATCATGGCAAAGGATACTCCGCTGTCCGCCACCTGCTGCCAGTCGATGTTCCCGTTATAGTAGGAAACATCCACGCCCAGCGCCTTGATCCGGGGGGCTTCCGCAGCTGCCGCTCCGCTGTTCGCGCTGTTGTACCAGACGCCATCCGTCCCCAACGCCGCTCCGTAAACCTTATAATAATAGGTCTTCCCTGCCTGGCAGGACGTATCCCGGTAGCTCAGGCTGTTCACCGCGCCCAGCCATTCATATGGTCCGTCTTCGCTCTCTGCCCGCAGGATCCCATAAGTACTGGCCCCCGGCGCTGCTTCCCAGCTTATATTCACTGCCTGCGTATCCCAGTCCGGTTCCGCAAAAAGTCCGGCGGGGGTCTGCGGGATCAGCACCGCCGAAACAGGTTTTGAATACAATCCATATCCCCAGTATCCATTTACATTGGCGACCGAACGGATCATATAGGTATAAGTGCCGCCCAGTATGCAGTCACTGTCCGTATATTCCGTCTGACTGATGATCCCCAGAAGGACATATCCCTGTCCCGCATCCCGAAAGACCGCGTAGCCCGTCGCATCGGGAACCGGATCCCAGGAAAGCTTCATGGAACTGGCAGTCTGTGTGATCACAGAAAGATTCTCAGGCGCTCCGCATACGCTTCCCGGCACTGCATCGGACATCTCTCCGTTGTCCCAGCCTCCGTTTACCCGCCTGGTCGCATAGACTTTGTAATAGCACCGCGTATCAAGATTTCCGTCCAGAACATGTCTGACATCTGTAAATTCCAGACTGTCTGAAAGGCCGATCCACTCATAAGGCCCTTCCTCTGAATCCGCGCGCATGATCCCATACATGGTTGCCTTCGGCACCGGATCCCAGGAAATTCTGACGGTATAATCTCCCCTTCCCGGCCCGGTTTTGATTCCTGTCGGAGCCGGCATCTTCAGTACGCCTTCTGTGTAGCCGGTATAACCTCCGCCTCCCCAGAGACCATCCACATAACAGAGAGACTGAATCACATAATAGACCCGATCTCCCTCCTCAAAGCCTCTGTGAAGATATTCCGTGCCGCTCACAGTCGCAGCCTCTGTCAGCGCGCCTCCTCTTGAGTCCGCATAATAGACCCGATAGAGATCCGCGCCTTCCACCGGTTCCCAGCTGATCTGAAAGGCATTTCCTTCATAGCTTTTCACCTGCACAGAGGCTGGAGCCCGGAGCGCCTCGCCCGGAACCGGACTGGACAGGGCGCCGTTATACCATGTTCCGTCCAGCAGCGCGCTCGCATAAATTTTATAATAATAGGTCTGTCCCGTCTTCAGCCCCTGGTCCGTATAGGATGTCCCTCCTACAGAAGCGATCCAGCTGTAAGGACCGTTTTCTGACTCCGCGCGCATGATCCCGTAGGCTGACGTATGGGGCTGCGCCGTCCAGGTGAGCTTCACAGCCGCATTTCCCGCGCCCGGCTCTGTCTGCACATTCCGGACCGGCGGCAGTACTGTAATCGCCGCCTTTGCTTCAGAATAGGCACTGTTCAGCCATCCTTTGTCTGTGGCGTGAGCAGCATAGACTTTATAATAATATACCGTTTCCGGCTCCGCTGTCTCATCCGTATAGCTGGTTGTGCCCACTGAACCGAGCCAGACATAAGGGCCTTCCGGCGCCTCGGCCCGCACGATCCCATAGGCGCCGGCATTCTCCACTGCCGGCCAGGATATCGTCAGCGCATCTGCCGAAGCCGTAATGGTCGGTTTCTCCGGCGCCTCCATACAGGGAAGCTCTGTCGTATCTGAGTGCGGGCCGCTGACCCAGACCCCGTTTATGTACCGCATGGGAAATACCTGGTACTGATAAGTATCTCCCGCCCGGACATCCTCATCCGTATAGGAAAGCTCCCAGGCTGTCCCGACCCACGCGAACCCGCTTCCGGAATCATCTGACCGGAGGATGCCGTAGGCATCCGCGTATTCCACCTTGTCCCAGGAAAGCTTCAGTGCTCCATCCCCTGTCTGCTCCACGGCTGAAATAACCGGCTTCGTAAGCGCCGCGCAGTCTTCGCAGTAATCGCCGTCGATGGGAACCGCGCAGTCATGGGTATAGGAAACCGAATACTGTTTCTTCAGACGGTAAAGGATATATCCGTCTTCCAGATATTTTTTCTGCAGGTCCGCCAGCGTTTCAGAACCGCCCTCCCCGTACCGGGTCACCTTCGTTTTGGGCGGCGTGGACTCAGTGATCTCGATATAAACCACTTCTCCCTCTGAATCATATCCCACATCCGACACCATCACCGCATGGATGCCGTAGGCGATGAACGAATCGCCCAGCTGCGCGCTGTACACGCTCTGGGACGCGACCTTGTCGCTGTAGGTGGGAAGGCTTCTGGTCGTCCTCCGGCCGTTCAGATTCCAGGCCCAGGAAACGAATGAGCTGCAGTCACTGGAATAATAGGGCGCGATCGACGTATTATAATCCGAATAGGAGGTATACATCTTGCTCTGCAGATCATTGACCGCCTTGACAAACCCGGTCAGCGTCGTTCCCCAGGGAACGAACACACCGTCTATGGGCTGTCCGTAGGGAAGCCCGGTGTAAGAAGTCCCCTTCTTAAATGTATATGCATTGTCCCAGCCGGAAATGTCCTGCAAAGGCGTCCAGGAGACCTCCGCCATCTGCCTGGCCCGCTTTACGATATTCTGCTGCCGTTCTGTGGCGGAATCAAATCCGGAAACCGTACCGGCAGAGCTATACGCCTGCAGGGAACCGGCAGTTTCTTCCTCCACCCAGGACACATCGGCAGCCGCCGCCTCGCAGTAAGGGCATTGCTCCTCATCCGTGCCCTGAAGGGCCGTCGCCGGATCCGCGTAATCCCCTTCATCATAAGGCTCCGCCGCGGACGCGGGATCTCCGGCTGCCGCAAGCGCGTCCAGCTCCGCCTGGAAGGTGTCGCCGCCGGATACAAAAATCAGATGACCGTCTGACAGATAATAAGAGCTTACCTCTTCAGCCAGCAGCTTTCCGTTATAATACACATCTGCCCGGGGAAATGCCCCCTGGCTGTAAATATATCCCGTTTCCAGGGGAATAAAGGCTTTGACTGTGCCTTTCAACTGCTCCCTTTCCAGCGTTTTTTCCGCCAGGTCATAGCGGCAGATCCTGCCGGAGGACAGATAATACAGAGTCTGGTCAGATGAAACATAGAGCTGCCTGATTTCTTCTCCAGTCCTGTAAAGATCCGAGCTGGTCCCGTCTGTCAGATTCCGTTCCCGGACAACCGTCTCACTTCCGACAGAGACGGTATAATACAGCCGGTCTTCAATCAGATTCAGCCAGGAAGCCCGGTCGCCGGACAGAAGCGCCGCCGTCCCGTCCTCGTAAACATACAGTCTCCCGTCCGGCGTATCAGATGTATATATGGTTCCGGCTTCATCGCTGACCATCCTTCCGCCGTTCATGATGATCTCCGGCAGGTTCCCGAGTGTCAGGCTGCCCTGACCTTCCGCACCCGCAGTCAGGCTGAATCCGCATATCATCATCAGCACAAGCACCGCAAATATCAGTTTTTTTCTCATACTCCAGTCTCCACCTCTATCAGAGAATCCGTATTTTCACTGTTTCATCCTTCAATCATTCCTATTCCCCGTAAAAAGACACTCTGGCATGGATCCGCAGTCCCTCTGTCTTTCTCTTCCCCTTCATGGGAATGTCGACCCATGGATCCGGATCTTCAAACCGTACGCTGTCTCCCGAACGGGTACCGTTGCAGGCGCATGCGTCAAGACGCAGCGCTTTTTTCTTTCCGGAAGGAAGCAGCAGGAAAATGGAAAGGTCTTCAAGAACCACCTGGCCCCGCTCACAGGGATCAAACCGCACTCGGAGCGGCGCTCCTTTCTCTTCCGGCCAGTCAAAATCCGCGTCCAGATATCCTGCCTCGCCCCAGTTTTCAACCCGCAGGGTTTCTTCCTCACTGTAGCCCGCGCCGTAATCCAGATAAAGAACAGGCGTCAGCTGCTGATCCTTTTCCAGTCCCAGCACGAGGCTCAGAGCGCGGCACACCTCATTATGAAAAGCCCCTTTCACGCCGTTTTCACGGGCTGTCCGCGCCAGCCCCCGGACCATATAGCTCCGCGCCGTCAGCTCCGCGGCCGCTCCCCTGTCGCTGAAAAGCCAGGCAGGGTAATATCCCGCGTCCTGCACCACAAAAGGATACAGCCATTCTGACAGGTCAGAGCCCTCCTCTCCGTTCCCGGCATGATCCGCGGAACGTTCCCCGCCGTTCCCGCCGGCAGCCAGCAGCTTTTCCATGGCCCGGCTTCTGAACCAGAAGACTGCCCCGAGCGGCGCGACCGGTTCCTTCTCCTCTGACATGGGAGCATGAAGGCCCAGCCTTTCCGCCGTCTGTTTTACCTGTTCGCAGCATCCGGCCCATTTGGACTGAACAGGAGGATAATACCTTCCATGATTGGGCGGCGCCGGCGTCAGGAGGCCCAGACGGGGATTCTCCTCAAACAGCCGGATCACATTTTCCGCCACGGAGGGGCTTCCCATTGTATTTTCAAAAAATCTGCAGGCCCAGCTCAGTCCCTGAGACCGGGGTTTTAACAGAAGATCCTTCGGGCTCCGGGCAAAACAGATATATTCGTAATTCCGTATGATATCCCGGGCTCCGGCCAGTACGGCGGCGCCGTCCTTCTCCTTCGTCCGGAAGATCCGTGTTTTATTGGGGATCGCTTCAAATGCTTTTTCAGCCTCTTTTTCTTTCTCTTCGTCCGATACCGCGATATAGCAGTCCACCGTTTCCGGCAGCGCCGCGGCATACCGCAGCAAAAGATCCGGACTGTCCTCCCGGGAAATCCGGCAGAAAAAGGCTGCCTTTTTCCCATCCGCTCCCTCAGACTCCCCTGAAGGCACCACATAAGTCAGATCCAGACTGGTCACGATATCGGCCATATTCCCGGTACGCAGGATATTTTCCCATATCATATCCACGTCATAATCTGTTTCCTCCCGGAGAAACCGCATCAGCTCCGGCGTGGACTCTCCGCAGGTGGCGCAGAGGAAATCTCCGTAATGATCATGGATAAAATTCCTGCGCTTGAAAAACGGACACCTGGCCCGCTTCATCAGCTCCACCGGCCTGCGCAGCAGAGGATATTCTCCATAATCCTCCAGTCCGTCCCAGACAGCGTAGGCATCCCATTTGTATCCGAGTTCGGCAAAGTGATGGGTAAAATAAGTCTCATGATAAGCGACCGATTCCCGGTAGCTGTTGATGGGCGGCAGTGTATCCCAGTAAGTTCTGTAATCCTCTGTGTCAAAAAGCGATTTCCGCGCCACTATAAAATGAGACTGCAGGTGCTCTCTGATATACCCGCACTCAATGATACCGTAGGGATCAAAGCCCACCCTATAATAAATATTGGAACCCCAGAAATCCAGATCCCGCGATCCCATTTCATCAAACATTTCCCTGAGCGGATAAACAGGCCCCATGATCGTATGGTTCATCAGGACCACTTCGTCGTATTCCCTGAGCTTGTCCCAGCCGATCATATTCAGCGCGTGCCTGTAGGCTCCCACATCCAGTCCCTTGTTTTCCCGCTCCCATACACAGTCCGTAAATTCCAGAAAGGTCTTCCGCCCCTCCGGAGTCAGGCTGCCGTTCGTTACCACATAAATATCCCTGGCACAGGTCTTCAGATCCTTCAGCATATAGGATACATAGCGGTCAACTACCCCTTCGCCGTCATAAAAAAAGTAAATGACCGCTCTGTTCATTGATCCTCGATTCAGCTTCATACCCTTCTGTTCTCTCCCTTGGTCTCTGTTTTCATCGTCACTCAGCTTCTAAAAGAGATACTCTGGCCCGTATTTCCAGTCCTGATATTCTCCCGCGGCAATTCCAGGAAATATCGATCCAGGGATCCGGGTTCTCAAACCGTATCCTGTCCCCGGATACGGCTCCGTTGCAGACACAGGCATCAAGCGGAATCTCCTTTCTTTTTCCGGAAGGAAGGAGCGCGAAGATCTTCACGCCGCTCAGCTCCGCGCCGCCTTCTTCACAGGGATCGAATCTCGCCCTGAGGGGGTCTGGCTGCCCCTCCGGCCATTCAAACACAGCCTTCAGCCAGGCGCTGTTTCCCCTGTTTGCCACATGCAGCGTTTCCGTCTCATTATATCCTTTTCCATGATCCAGATATAAAGTAGGGGTCAGGAAAATCTCCTTTTTGTTCTCCTTCAGGACATTTTCCAGATTCGCTCTTGTATTCAGATAATCAGGACCGCCGATGCCGCCCCGGTACAGAATGCTGTTGAATTCTCTCAGCATATAATCCAGATTATTAAGCTCCAGAGAAGCGCCCCGGTCGCTGAAAATCCAGGCCGGATAATAACCGGCGGCCTGAACCGCGAAAGGATAATACCGCTCTATGGCATGGGACAGAGTCCCGTCGTTCCTGGCGGGCTCCGCCGGAAAATCTTCATAAGTCCAGCCGGCTGAGAACAGCTGCTCAAAGGCTTTCGTCCGGAACCAGAAAATGGTGCCGATCGGCGCGATCGGCTCCTTGTCCGGATCCATGGGCACATGAACGCCCAGACGCTCCGCCAGTTCTTTTACATGTTTGAAATTGACAGTCCATTCCTCACCCAGGAGCGAATAATATCCCGCATGGTTGGGCGGTGCCGGAGACAGCAGCCCCATCCTGGGATTCTCTTCAAACAGCCGGATGATATTGTTGACCACATGCCGGCTGCCCATCACGTTTTCAAAACACTTATAGGCCCAGCCAGCCCCCTGTGACTGAGGCTTCAGCTGAACCACCTTTTTGTCATGCGCGAAGCAGACGTATTCATACTGGGACACCACATCCCTGGCTCCGATCAGGAGCGCGCTCACATCCCGCCCTCTGTTTTCCACCGGCAGGATCCTGACCCGGTTGGGGAAGGAGGCGAAGGCTTTTTCCAGAAGCTTTTCCTTCTCCGGATTTCCCACAGTCAGATAAATATCCGCGTTTTCCGGCATGGAAGACGCATAGTGCAGAAGCTCCTCCAGACAGTCCTCATAATAAAAATGATAAATCAACGCGACCTTTTTTTCATCGATCACGGCCTTCATATCCGAAGAATGGTCCGACGCCACGGTAAAATTCAGATTCAGGCAGGCTTTGATGTCGGCCTGATTGGCAGTCCGCAGAATATTTTCCCAGATCAGATCTGTATCATAACCGGTTTTCTCTTCCAGGAACCGCAGAAGCTCTGATGTAGACTCTCCTCCGGTGGAATTCAGAAAATCGTCATAATTGTGCATAAAGCTCCGGCGCTTGAAAAAAGGACATCTGGTCCGCTCCAGGAGCAGCGCCGGCACTTTTAAAAGCGGATATTCACTGTATTCATCCAGTCCGTCAAAATGAGCGTATCCGGCCCATTGATAACCCAGCTCAGAAAAATGATGCGTAAAATACGTCTCATGATAAGCGACCGATTCCGCATAGTTGTTCATTACAGGCATATTTTCCCAGTAATCATGGTAATCGGCACTGCTCACCAGAGACCGTCTCGCCGCGATAAAATGAGACTGCAGATGTGTTCTGATATAACCGCATTCGATCAGTCCGTAAGGATCATAATCCACCTGATAGAAAATATTGGAACCCCAGAAATCCAGGTCCCGCTCCGCCATCGTGTCAAACATTTCCTGCAGAGGGAAAACAGGCCCCATGATGGTGTGGTTCATGAGGATCACCTCATCGTAGGTTTCCAGCTTCTCCCAGCCGATCCTCTTCAGCGCGTACTGATAAGCGCCCACATCCAGTCCTTTGTTTTCTCTTTCCCACACACAGTCGGTCAGCCCGAGGAGCGTCTCTCTGCTGTCATCCGTCAGCGTGCCGTTTATGACCACATAGAGATCTTTCACACATTTCTTCATTTCTCGGAGCATACAGGTCACATAGCGGTCCACGATCCCGTCTCCGTCATAGAAAAAATAAATGACTCCTCTGTTTTTCGTCCCCTGTAAAAGCTTCATATCATATCCTTTCGCTGCCTGATCCCATTATTTTCTGTATTTTTTCAGGATTCCCCCATACCCCCGGCGAATCATACGGCCTGTCCGGATAAGCGCCGTATTCCGGTCTGATCTTATAACCATTTTTCCGGATATACTCCTCGACCTTATCGGCCAGCGATACCGGAACGCCTGTGCAGCAGTTGATGATGCCAGTCACTTCGTCCTGGTTGACCGCGTGCGCGATCTGGGACGCCAGCACGTCCACTTCGATAAAATCATACAGGTTCTTTCCGCTTGTAAAGGGGAAGGTGGCCTCTCCATTCTGCTCTCTCTGGCTGATGGTCGTAAAAATGGAGTGGCTCTTCAGATCATCTCCGCAAATATAGTAGGCTCTCAGCCAGTAGCATACGGCACCGTACTCCTGAGCCATTAAAAGTGTCATCTGTCTGAGCGCGTTTTTGGAAATTCCATACAGAGAGCTGGGATTGGCCGGCGTATTCTCGTCAATGGCTCCTTCCCAGTATCCGATCTCATGCATGGTTCCCATGACCGCGATATGGCGCAGGCCGCCCTTCAGAAGATTCCTGATAAATGTATAGTGGGCGGGCAGATCCAGGATATGAGAATCCGCCTTATGGACAAAACCGTTTCTCCACGCCATGTGCAGCACCACATCCGGGCGTCCCAGCTGCTCGTAAATATCTTCATCGCCTGAAAAAATGGGAACGGAAATTTTCTCTGCTCTGTCATCAATGTTGTCCAGCACCAGATCGTCCGCAATTACCCGGTTTCCCATATCAAGAAGTGCCTTCACAACATGACGTCCGATATAGCCATTCGCACCCGTTACCAATACCGTTCTTTTCTGCATTTTTTCACCTCGTCATCTCTGGTTTTACAAACTATATTATTCTCATTATACTACCTTTACTATTCCGTTTCAATTCTAAAATCCCCTACTGCCTTCTGGGGTCGGTCCCGGAAATGTCATAGGCGTCGCACACCTCTGCCGTCGGGCCGAACATTTTCACCGTACCGCCCTCCAGCCAGACCACCCTGTCGCACATTTCCCGGATCTGATACATGCTGTGAGACACAAAGAGCACCGTCGTGCCGCCGCTCATCAGCTCCATCATCCTCTGCTTGCTCTTTTTCTGGAAATTTTCATCTCCCACGGCCAGGATCTCATCCACGATCAGGATCTCAGGCTCCACCACCGTCGCGATGGAAAACGCCAGCCTCATCAGCATACCGGAAGAATAATTCCGGATCGGGCTGTATATAAAATCTCCCAGCTCAGAAAACGCCAGGATCTCATCATATTTGCTTTCCAGGAATTCTTTTGAGTATCCCAGGATGGCGCCGTTCAGAAAGATGTTCTCTTTTCCGCTCAGATCCATATCAAAGCCGGATCCCAGCTCCAGCATGGGCACAATATTCCCATACCGCTCCACATTTCCCCTGGTGGGCTTCAGAATACCGGAAATGATCTTCAGGGTGGTGCTTTTTCCCGCGCCGTTCCGGCCGATGATCCCGACCACTTCGCCCTTGTTCACCTCAAAGCTCACATGGTCCAGCGCCCAGAACTCTTTGAACTTCAGTTTCCTTTTCAAAAACGCTGTGACGAATTCCTTAATGCTGGTAATATTGTCATTGGCCATCAGGAACCGCATCGACACATCGTTGACTCTTATCATTACCATTTTCGCTTACCTCTTTAGATATGCAGAATAAACTGATCCTGTGTCTTGCGGAAAAACAGGCCGCCCAGAAGAAGCACAATCAGGGCAGACAGCAGACACATCAGATACTGGGTCGGCTCGGGAGACACTCCGTCCATGATGATCGTCCTGAAAAAGGTCATAAAATAATACATGGGATTTACCCTCTGGAACGGCAGAAGGAAGGTTCCTTCCAGCAGAGAAAGAGGATAAATGATCGGAGTCGCATACATCCAGAGCATGGTAAACACGCCCCACAAAAACTGAATATCCCGGAAAAACACCATCGCCGCGGACAGGAAAAAGGAAACGCCTGTCACAAACAGCAGGAAGCATACAAGTCCGAAGGGAATCATGAGGTAAGCCCATGATATCCCGCATCCGGTAAGCCATGCCACCAGAAACAGCGGAATCAGCGACAGAAACAGGTTGATCGAACTGGACAGCACCTTTGAAACAGGATAAATGTATTTCGGCACATATACCTTGGTGATCAGAGACGCGTTGCCCGTGATGGCATTCATCGCCTGAGTCGTAGAATCCGTGAAAAAGTTAAAAAACACAACGCCAGTCAGCAGGTAGACCGGATAGGCCGGAATATCAAACCGGAAGATCCTGGAATATACCACATACTGCACACCCATGGTCAGCAGCGGGTTCAGAAGGCTCCAGAGCACGCCGAAAAAGGAGCGTTTGTACTTGGTTTTAAAATCTCTGGAGACCAGCTGCCGGAGCAGAAAGTCGTAGCGCTCCAGCATATACAGGAACCTGAGCCCGATGGTCATCTTTCCCTTTTTCTCCGCCAGGATATTCCAGACGCAGAAAACAAGCAGGACCGCAAGTCCGATCCCCAGCGCGATGGGATACCAGACGGCATGGCCGGAATCATTGTACTGCACGGCCCCGACGCACAGAGAGCTGCCCTCCACTGCCTCGCCGTTTACCGTCAGACTTCCTCCGTCAGTCTGGATATCCTGCACGGTCATCGTCACCGTGCTGCCTGCCTCGCATCCCTCAAACATAAATCTGAGGCCCACGATCCCGTCCTTCAGCTCCCAGGTATCAATGGGGGAATCCAGCGCGAAGGTCTGCCATTCCCCGTTCCCCAGCTGCGACAGATCCGCCGAGCTTTCGGACAGAACGCTTCCGTCTTCCATATCCAGTACTTCCAGGCGGACTGTTCCACTGTTCTCACGCCCGTAAGTAAGAAAATATCCCTCCACATTTTTCAGATATCTGTGCTTGCTCCGGAAGGTCTGGAGGATCTCCATCCCGTCCGTGAGTTCTCCCAGGTCTCTCTGCGCGGAGTTAGCCAGCTGATACGTTTCATCGGAGGTATAGATGATCTGATCTCTCGCGATCACCAGAAACAGTACCGCGCATACCGCGTATACTGCCAGGATCACCGCGCATATCTTTTTTGAACTGATTTTTCTCTGACTCATCGACAATGAACCTTTCTCTCCTGAATCGCCGTCCTTTAAAACTTAAATGTTTCCTTCAGACCCTTCCACTTCTGATCTTTGTCAGAAATGATCAGGGACACGCCGTCCTCCAGTGGCCACTCCACCCCGATATCCGGATCATTCCACGCCACGCCGCCTTCATCGCCCGGATGATAGAAGTCTGTACATTTATATACAAACTCGGCCTCATCACTGAGCACCAGAAATCCGTGGGCAAAGCCCGGAGAAATATAAAACTGCTTTTTATTTTCCGCGGACAGCTCCACTCCGAACCACTTTCCATATGTGGCTGAATCCGCGCGCAGATCCACAGCCACATCGAACACTTTTCCTCTCACGACCCGCACAAGCTTGCCCTGAGGAAACTGCTTCTGGAAATGCAGGCCTCTCAGAACGCCCCGGACAGACATCGACTGGTTGTCCTGCACGAATACCATGTCAAGACCGGCTTCCTTAAAATCATTGTAATTATAGGTTTCCATAAAATAGCCTCTGGAATCCGGAAAGACCGTCGGCTCGATCACATACAGACCTTCAATATCACAAGTTGTAACTTTTATTTTTCCCATTTGATTTCCTCCTTTAAGACTTCAAGATTATAGCATTTATTGAACGGTTTATCAACCGGGTTTCCCATCTGCTTACTTATTGTTTACAATTTCTGTCTGACTTTTTTTCTTCTTCCCAGGTTCTTTCACTGATGATATATCTGGGCCTTGCTTTTGTTTCCAGATATATTTTTCCCACATATTCTCCTATGATCCCCAGACACAGCATCTGGACTCCGCCCATAAAACAGACAATGCAAACGGTACTGCCCCATCCGGAAACCGTATTTCCCATCAGGCTTCCGATCACAGCCCACACAATTCCGACAAAGCTCAGGAGCGCCACAAGCATCCCAAAAGCGGTGATCATCCGTATGGGCTTGACTGACAGGCTTGTGATTCCGTCAAAGGCAAGGGCCAGCATTTTTTTCAGGGGATAATGACTTTCGCCCGCGATCCGTTCCGCCCTGTCATAATAGACGCTGGTGCTCTTAAATCCCACCAGCGGGATCATTCCACGGAGAAAAATATTAACCTCCTTAAAGTTCGCGAATTCCTGCAGCACTCTGGAAGAAACAAGCCTGTAGTCCGCATGGTTATACACTACCTCGGCTCCCATCCAGTTGAGAAGCTTATAAAATCCCTCCGCAGTCGACCGCTTGAACCAGGTATCTGTCGTTCTTTTCTTGCGGACGCCATAGACAATCTCACAGCCGTTGTGGTATTCGTCTATCATGGCATCCATGGCATTGATGTCATCCTGTCCGTCACAGTCAATCGAAATGGTAATCTCGCAGCGGTCCTTAGCCTCCATCAGTCCTGCCAGGACCGCGTTCTGGTGGCCCCTGTTGCGGCTCTGGCTGATCCCGATAAAATGCGGATCCTGTCCGGCCAGTTCGCAGATGATGTCCCAGGTTCTGTCCCTGGAGCCGTCATTGACAAAAAGGATCCGGCTCTCATCACTGATTTTCCCCTCCCGCACCAGCTGGTTCAGCTTATCCAGGAACATTCCGCTGGTGATCGGAAGTACTTTTTCTTCATTGTAAC
This sequence comes from Candidatus Paralachnospira caecorum, assembly GCA_904379015.1. Taxonomy (GTDB): domain Bacteria; phylum Bacillota; class Clostridia; order Lachnospirales; family Lachnospiraceae; genus Lientehia; species Lientehia caecorum. The sequence continues at coordinate 67,865 of CAJFHG010000005.1, read as the reverse complement.
AGGGAATGATGATATACAGTCTGTCCATATTCAGCCCTCCATCAGCATATTTCTGCTGTAGTACGGATCACCCTTCTCCAGAACGGTTTTCCATTTTTCCTGCATATAATCCACTTCGCTCTGGAACCGGAGCTGCTTTTCAGCTGTATCTTCCCTTCCGCGGCTTTTGGACTCATAGTGCTTCAGGCAGACCAGCGGCTCATACAGAATGTCATATCCTTTTTCCCGCACCTTCAGACAAAAGTCCACGTCGTTGAAGGCCACCGCCAGGGCTTCCTCGAATCCCCCGACTTCTTCATAGACGCTGCGGCGCACCATCATGCAGGCCGCGGTCACCGCGCTCACATCCTGCTGCAGCTGCGCTCTTCCGAAACAGCCCATATATTCGCCCGGATAGCTGGTAAAAATATGGCCTGCCACTCCGCCCAGCCCCAGCATGACGCCGCAGTGCTGGAGGGTCATGTCGGGATAGCACAGCTTCACGCCCACCATTCCGATATTTTCCCTCTGGCAGTCGGCCGTCATCACCGTCAGCCAGTCGCCGGAAAGCACCTCTGTGTCGTTGTTGAGGAACAGAAGATAGTCCCCTCTGCTCTCCCGCACACCGAAATTATTGAGAGCGGAATAATTGAAGCCTTCCTTCCAGTACAGCACCCGGATCTTCTCGTCCCGGGAAAGCTCCCTGTAATATTCAAAAATCTCCTCTGTGGTGCTGTTGTTCTCCACAATGATGATTTCATAATTTTCATACTCTGTCTTGTCACGGATCGAACGGATGCAGGTCTCCAGGCTCTCCTTCTCATCCTTATTGGGAATGATGATCGAAACAAAGGGCTGCCCGGTCAGTCTGTAATGAACCTGGTAATATCCCAGATGCTCCGGGAACATCGCCACCTCCGCCTCCAGTCCGCACCGGCCGAGATGCGCGGCCACCGCCTTTCTCCCGGCCTCAAAGCAGTACATCTTATTCTCCGAATCAGCCGCGGTGGAAGCGTTGTGCACCCGCCAGTGATAGAGGATCTTCGGGATGTGCACCACCTGCTTTGCCGCCTCCGTGCACCGGAGGATAAAATCGTAATCCTGGGATCCGTCATACTCCGGATCGAAAAAGCCCGCCTTCTTTACCACTTCCATGGAAGCGACAAAGAAATGACAGATATAATTGTTGGACCGCAGCAGATCCCGGTTGAAATCCGACTTGAAATGGGGATCATAAAAGGTGCTCAGATCCCTGGAGGTCTTGTCCTCATCCGTATAGAACACGTCCGCGTCCGGATTCTGATTGGCGGCCCGGACCACCTCATACAGGGCGTCGGGCGTCAGCACATCATCGTGATCCAGAAGCGCCAGGAAATCGCCCTCCGCCATGGCCGCCGCCTCATTGGTGTTGCCGGAAATGCCTTTGTTTTCTTCCAGCTTCCGGTAACGGATCCTGGGATCCTCCTTCAGAAGCGGTTCCAGGAACCGGCCGACCGCCGGATCATCCGCTCCTCCGTCGGCGATGCACAGCTCCCAGTTCTCATAGGACTGACTGCGCACAGAGTCCACCATCTGCTTCAGGAACAGTTCCGGCGTATGGTAGGCCGGTACAATGATGCTGATTTTGGGCATACGCGGAAATCGTTCTTCCCGCTGGGCCCGGAGCGTCTCCTCCCCCGGCGCCTGAGCGCGGAACCACCGTTCATACTGATGGAATTCATTGGTGTACCGCTCTGCCCAGACCTCCTTCAGAGCGGAAGGCCCCTTCCGGAACAGGGTCTTTAAATCAGACCCCACATCTTTCCATCCGGTGCTCCGGATGATCTCTCCCGCGCTCTGATACTTTCTCTGCTTCTTCTGGGCCGCTTTTGCGATTTCCTTTCCCGATACGGGAATCCGGATCTGATGCTCTCCGTCTCCCGCTTCCAGGGTATACAGACCATTCTTTTTCCCCTCAAATTCAATGCTGAATCCGGCCATGCACCGGTAAGGCTCTCCCAGAAAAGAACGGTTGATATCCGGACGTGCCGTCTTTTTCAGCTTCATGGGAATCGCCGTTCCGTCACTGCCGAACAGCGTGTACGAAAGTTCGCTTCCTGTCAGGGAAATGACCCATCCGGAAATGATCATCCGGTTTTCATCCATATCCATTCTGTCAATGGCGTACGCCATCCCATTTGTCTCAGCCAGCTTCCGGACCTCTTCCGGACTGTAGCTGCCAAGAACCAGCTTTCTCCCATTCTGCTCGGCCGTCAGCGAGAGCGTCCCCGTCAGCCCGTCCTCAGGCAGTTCCGCGAATGCCATAAAACCGATCCCTCTTGTCTCCTCAATGGCACCCTCGGAGGCAAATGCCTCCCCCACGTCCTTTCTCAGAGACCTGGCCTCATATTTCAGCGGGATCCGCTTCTCATCCACAAAGACAGACAGCTCATACTCATCTGTCCCGTCCATCACACACCAGCCTCTGAAGCTCATCATAACGCGGTGGTCTCTGATCCCGCAGAGTACCTGGTCCAATGCATGTTTTTCCTTAATCACAGCTATTTCCTTTCTTTTCCGGAATTCTTATCCTTCTGTTATCAGAATCTTCCATATCAGAAATTCTATACCAGAATTTTTGACCACACCATGGCGAACAGCAGGAATCCGGACATGCCGATGATGCACAGATTCTGAGCCCTGTCGGTGATCCTCAGTCCGATCCTTCTGTTCCCTGCCAGCAGGCAGAGCGGCAGCAGGACCGGCAGGAAATACCGTCCCTGAACGCCCTGGATGCAGCTGCTGCCCGGCTCTGTATAAGTCAGATAGAACGCAGTCCAGACCAGTACAATGGTTCCCGCCGTAAAGACTGCCAGGATCACTTTCTGCCATTTTCCGAGCACCGGTCTTACAATGCCGGATCCGTCCGTCAGGACCACCGCGGCAAAATACATCATAGTCACAGTACCGAAACCGGCAAGCCCCCAGTGGCCCAGCATGCGGAAGGCATCTTCTCCAAACAGGAAGGAGGGCAGGGTTTTCCATATGCTGGAGGCCAGCACTTTGATATAGGCAAAGGGCTGGGTCAGAACGTTCATCATCTGTTCCATCACATTCACATCGCCGCCCCTCGTATCTCCGAAGCTGCCCGGCGAAAGAAGGCTCGGAAGCACAAAGGTGGACATGAGCGCCAGGAAAACCACTGCCGCTCCGGCCCGCATCATCCATTTGCCCTTCCGGTTCTCTTCAAATTTGGAGGCCGGGATCAGGAATGCCGTCAGCACCAGCGGCGCGTAGACTGCCTTCGGCAGGATTCCCCAGATCAGGCAGGCAAGGGCCGCCAGATATTCCTTCCAGGAGAACTTCCGCTCCTTTTCCATCACCTGCCGCAGGATCAGCGCCAGCCCCACTGAGATAAACGCTGTCACCACAGAATCATAGGAATAACAGCAGGCAATAAAGATGGGCGTCGGCATCAGTCCGGCCGCCATGAGAATCCGCTTGCCCGCCGGCAGGATCCGGATGGCCAGCGCCATCATCAGGCTGTAAAGGAGAAGCCCGCCAAGCCTTCCGAACTGATACAGCATGGAAAACGGCATGTGAAGCAGTCTTCCCACTTTCAGGAACAGCGCCTGCACCACATATCCGGTGGTATAAATGCCCACACCGTCGCTCTGCACCACCGCGCCCTCGCCCCCGGACGAGCAGTTCTCGTCAAAATATGCCTGCATCTCTTCCTTTTCCTCGGCAGACTGGGGCAGGTTCAGAGGCCAGGTTTTGATCCCCGCCGTAAAAAGCTCCGGGAATTCTGCCGATGTTTCCTCTCCGCCGGGATAGAGGGAAAGATAATAGGCGCGCATAAAATGGATTTCCTCATCCCATCCCACTTTGGAAGCCGGCATGCAGGCGAGGAATACGATCCCCCCCGCCAGACTGACCAGCAGAAACGCGTACTCCAGCTTCTTTCCAAACAAGTCCCGCCAGATGATGACCGCTGTGATCGCCGCGCCCGCCGCGAACACAAACAGCATTCTCACCGGATTCCAGTGGAACGCATTCTCCACAGAGAATCCGGTAATGGTCAGCGGAAGGGATTCCAGGTCCATATATTCTACCCCTGTTTCCAGAAGAAGATTGGTATCCGTATAGAGCTCGATCCATTCCACCCGTTTGCCGATGTTCATCACTGATCTGCCGAGGACGGCGCTGTTCCGGTCGTAAAAGACCTTCTGCTCTGATTTGTCAAAATCATTGACGTACTGGACCGTCACATGCATATCCAGCAGGCCGTCATAATCATAAGTATAGATCAGCTTGTCCACATATCGGCCGCCCAGGTCGATCCGGAGCAGGCCGCTCTCTCCATTATAGACATATCCCTGATCTGTGACCTCATATCCGGTCGCCGTGATATCTTCACTGCTGATCTGCCGCTGCCCCCGCTCCTCCGGAGACAGACGCAGGCAGTCCAGGTTGGCAAATAATTCCACCAGCAGCACAGCCGCCACAGTGACAGCCAGTCCCGCCAGCAGCTTCTGCCACCAGGCCAGGCCCTCCTTCTTCCCGGCGCGCTTTTTGCTGCCGCCGCCCGCCGGTTTCTTTTCTTTTCTGCTTTTGATCCAGTTTTTTTTCTCTTCCATAAACAAACTCACTTTTTCTTCGCGTTGATCTTCAGATAAATCTGAATCAGTTCATTCCTCCAGTGCCGTATCATCATACTCACCCAGAGCTCAAACCGGTTCAGATGCACCTCCCCCAAAGCATTGTGTTTTTTCAGAAGCTTTCTGTGCTCCTCATTGTAGGTCTTTCTGTCGTCATTGATCAGATTGCCCGTGTTGGAATCATTGCGGACCCGGAAGCCGTTCAGCTCCTCATGGATCACATAGATCTTTCCGAGACAGGCCATCCGGAGCCACATATCGAAGTCCAGGATATAAGGAAATTCCGGGTCAAAGCCGCCCACCCGCTCATAGCTTTTCCGGGGAAAGAGCGTATTGCAGGGCGCTCCGAAAAAGCTTTTGAAGATCAGGGCCCGTTTGGCCACCTTTTTTCCGTCCAGAACGCCTGATCTGGGATAGCGCCGGAAGCATCCTGTCCGCACTCCATTTTCATCGATAAGCGCCGTATCGCTCATGGCAATGGCCACTTCCGGATGCTCCAGAAGCGCCGCCAGCTCCTTTTCGATGCTGTCCGGATACAGAATGTCGTCAGCACAGATCAGCTTGATATACTCGCCCCTGGCCTCTTCAAGACATTTATTCCAGTTTCCAGTCATCCCCAGATTCGTTTCATTCCGCACCAGGCGCACCCGGCTGTCTCTCTCCCGGATCCGCTCCACGATCTTCACCGTCTCATCCCTGGAGCAGTCGTCCACCACCACCAGCTCCAGGTGCTCATACTTCTGAGCCAGCACCGACTCCATGGTTTTTTCGATGTAAACCGCGCTGTTGTAAGCGGGAATACATACACTCACCAGCGGATTCATGAGTCCTTCTCCTCCTTTTCTTCCTCTCGGTCATTGTTGTCCAGAGCAATTCTCTGCACCAGATCCTTCAGTCTTGTTTCCAGCTGGGAAATCCGCAGAGACATGGAAAAGCTCTTCACCAGCAGAAGGAAGATCATCAGGAGAAAGATAAAATTGGCGGTGGACATGGTGCCCACCAGACCGGACAGCCAGTCGGCCGCCCCCGGAAACACACTGAACAGCACCAGCAGCAGGGCAAAAAACACCCAGAACATAGAATCCTCGATCCTAGCCTTCGCCTGACGTATCTTCCGGAACATCACCACCAGAACCAGGACCGACATCACGATCAGAACCACCCGAAGCACCATTGTCATGACTGCTTTCCTCCCTCCTTCTTGCGGTACCGTTTGTCCCGTTTTCTGAAATTCTGAATAAACAGAATGGAAAACAGCATCTTGCTCATATATTTCATGGCATTGACCGGATTCAGATAACTCTCCCCGGCAATCCGCTCATCCATCCTGACCTGCACCTCCGCCACCTTTGCTCCCTGTTTGAGAAGATAGGAAACCGTATCCGGCTCAGGGCCGTAGTTTAAGCTCAGGGCAAATTCCTCCACCATTTTACGACTGAACATGCGCATACCGGAAGTGGGATCCTTGATCCTCACCCCTGTCGTCAGACGGATCGCCGCGGAAATCAGATTGCTTCCCAGCATCCGCAGAGTCCGGGGCTTTTTCTCCGTCACAAAGCGGGAGCCGATCACGATATCATATCCTTCTTCCATTTTGTCCCGCATGGCCTGGATAAATTCCGGACGGTGCTGGCCGTCTCCGTCAAACTGGATGGCATAGGAATAATGATGGCGGTACGCGTATTTCAGTCCCGCCTGAAAACCGCCGGCCAGTCCCAGGTTCACCGGAAGATCCAGAAGATGATACCCCTTCCTGCGGCAGATTTCCGCCGTTTTGTCTCTGGATCCGTCATTGACCACCACATAGTCAAACTGGGGATAATTCCGGATCAGATTATCCACCACCCGCTCGATATTCAGTTCCTCATTATAGGCCGGTATCACGACCAGAACCTCTGCCATCACCTGTTCCTCCAATAATATTTATTCAGGCTGAATGCCCGCACCAGCTTTTTCGGAAGCTTCCGGTACCGCTTTCCCAGAAAATAGCCGGCGTATTTGCAGGCCGATCCCCAGATCAGGCCGGGAATCAGATGAATCTTTCCCTGAGAAGCCAGATATCTCATGGTGCTTTTCACCAGCCGGATCCCCTCGCCCTCGGAGGGAACGCCCTCGAACACATCGGGAAAATCCGCCTGAGACACAGCCAGGTCAAAATTCCGTTTGAACTGCTCCCGGAAAGGCAGGTTGTGGGAATGGATGACTCTGGCGCCGGCCGCGTAGGCCACCGCGTAGCCGGCCCTGACCGCCCTTCCCGCGAAGATCATATCTTCATTGAAAATGGTTTGTTCCGGAAAACCGCCGCGGGCGAGAAACAGATCCTTTTTATAAGCCGCGCATACATTGGAAGCGAAAAAGGTCTTGATGCCCAGCGTTTTCAGATCCTCCTCCGTCTTGATCCTGCTCACCGGAGGATAATTGAAATTCCTTGTAAACCGCTCCACCGGCCTGCAGTCCTTCGCGGGCATCTGACGGGCATAGGAAACAATGATCTCCCGTCCCTCCGCCACGCCCCCCGACGCACCGCAGAACTCTCCCCGGAAGGGAAGCGTCAGTTCCTCTACCATGTGATCATCCTCCGGCACCGCGTCCTGAGTCATGCAGATGACGATCTGTCCGTCACAGTATTCCATTCCCCGGTTTCTTGTGCCTCCGTGGTCAAATTCAGCCTTTCTGACAAACCGGCACTCAATGGGAATATCACTTCCGCGGACCGTGCCGGAAAGCGCCCGGGCCTGGTCCTCCTCTGTGGAATCCGCGTCCACCGTCACCATAAAGACCATCTTGTCCGGCTTCAGGCTCTGCCTGTTCATCATATAAATGAGTCCGGCAAGTTTCTCATCCGGCCGGTAAACCGGCACCAGTATATTGATCCTGTCTGTGTTTTCTCCGTTTTCTTCTGTCATTTTACACCTCCGAACCGGCAGCCGCTTTCCTGTACTGCCTCCAAGCGCTTATGAAGAACAGGACCACCAGAAGTCCCATGACCAGCGTATATCCCAGCGCGCCGCCATTGATTCCGAACTGTTTCACCAGAATGGACGGCACAGCCAGGGCCGCAAGGAACGCCGCTCCATAGCAGAACAGGATCTGGCGCTGCCTGCGCATGGTCGTCAGCGCGTAGTACAGCAGCATGGCCGCCGCGTTGAATCCGCCTCCGAGGATCAGGATCACCAGAGCCATTCTGTAGGGTGCGAGATCCTGGCCGAAAATAAAGGACAGGACCGGCACGCCAAGGAGGAAGGCTCCCAGACAGCAGACCGCCGTCAGTCCCACGATCCCTATGAGCAGCCTGCCCACGATCGACCGGAACCGCTTCCACTCTCCCGTTTCATAGCTGATCCCCATAACCGTCAGAAGCGGTTTGAAAATAAAGCCGGAAAGCAGATTGATCGTCGAAGTAGGCAGATAAATATCCGTGTAATAAGTGACCGCCTCCGCCGTCATATGCGCGTCGATGGCATATTTGGAGGCGTTGCAGATATAAAGATACAGAAAGCTCCCAACGAAAAGAAAAAAGCAGTCCTTCAGAAGGCTGAGCACCCGGTTCCAGGTCCTGGAAAACTGAAGCGGCTCAAACTCCCCGATCAGGACCAGGTCGAACACCGCGAAGGCGAACACCGCCGCCGCCACCGCCGCCGCGCTGGCAATGACAATATCCCGCGACAGGATCACCGTCAAAATAAAAACGCCGCCGGAAAATGCCGTCCGGAAAGCCATGGACTTTCCCGCAATATCCAGACGTCCTCTTCTGTGGAACTCTCCCTCAAACACATCGGCGATGCCGTCCACCATTTTGTAAAGGCACATGAGAAGGATCACGGTCCCTTTTACAAAATCAGGCCCCGTGACCAGCACATAGACAATACCGGCGACGGCCATGGCCGCGCTGGTGACCGCCCTGGCCGACAGATATTCCGGGAAGGAATACTGGCCGCTCACATCCGTCACCTGAAAGGGGCGCACCTCATAATAGCCGATGGTCAGAAGCTGCTGGCCGGTGGTAAAGGCAATGGAAAAAATCCCGCCGTAATACTCTCCCGTCGCCCGGGTCGCCGCCGCGAAGAGCACAATACTCGCCAGAGCGAACAGAAGGCTTCCCACCATGTTCCAAAATACATTTTTCTTTCCCTGATTTTCCCCGTTTCCGAGGATCAGAGCTTTCCATTTTTTCATCTGATCCTAATCTCTCCCATATTGCCCCAGATCCAGCTGGTACGGATAATGGTTCTTCCGTTTTTCCACCGGCGGAAGCGTCATAAAATCCGGATGCATCTGGGAAAGCATCTTTTCAATATTGGCCGGAAAATTCAAATATACATCCTCAAAGGGCTCCTTCCTGAGCGGATACAGATCCTGTTTGTCAATGGTATTCCAGAACCGGTCCGTATCGCACAGATAGCTCAGGCGTCTCGTCTCCCGGTCGTTGCAGCGGGTCATGGCCGCTTTGCATTTCCGGTAAATTTTCTTTTTTGAAAATCCAAATGTCTTCAGGAACCAGTGCCCCGCCCTGCACGCGGCCTTCACGGCTGACACCCGGAATCCCGTTCCCAGGATCACAGGCTCCCTGATACAGCGCAGGATCAGGATCTTGCTCCAGAACCAGGCGTCCCATGCCTGTTTTTTATACTCCTTCTCATCATCAGAGACATTGTCAAAGGGATAGATATCCAGAAAGACGCCAAGCTCGCAGTCAATATCCTTAAGCGCCTCCTCCCGGAAGCTGGTCCCCTTCAGCATCCATCTGGTGGTAGTCAGCGGATAATTTTCATTTTCCTCCGCGTTCATCACCGTATATTTATCAGGAAATTCTTTCTTTGCCGCCCGGATAAAGGCTTCATAATCCTTTCTGGGAAGGCAGACATCAATGTCATCGTCCCATGGAATAAAGCCCTTATGGCGCAGCGCGCCGATGGCAGTGCCCGCGAAAGAAAAATAAGTCAGATCATATTGTTCACAGATCCAGAGGAAATCCTTCAGAATCTCCAGTTCGGTTCTCTGCAGCTTTTTCAGGGTCTCCTCGTCGTATTCCTTAAACATCGTTTCCGCTCCTTACGAAAGCTCCTTCTTCAGAGCCTGCACCATCATTTCATTCTCCTCCGGGCGCTTCACCGCCAGACGGATATACTGACCGCCTTCCAGCCCCTTCTTGGAAGACAGGTCTTTGATCAGCAGCTGATACCGGTCCAGAAGGCGTACTGTCAGGTCACGGCTCTCTTTTCCGTCCAGAAGCTCGCACAGCACATAATTGGCCTGGCTGGGAATGACCCGGAGATGGGACACGCCGGAAAGCATCTGCACATACGCTCTGCGCACCTCTTTGAAGCGCTCCATGGCCGTCCGGTAATCGCCTTTATATTTTTCTGCGATCTGCATGTAATATTCACCAAAGGAATTGATGTTCCAGATAGCGGCCTGCTTTTTCATTTTCCCGATAAAATCTGTATCGCTTCCGGCAATGATACCCAGCCTGAGCCCCGGCACGCCGTAGGATTTGGAAATACTCTTTACCACGAGAAGTGACGGGTGCGCGTCCAGAATCTCCCTGTGAAGGAGGGTATTGTCTTCCATATCCCCGTCGGCAAAATCCACAAAGGACTCGTCCGCCACAAGCCAAATGCCCTTCTTCCCTGCCCATTCCGCCATCCGCAGCACATCGTCCCTGGAAATAAAGTTTCCGGAAGGATTGTCCGGATTGACCAGCACCAGCATGGAAATATCTCTGCTCTCAAAATACTCCATCAGGCCGTCCGCCGTATAGGAAAAATCGGGTGCCTGGGCCATGAAGGGCTCCAGCTCCTCCTTTTTCCGGTTGGGATATTCCTCAAAGGTCGGATAAACACAGCCCATCCTGCCCGGAATCATCTCTGTCAGCAGCTTGATCAGCTCAGCCGCCCCGTTTCCCACGCAGACCTGCTCTCTCTTCAGTCCGAAATATTTGGCCGCCACCAGGCTGTTGACCGCCATGCCTGAGGGATAATTGACCAGCAGCTCCGTAAAGCTGGCCTTGAGCTCCTCGATCAGCTTTTCTCCCGGATAGAAAGGATTGACCAGATAGCAGAAATCCTTCAGATGGGGATATCGCCAGTAGCCGCCGTACCGGGACGAGATCTTCCGGAGCTTTTCCTCTCCCTCCGCAAACAGGGACTCGGCAATATCCAGATCCTGCTCGTCGTCGATCTCATACCAGACCTCGCCTTCCAGCCGCAGAGCCTTGATCAGCGGCCTGTCCAGGATCGAGATCACCTTGAGCACCTGCTCATAATATTCATTGTTCCCCAGCGCCTTGCAGTAGGCTTCCAGGAACGGCACATAATGGGTCGCGGAAAATTCCCTGCTGAATTTATAAATATTGACCGTCTTATAATATTTGTCCCGGTCCGCGAACCGGAAATTCTTTTTGCCGATGAAGTCCAGGATATTGTCCTCTTCATCCAGCACCGCCACGGTTCCGTCCATCCAGCTTTCATACTTTGCCACCAGGGCCAGGCTGGGATAGGGATTCTCCACCAGCTTTTTCAGGACCGCCTCTTCAAAGATCAGGTCGGATTCCAGGAGCAGGGTATCCTCCCGCACCAGATAATCCTTCGCCATATAAAGGGAATAGATGTTGTTGGTCTTGTAGTAAATCTGATTGTCGATATAGACGACCGGCGTTTTCACAGGCAGGGTCCCGATAAAGTCCTTCAGCTTCTGCCCTTCATAGCCGATCACAATGACGATCCGGGAAAGCCCCAGTTTGTCCAGGCTCTTCAGCGCCCGTTCGATCAGTGTCTCGCCGTTGACCCGCACCATGCACTTTGTCGCGTTCTTTGTAAGCTCCTTCAGCCGCTTTCCCATTCCCGCCGCCAGTATGACTGCCTGCATAATTACCTCCCAAATTCCTGTCCGGCCGCTTTCATGGCCGATTCGATCACCTTATCCATATCATAATATTTATATTCGGCCAGCCGCCCTCCGAACAGAACGCGCTCTTCTTTTTCAGCCAGCGCCGCGTACTGCCGGTACAGAGCCTGGTTCTTTTCATCGTTGACCGGATAATAAGGCTCCATGCCTTCCTCCCAGGTCACCGGATATTCTCTGGTCACCACAGTCCTGGGTGTCTCCTTGTAATCCCTGGTGCAGTCGAAGTGCTTGTGCTCGATGGTCCTGGTGTAAGGCACCTCTCTCGCTGTATGGTTCACCACTGCTACGCCCTGATAATTATCCGTGTCGTACAGATCATCCTCAAACCTCAGGCTCCTGTACTCCAGCTTCCCGAAGCAGTAGCCGAAATAGGCGTCGATGGTTCCCGTATAAATGATCCGTTCTCCCATGGCATCATACGTTTCCTTATCCGCCAGATAATCTGTCCCGCAGCGCACATCGCAGCCCTCAAACAGCTTCCCGATCAGGCCGTTGTAGCCGCCCACAGGGATCCCCTGATACCGGTCGTTGAAATAATTGTTGTCATAAGTATAGCGGACCGGCAGCCGCCTGATAATGAAGCTGGGCAGATCCTTACAGTCTCTCCCCCACTGCTTCTCCGTATATCCTTTGATCAGCTTCTCATAAATATCCCGTCCCACCAGGGAAATGGCCTGCTCCTCCAGATTTCTCGGCTCGCCGGCAATGCCCGCCCGCTGCTCCTCGATCTTCTGTCTGGCCTCCTCAGGCGTGCAGACGCCCCACAGCCTGCTGAAGGTGTTCATATTAAAGGGCATGTTGTACATCTGCCCTTTGTAGTTGGCCACCGGACAGTTGGTGTAGCGGTTGAACTCCGCCAGACTGTTCACGAAATCCCACACAGTCTTATTGGAAGTATGAAAAATATGGGCGCCGTACCGGTGGACCGGAATGCCCTCTATCTCCTCACAGTAAAGATTTCCGCCCAGCTGATCCCGCTTTTCGACCACAAGACAGGTTTTTCCGTTCTTCCTGGCATACCATGCCATCACGCCCCCGAAGAGGCCGCCGCCTACAATCACATAGTCATATCTCTTCATTGGATATCCCTTTCCGCGCCTTCTCAGCCAGGGCGCACTTCTCCCCTGTCAATGCCAATAGTTGGTTATCATTCTACTACAGATCGCCTGTAAATGCAAGGATTGTAGGATTCATTCCGTGGTTCCCGCGGCTCATCCCACGGCAAAGGTCCGGTCTCCGGGCGGAAACCCGCCTGAAAACCGGACCCGTTCCTTTGTTTCATAGGAACCTGCGTTCCCTTACAGTCCGTATGTTTGCATAAATCTCATGATGATCACCGCGCATTCCGCCCGGCTTGTGTTTCCCTGGGGATCCAGCTGCGTCTGGTTGTATTTGCCGCTTATGATCCCCTCGGCCACTGCCCACTGCATGGCCTCCTCCGCAAACTCGCTGACCTTTCCGGCATCCTCATAGCCGCTTATGTCAGTCTGCGCGTCCGCGGCATAGCCCAGATATCTCGCGTAGCGCTGCATCATCACCGCCATCTGCTCGCGGGTGATATTGTCCGCGGGGCCGAAATATCCGTTGGAATAGCCCGTGGCAATCCGGTTCTCATTGGCCCATATGACCGCGTCCGCGTACCAGTCGCTGTCCCGCACGTCCGGGAACACGCTGGGCATCTCAGCTTCCTGTTCCCCCTCCATCCGCCAGAGCACTGTGACAAACTGGGCCCGGCAGAGGATATCCAGCGGAGCGAAAAACGTCCGGTCCGTTCCCATCCCGGTCATGATGTTCCTCTGGTAAACATAGTCCACTGCATCATAATACCAGTCATTCTCCGCCACATCTTTGAAGGGGAAGGGGAGACGTTCCGTCAGAGTCACGGGAATCAGCGCCGTTACTGTCCCCGTCCCGCTGTCCCATCCGGCCAGGCTCTCACAGACAGACACTTCCCCGACAGACGGCGTATAGATTGCCAGATGCCCGTTTTCCCCGGAAATCAGCTCTGTCTCCGGCAGCAGCCATTCCCAGCCGTCCGGCAGCGCGATATCTCCCAGCGTCATGCCTTCATGGTACACCTCGTCTGGATCCGGAATGGTCAGCGGCGACGTGAACCGCGCCTCCAGAAGGAGATTTCCGGCCGCCACGAAGGCATATTCCTGTGCCTCACTGACCAGTTGTCCGTCTATGTACCAGCCCTCGAACCGATACCCCGGCACTGCCAGTGCCGTCAGAGTCACATAGTCCCCCTCCGCACAGGATCCGGAACCGGAAACATCCCCCTGCCCTGTGATCCGCACCTGAATATCCAGCCCCTCCAGCGCTTCTCCCTTCAGATCGGCATCGGGCAGCCAGAGCGTTCCCTCCGGCGCGCGAAGCGCATAATCTTCCGCCGGGGCGCCCGCGGCTCCGCCCAGGGTTTCCGTATATCTGCAGCCCTCTGTCAGAGGAATATTCCTGAAGACCATCTGCCTTACGCGGGTTCCTGTTTCATCATATTCCGCCACTGTATAGGTCATAACGCCCTCGCCGGTCCCGGTGAACACAATCGAATACGGATCTTCGCCGGGCAGCCATACAGACTTTGAATCCGCTGTCACGACAGCCGATACCCGGTTCTCTATGGTCAGATCCGGCCTTCCATCTGTCACGCGCCCTGCCAGATTCCCTTCGGCGTCATAGATTTCCAGATCCACCGGACAATTCGCAGTGATCAGCCTGCCGTTCTTCATGCTGCGGACCGGTTCCGGATCCACTGTATGCAGCCAGCTGATATAGGTTTCCACCGCATGGGAAAAGGAAACCGGACGCTGGATCTGGGCGGGAATGCTCAGCGTCGCCGCGGCGACCGCGTTCCCGACATCATGGGGCGTGACCGTTGCTCCGTCTATCTGGTCCACAATCCCTGCCAGCCTCTCATAACACGCCTTATACAGCGGCGTCATGCCGCTCAGGATGCCCCCGAACACAGGGTTGGATACCGATGCCAGCTGCCAGCTCAGTATGGTTTTGAACAGATCTGATACTTCCACCTTCACCAGCTGTCTGTTTTCATAATCTTCCACAGTCGGCGCCAGCTCAGAAAGGATTCCGCGCACGGCGTCCACATTTCCCGGTATGCTCAAGCCATAGGCCGTTGCCTGGGTCACGCCCGTGATCGCGGCAAATACCTGCCGCGCGCCCGAAATATTCTCATGATATTCCGACGTGCCTTCCTCCGGGAAGGAAAGCGTGATCCCGTATTTTCCATATCCCCATTCAGGAAGGGGAACACAGGCGACCAGATCCTTCGGATTGATGATATTGAAAATATTATCATAAGCGGAGGAATCTGTGCCGCTCTTTCTGGTCACATTCGGCGTCGCGTAGGTATAGACATAAATATCTTCCTGATCCGCGTATGTGAGCGATCCGTCAAGCTCTGCCGCCAGAAGATTCGCCGCCGCCGCGCCTCTGCTGTGGCCGGTAACCAGAAGCTTTGTTTTCTCCCTCGGTATCCCGGCCTCGCTCATATATCCGGCAAGCCGTTCCTCCACATCCAGACAGGACTGATAGAAGCTTGCGTGCTCGCTTCCGGTTCCCACATTGAAATTCCCGTACCATTCCTGTCCTACCGTGCCTCTCACGATGACCGCGACAAGGACGCATACCTCTCCGTCTATGATGAGTTTCTTCGACGCGACCACATTCGCGACGCTGTCCTGATCCAGGGTCTCCTGAACCTCGTCCGTATCAGCCGGATTGAACGCGTATCCCTGAATATCGAAAAATCCCAGATTCAAAAGCGCTTCTCTGATATCGTCATAGCGGTACACAGAAGAACTCAGGTAAAGAGAAAGCGCCGCGATGCCCCTGCGGTAGGAAGTGGAAGACTCTGCGAAGCTCTCCGCGAACTGATTGGGATAATACCCCAGATCATCCTGTCCCCACACAGCCTCTGAGGTGACACGGGAGGATACCGCCGCCGTGGCGCGGTAAGGGATCCTGCCCATATCCGGATTGATCTCCACAGGCACCGCATAAGTATCTGCCAGCTCCTGTCTTCTGTCGGCCCGGATCTGATACGAAAATTCTGCTTCTTCCGGCAGATCTCCCTCCGCATGGTAGATCGGATAAAGATCGATTTCACGGACCGGACTGGAAGCCCCGATCTCAATGGCATCAATCGTGTATTCATATTCCGTCACGATCTCATATTCCCGGAAGCTGAATCCCTCCGGAGCCGTAATCTTCACAGATACGTTTTCCGCCCTCGAGCCGACCCCGCCCTCAGGGATGGGGTTTGTCACCTGGGAACGAAGATACAGATGATCATAGCCTGTGCTGGTTTCATCCCTGGTTTCAAAGGAATAACTTCCCATGCTGTAACGGAAGCGTTCTACCTTGACCGGTTCCTCCTCATCGGTATAAAGACTCATCTCATGCTGAAGCACGTCATAAGCTTCCGGACTGTAGCTGAAGGTGATCGGGATCCGTCCGCCGCACACATAAATGACGTCCCTGAGCTTCAGCTCTGTATCGAGCTCCTCGCCTTCGGCCAGGATCACAAGATTGTATTCAAAGGTCTCGCTCTGCCCGGGCTCCAGCGTTGTAACCTCAAAGGTTTTGTCCAGATGGTCCGATTTTAAGGACAGGTTGACATAGTTCAGCGTTCTGTCCGAATTGTTGGTCAGAGTAAAGGTCAACGGATAAGCCTGTCCGTTGGCCGCGTGTCTCGGAATATTCCCCACATGGAGAGACAGGGCGTCTGAAGTATCCACGACCTCCACCGGCTGCGCTGTGGCAAAGCGCACCCGGAAATTCTCCGCCGGTTCCGGATAATAAGTCCCGGTCACGTCGGCGCTCAGGTCATAACTGCCCGGCTCGTCCCCGCGCACATACCAGGTGGCGTTTTTCTGCTCGCCCGGCCCGAGCCTGTCGAGAGCAATGGACATGGTCTGCTCTCCCGCTTCCTCCGTCATGCCGGCCAGGGACATGCCCTCCGGCAGATTCAGAGTCGCGGAGGCGCCCTCAACCCAGTCCTCCTCCGAAGTATTGACGACCACCAGCGAGACCTCGAACATCTGCTTGAGCCAGCTGATCCCGCCGTTCACCACCATTACATAAGTCGTATCGTGAGCATCCTTCGCGACTCCCGCCACATAATAGGCGCTTTTCTTTCCGCCGGAAGAAACGCTCCCGGCAAATCCGGAGCCCGGGCCGTCGGTGGCTGTCCAGCCGGAGCCGGCGCCCTCCACGATGCCGCCCGCGCCGTTCACATAATAGGTGATGGGCAGGGTGACAGGTTCTTCTTTCTGATAGACCAGCACCAGCGTAAACTCTGTGACCTCCCGGTTCATGGGATCCTCCGTATCGATGCCGGCATCCGCGATCTCTTCCGCCGAAAGCTCCTTCGCGGTCAGCTCTCCCACCAGAAAATGGACGCGGCTTAAAGCAACATCCTCCTTCTGGGGCTCCGGATCATCCGTCGGCGGCTCCACATAAAGCTCCCGTTCCTCCGCCTGATACTCGCTGTTCTGCTTGACCACGACCATACGGTAGGTCTGATCGCCGTCCAGCACCACAGAAGCATTTCCGTTTTCATCGGTCACCGCCGTCACCGAGGCGGCGGAAGCCGGCGCCCCGTCTGCTTTCTCCAGGATCAGCTGCGCTCCGCTTATGACCTCTCCCGTGCTGTCGTCCGTCACGGTCAGGGCTACGGCCCGTTTGCCGGAAGCCGCGTCGGGTTCCGCCACCTCCACAGGAATCGCGAACGCGGAAGCATTTCCGGAAACATCCGTCACGGTCAGCACTGCCTCAAAGCTTCCCTTTTCCTCATAAACATGCTCCGCCGCGACGCCTTCCGCCTCGCTGCCGTCTCCGAAGTCCCAGTGCCAGGACAGGATCTCATCGTTGTCCGAGGATGCCGACGCGTCAAAGGAAACTGCCGCGCCCGGCCACACCTTCGCCTCCCCGGGAGACGCCAGCGCCTTCGGAGGTTCGCTGTCATTGGACAGGGAGTCCGCCGTGATCAGAGCTCCTCTTAACCGGTCCCCGAAAATATTGCGCACTTCCACCACATAATCATAACTTCCCGGATTCACACGATCCGTATATTCCGGCTCCCGGACCTCGGCCACCTTCACCAGGCTTCCCGATCCGTCCGCCGGCTGCCGGTAAACCGCGTACCCCGCCAGCAGTCTGTCGCTCACACAGGCATCCCAGGTAAGGGACACCTCTTTGAATCCGCTGACGGCTTCCGGCTGCGGTGTCTGCATTTCTTCGTACTGTTCCACCGCGAAGGTATAGGTATAGCGCCCCGTCAGGCCGCTTCCGTCTGTCAGCTCCACCAAAACCTCGTAATATCCGCTTTCCAGACCGCTGATATCCCAGTTATAGTAGAAGGTGTCCGATTTTCCGGACAGTTCATACTCAGAAAGCAGCGTATACGATTCTGTTCCCTGCCGTCTGAAGGAAAGACGCGCCGATGCAAGTCTCCAGTTGTCGCCGGCGCCGAATCCCAGACGCATGCTCTCATACTGCGTCTCGTTCTCGCCGGGCGTGGACGAAGAGACATAGGGCGCTTCCTCATCCAGATACGTTTCCGAAATGACCGGTGTCTGCTCTGATATATGCCCCCACTGATCCACAGCGGTCATGTAATAATAATAAGTACCACCCGTCTCAATATCCGTATCATAAAATCCGATCGAACGCAGGGCGCCGATCTGCTCGAAGGGCCCATCGGGGGAGAGCCCACGATAAACGCGGAATTCTCCGAAATCGGAAGGCACTTCATTGTAGCTCCATCCCAGATGGATATAGGATTCATCCGCCGACGCCGTAAAGTTCCCCGGCACAGGCGGACGTTCCGTATCAATTTCCAGCTCTGCCGTTTCCGACACGGCCGACGCCGTATCATTGTAAAGGACCACCCGCAGATACAGTCTGTCATAATCCGGCCCGTCGATGATCATCCGCCAGATATGCTGCCGTTCATCATTGTCATCCTGCCGCTCATACTCCTCAAACCGGATTCCGTCATGGGAATACTCCAGAACGGCCGCCTCATACACGGATTCCCCGGAAACACTGACACGGACATCCACATTCTTGCTGGTCTCATTCCAACGATTCAGGCTGACCGTCATGCCGGTCAGCTCCGGCACGCTGGCTTCTCCTATGGAAACAAAGGCAATCCCCATTTCGGCCGCGTAGTCCTCTGCCGCAGAGCCGGAAATCCCGCGGATCGTTTCCAGGGCAGTACAGCCTTCAAAAGCGCTCCGGTACTGGCCCAGGGAAACTTTCTCGCTGTATACGGTCAGCTCCTTCAGCAACGTGCAGTTCCGGAAAGCCCCGTTCCCCAGCGTATCCAGATTTTCAGGTAGCATGACCGCCTGAAGGGACGTACAGTTTTCAAAAGCCTGGTTGGCGATCCTGCCGAGAGAAGAACAGCCGGACAGATCCGCCTCTGTCAGACTGACGCCGCCGAGGAATACCGCCTCCGCGATATCCTGAAGCTCTGAAGGAAATTCCACCCGTTCCAGAGAAACGCAGTTTTCAAAGGCTCCCGGCCAGAGACGCGTCACGCTGTCGGGAAGAATTGCCTCCGTCAGGCCGGAATCGGCAAAGGCGTAATAATATACTGAGGTGAGACTCTGGGGAAATTCCACCCGGGCAAGATCCGTGCATCCCCGGAAAGCGCTCCGGGCAACGGATGTCAGACCCTCCTCCAGAACCACGTCTGTCAGATCCGTATTGTGTTCAAAGAGATATTCAAACGCGGTCAGGCTTCCGGGAAGCTGCGCATAGGTCACAGGGCAGTCCTCAAAGGCATACCTTCCCACACTGACAGTTCCCGCAGGGATGATCACCCTGTTCAGCGATGTACAGCCCGTAAAGGCGCTTTCACCGATCGACTCCAGTCCCTCCGGCAGAGACAGCTCCGTAAAGGACCGGCAGCCTTTAAAGGCATAATTCCCGATCTTCGTAAGTCCGGCGGGGAAATCGGGCACCGCCAGCGCGTGATTTTCCTCAAACGCATAAACCCCGATCTCTGTCACCGTATCGGGAAGGATGACCTCCTCCAGCTCGTAGCAGAACTTGAAGGCATAATCCCGGATCCGGACCGTTCCTTCCTCAACCGTCACCCGGCTGTCCCCCACAGCGGCAGGACACTGCACCAGAATTCTGTTCTGCGTATCATAGAGCATTCCATGATCATCCGAATGGTAATACGGGTTCTCCTCATCCACCCAGATCCGTTCCAGCGCGGTACAGTCCTCAAACAGCTCACGGTTCCGATTGAAGGTCCGCACCGATTTTCCCAATGTCAGCTCCTTCAGCGCGCTGCATTTCTTCACAATATCATAATCGACCACCTCGACACCGTCTCCGATCTCCAGAGAGGTGAGCCCGGTACATTCCTCAAAGGCCTGTCTTCCGAGCTTCGTCACCGAGTCAGGGATCAGAACCTCTGTCAGGCTTCCGCATCGATAAAAAGCCTGCTGTCCGATCTGCGTAAGCCCCTCCGGAAAAACAACCCGCGTAAGCTGACTGCAGGACTGAAAGCTATAGTCTCCCAATACCTCCACCGTATCCGGAAGGACCAATTCCTCCAGCCCCGAATATCCGAAGGCGTTATCCCCTACAGAAACAAGAGAACCGGGAAATGTCACCTGCTTCAGAGACAGACAATTATAGAAGGCATACTGAGGAATCTCCGTGATTCCTTCTCCCAGCTCCACCGCCTCCAGTCCGCTGCTGCGGAACGCGCCGTCAAAATCACTCAGCCCGCCCGGCAGTTCGATCCGTCTCAGGGATGAGCAATACTCAAAGGCACTGCTCCCCAGCGTCCTCAGGCCGGCCGGAAGACGGACCTCCTCCAGAGCTTCACAGCTCTGAAAAGCAGCGTAATCAACAGAAACCAGGGATTCCGAAAGCTCTGCCCGGGTCAGCCGGCTGCAGCCGTAAAAGGCTCTCTCTCCAATTTCTTCTACACCGTCTCCCATCTCTACGCTGACAATACTGCTCTGCCGGAACGCGTTTTTTCCGATCTTTTTTACACTGTCCGGTATGATCACATGCTGATACTGAGTTGTATAGGCATAGGCGAAATCCCCGATTTCTGTCGTGCCGTCCGGAATTACCAGTGTCGTCCCCTCTTCCGCCTCTGTATCAGAAGTCAGCCGGGCAGTCTCGCGCACCGCCTCTGTATCGCGTACGGCAGCCGTATCCCCGGCCGCCTGTACCTGAGGTGCCTGGCCCCACAGCAAAGCTGCGGCCAGGATCAGGCTTGTCAGTCTGTATCTGATCCGTCTGTGTGTTCTCATATCGCTCGGCCGGGGCAGAGATTCCCGGCATTCCCCTCCTTTTCTGTTTTTCTCTGCCTGTCCTGTCAGGCGGCTCCTTCCAGGAACCGTCTGATCATCGTCGCGCATTCTGCCCGGGTCGCGTTCCCCTGGGGATCCAGGATGGTCTGGTCATATTTTCCGGAAATGATTCCGGTCCCCACAGCCCAGCCCATGGCTTCCTTCGCGAAATCCTGCACGCCTGCGGCGTCCAGATACTGGTCATAGGGAGCGCTTACAGAAGTATCCAGCCCCAGGTAACCCGCGTAGCGGTACAGCATGGCCGCCAGCTGTTCACGGGTCACGCTGTCTGCCGGGCCAAACCGGCCATTGCTGTAGCCTGTTACGATCCCGGCTTCACTGGCCCATTGTACGGCCTCTGCGTACCAGTCTCCCTCTGATACATCCGGAAACAGATTCTCATTCTCCGTTTCCGGCGTTCCCTCCATCCGGTGCAGCATCAGCGCCAGCTGCGCCCGCGCCACTGCACTGTCCGGCGCGAAGGTATTCTCATCCATTCCCGTCATGATCCCTCTGTCATACACATATTGTACGGCGTCATAATACCAGTCGGAGGACATAATATCCCAGAAGGGAAGTCCGTTGTCTTCCCTGACCCATATGCCGGACACTCCGGCCGCGCTCCAGTTGCCGGCTGTATCACAGACATAGATCAGCGTATTATAAAGGCCGTATTCGCCGTCATACTCACCGCGGTCCACCTGAAACTGCGCGTGATAGGTATGATCCCCCGTCTGAACCGCCTCCGCGCCGTACCTGGTCCAGTCAGGATCCAGATCATCCTGTCCATTCCGCTCCGTCCAGGTCACAAAGTATACGCCGGCCGGGGCGCTGGCACCGTCTTCTATTATATCGCAGCCGATGGTATAGCCCTCCGATGTGACATTCTCCACCCGGATATTGGTAATGACAGAACCTGTCCTGTCGATCCAGATCTCCTCTGCGCCTTCGCTGCGTCCTATATTTCCCGCCGCGTCTCCGGCATAAATCTGAGTGATATACCAGCCCTCCCGGTCCGCGCTCACTCTCACGGACGCTTCGTTTCCGTATACGGATCCGGTGAGCCAGACTGCCTCACTTTCTCCGGGATAATAAGTCGGGAACTGTACCCAGGCCACTCCGGTATGATCGGTCACTGTACAGGAAACCGTGTATCCGTCCCTCGTCACATCCGTCACGCGGATATTGGAAATAGAAGGCGCCTCCGTATCCGCCGCCGTCAGATATACATAGCCTAACAGCGTATCCGGCTGAGAAGAGCTGACGCTTCCCATCTCGCTGATGTCCCTCCAGCGGAGCACCGTATAGCCGTTTTCCGCGCCGCTGTATCCCGCCATTCCTCCTTCACTGACCAGCACCCGGTCCCCTTCGATCTTCTCCACCACGGATACATGTCCGGAATAGCAGGCCAGTGATTTTTCCCGGATCTGGGATCCCCTGGAAAATCCATACCGGCTGTACTGAGAATTGTACCAGTTCACTCCGCTGTAGATCTGAGAAATCCTCTGTCCCGTAAGCTCCGCCGCCCGTGATGTGGCATACCAGGCGCAGCCTTCCCTGGTATAGGCGTACTGCCCCCAGGTGGGCATCTGCGCGTAATAGGTATAAGGATCGACGTTGACGTCGATATAAACGCCTCCCGTCCCGTTTCCGGCGATTCCTGCCGGAGCCGCTGCCAGAGCCGCCGCCCCCGGCATGGTCATCAGTACTGTGCAGACCGCCAGCAGCATCGCGGCAATCCTTGCTGTCCTCCTGTGTGTCTTCAATTTCTTTCCTCCATTCTGTCATACTTCTTATGCTGTTTTTATTATAAAGGGAGATCTGGGAAAAACCAACCCTGAAATGGAAATCCCAAACATTGCGGGATATCAGAAAAAATGATATAATAAACGAACAATTACTGAAAAAAGAAAGGAGTATCTGTGTATGAAAATCCATCGTTTCTGGAAGAAAGCTGCAGCCTGTGTCTGCGCCGCGCTTCTTCTGATGTCATCCCTCACGGCCTTTGCCAAAGAGCCCGTCGTCCTTCCCGAAAAAGAGGGGAAGATCACGGCTCAGGCGGAGGACAGCGCCCTGTTTACCGACTATGAGTGGGCCGTCCTGTATCTGACCAATAAAATGCGCATGGCATCCGACGGTCAGCCGCTCTCCACCTTTTCTGCCCTTCAGTCCGCCGCCGACGTACGCGAAAACGAGCTTCCGCTCAACTTCGACCATACGCGACCGGACGGCAGTTCCTACTCGACCGCGCTGGATGAGGCCGGCATCTCGCGGAGCTCCAGCGGAGAAAACATCGCCGGCGGCTACATGGGAAACATTGATCCGGTCACCGTCATGAACCTCTGGCTCAACAGCCCCGGCCACCGCGCGAATATCATGTCATCCCTTTATACGCATATGGGAGTGGGGTATCTGGAAAACTCTTACTCCACCTCCGGATATACGGCCTTCTGGGTCCAGCTGTTTACAGGCGGCTGTACTCCCGACAGGATCTACGTGGACGGCGCCGATCTGTATTATTACTTCCTGCCCTCCGACCAACCCATCGACGCGGCGGGACTGGTACTGATCGCCGAATGCGACCATGGCATCTGCTATCTGCCTGTGACGGAGGAGATGTGCAGCGGATATGATCCCTCCAGAGTGGGCGAATACCAGTCCGTGACCGTATCCTGCTACGGACTGCAGACAACTGTTGATCTCGTATCCTATACGCCCATGACCTTCCCTGATGTACCGGAAGACGCATGGTTCCATGATTATGTGGAATATGTTTACATGCTGGGCATTATGCAGGGCAAATACAACGGCACCGTTTTTGAACCCTTAAGCCCGGTTCTCCGCGCCGAGTTCACCCTGATGCTCCACCGTCTGGAGGGGCTTCCCGAGGTTGACATCGAAAACACCTTCCCCGATGTGCCAAATGGCGACTGGTATACGGACGCCGTACTCTGGGCGAATGACGCCGGGATCGTAACCGGATATTCCAACGGCCGCTTCGATCCCCTGAACAGCATCACCCGGGAACAGATGGCTGTCATGATGTTCCGTTACGCCAATTATCTTGGACTGGATACATCTCAAAGAGCCTCCTACGCCCACTACCAGGATGCCGCAAACGTACAGGATTTCGCGGAAGAAGCCATGAGCTGGGCAGTGGCGACCGGACTGATCTCCGGAAAATATGACCAGACCCTCCTGGATCCCCAGGGCAGCACCTCCCGCGCTGAATGCGCCACCATCATGACCCGGTTCCTGAATCTTTATTCCTGATCTGCTCCCTGCGTCCGCTCCCGGACGGTATCGATCAGATCGGAAACGACTTTGTCCCGCGGACACCGGCAGCCTTGCCGGTCCCGCGGGACTTCTTTATGCTTCATTTTCTTCTGTCTGCCATATCCACGCATTGATGATCGATCAGGGCTCTGCCTTCGTCTCCGCTTCCATCTTCCTGACTTTTCCGGCCCTCCGTATGCTTCCTGCCAGAAACTGCCCTGCCGTTTCCCATCCGCTGACAGACAGGAGTACAAAGACAGGCACATAACAGTACAGATATCTGGCTCTCGCTTCAAACAGCAGAACAAACAGCGTCAGTCCCATCAGCGCCAGCAGCGCAGCCGGACCGGCCGGACTGTTTCCGTCATTTTTCCGATCGAAAAATGACAGGAAGCATCCCGCAAGGATCAGCATCCACACAGTCTGAGACCAGTTCTGAAACCACTCATGTCTGCTCCCGTCCTCATAATAGACCGATTTCAGAAAAGGGGACATTTTCTGATTTCTGTCCGTCTTCAGTTCCCTGTAAAATCCGCCTTCCCGCCCCCAGGCCCAGGTCCCGTCCGAAAAACTGGTCAGCAGCTTCTTTGCCAGATGTGCTGAAAGTCCCGCCGGTCCGTACTCTGCCAGTCTCTGCCCAATCCGGTCCAGATTGGCCTGTGTCCGCTCATCAGCAGGCTGTTCATGAGAATACAGAACATCCTCCTCCAGATATCCTCCGTTGGTCACAGGATTCAGGCCCATCATGAGTATGTGCGCCGGACCGAATGTTTCCTCACGGTCCACCTCCACCGGCACTGACGAAACTGCCGCCTGCACGGCCAGCAGGGCAGCAGCAGCTCCCGCCGCCAATGACACCACATTTTTTCCGATCCGCCGTCTGCCGCCCTCATGCTTCCGCGGCAGCCTGATCACGGCTGTCAGACCTGCCGCGATCCCCATAACCGCGAGCTGCGGCTTGATCCAAAAGCCGGCCGCAGCCACGGCCGCCAAGGCAAAGCATTTGACCCCCGTTCTCCGGCCGTTTCCCATGGACAGATACAGATACAAAATCAGAACCGGCACGAACATTCCAAATGCGTCAGAATAGGGAATTGAGACCCACGGCGATATCCCGGCCGAGCACACATAAAGCCCCCAGCTGTTCCAGGCCGTCCTGACTGAGGACTTCCACAGAAGTGCCGTATAAAAGACCAAAACCCCTGTCAGCGCCGAAATCATGCACTGCACCGTCAGGATCCCCATAATGCCGCTTTCCACATCCAGAAAGCCAAACAAACGGTCCAGTTTCATGATGCCGGAAAAGACAGACAGCAGAAACAGATTGTTGGGATATGTGGAGAAATAATAGCTCAGGAAAGATCCCTTCCCATACGTCTGTCCCTCCGCGATTCCCCGCGCCGCGTCACAGAGCACGCCAGCGTCCCAGCCTGTTATAAAATAATAGTTGCTGACCACATACAGCTGCACGCCGAAAAACAAAATCGATAAAAATCCGATGAGTCTCCTGCTGTTATTTCTGAAATACCGCTTCACAGCTTCCGGACAAACATACTCCGCCGTCCCGACAGCCCCGCAGATCAGGATCCCGAAAAACAAATACAGCCAATTGGAACAGGGAAATTCCGTCCGGTACGCGTAAGGGATCCTGCCTGCTCCAAACAGCAGCAGCAACAGAATCACCGCGAAACAAATCACGCCGCACCATCGGATTCCTTTCTGAATTACAATACAGAAGTGTTTGATTGGGTTCATGCCTGATACCTGTCCTTCCTTTTACTCAGAACTTACCGCCTGCCGGCTGACATAATAAATATCCGCATATGCCTGATGATTCCGGGTATAAAGTTTCTCGATCTCGGTTCCGCTGTCCCGGGCCATAATGGCAGAAGACACTTCATTAAAATCAAGCCCGGAGATGCAATACAATACATAAGAATCTTCTTGCCTCTCTTCCAGCAGCGCGGCCAGATCCTGAGGCTTTACAAAGGTAAAATCCTGATACTGCTGCAGCTCCCTGATATTTTCCAGCACCGTCCAGGAATAGCCATATACAAAGATCACGGATTCCTCCGCGTATTCCTCTGCGATCTCCAGTCTGTCCTTTGTATTTTCCATGATATATTCCGGTTTCCAGCCAACCGATCTCCAGGATAAAATCACAACAGCCGCAAGGATCACATAGGCCGCCGCGGATTTTATAAATGGATCTCTGACTGCCTGTCTGGCTGCCTGAAAGAGCATGCACAGAACCCCCAGGAAAAGGATCGGCCCCACTGCCATAATATACCGGTCATACTGATAGGGGGCAATGGCCGCGATCACCAGGCAGTAGCACGCGCCGGGAAGGCACAGCAGGGTCACAGCACGAAAATCCTTTCGCCTTCCCCGCTTCATTCTCCGGGCGGCAATCACCGCGATGACCAGAAGCACCAGCAGGACCGGCAGACATCCTCCGAAAAGTTCTCCGTTGATAATGTTAAAATATGACTTGATGTGGGGCCACAGATCCGGAAGATTTTTCGCGTTCTCAAAGGCCTGAGCGCCGCGCTCCGAAGATGCGTCCCCCAGGATATGCGTCAGCATGGCCGGCCAGATGAGAACGCAGGCGATCCCCGCCAGCGCCAGGGTCCCTATGTAAGCGGCCACATCCTTCCAGTTCTTCTCCATCAGCATCAGGATGCCATATACCAGACAAAGAAAGAACAGATAGATCAGAAAATAATACTGGGTCATGGTTCCCCCGACTGCCAGGAAAAACAGGCCCGCCCAGAACCGGATATCCTTTTTCTTTTTATAATAGAAAGTAAACAGCAAAGTGACAGCCAGCGTAAACACCGTCATCAGCGTATACATGCGGATAAACAGCACCATGCTCACGCAGAGGGCGCAGAATCCATAAGCCGCGGTCAGCACCAGGGCCATTTTCCTGTTATGCAGCAGGCAATTCGCCAGGAAATATACCAGGCCGTCGATCAGCAGAAGGAGGAGAAAATTCAAAATCAGCCCCTCCCACTTACTGTAGGAATCCGGGAAAAACGAACATATCGTATGGATCAGAGTATAATAAAGGGGCGGATGCGCATCCTGGGAAATATTCTCCCTGATAATGCTGTAATCAAAGCACTCACTGTCATCCGGAGCCAGATATTCCAGAAAAATATCATCCCCGGAATAAACGGTTCCATCCTCCAGCACCGGATGGATCGCGCCTCTGTTATTCGCCAGTCCATATGTAAAATACTCATCCACATGAAAATTGCATTTGCGCACTCCCCAGTAGGCGCAGAACGCCATCTGCAAGATCAGAAAGCCCGCGATCATGAAATAGAATACTCTGTCTCTCGTTCCCTTCATAAGGGTACCTCCTCTTTTGAAACCGGTCTGTTCCAGAATAGTGAAAGCATATCACAGAATTGGTCAATTCACAACACCGCCGTCAGGCAAATGCCCGCGAACTGCTTTTATCCTATTGTGTTTTCCTGCTCTTTCAGGTTATAATAGCCCCATAAACTCACATCAGTCTTATTTTAACAGCAAGGAGTGTCTGATTAATATGGCAAACTCAACCATCAGTGTGATCATGACGGTATATAACGCAGAAAAATATCTGAAAGAATCCATAGAAAGTGTACTGTCCCAAACCTACACAGATCTTCAGTTTATTATCGTGGACGACGGCTCCACAGACCATACGGCAGATATCGTGCGCGGTTTTTCCGATCCCCGCATCGAGCTGCATCAGCTTCCCGAAAACCGGCATATCGCCTACGCGACCAATTATGCCTTCCGCAAGATCAAAGGAGCCTATACGGCCATCATCGACGGAGACGACATCTGGTATCCGGATAAGCTGGAAAAACAGCTCGCGTTCCTGAAGGCCCACCCCGAATTAAACGGCTGCTTTACCTGGGTGGATCTGATCGACGAAAACGGGGACCTCTGCAACGACCGACTCGCTGATCTGAAAAAATATTTTGAATCTTCCACCGACAGCCGGGAAGAATGGCTCCGCTTCTTCTTCTTCTATGGAAACCGGCTGAACAATCCTTCTTCTCTGATCGAATCCTCCACGATCCCCGTGGTGGGCGATCACAGCCTGTTTTATATTCAGGCCATGGACATGGAATGGTGGGTACGGTTCACAAAAAAATTCACCTTCGGCATCGTAGAAGAACCCCTTGTCAAATACCGGCGGATCCTTTCCTCCGACGCAAATGTGAGCAGTCCCTCTGAGGAGCACGATGCCCGGTTTTATAACGAATACATGCATATCCGCTATCACATGTTTGACGATATGGATGACGATCTGTTTATACGGGCCTTCGGGGATTATTTCCGCTGCCCCGACTCCGCTTCTCCGGATGAGCTTGCCTGCGAGAAGGCGCTGCTGGCAGGCGACTGCCGCAAAGACTTTCTGGGTACGCCTCTCGCCCTTCTGAAAATCGAAGCGCTGCTCGACCGTCCGGAAACCGCGCGGCTGTTAAAAGACAAATACCATTTTTCCACCAGAGAATGCGGACAGCTCACCGGCCTTCATCTTTATAATGACCGGTACATCCAGGGAATCTCTTTCAAGCACCCCCATCTGGAAAAGGAACTGCACGACCTGCACCAGGCGGCTTACGAAAGAGAACAGAAAATCATGGAACTGAACGGCCAGGTCCATGAACGGCAGTACACCATTGAAAAAAACAAGCTGGAAATCCAGGCTCTGAAAGATCAGGATCAGATGGCGCAGGCCCATATCGGCAGGCTCAACGGACTGCTGGCTGAAAAAGAACAGCAGATGGAGCAGGCCGCCTCGCAGAACAGAGAGACGGTTGCTGCTCTGGAACAGCGCATTGCCGCCCTGCGGCAGGCCGGCTCCGACCAGGAGGCCGTCATCGCGCAGCTGCAGCAGTCGCTGTCCGAAGTGACAGGCTCTACCAGCTGGAAGGCGACGGCCCCCCTCCGCAGGATCGGAAAGCTGTTCAGGAAATCCGATCAAACGCGTAAATCATGACAATCGGATCGCGGAACATAGTTCTATTTCAACCACAAGCGCGTTTCTCTGGAGGAAATGTACGAGAAAAAGTGTCGTGATACTTAGCTCACGGTACTTTAGAAAAATAATCATGATAAACTTGTTAAAAAATCAATAGCCTCATAAACGTTAGAAAAGGTCAGACAGTTTCTACAAAGCCAGCAATTGCGTTCATCAGTATCGTTTAAGCCCGGAAGCCCATCTTGAAGCAGATTGGAAAGTGTCCTTTTAGAATTTTTGACTGCTTCTGGATAATTGTGCGCAATTTTTGAAATAGAATGATGATCTCCTTTTTGGTAATCAGGAACTTTTTCGATCAACTCGGCTATTATACGTTCTTTTTCTGCAACAGTCTGAATGGGTGGAGTAAACATCTTATAGTGCAGCATAAACCAATACTCGACACACCCTGTTGTCATCAGTAGTCTTACTTTGATGCCAGGCTTTTTTCGTAAGGAACGCAGTCGCTTGATTATTTTCAAACGACTGTCCCATTTTTGAACATCTTTTGTTTCTACATCAAAGAAAAACCAGATTTCATCCGTTACCTCAGCATAATCTCGATAAGATTTGTCTTTCTTGAATTTGCTATCGGCTTCTTCGAAAAGTCCAGTGGAACTGGGGCGTTTAATAGATGCAACATCCTTAAATTCTTTTTTCAGAAAGTCTGTATATGCTTGTTCACTTTCACCCTCGCAAAAAACAACAATATACGGCTTCTCTCGCTTCAATTGACGAGGCATTTATTCCACCTCCTCAATTTCAATATCAGGTGTAGCGCCATACTTTCCAACAAGATACCCTTTTCGAACATTTTCTGTTGTTCGTGTAGCAAATTCACTGATACTGTATAGTTCAGACGTGCCATCTTTATCATACTTATCCACAAAATACAGCTGGTCTTTACGCAGTAATTCCAGATTCATCAATTCAGTATTATGCGTGGTAAAGACAATCTGCGCCCCATTGGGATTTGCAGTCTTACTTTGGAATTTCGCAACAATAAAATTTACTAGCTTGGGATGCAATTCTCGTTCTAATTCATCAACTAATAAAATTCCGCCTGTGCGCAGCGCAGATTCGATTGCCGGCGCCAATGCCATCAATTTCCGTGTGCCGTCAGATTCGTCCTCAAGTTCTAGCATATAATTTGATTGTTGTCCATCACGGTTTTCACCTAAGTGACAAGCTTTCGCAGAAACTTTTCCAACTTTTAGCTGAACATTACTATTCATTGTACTTTCTGTTAATGCATGCATAAATTGCACCAGGGCTGATTTAATACCATCTGGAATGTTATCCGGCAAAGATATATCATCTCTAATTTCTTTGCTGTCAAATTCGAAATGCATATCTTGAATACCGAGATCCGCTGTTTTGGCATATTCGGAAATTACTCTAAGCATATTTTTGTCTTCCGAGTACGCCAGAAGCTGTTTAGGAATATCCGAATAATCTCTTGAAAAGAACACATGGTTCCGATACCAGTGCATAGCTGAAATACAAGGTCTGTCATTCATAGTACAGGCAACGGAAAAAAACAGTTGGTTTTCGGCAACCATTTCGCTGATCATGCCACGTTTTGTTTTTTCTTCCGTAAATGTGAATTTTTGTCCTTCTCTAGAAAAAATAAGTGCTTTTTGTCCTTTGGGCGCATGATAAAGGTACTCCGTAAATATCTTTTCTCTTGTAGCAGAAAAACCATACCAATATTTAATTCCATTTACGGTATACACAAAATGAAATTCCGTGGGGTCTTCCTTTGAATAATCATTGAGAGCAAAACAGTTTACCGGAATATTTGCGCCTTCATGCTGAGTCCTTTGCGCATTACGAACAAATTGTACCGCTAGCCAAAATGCGCGAATTACGTTACTTTTACCACCGCCATTTTTACCATAAATCGCAACGGCAGGTAACAGTTTAACCGTCGAAGACAAGGGAATCAAACTATTTTTCAATGAACTCAGCCCGGTTGCCTCCATAGAAAGTGTTGCTTCATCGCGAAAAGAGCGGTAGTTTTTAAAACGAAATTCAATCAACATTGAAACCACCTCCGTAAATAGTATATCACAAGTAAACATTAAATATAATAAAAAAAATCACATTTATTGATTTTTTCGATTTCATTTACTTTAATTTTAACATTCGAGCTCAAACTTGGAAATCCAGAATTTCCTGTACGGCAAAAAAACAGCCCCGGAATCTGCCTCTCGGCAGCGCCCGCGGGCTGTTTGTGATTTCAAAAACAATGATTTTTTATTCTTTGTGGAAGAGTCTGTTCAGACCGCTGAACAGCGCTCTGTGGGACGCCCTGGTGATATTGGGGCTTACGCCTACGCCGTAGGTGACGCGTCCGCTCTTCACATCCATGACCTTGATATAGGCCGCGGCCTGGGCATGAGAACCTTCTCCCAGCGCATGCTCGGAATAATCCAGCACCTTCACATGGACATCCACCGTCTGCTCAATGGCATCTCGCACCGCGTCGATGGGGCCGTTTCCAATGCCCTTCGCCCCCAGAATACTGCCGTCGTAACGGAAGGTCAGACGCGCCTGGGTGTCGGTCTCTCCAATATCCGTCACCTCGCAGCGGATAAAGTTGAAGGGCTCCTTCGCCGACAGATATTCGGCCTTAAACAGCTCCATGATCTGCTCGGGCGCCACTTCTCCGTGCTCCTCCGCCACCTTCTGGACCACATCGGCAAATTCCTTATGCATATCCTTCGGCAGCTTGAAGCCGTAGAAGGTATCCATGACAAAGGCTACGCCGCCCTTTCCGGACTGGCTGTTGATGCGGACGATGGGCTCGTAGTCTCTCCCCAGATCGGAAGGATCCACCGGCAGATAAGGCACCTCCCAGTAAGGATTCTTTCTTGCCTTGAGCGCCTTGATGCCCTTGTTGATGGCGTCCTGATGAGAACCGGAGAAAGCGGTGAACACCAGCTTTCCGGCATAAGGATGCCTCGGATCGATCTCCATCTTGCAGCATCTCTCATATACATCAATGATCTCTTTGATATTTTCAATGTTGAGTTCCGGGTTGATCCCCTGGGAAAACATATTATAAGCTACATTCAGCACATCCACATTTCCGGTCCGCTCACCGTTTCCGAACAGCGTTCCCTCCACTCTGTCAGCGCCTGCCAGGAGCGCCAGCTCTGTGGCTGCCACGCCCGTCCCTCTGTCGTTGTGGGGATGTACGCTCAGGATGATGCTTTCTCTGTCCTTGAAGTGGGTATTCATCCACTCGATCTGATCCGCGTAAACATTGGGCGTGGTCATCTCGACCGTCGCGGGCAGATTGAAGATCATGGGATGCTCCTTTGTGGGGCCCCACTCCTCCTGTACCGCGGTGCACACCTCCAGCGCGTAATCGAGCTCAGTCCCCGTAAAGCTCTCCGGCGAATACTCCAGTATGATCTCACCATCAAAGTCCTTCGCCCGCTCTTTGACCATCCTGGTCCCGTCCACGGCGATCTGTTTGATATGCTCTTTATCCTTGCCGAACACCACATCCCGCTGAAGGGTAGATGTGGAATTGTAAATATGAACGATTGCCTTCTTGATCCCCCTCAGGGAATCAAAGGTCCTGTCGATCAGATGCTCCCTGCACTGCACCAGCACCTGCACGACCACGTCGTCAGGAATCAGGTTCCTGTCAACCAGCTGTCTTAAAAAATCGTACTCGATCTGCGACGCCGCGGGAAACCCGACCTCGATCTCCTTGAACCCCAGTTTGATAAGAAGATTGAACATCTCCACCTTCTCTTCCACCACCATGGGCTCAATGAGCGCCTGATTGCCGTCACGCAGATCCACACTGCACCAGACCGGCGCCTTCTCTATCTCCTTGTTGGGCCACTGCCTTTCAGGATAATGAACTACAGGTACACGTTTATATCTCTGATAATTTAACATGATTTATCGTCCTTTCCATCTGTCTGTCACTGATTCTGAATCCCCGGTCCCGCCGGGAATCCTGCCGCCGCGCTGCTTTTACCTGACCGCTCCGCCGCTTCATAGTCGATAAATCACGCCGTACTTCCTGATAATATACATCTTGCTTTTTATGCTGCTCTTCTCAGATCCAGCCCCATGAGCCATCATTCCCATCTCTGTAATCATATTGTTATGCTGTTTCATTATAACACAGGGGATTTCAGATTACAATTGGCAATCCTTTTCCCGATTATTCCTTCTGTCTATATCCGACATAAATATAAATTATAACGGTCAGGGCCAGCCAGAACCAGGTCGTGGGATTGCTGAACCAGGTGGTGAAGAAGGAAAAGACCAGATACATGGCGATCTGGGCGTATAAGAGGCAGGACACGGGATTCCCGCTCCTTTTCTGCATATCCGACAGCTTCCGGCATGCCGTTCCCAAAATCAGCCCGAACAGCAGCACGCCGACGACGCCAAAATCATAATACGCGTCATATATGAGCGTTACGGTCGTCAGTTCCTCCTTTGTCACGTAAATCGGGAAATTCACCAGCCCCGGCGCCAGGAACTTCAGCCCTGTCAGAGCAAATACGGGAAAAAGCTGGCGCAGGCCGAAGGTATGGGCCGGCAGCTCTTTCACAAGACAGTTGAAGTTGTCATAGTTATTGGCCACGTACATATACGGCTGGGTGATAAAAATAGGCGTATTCTCATTCTTCATCTCAAAAATGCCGTTGAGATAGGACACATCATGATTTCTGGCCACTGTCAGTCCCACATACACAGGGATCAGAACCACAACCGCCAGGATGATATACCGGAGCCTGATATCCGGCCAGACTGCCATCACCACACAGACGGAAAGGAGCACCGCCATCATCAGCTGGAAACGGGAGACGCAGAGAATCGGGATCGCCAGCGCGGCCGCGCAGCAGATTCCCAGAACCACCCATTCTCTCCTGCTGAGTTTTCCTTTCATCTTCCTGTACAGAACAGAAAGGGGCAGCACAAAGATACTGCTCACCGTAAAGTAATGGACCCCCGACAGATGAAATTCAGAATAAGCGTGGGGCTTATCAGAAAACAGCGGGATCTCCTTAAAGGCCGCTTCCAGGAGGAAACAGGCCACAGAAACCAGAAGCACCGCGAAAATGCTGACCAGCAGCCGCCTGGCCATCACCTGATCATCCGGCTTCTTCCTCTCCGTCCATTTTCTGAGCTTCCATTTTTCCGGCCACCGGATCCCCGGTCCGATCCATTCATAGCCGCAGATAAAGGCCACATAGACACCGCAGAAGCAAATCCAGGACAGGATTTCCCATTCCTGGGCCAGGCGGGAAAGCTTCATGGCAGAAAGTCCCACTCCCCCTGTCCAGAACAGAGAAAAAACCGCTTCCATGTGAAGCAGGGAACGGTGCTTTTTATAATAATACAGATACTCTCCGGCTGCCAGCAGAAGCAAAGCAGAACCGGAAAACAGATATTCTCCGGTTCTGCCAAGCGCAGCGGCCAGTACATACACCAGTATGTAAACTGCCAGATTTACAATGATCGCCCCATTGTCATGTTTTTTCATGTCTTATTCACCCAGGCCGCTTTTTACCACATTGATGATCGCTTTGAGCGCCTCTTCTTCATCCGGTCCTTCACAGATGAATTCCAGTTCATCGCCTGTCTTGATGCAGGCTCCCAATACGCTCAGCACACTTTTGGCATTCGCCGTAACATTGTTGCAGCGAAATGTAATCGAAGAAGCGTAGTTCATTGCCTCCTTACAAAGAACTCCCGCCGGACGCAGATGAAGTCCGGTCGGATTTTTCAAAACTACCTTCTCACTTACCATACTAAACCCTCCGTTTCACTTTCTCTTATTAATTCCTGAAACCATTACTCCCGCTCTGTACTCTGCGGTTCTCCGCCTGTTTCCGTGCCCGTGCTACTGCTTTCTGATTCGCTTTCACTGGCCTGCGCGGAGCCCGAAGGCTCCGTTCCGCTGTCTGACGAGGTAACGGTTACCTGAACCGTATCCGCGGAAAGCTCAAAATACGATTCATAGGCTTCCGACACCGTGACCTCCGGCTCGATCTGATAAACGCCGGCGCCGTCAATGGCGCTCACATCAATCGTAACAGAAATATCATTGTTTGTCACCTGTTCCAGATCCTCACTGAGACCCTCCAGCACCACAGTCACCGTATTGTCCGTACCCAGCTGATAAGAAAGGTTGGAATCGGTTCCTGTCATATTGATCTGGTCTCTGTCGATCCGGAAGCTCCGGGTCGCCAGCTGCTCGACCTGGAATACCACCTCCACTGTCTCCGGCTGTCCTTCCGCCAGTTCAAGTCCCTCCGGCAGATAATCACTGATCCGGTAGGTTCTGGTAATATTCCCCGACGCGCCTGTCAGATCCGCCTCCAGCGTAATATTGTCGAAATTGGCGATCAGACTCTTTGCTCCTGTTACCGCGACGGTCTGGGTCTCACATTGATAGGTAATATATTTATATCCCTGCGCCACATCATCCTGGCCGGTCACCTGCACGACAATGGGAATCTGATTGGTCTGCACCACGGTCAGAGAAACCTCCGCCGTCTCCGTGCTGACCTGGACCCGCTCATCTGTGATCTCCAGTTCTTCCCCGTTCGCTCTGTAGAATTTCACCTCGCCCGAGGCTGAAATGTTATCAGTGGCGCCGTCCACGCTGACCTGCACCGCCGCGTGGTCGATCTGGTCCATGATGGATTCCGGAGCCGTCACCCGCACCTTTTCCGGAGACACGGCGATGCCGCTGACCGTATAGCTGTTTTCCAGCTCACCGGCCTGAATGACTTCAATGTCAAACTCCCTGGTCTGCATCTCCTCCACATGCACTTCCACACTTCTTGTAATCTGCGTCCACGACCGGATCAGGCTTCCGTTATCCACCACGGAAATGTTCACGGCCACAGAGCCCGTAGCCGCATAGATTTCGCCCAGATCAATGGTCGCCTCAAAATCATCTGCCGAAATCCGTCTTCTGTCCGTCCGCCTGGCAGTGACTTCCACGCTGGCGGTGGCATCTCCCACCACCTCATAAGTCAGATTGCTGTCTGTCAGCGCATTTTCATTCTGCACTGTAATCGGTATATTGGATATCGTAAACGTATCGGTGGGATTGTCTATGTTGATGACAACCATCCACAAAAGAAAGGCGGCAATCACGGAAATTATTTTCAGCAGCAGATTATTTGTCAGCTTTTTTTTCATTCTTCTGCCATCCTTTCAACAATTTCAGCCGGCGCTTCCCCGGTGATTCGTTTTCTTCAATGATCCTCCTGAGTTCCGCTCTCAGCCCATCCGGATCCATTCCCCGTTTCAGCGCGCTGTCATAGGCCACAGACACGCCGCCCGTCTCCTCGGAAACAATGATGGTAATGCTGTCTGTCACCTCGCTGACGCCCAGTCCGGCCCGGTGTCTGGTTCCCAGATCTTTGCTGATGCTCATATTATCTGACAGAGGAAGATAACAGGTCGCCGCGGCAATCCTGTTTCCCCGCACGATCACGGCTCCGTCATGGAGCGGCGTATTATGCTCGAAAATATTCAGCAGCAGCTGGCTTGTCACCACTCCGTCCACCACGATCCCGGTCCGCTCATATTCCGCCAGCGGTGTTTTCCGCTCGATCACGATCAGGGCCCCTGTTTTGACCTTGCTCATCTCAAAGGTTGCCCTAACGATCTCGTTGACGGTTTTGTCGGAAAACCGGTTTTCTTCCATTTTTCCATTTTCTGACACAAGGAATCCCAGCATCTTGTTGCGGCCCAGCTGCTCCAGCGCCCGCCTCAGCTCCGGCTGGAAAATGATCACGACCGCGATAATGCCCACATTGATCGTCCTGTCGGCCAGCCAGAGGATCGTATCCATATTGAACAGATAGGCCAGCAGAATAAAGGCGAACAGTACCAGAAGTCCTTTCAGCAGCACCCATGCCCTGGTATTTTTAATCCACAGCATGACATTATACAGGATTGCCGCGATGATGATCATCTCCACCACGTCTGTGATCCTGATATCAGGGATGCTCTGCAAAAGATAGGTTTTCATTGCCTGAAACAATTCCGTCATAATCTGTCACCCGGTTCTTCCCCGCCCTTGTCAGCCGCCGGATTTTTCTTCAGCGGCTGCGTTCTGTCACTCAGCTCCTGGGTTTCCTCCAAATCCTTCTTTTTTCTTCTCTTAAATATCCGCCTGGTCTTTTCCAGGTCTTTTTCCGCCGTCAGGATCCTCGCCGTCTTGCCCAGCTCTCTGTGAACCCTGACTGTTCTGCCTTCCTCCTCCTCGTTTTTCGGATTGATCTTGGTCACTGTGACCTCCGGAGGCGTAACGGCAATTTTCGGAACCGCCTTCACATAGTAATAATAATCGTCGTCCTGAAATTGGACATATTCTGTCCGCGAATAATCCACATGGAACAGGAAAAACTCCAGCACGAACCCCACGGCAGCCGCCAGGAACGCGTTGAGGATGACCCGCAGGATCGGCAGCGTGATGCCGACCACAAACACGCTCACAAACAGCAGCAGCACATTGGTCAGCGTTCCCGTGACAATCGCGATCTTCCAGGCATGGCTGACCGACA
Organism: Candidatus Paralachnospira caecorum; assembly: GCA_904379015.1. Taxonomy (GTDB): domain Bacteria; phylum Bacillota; class Clostridia; order Lachnospirales; family Lachnospiraceae; genus Lientehia; species Lientehia caecorum. The sequence goes on along the minus strand of CAJFHG010000005.1, from coordinate 30,121 downwards.
GACGCCTGATCATATACACAACAAACAGCGTCACGCAGCAGGCCGCCACCATGACCCACATTTCCCTGTTCCCGATGATGCCGTTGATCATCTGGGTATATCGCCCGGGCATGGAGAGCGTCCCTGACGAAGCCAGGATCCCCACATTATCCCGCACATAATCCAGCATATAATAGATGATGATCCCGAAACTCATGGGGATCACGCTGAAGGCGGTTGCCGCAAGCCCCAGGGCCAGAGGAATCACCAGCGGAATATTGCAGACAAACATAAGCGGCATCAGAATCAGGATCACACTGTCCCCCGGCCGGAAAATATAATACAGGCAGAAGGCCAGCACAAACACCGCCAGCGCCACGAAAAAGACTTCCAGGGAGACCGCGTACAGATGGGCCAGCACGAAAACCGCCGCCAGCGCAGCCGACACGCCCCACGGAAGGAATGCGCACACAAAGGCCAGCGCGGCTGCCAGCCATACATGGTTCAGCCGTTCCATATAGCCCACAGACTCATTGATCACCATAAAAACCGTCAGCATCAGAAGAAACCGGAGTATTTTGATGATATGCCCGCCGTACCGGGCATAAACCTTTTTCATTCGTTCCCGCAGGACCAGAAGTGTCGTCATTCCTTAAATCCCTCCGATTCTCTCCAGACCTTTTCGGCCTCCTTTTCATACAGCCGCCCGATCTGTCTGAGAACCGCCTGATACTCTTTCATTTTATCGCGCGCCAGAATATACTTCCGCTTGAATACATAATATGCCGCCACCAGAAAACAGACGAGCAGGCACAGCAGGCTGATCCCCGCCCGCGCCATGAGCCCCGCCAGCTCTTCCACGCTCCTCTGGGTCATCAGCGGTTCCGCGTAATAAAGAACCCACATCACAAAAAGCAGCGCGAAGGCAAAAATAAAGGCGATGGCTGAACGGATCATTTCATATGCGATATAATCGCCCTTATAAAAGCGGTTCATCCGCAGGGCGTTCCGTTCCTCCTTCACTCTGAAGATCTCTGCTTTCGTCATCAGCTTTGTGCGTTCTTCGTTGACCATAATGCTCCTTTCCTGGTACAGGCATATTACATTATAATAGTATAGCATACCAGCTGAAAAATTTCGAGAAGATATTATTATTTTTCTTTAAACATAACCGGAAGGGTCACATGGAACAGAAGCGAGCTGTGATTCCGGCACTCTGCCCGGATCGTTCCGCCGTGGGCCTCCGCCGCCGCCCGGGCAATGGAAAGGCCGATCCCCGTGCCGCCGGTATGCGCGTTTCTCGACCTGTCCGGACGGTAAAACCGGTCAAACAGCCGTTCTACGTCCAGATCCGCTTTCAGACTGCAGGTATTGAAAATCTCTGCCTCCACATATTTTCTTCTTCCGTATACATGAAAATAAATAGTGCCCTTTTCGTCTGAATATCGGACCGCGTTGTCCAGAAGGATGGAAAACATCTGCTGGATCACACCCTGGTCGCCGGTCATATAAAGCTCCTCCTCAATGGAGCAGGAAAACCGTTTTTCCTTGGCCCGGGCCAGAGCGGCGAAGGGCTCCGCGATCTCCCAGGCTGTATCGCTGACAGAAAAGCGGACGGGTTCGGGAATGGGCCGTTCCTCATCCAGACGGGAAAGGGTGACCAGATCCGTCACCAGCCGGGACAGACGCGCCGACTGTTTTTTTATATTCCTCACCCACTCATTGTCCTCCTGCTCCATGGCCAGGACGTCGGCGCTGGTGGAAATGGAAGTGAGCGGCGTCTTGATCTCATGTCCCGCGTCGGTGATAAACTGTTTCTGCCGTTCGATATTTCTGGCATAAGGCGCCACGGCACGGCCCGAAAAGATCGCCAGAAGACCGAATACAGACAGCAGACTCGCCGCCGCCACAATACAGGAGCTGAACAGCAGAGTCTGTATAAACTGCAGCTCATTGGAAACATCCAAAAACAGGAGCGTTGTCTCACCCTCCTGTTCTTCCGCCCGATAGCGGTAGCTTTTATAATATCCCGAGTTTTTTCCTTCTTCCAGGACCTCCCGCGCGTATTCCCGCGCCTCCTCTTCTGATACGGAAGAAATATTGTCCAGGATCACCTCCGTCCTTTCTTCTGTCCCGTCTGTCCGGACAGAAAAAAATCTGGCCGTAAACGACGTTTCCGGAGGAAAGTCCCTGCCCGCGAAGGGCTCTCCTCCGGTTTGTTCCGCATCCATGACAGCGGCCAGGATCTGATCCACCCGCCGGGTGGTTTCCTTATAATTCCACAGATTGACGACGGCCAGAAGGACCGCCACCACTGCCGTCATGGCAGCCATGGCGGAAAGAATGAACCGCCATTTCATTTTTTTCAGCATTTCCGTTCCTCCAGAGCATAGCCGGCTCCCCTGACTGTCCTGATCTCCACATCCGCTCCGGCCTGCTTCAGCTTTCTGCGCAGAAAGCCCATATAGGTCCACACCACATCCGGACCGGCTTCCGTGTCAAGCTCCCACACCTGTTTCATCAGATGCTCCGTTGAGAACACCTGCCCCGGATGCTTCATGAACAGCTCCATCAGCTGATATTCCTTTTTATTCAGCCTCAGGACATCCGTTTCTCCCGCCAGCTCATACCGCCCGCAGTCCAGCACGGTCTGCCCGACCGTGATCAGCAGCAGCTTCAATGCTCTGGCAATCTCTACTTCATCCTCCGCGATCAGCACTCTCAACAGACACACCTCTTCTCTCTGCTGCTATTTTACATGTTCCGGAGGACTTTTGACAAGCCCCCGTTACGCTCTGATCTCCTGACGCATAAAACAGATATAGGAAATGGCGAAGCCTGCCATGGCAATGGCGATCATTCCCACCAGATGAGGCCAGATCAGCAGCAGGCTCTGCCCCAGGGAAAGGCTGGAGGCCACCGCTCCTTCATACTGAGACAGCGTGACCACACCGATGGAACGGACACCGGGATTCAGTATGGTGGATGCCGCCTCACTGAACAGATAATAGGGCGAGATCCGGTTCAACCCCAGCTGCAGTTCATAATTGCTCACCTGATTGGTATAAATCTGCATTCCCTCCAGCGGATAGATCCAGTTCGCGATCCCGCTGGCCACCAGAGACATGAACATGCTGAGGAACAGCCAGATGGAAATGCAGGCCAGGGCCGCCGTAGCCGCGTGTCTGCAGACCACGGAAAAAATAATGGCCAGTGCCAGCCACACCGATATATAAACGCCGGAAAACAGAAAGAAGATCACGACCCGAAACGCCTCCTCCGCCGACGGCTCAAGCCCCGTAAGCGCCAGTCCCAGGCCGGAAATATACAGTCCCACCACCGCCATGACGACAAAAACCGCAGTGGCTCCGGACAGAAACTTCGCGTTGATAATGGAATCCCGGTAAATGGGCTGGGCCGCCAGACGATTCAGCGTTCCCTGGGACCGTTCGTTGCTGATGGCGTCAAATCCCAGCGTGATCCCCACCAGGGGCCCCAGAAACGCGATAAAGGTAGCGATCGAATAGATGGAACTGGAGCTGGTGGTAAAAAGACTCAGGAACATAAATTCCGAACTATCCGTTTCCGACGAGGCAAGGGTGGACGCCGCCCCGATCAGGCTGGCCGTGGTCGTGAACAGAAGGAGCGCCAGGATGATATAGAAACGCCTGCTCCTCAAATGATCCGCCAGTTCCTTTCTGTAAAGGGCGCTACTCCCGCGGCGTCCCCTCCTTTCTTCTCCAAAAGCCTTTGATAATGCTCCGTTTTTTGCGGCCGCCTGAGATTTCATCTTGTTCACCTGCCTTTTCAAAATATCTCCGATAGATTTCATCCAGATCTCCGCCTTTCTGGTGAAGTTCAAGGATGGCATATCCATTTTCGGCCAGACCGGCCGTCAGCTCTCTCCGGATGTCCCGGTCCGCCTCTACGCGGAAGTTCCCTTTTTCTTCTTTTTCCTGAAGACCGCCGACTCCTCTTATGCCCTCGATCACCGCCCTCAGACCTTCGTCCGCGGGGAACGCTGAAAGTTCCAGCTCATAGTGCCCCTCGCTTTCCAGCTGATGCCCCAGCTCCTCGATCTGCCCGCAGGCGATCAATCTCCCCTGGACAAATATGCCGACCCGGTCGCAGATCTGCTGGACCTGATACAGCTGATGGGAGGAGATCAGGATCGTCCTGCCGTCCTCCACAGACAGCTCACGGATCAGCGCGATCAGCTCCCGCATGCCTTCCGGATCGATTCCAAGGGTCGGCTCATCCATGATGATCACCTTCGGATCCTTCATCAGCACATCGGCGATCCCAAGCCGCTGCTTCATGCCCCTCGAATAGCCGCCCGCCTTCCTGTCCGCGGCATAGGACATGCCGACCCGCTCCAGCAGCCGTTCTGCCCGCTGCCCACTTTCCTCCCGGTCCAGCCCGTTGAGCATTCCGGTAAAGATCAGGTTTTCCCGCCCCGTCAGATCCGGATAAAATCCCACGCTGTCCGGCAGATAGCCCACGGTCTTTTTTACTTCGATGGGATTCCTGGTGCAGTCGTTCCCGTCAATAAAGGCCTGCCCGGAAGACGGCTCCGTCAGTCCCAGCAGCATCAGGGTCGTCGTGGTTTTCCCGGCGCCGTTGGGACCCAGCAGGCCGAAAATCTCTCCTTCCCGGATATTCAGGCTCAGATTGTCCACGGCCAGAACCGTATCATACCGTTTGGTCAGCCCTTTGATCCGTATGATCGTATTCTTTTTTCTGTCCTTCATAATCACCGCCTCCCATATTTACGGAAGACAAGGTAAAGACCGCCCGCCGCGGCCGCGATCAGAACGACCGCCACAATTCCCCAAACCGTCTCTGTCTTCACGCTCACACGGAATTCCGCGTCCGAGGACACTTCCGAATTGGACGCGGACAGTGTAAAGGTATAATCTCCGCTTAAAGCATCCTCCGCCGGCGTCACATAAGCCGTCACCTCATAAGTAGTTCCCGCTTCCAGAACACTGATGGAAGACTCGGAAAACTCCACGGTCCAGTCAGTGGGCGCGCTGGAGGTCAGATTGACGTTCTGCAGATCCACATTGCCTGTATTGGCCACGCTGACCGTCACACTGGTCTGCCGCCCCGCGTTGGCGTCAAAGCTCAGGACGCCGCTCGGTGTGGAAACACTCAGAGCATACGTTCCTGTGATCCCGATACTCAGATCCGTGCTCAGAGATTCAGAAGCCGAAATCGCTGAAATCGGCACCGTGTAGTCTCCTGCCTCCACATTTTCCGGAGGTGTCACCGTTACTTCCACAGTCTGGCTGCCCCGGGCTTCCACGGTAACGGCGGCCACCTGGGTGGTTTCCCCGGAGGGCGTAAAGGTCACGGTCCAGCCGGTGGGCGCGCTGGAAGAAAGGCTGTAGGACTGGTCGCTGGCCGTATTATTCTGGATCGTCGTATTAAAAGTAAAGGTTGTCCCCGCGGCGCCCTCCTGCTCCGCGTAATCGGTTTCCAGGGAGCTGCCGCCCTGGCTGTCTTCACTGACATTGAGGGTCAGCATCAGTTCTGAGGACATGGTACCGCTCTGGGCCAGCAGCGTAATGTTATAGACGCCCTGGGCCGCGTCCGCGGGAACCGTTACCTGGAAGGCCGCCAGCGCCTCATTGTCCCCGCTCTTGACGTAGACATTGCTGATCTCCGTACCGTCGCCTTCAAAGTACCCGCTCCATCCGTCCGGTATGGAAGTCACAGATAACGCTGTGTTTCCGCCCTCGGCGTTGCTGTTGGAAAAATCCAGGCTGAAGGTCAGCTCGTCTCCCGGCTTGACTGTCTGCCCCGGATAGCTGGTGCTCATTTCCAGTCCCCCGGCTGCCTGAGCCGTAAAAGAAACCGCCAGGAACCAGCATACGGCCAGAAGGGCCAGGATCCCGGCGGACAGGCCGGCCGGCTTTCCCGCGACCGGAACGCTCCGGGCAGCGCGATGTCCGTTCCGTTTCTGTAATTCACAAGTCTCCATAATGTCGTCTCCTCCTTTTATTTTTTGACCTCAGTATAAAGTCCCGGCCTGAAATGAAGCTGAAAAAAACTGTGAATTTTCTGAGAACTTTCTGTCATCAAAAAATCATGATTTCTTCACGCATTCATCACATTTTGTTCCTAGAGTATAGGGTAATATAAGCCGAATATGTCATGGACAGCAAAGAGATAAGGAGAAGGAAACAGCATGAAAAAAGAAAACAGAGAAATGGCAAAGGCAAGACGCGCGCGGGAACGCCGGAAAAGAGAACGGATACGCAGGATCAAACAAATATCCGCCGTCGGCATTCCCGCAATCTGTATTGTGATTTTTGTGGTATGGGTCTGGGCCGGCAGCACCGGCGGCTCTTCCGGCGGAACAGACACGACGGCTGCTGCTGAGACAACCGCCGGGACAATGGCGGAAACGACTGCCGGAGTCTCAGATGAATCTGCCGGAACCGGCGCAGACAGTGGATCAGAAACGAGTACGGAAGGAGAAACCTCCGCGGAAACAAGCACGGAAGAATAACATCATTCAAAGGGGGCTGTGAAAAAAAGCATAGCCCAAAACAAAGAAGGACCAAGGGTCAAAAATAAGCCCAAGGTCCTTCTTTTGTGTTAAAATTACGGCCCGTTCCTTTTCCTGATCCGGAAACCCGACCGGGCCGCTGTCATTCCGGACATCCCTCTGTTCAGACAATTTCATTCTCGTTCATCAGCTTCCGCAATTCGTGGAGCAGTGAAACCGCCTCTTCATCGGACTTCAGCATAAGGAAAAATAAAAATGACAGGGCAGAGAAGCCATATTCGCCCTTTTCCTGATCTGAATAAGAACGGGGATCCACATGAAGCCGGGCTGCCATCCATTCTTTGGACTGCCCCTTCTCCCTGCGGTATGAGCAGACCTGTTCACGGAGACATTCGTTAAATTTCTCTCTGAAGCGTTCCATAATTACCCTCCCTCCAAAGTTTGATAGATTCTGAGCTTTTTCTATTCCCTCACCTTAATGTACTGGGACATGGCGGCGATCAGCTCCCCCGCTGAAGGCTTCCACCAGCGCGGATATCCGAACAATTTCCAGAACAGCTCCGGATTTTTGTCCCACATGACCGAGATCAGCGTCCGGATGCTCCTCTCCACCGCTTCCCTGGTGGTCTGGTAGTACCGGGCAATATCCGGATACAGCCGTTTTGTCAGCGCCAGCAGATAGGCTTCCTCCCGGATCACCAGAGCCACCCCGTACACCGTGTACCGGAACCCGTAATAATTGGGCGTGCCGCCAAGAGAAAGAAGCAGTTTTCCCGCCTCGCGCTCCGCTTTTTCCGACTCACATGCCATCCGCCTTCCCCGCCCCTTTCTCAGGCCTCAGGCCGGCGCCGGCCCGTTCCTGTGCCCCTTCTTCCGGCCGTGTTTCTTCCGCTCCCATCGGCAAGACCTCCTTATATTAAGATGATTCGACAAAATACAAGAAAATTTTATCTTTTTCCCGGCCTGTCCGCCATGAGGCGCACCTCATATCCGGACATTTTTTTCCATCCGGCGCGTAAGCGTTATGTTTGTAGAATTGTCAGTCCGAAAACCGGGGGGACGCGTCCCCCCTGACATGAACCGACATCATCACTGTACGATATAGGAACCGACCACATTGACGACCACGGAATTGTCATTCTCCACAAACACCCGGTACCTGCCTGTCTGGTCCAAAACAAACTTATGATAAATGTCTCCGCTGGAAACCACATACCGTCTCGTGCCGTCGGGCTCGATGATCCCCACCTTGAGGGTCTTGTTGTCCGGTTCCGCCGCGACCGTGACCAAAATATCCTGGCCCGAGCTGGCGCTGAAGGCCCCGGTGGTGAACATGGCGTTGCTCCGCACTGCCCAGCTGAAGGTATCCGCCGTCGCGTAGGAGGCAAAGTCGTCTCCCCAGACGATCTCAATGCCGTCGGCGGCCCCGGAGTCCGTATGCTCCTCCAGCGTATTGGCCCGGTCTGCCTCCACCTCATTCACCAGCGTATCCTCGTACAGCTTCTCATACTGGCCGACCGCGCCGCTGGCCGCGGCGAAGACCATGGCAGAGCTCGACATGGCCATGACGGCGCACAGCACTGCCGCCATCCAGGCCGGTTTTCTTTTCACGCGTTTGTTTTTCTTCATGTGTTTGATCCTTTCTATGAGTTCATGGTCATCCTGCTGCGGATCCTCCGCCGCGTCTCCCAGGCAGGGGATCAAATGTGCAATCACTGTAAAATAAATCTTCGGTCCGCCCGCCAGCCCGCTGGCCCTGTCATCACAGGCGTGCTCGCAGAAGCGCTTCAGAAGAGCGCTCAACCACCAGACAAGCGGATTAAAAAACTGCAGGACCAGCACAGCCGCGACCGCGTTTTTCATCCAGATGTCCTTCTGCCTGTAATGGATCAGCTCATGTACGAACATGACCCTCAGCTCTTCCTCCGTGTAAACCGCCACCGGCAGAATCACAGCCGGCCTGCGGATCCCCATAAAAACGGAAATCCTGGCATGGTAGCTCTGGTAAAGCTGTACCCGTCCCGGCTTTATGTGCAGCTCTTCGCATACCCGTTCGAAAAAATCCTGCACCTCACTGTCACAGGGCATCCTGTCCCTGTATGTTCTGTGGAGCTTCCAGGCCTTACCTGCATACAGCACTCCGAAAAACAGAACGCCCAGGATCCACAGCGCGCAGAAGACGCGGCTTCCCAGGATCAGACTGCCCGTCTGGATGAACAGGCTGCCGTTGCCGATTCTGTTCTCCGTCCGCTGAACATATAAAACCAAAAATGCCAGCGGAAATATGAAAAAGCACAGCACCAGCTGGAGAAAACGGAATGATATGTTCAGATAGCCGATCCGTTCAAGGGCTTTCCCGATCCAGTACCAGAACACCAGCAGAATACTTCCCGTCAGTGTTGTAAGCACGATCAGAGCTGTCAGGTTAATCGTCCAGGTCATCCAACAGATCCCTGATTTTTTTCAGACTCTGTTTGGATAATTTTTCCACCCCACCCAATGCGTCCAGAAGATCTGACACGCTGCCGCCGAACCAGAAATCGGTTTCCTCCCGCATCAGCCTGGACCTGTACTCATCTTCACTCTTCAAAGCATGGACGTAAGCGATACGCCCCTTCCGATACGTTTCCACAAATCCTTTTTCCGAAAGCCTCAGTAAAAATGTCGCCACGGTGGAACGCTTATAGTCTTTGCGGAACCGCACACGCAGCGTTTCAATGAGTTCAGGAGTCGAAATATCAGTGCCCGAATCCCAGATTGCCTTCATGACCAGAGATTCGCAATCACTCAGCATCTTTTTGTCGTCCTCACTTTTTTTTCTCATTTTTCTCCTCTTTGTTTCTACATATGTAGCTTTCTCATTTTTATACTACAATATTTTCCAGATTTTTACAACTGCTTTTCTGATTTGTCTGTAAAACTTGTTTCTGCAAAACATGACTGCGCTTTTACGCGGCGCACTCTCTTCCCCTCCCCTCCGTCGCCAAATTTTTACAGTTATCAGTATTATACCACCTCCGGATACAATCAGTAAATCTATTTCTTTTATCACGCCTGGCCTACTGCCTTTTTATACCGGTCCAGCGCCTCGTTCCATTTCGCGTAGGCGCTGTCGTTCCGGTGGTCCGGCAGGGAATACTGTTCCTTCAGATATTTCCCCAGCCACGCGGACACCTTGACTGCCCCGCTGTGATTCAGATGGTCTCCCTTGTCCCTCGTATCTGTAGTCCAGTCAATTGGAACCTCCTCCTTCATCAGATTCAGATCGATGTAGGGAATTCCATATTTGTCCGCCAGCTGCTGCACTCCGTTGTGCCGTTCATAATTCCAGTTGACGGTACTCGGCGTACTGACCAGCAGGAACACCGCTCCGTTATCTTTGCAGAACTGAGCCATCCCCGCCACATACTCCTCGTTCAGTTCTTTAATCTCTGCCACATGATCCGTCGGATTCATATGCTCCTCATTCTTTCCGGCATCCACAGCGGCATTATAGCTGTACCCCTTATAATCATCTGTCCATGTATATTCCACAGAAGAGAACAGTTCGCCCGGCCCTATGCTTTTCCAGCGGTTATGATACCGGAAAACAGAGAACAGATTCTCCAGCCGGTTCATAAAGGAGCCTCCGAAGGTCACATCACGGTAAATGGCATCTGTTTCCAGGATCACCACCTTCGGCTGCTGTTTCTCAAAAGCCCGTTTCAGGAATGTATCCGACAGATACAGATACTGGCCGCTGGTGCCGCATACATAAGAGGTAAACCCCTGCTGCGCCCACATTTCCATGGGGGAAATGGCACTGTAGGATTCACTGTCCCCTACAACCAGAACATCGATCGAATTTTCCTTTTCCCCAAGAATTCCATTGGCTGTAACCTCATCCATACCGAACTCTGCCATATTGTTTTTAGGCAGGAACAGATATGATACAAAAATCAGCAGCGCGCACAGGCCGGCCAGAAAGACCACACTTCCCGCTGCTTTCCTGATTCCCTTTTTCATCAGCCTCACCTCCTCATATTGCCTGTCTCAGAAATTCGCGTATATGGGGTCAAGCGGCACATATCCCGTTCCGTAGGCGCCGAACACGACCACAAAAAGGATCAGAGCGTAGCAGACCGCCCACCTGACAGCCGCCGGACGCCCGGCCAGCCATTTTCTGGGCTGAATCCCCTTTTCTTTCATGACACTGTTGACCAGAACGATCAGAACCCCGATCAGAACGATCACAAAATCCTTCCGGTCCATTCCCGCCTGAAAGACCGTTCCATTCCGGATGGACGCGAAGGACAGACCGGTCACCATGTTCCGGAACATAGAAAGCCCGATCCGCAGGCTGTCCGCTCTGAAAAACAGTTCGCCCACACAGACCAGCGCGGCTGTCCTGACCACCTGAAAGGCCCGGTAAGGCACGCTTTCTCTCCTGATATGGAGCTTTTCCGCCGCGCCCCTGAACAAAGGCTCTGTCATATTTCCTGCCAGGATCAGCACAAAATGATACATGCCGAAGAAAATATAGTGCCATCCTGCCCCGTGCCACAGACCGTTGCACAGCCACACGACAAACAACGCCGCGGAGCCCGCGATCAGAGGGCCGTAATGATTGCCCAGTTTTTTTCTGGCGCGGGAGGTCAGCTTTTTCATGGGATTCGCCATGGAAAGCGGGTAGAAAATATAGTCCTTGAACCATGTCCCCAGCGTAATGTGCCATCTCTGCCAGAATTCTGATATGCTCCTGGAAAAGAAGGGCTGGCGGAAATTTTCAGGCATTCTCATACCAAAAATTTCACTGCATCCAAGCGCCATATCCATGGTTCCTGAAAATTCCATATAAAGCTGGCAGGTATAAAGAACGACGGCAATCGCCGTCATCGTTCCGTCATAATTGCTGTTGTTGGTAAAAACATTTTTGATAAACTGATTCAGCCTGTCCGCGATCACAATTTTCTTCATCATGCCGAAAACCATGCGCTGGGTTCCGGATACCAGATTCTCATGGCGGATCCGTTCTCCCCGCCAAAGCTGCATGGCTGTTTCGGAATACCGGCAGATGGGGCCCTCCATCAGCTGCGGAAAAAAACTCAGATAAAGAGCCAGCCGTCCCATATTCCGGTCTGCCTGGATTTTCTCATGATAAACATCCATGATATAGGACACTGCCTGCAGCGTATAAAAGGAGATTCCGATGGGCACCGCCAGACTTGGGATGGAAACGACCGCCGGAATCTTAAGCAGCGCGAGCAGACTGTTCAGATTGCCCCCGAAAAAAGCGCCGTATTTTAAAAACACAAGGATACCGATGTTCAGCCCGGCTATGGCCGCCGCCGCCATCCTCTGCTTCCTTTTGTACAGAGAGCGGAGTTCTTTTTTCCGTTCCTTATCCGCCGCAGTTTCCATCAGACTGTCCCGCTCCTTCTGAAGAAGAGACAGCCAGATTCCACCGTGATGAATGGACAGGGAGGACAGCAGAATATAAACCAGCAGTTTTCCGCTGACGCACCAGAAGAACCACCAGCTGGACAGCAGCAGGACCAGCCAGCGGACCTTCTTCGGCATAACAGTGTAAAGAATGATGACAATCGGAAGAAAAAGCGCAAGATAAGCGATGGAGTAATAGGAACTGACCGCCATATCACTCCTCCTCCCTGAGGCGGACGATCAGCGCGTAAATGCTTTCAGCGGAATTGAAATGATCCGGGATAATCTCCACCGTGGGAATGATAATGTCAAATTCCTCCTCCAGCTCCGCCACCAGCGAGAGGATCGACAAAGAGTCCAGGATATGTCCGTCTACCAGGTTTGTACAGGTTCTGTAATCCGCTCCGGGCTGGATTTCCTCCAAAATTTCAATCAGTCGTTCCATTCTGATTCCTCCTTTTTCATAATATGTTCAGCAGACCGCCGGTCAGTCCTCCCGGCCGTTTTCCGGTCTGTCTTCTGCCGGCTTCTCCGGCAGGTTGAGATGATAGACAGGGACTGGTCCTCTGAGGGGCACGATCTGTTCCTGTTCATCGATCAGGATGATCTCCGGCAGATCCCGGCTCAGAAACAGGGCAATTCCTTCTGTCATGCAGTAGGCGCCCGTATTCTCAAACCTGATCACATCCCCTTTTTTCAGATCTGCCATGGGAAGCTGTTTGGCCAGGATATCATTGATGGTGCACAGAGAACCGCAGAGATTCCATTTTTTCACATCCCCATCTTCCGCCGTTCTCTCCGGAAACAGCGAATATACCGGCTGCTTCATGGCCATGGACTGGCCATAATAGACAAGCTGATGCATGCCGCCGTCCAGAATGGCGTAATTCTGCCCTTTATTCGTCTTCGTATCCACCACGCGGGTCAGATAGCTGCCGCAGGAAGCCGCGATGCTTCTTCCCAGCTCCAGTGTCAGCTTCGCGCCGCAGGTCAGTCCATTCATCAGTCCGGAAACCTCTTTCAGGAATTCTTCCTCATCAAAATCCTCTCCCTGAAAATAAGCCACCGGAAATCCCGGGCCAAACTCCAGCTCAGGGACAGATATGCCGTTTTCCTCTCTCAGCTTCCGGATGAAGCCGTCCACATAATCCAGCTCCTTCTGAAGCCGTCTGACAGACTTTTTCTGAGTTCCGGAAAAATACTGGATTCCCCGGACTGTAAGGCGGCTTCCGGTCAGGTCCCCGCACAGGATCCTGCGGACTACCTCCTCATCCATTCCGAACTGGTTTCCGCTGGTCAGCCGCAGCAGGACATGGATATTCTGTCCCGCCTTTTCCGCCAGCGCCTTTAACATTTCAAGCTGTTCTTCTGACTCCACCGTATAGGCGCAGGGCTGTTCTCCCGCGCGGATCAGCTCTTCCATCAGTTCCGGCGATTTGAATACACCGGAGATGACCAGCTTCCGGACCGGCAGCTGATGCGCCTGACAGATCCTCAGCTCTCCCGGCGAACACACTTCAAACCGGTCGATCCATTTCTCCATCCGTCCCAGAATAAAAGGATTGGCCTTCACTGCATAACACAGAGAAACATCTTCCGGGAGACGGCTTCTCAGGAAACCGATCCGTTCCTTCAGGTTTTTCATGTCAAACACGTACAGCGGCGTCTGATAAGCCGATAAGATTTTCCTGTTCATTTGCGTTCTCATATCTATCCTCCTGTCAGTCTGCGCAATGCTTTTCTGTCAATTTTTCCGTTGGCTGTCATCGGCAGCCAGTCTGCTTTTTTCAGGGTTCCCGGAATCATGAACACCGGCAGTACCTGTCTGAGCATGCCGTGGAGCTCTTTTTTATCCGGCGTCCCCACATAAAACCCGTACAGTCTGTTTTTCTTTTCGTCAAAGATACAGCAGCATCTTTCAACACCTTCTATCTGATTGACCGCACGTTCGATTTCCTCCAGCTCGATCCTGTGTCCCATATATTTGATCTGGAAATCCTTCCGTCCGCTGAAGTACAGTTCTCCCGCCTCGTCCAGGATTCCCAGGTCCCCTGTCCGGTAGATCAGTTCAGGAAAATGGGAATTGCCCGGATTCTGGACAAAGCTTCCGGCTGTCTGCTCCGGCGCGTTGTAATAACCGAGCGCCAGGGCCGTGCCCCGCACGCAGATCTCTCCCGCTTCACCTGGCTCCCGGATCCTGCGGCCGCCGGAGCTCAGCAGAAAAACCTCTTCATTGGGAAACGCCTTTCCCAGAGGGATTCCCTTCTCATAAAGCCGGTTCCGGTCAATCACATGATACGTACAGTTGCAGGTGATCTCTGTCGGCCCGTAAAGATTAACGAACAGGGCTTCCGGCAGATGCTCCATCCAGGCCCTCAGATGCTTCATCGGCATCACCTCGCCGCTGAACAGGACCTTATTGACCGTCTCCGGCGTTTTATAATCCAGTCCATGGAAGGAGCTGACCAGACAAAGCGCCGATACCGCCCAGATCAGGGTCGTGATTTTATGGTCACAGATAAAATCCAGAAGCGCCGACGGATTGGAAAACAGCCGTTTCGGGATCACCGTCAGCTCTGCCCCCGTCTTCATGGCGGAATAAATATCCTTCACCGATACGTCAAAATCAAAAGGCGCCTGATTGCCGATCACGTCTGTTTCCCCAATGCCGAAAATCTCTGTAAAGTGATCGATAAAATCCAGTACGGAACGATGGCTGACCACCACACCCTAGGGAACGCCGGTGGACCCGGATGTAAAATTCCCATATAAGGGATCCGTATCCAGCGTCACCTGACGGATATAGGCCAGATGCGCCTCATCGTCGGGCGCCTTCCGAAGCTCTTCTATTTTGTATATCTTCCTGCCCTCAAAGATTTTGCAGGCGGCATCATAATGTTCTTCATCCGTAATGATCACGGATGCGTCCAGTACTGACTGAATCTGGCCGAGCCGGGTTTCGGGAAATTCCGGATTAAACAGAACATAAAATCCTCCCGCGTACGCAGTGCCGAAAAACGCCTGAAGCGCGCTGATGCCTTTTTCCATGAACACACCCACCGGCTCCCGCCGTTCAATCCGGGCTGCCAGAGCGCTTCCCGTCCGCCGGCTTTTTTCCATCAGCTCCCGGAAGGTGCAGCTTCCCGATTCATCTGTTACACCGGTTTTGTCCGGATATTTCCCGGCAGTTTCTTCCAGATATTCCAAAACATTTCGTTTCATCCTTCTTCCCTCCTTGTCCTCTGAACTGCCTTCAGTATACCGTCCCTTCCTTCATTTTCCCTGTAGCCAGGTTTAAAATTTCTTAAGCTTTCAGAACATCCGTGAAAATCCGTGTTTCGCAGGCAAAAAGAACGGCCGCCCTGAACTGTCTTAAGAAATCTTAAGAATATACTCAGGCCGGCTTTATATTTTTGTTATATAATATAGAAAAACATACAGGAGTGATCTGACGATGAAATACAATATTCTGATCGTAGAAGATGACGCGGATATTATTGAACTTCTTACTTTGTATCTGGACAGCAGCGATTTCCATGTATTTTCTGCTTCCAACGGTGAAGAAGCGCTGCAGATTGCCGCCTCGGAGAATATTTCTGTGGCCCTGGTAGACATCATGATGCCAAAGATAAACGGCTATGAGTTTATCAAAACAGTCCGCCAGAACACCTCGTTTCCCATAATCATCGTCTCGGCAAAAACCATGGATGTAGATGAAGTGCTGGGACTGAATCTGGGCGCTGACGCTTATATCAAAAAGCCGTTCAATCCGCTCGTAGTCGTAGCTCAGGTCAAAGCAGTCCTGCGCCGGACCTACGAACTGGACTCCCCGCAGACAGACGAATCGCCTCTGCTGGTGGTGGGCGAGCTGGAATTCGACCCGGAAAAATTTCTGCTGCGCAAGCGGGGCAAGATCCTGCCTCTCACCCCCGCCGAACTGAAGATCATGGCCAAGCTCATGAAAACGCCCGAGCGGGTCTATACAAAGGCCCAGCTCTACGAGTGCATCAACGGCGATTTATACGAAACCGACGACAATACCATGATGGTCCATATTTCCAATATCCGTTCCAAAATTGAGGATAATCCGGAAAAACCGAATTATATCAAAACAGTCAGGGGGTTAGGATACAAAATTGAGTATAAAAAAATTTAGACTGAAAAAAAGCTTTATTCTGACCTGCGCCGGACATTTCCTGATCTATTCCCTGATCCTGTTCCTGCTCTATACCGGGATCAACTCTTTTATCCAGATCAGGCTGAATACGGCCTTTCCTTCCATTGAAAATCTTCTCGCGTATGAGGATGCCCTGAAGGAGGACAGCTTTTCCAGGCTTCCCTCCAGTCTGTCCGGCCCCTGCCATTATATCATTTTCGGTGACGACGGCCAGGTGATCTATACCACCAGCAGGGAAATTTCCGAGCAGATCAGTGCCGATGATATTTCTGTTATCAACAGTTATACCTGCGGCACCTATTACTCCATATATGAAACCTCTGACAGTCTCGGGAACGCCCGCTATCTGATCTTTCTGAACAGCATCAATGAAGACACGGGATCCGCCGAGATTCTGGAAAGCTGCGTGCTGGATGAGGAGTACCAGATTTTATACGGAAATCTGTTCGCCCCCAGGCATTATCTGACAGAACAGGAATTTGATCTGCTCCAGGGTGTTTACTCCAAAAACATGAACATTGAGAAATATGAGTACGAGACATCCGGCGGAGAAAACCGGACGCTGGTCTTTCTGTCGCCCCAGATCAACTCCGCCTCCTATGACAAGATCGTGCGCAACACAAACTGGCTGTGGCTGACCGCCATTCCAGTGGTCTGCGCCATCATTATCATCGAGGTTTTCCTGTTCACCCGGAAGATCAGAAAATCGATCCGCCCGCTGAACCAGGCCATTCTGTCCTGCCAGCAGAACGCGGCCTTCGAATTGGACGAAAAAAACGTCCCCATAGAATTCCTCTCCACCGTGGACAGTTTCAGGGAACTGATGAAGCGGCTTTCCCGGACCCAGAAAGAAAAGGAAGAAATCTACCAGGAAAAGCAGCGGATCGTAGCCGACATTTCCCATGACCTGAAAACCCCCCTGACCGTAATCCAGGGTTACGCGAAGGCATTCATGGAAAACCGGATTCCCGACAGTCAGAAGAAACGTTATCTGACAGCCATTTACAATAAGTCGGAGCTGGCCTCGGAGCTCATCGATTCTCTTTTTGAATATGTGCGCATGGATCATCCCGGCTACCGGCTGGACGAGAAAAATCTGGAGCTGAGTGAATTCATCAAAGCCTTTCTCGCAGAAAAGTACAGTGAGATTGAAAACAGCGGATTCCTGATGGACGTGGATATTCCCGATGTCTCCATCCCTTTCCGGGCAGATCCGAAGCTGCTCCGGCGCCTCCTGGAAAACCTTCTGGGAAATGCTCTGAAATATAATCCGGAGGGAACCACCATCTATGTTTCCCTCCGGGTCAAAAAACAGACAATCCATCTGACAGTGGCCGACGATGGCGTGGGCATCCCGGAAGAAATAGCCCGCCAGGTTTTCGATCCCTTCATCACAGGCAGCAGTGCGCGGACTTCCGGAGAAGGAACAGGGCTCGGCCTTTCCATCGTCAAACGGATCGTCTCGCTCCACGGCGGACAGATCAGACTGGCCATGCCGCCCCGGGCCCCTTACCGTACAGAATTCCAGATCACCTTCCCTCAGAACCATCTTCTGTAACAATTTCCGCTTACATAAAAAAATAACAGGTGATATAATACTTCTAACTCAATCAGACAGGAGATGCCTTATGAAAAAAGAATATGAAATCGTGGTGGAACTTTCCAATGCCTGCGCCGGTAGCGGCAGGCCGCAGATTTACGTGGAGGAAGCAGAACTGGAAAATCCGGATGACTATGTCCGCATGAAACATGCCAGAGACTGGGACCAGGTCCAAAAAGAGATCCTTTCCTCCGGAGAAATCCGGTATACTCTGGAAAAAGAAAGCGTTTCCTACAAGTATACTTTCACAGAGTGAACCTCCGCATGACACTGAGGCCCGAGGTGTATTTCATCAGACAAAACACACCTCGGGCCCCAGTATCTGTTCCGGGATATGCCCGGCCGGCTGTGCAGGGATTCAGACAGTTCCGCCGGATTTTGACAGTTCTTCTGTCAGCTGCAGGATCTGCGGCGCCAGCCGTTCCCGTTCTTTTTTTGTAATGCGGTTATAAAGAGGATAGGCCGCGGCGACCCCCAGAATTCCGATCATTCCAATGATAATTCCCGGTATGAACAGGGATCCCATCCATACCATACTGCAGCACATGCCTGTACCCATGATCAGGCATCCGGCGATTCCCACAATGATGGAAACGATGGTTCCCTTTTTTGTGGCGCTCTGATCCAGCCGCCGCAGCTGCTCCATTTTATCCTCTTCTTTCGGCAGGTACTTTTTCCGGATGTTCTGGATCTCCTCCTGCTGCTTTGCCGAATACGTGTATTCAAATATTTCCTGTCTGCCTTCCATAGCATTCATCCTTCCTACTGTTTTATTCATCCTATCTATGATAAAAATGCCTGTTGAACAGCATTACGTTTCAGAATTGTTATTTCTCATCTTTTTCAGCTGCCTGGTGGACCGGGTGATCATGACCAGCCCCATCCCTACCACAATGGCGCAGACCGCGCCGCCGGTGGGCCTTCCCGTTTCCCTCAAATCCATGCCGGTGCGCGTAACGGACCAGAAGATACCGTGTGACTGACAGCAGGATATAATACGCAGCCAGCGTCCCGAACCAGACGGAATGATAGCGGAAGCTGGAAACGGCGTTGTACGCCGAATAGACCAGATTGATCGCCAGAGAAAAATGGAGCGAAACGTTCATTTTAAAAGGAATATCCTCCAAATACCGCCGGATATAGGGATTCTGCCCGGCCATCCGGTTTCCTCTTCTGATCATGGGCAGAAGATTCGCGCATACAATCGTCAGAGAATAGGCGGAAATCACATAAGACACATAAGCCACAGGACTGTCCTCTCCCGCCTCCAGGAATGTATAGGCCAGCAGGCAGGCGCTGACGGGCACGCTGATGATCACCGCCGCTGTTCCCGGAAATAAAAGCCTATGCATGATTTTTTTCAGATTTTTCATCGTTCTTTCTCCTGAGCCTTACGGTAAAGGTGCTGCCCTTCCCGGCTTCACTGCTGACAGAAATATCTCCCTGGATGATATCCATGACCCGTTTGACGAGCGCCAGACCAAGACCGTTCCCCTGGGTGGCATGGGAGGTATCTCCCTGATAAAATTTTTCAAATATATGGGCTCCTACTTCCGGAGGAATGCCGCACCCGGTATCCGACACCTGCACGACAGCGTCGCCGCCCTCCGAACACAGGGAGAGGGAAATCCTGCCGTGGGGTTCCGTGAACTTGACCGCGTTGGAAAACAGATTGTTCCAGACCAGAGACAGAAGCTCCGCGTCCGCATCCACCATCACATTCTCCTCCACATCCGTATCGATCTCCAGCTCTTTTTTCTCCCAGGCGTTCTCAAAGGAGAGCAGGCATTCGCAGAGCTGCTCCCCCAGGTCATAGGTCTGAACAGTCGGATAAATCTGCTGATTCTCCAGCTTGTTCAGTTTCAGAATATTGGTGATCAGGCTGGCCAGCCGCCTGGAGGTGTCCGTGACCGCCCTGGCGTACTCGATCCGTTTGTCCTCCGGCAGCCCTGGCTGCCCCAGCATCGTGCCGTAATTCTGGATCACGGCAAGAGGCGTTTTCAGTTCATGGGACACATTGGCGATAAAATCGGTCCGCAGAGTCTCCGTGCCGGCCAGCTCCCGGGCCATCTGATTGAAGTATTCCGCGATCACCCCGAAGCCGTCCGCAGGGTCCAGGCCGGATACAGAGGGGATCCGGACAGAAAAATCTCCCTGCATGATCTGCTCCGCCGCGTCTGTGATCTGTCTGACCGGCCGCTCAACCATGATCTTTCTCCGGATGCCGTCGATCATGGTACACAGAAGACTCAGAAGCATCACGTTTAAAAATGTCACCTTCGCTGCCTGCTCCAGATATGCCTTGGACAGGACAAGCCCGGTCGATCTTGACATCATGTTGAGAAACAACGTCATGCAGCAGGTTATGACGCCTGCCATCAAAAAGAAAAAAATGATGTAGCGGCGCAGGGAAAACAGTCTCTGCTGCCTTTTTCTCTTTCTTGTTTCATCGCTCATTTCAATACCGCCTTATAGCCCAGACCATGAACGGTTACAATCTCAAAATCGCTGCAGTTTGAAAATTTGTCCCGCAGTTTGGTCATATACACATCGACTGTCCGGGGACCGGAGGAGGTGCCGCTGTCCCAGAACTCGTCCATCAGCTGAGACCGGGTAAAGGTTTTCTTCGGATAGGACAGGAGCTTGTAGATCAGATTGAACTCCCGCACCGTCAGCGGAACCTCCTCCCCATCCAGATAAGCAGTATGCTCTTCCGCGTCCAGCGTAAGGCTGCCCACTGTCAGCCTTTTGCTGGACGCGATTCCGGCGCGGCGCAGCAGAGCGCCGATCCGCAGCAGCAGCTCATCCAGATCCACCGGCTTTACCATATAATCGTCAATCCCGCTTTTAAATCCGCGCTGCTTGGAAGCGAAATCATCCCTCGCTGTCATGAACAGGATGGGAATCTCCTGATTCAGCTCTCTCACTGACTTCGCGAATTCAAATCCGTCCACTCCCGGCATCATGATATCCGATATGATCAGATCAAACAGGGTCCCTCCGTACATGGCATCGTAGGCCTCCGCCGCTCCCAGACATCCTGTGGCCTCATATCCGTTCTGATCCAGATAAGAGCATACCGTTTTATTCAGTTCCCTGTCATCCTCTACGACCAGTATTTTAAACATGGATCCCGCCTCCTCCTTTTTTCGCTGCGCATCCGCAATCTGATTTCGCTTCAGCAGCTCTGTTCGCGGGCTTTTTGCTCTTCTGCCAGCCGCGCCTTCGCCTCCTCCACGCTTTCATTCTCATGTGTCAGAAACGCGTCCACGAATTTATCTGTCATTTTGGTAAATCCGCTGACCACACCGTCTTCCATTTTTTTGTAGCCGCCGACCACACCGTTTTCTATTTTCTTATACCCGTTCACGACACTGTCTGCGATTTTTTCATTTGCCTTTACCAATTTTGATCTGGCCATATCCAGTCCTCCTCATCATTTTGATCCCCGCTCCTGCCTTCTGTGCGGAGCAGGCCTTTGTTTTCGCTTCATGTCATGATCTTACTGCTCTGATGTTTCGGCATTGCTTACAAATTGTTCACGAATTGTTAAAATCCGGCTTCCTCCGCGCCCGTCTCCATTTCCCGGATCAGATTCACCATCTCGATCGCCCCTTCCGCGCAGTCATAGCCTTTATTTCCGGCCTTCGACCCGGCCCGCTCGATGGCCTGCTCAATGTTTTCAGTGGTCAGCACGCCGAACATGACAGGGACACCGCTTGAAAGGGAGACGGACGCGATCCCCTTGGAAACTTCGCTGCAGACGTAGTCATAATGGCTGGTGCTGCCCCGGATCACGGAGCCCAGGCAGATAACCGCGTCATACCGTTTGCTCTCCGCCATTTTGGACGCGATCAGAGGGATCTCGAAAGCCCCCGGGACCCAGGCCACATGTACGTCCTCTTCCCTGACGCCGTGTCTTTTCAGACCGTCCATGGCTCCGCCAAGCAGTCTGGAAGTGATGAATTCATTGAAACGGGAAGCCACGATCCCGATCCTGATATCCTGTGATACAAGTTTTCCTTCAAATTGTTTCATAATGTTCCGCTCCTTCTCATATTGAATTCTGAATGTTTTCGTAATGCAGCAGATGCCCCATCCGGTTCTGCTTTGTCAGAAGATACTTTCTGTCATAGGCAGTGGCGTCCATCTGGATCGGCACCCGCTCCGCGATCTCAATGCCGAAATCAGAAAGCTGGTATACCTTGTCCGGATTATTGGTCAGAAGCCGCATAGTCCTGACGCCCAGATCCCGGAGTATCTGAGCGCCGATATAGTATTCCCGTTCGTCTCCCGCGAACCCCAGGGCCAGATTCGCTTCCAGGGTGTCCATTCCCTGCTCCTGCAGTTCATAGGCGCGCAGCTTGTTGATCAGTCCGATGCCCCGCCCCTCCTGGCGCATATAGAGCAGGATGCCCCGCCCCTCCTTCTCGATCTGGGTCAGGGCGCAGGCCAGCTGCTGCCCGCAGTCGCAGCGCAGAGATCCGAAGGTGTCGCCGGTCAGGCATTCGGAATGGACGCGGCAGAGGATATGGTCCCCGTCTCCGATCTCTCCCTTGACCAGCGCGATGTGGTGCTCTCCATTGATCCGGTTCACATAACCGTACGCCGTAAACTCTCCGTATTTTGTGGGCATTTTCGTGACCGTGACCCGGTCCACTAGCTTTTCATGCCGTTTCCGGTAATTCTGCAGATCCCGGATCGTAATAAACGGCATGTTCCACTGCCGCGCCAGGCTGATCAGCTCCGGCGTCCGCATCATGGTCCCGTCCTCCCTCATGATCTCGCAGCAGAGCCCGCAGGCCTTCAGACCCGCAAGACGGCAGAGATCCACTGTGGCTTCCGTATGCCCGTTCCGCTCCAGGACTCCGTTCTTTCTGGCCAGGAGGGGAAACATATGGCCCGGCCGCCGGAAATCCTGGGGTCTGGCATCCTCTTCTACGCATTTCATAGCTGTGACCGAACGTTCGGCAGCCGAAATCCCCGTAGTCGTACTGATATGATCGATGGATACTGTAAAAGCCGTTTCATGATTGTCCGTATTACCGGACACCATCTGGGGGATCTGCAGCCGGCGCACGAATTTCTCCGACATGGGCATGCAGATCAGCCCTTTTCCGTGAGTCGCCATAAAATTAATATTTTCGGTTGTGGCAAACTGAGCCGCGCAGACAAAATCGCCTTCATTTTCCCGGTCCGGATCATCGGTCACCAGGATGATCCGTCCGGCCCGCAGCGCCTCCAGCGCCTCTTCAATGGTATTGAACTGAAACATAACTGCTTGCATCTCCTTTGCTGTCTTTTCAATATGATGATAACCGGCCCGCCGGGTCAGAAGCCGTATTTTTCCAGAAATTCCCGGGTTATGCCGCTCTGGCCCTTCTGTCCGCCGGTGTCCGCGGGTTTCATCAGCTTCTCCACATATTTCCCCACAATGTCCGTCTCCAGATTGACCGGATCTCCCGCTTTCTTTTCTCCCAGAATGGTCATCCGGGCAGTATGCGGAATCAGGGAAACGGAAAAGTCCGTTTCCGTTACTGCCGCCACCGTCAGGCTGATCCCATCCACAGCAACAGAACCTTTTTCCACCACATAGCGCAGAACACTCTGATCAGCCCCGATCCTGTACCACACGGCCGTACCATCCTTCTCTGTCCCGAGGATCCTTCCCACACCGTCCACATGGCCGGCTACGATATGGCCGCCGAACCGTCCGTCCGCCGGCATGGCCCGTTCCAGATTCACATGGCTTCCGGACCTGAGCTGCGCCAGGGAGGACCGGTTCAGCGTCTCGTGCATCACATCTGCTGAAAAACTGTCTTCCCGGCAGGATACGGCCGTTAGGCAGACGCCGTTCACGGCCACGCTGTCTCCGGTCCTGAGCCCTTTTGTCACAGTTTCCGCGCCGATTTCCAGCACCGCCGAATCCCGTCCCCTCCGGATGCTTCTGACAGTTCCCACCTCTTCAACCAATCCCGTAAACATGCTGCTCCACCTCGCTTTCGATCAGAAAATCGCCGCCCAGTCTGGTGATCACGCTGTTTTTCAGAACGACCGCCTCTGCCGGAGAGGGAAATCCCAGTCCGCCCACCGGTGTTTTGGCCCCCTCTCCGCCGAACAGCTTCGGCGCCACATAGGCCTGGATCCTGCTGACGATTCCGCTTTCCAGAGCTGACCAGTTCAAGGTACTTCCACCCTCCAGCAGAATGCTGTCGATCCTCTCCAGTCCCAACCGCCTCATCAGTGCCTCTAAATCGATATGTCCGTTTTTAGGGACTGTGGTCAGGATCCGGCATCCTGCTTTTTTATAAGGCTGCTGTCTCTCCTGATCCTCACAGCAGGTGGCCAGAATCGTCGGGACGTTCTCCGCTGTCCTGACGATTTTGGATGTGAGAGGTGTGCGCAGCCGGCTGTCGCAGATGATCCGAACCGGATTTCTTCCTCCCTGCGCCCGGCATGTCAGGAGCGGATCATCCGCCAGGACCGTACCGACCCCGGCCATGACCGCGCTGTATCTGCCGCGCTGAAGATGTACATGGGCTCTCGCCTCCTCACCGGTGACCCACCGGGATTCGCCGGTAAAGCAGGCGATCTTTCCATCCATGGTCATGGCATATTTCATCACCACAAAGGGGGTTCCGGTCTGGATATAATGAAAAAATACTTCGTTGAGCTTCCGGCACTTTCCCTCCAGCACATGCTCCGTCACTTCTATCCCGTGCTGCCGCAGGATCCTGATCCCTTTTCCCGACACCAGCGGGTTGGGATCCCCCGCGCCCACCACCACGCGGCGGATCCCCGCCTCCAGGACCGCGTCCACGCAGGGCGGCTGTTTGCCGTAATGGCAGCAGGGTTCCAATGTCACATACATCACTGCCCCTTCAGGCGACTCCCTGCAGGAAGCCAGGGCGTTCCGTTCCGCGTGCAGTCCTCCGTACTGTTCGTGATAGCCTTCTCCTATGATGCGGCCGTCCTTCACGATCACAGCGCCTACCATGGGATTCGGCGCAGTCCGCCCGCAGCCTTTTCCGGCAAGCTCCAGGGCCCGTTCCATATATGCTTCATCAGTCATTGCCATATTCAATCCATCTCCTTTCCTTCCCGCAGGGCTGATCGCACAATACAAAGGCCCCGGGCATCTTGTGCTCAGGGCCTGTCCGCGTTTTTCTGCCCGCTCCGGCTCCTCCGGGAAACAGGTCCCGCAAGGTCCTTTTGCTGACAGAACAAACCAAAATTACGAAATGCTTTCATTTCATGGAACATGATGTTTCCTGTAAAACAAAAACGCTCTGAAACAGTTTCCCGTTCCAGAGCATTCATTCCGCCGCGCAGGATCCTGCATGCGGATCCCGCGCGTTTAAATCTTCTTTCATCCAGACTATACTGTCGGCTTCGGAGTTTCACCGAATCATACCTCTCGGCTCGTGGGCTTTACCACCGGTAGGGACTTGCACCCTGCCCTGAAGACTGTTGTTTTATCATATTTTCAATTGATATGCTTTCTCTGTCATTAACCATACTACAAATCCCGGTACTTGTCAAATATGATTTCCCGGAACCGGCGCCGCGCGGAAGCTATTCCACGTAAGCTTTCATAAATCTCGTGAGGATGATCGCGCATTCGGCCCTGCTGGCATTACCCTGAGGGTCGAGCCGGGTCTGTCCATACTTCCCGCTGATGATTCCCTCTGCCACAGCCCATTTCATTTCTTTTACGGCAAACTCGCTGACCGACGCCGCATCCAGATACTGACTGAAATCAGCGGACGCTGTCACATCATAGCCCTTTTTCACCGCGTAGCGGTACATCATCACAGCCAGCTGCTCCCGGTTGATCTTATCGGCCGGACCGAAATATCCGTTGGAATACCCGGTGACGATGCCGGCATCGTATGCCCATACCACAGCGTCTCTGTACCAGTCGCTTTCTTTCACATCGGGGAACTGACTCCGGGCCGCGGTATCCGGCTGCCCCTCCAGACGGTAAAGGATCTGGGCAAATTCCGCGCGGGCCAGATTGTTGTAAGGACCAAACAGACTTCCGTCGCCATATCCGGTCATGAGCTTATGTACATACGCATACAGAACATCCTCATAGAACCAGTCGTCTTCCCTTACATCGCCATAGGGAAGTTCTGCCGGCTGGGGATCCCCGGAGGATCTGACGATGATCCTGCATTCCGCGTATACGTCCCTGTTGTCTGCCAGGGCGCAGCGCAGCACAGCCTCTCCGGCTCTGAGCGCGGTCACCGTACCGTCCTCCACCTGCACAACCTCCGCGCCGCTCATGATACTCCAGCTGACGCCCGCTGAATCAGAAGGATAAACCTCCGGTACGATGGTCAGCGCCGTCCCCTCCTCCAGCATATAGACAGCCTGGGAAAGCAGCACCGAGGGCGCGGCATCCGGAATCTCCGTTTTCTCTCCGACCGTCACCAGAATCGTTTTTGTCACGCCGGTTCCCGGTATGCTGACCACAATCTGCGTCTGGCCATACAGATGCCCGGTTACCAGAACGCCGTTTCCTGTCACACCCGCAACAGACGCGAGCGCCTCCGCTTCCGCCGCGGCCTCCAGCCTGTCGTTCAGCTCTTCGCCGGCAATGAAAACAGGGATCTCCGCAGTCTCTCCCATGGCCACCGTCACAGAATCCGGCGCGACAATCTCCACATTCCTGCGCACCTCCGTGCGGATCTGGACACGGTCCATAGCCGTACCCGCATAGCTTTTCTCCGTCCCGTCAGACTCCAGCACACAGCTGCTGCCGAGGGCAAGGACCGTATCGCCGCCGAACCGGAGCGTATACTCCTTCGCGTAATTGACTCCCTCAGGACTGACAGAATCCGTATCGTATTCCAGTGTGTATGGAACTGGATTCCCGTTTTCATCCTTCAGGACCAGAGAGGCGACCGTATCCGGCTGCATATATTTTGAAAACATGAGCCGGGCGTGGTCCGCGTAAACCACCGCCCACTCCAAAACCGGCTTCTCCTTCGACACAAGCCCCACGTTCACCTCTGTCTGGGGCGGCGGAACCGGCAGCCAGTCACTGTAAACCGTCTCATAGCCTTCCTTTTCATACTTCACCTGCCAGTAACCCTCCGGCACATCCCAGGCATAACGCCCTTCCGCGTCCGTATACAGAGGATTTTCCTGCTCATATTCTGACGCGTCCCAGAGAATGGCCTGCGTATCTTCCAGATTTTCTTTATAATACGCCGTAACCTTCACACCGCTCAGCCGATTGTCCTCTACGGCCTCATAGACAAAGCCGCTCGGATCGATCGCCCACCGGATCGACACCTCCTCGCTCTTGATCATATTCACGCGGTAATCCCAGAACATGCCGGAGAGGGCTCCGATCACGCCAAGCAGCGCTGTGAAAACGATCCCGGCAGGCCCGGTGCTGACGCCGACTGTTTTCACCAGCACCGGCAGCATCGCCATCAAAAGCGTGTAGGCCATCTGATCGTCAAAAAGCTCATTTGCCTTCTGGACCGCCTCATTTTTGTTTTTGATATCCGGCGTCTGATAAATCTCCTGGATCAGCTGGTCTCTGTCCTGCGCGAAGCCATAAAGATCCGATGCGACCGATATGCCTGAAGAGATCAGTTCCAGCTGCTGCGCCACTTCATTCCAGCCGCTCCACTCCGAATCTCCCTGCAGGAGAATCCGGGTCTGCACCGCGCCGTCTGTCAGGTCCGCGCCTTCTTTGGCTGCCATAAACACATATTCCAGAACGCCTGAAGCCCCCACCGAAGTATACGCTTCATCGTCCAGTCCCGGGATCGTATACTCTCCGAGCTCCCTCAGCGCTTTCCAGAGAGTACGCCAGTCGGACAATTCTGTGCCCGCCGCTTCATCAATGGAAGAAAGGATCAGATCGATCTTCGTCTCCTTCAGCTTTTCCGACACATCTGAAAAATCAAAGCGGAAACGCTGCTGTCCGTTTTCTGTCACCGTCGTGACCGTTGTCCGTTTGATTTCTTCAGGAAGCGCCTGATACATGGAGTCCCAGTCTACTTCCTGTCCAACCTTCACCTCCTCCTGCACGCGGGTATATTCCACTGTAAGGGTTCCCGGCACAAAAAGAGGATTGCTTTCATCGAAAAAGCCGCTCGCGATATATTTGCCCGATGAGGGATCGTATTCCGCCTCCAGAAGCCTGCGCTCATTGTTCCTGGTGCTGACAATATAGACTTCACCGATGGATTCCGGATTTTCAAATTCTGTTGTAAACGTCAGCGGAATCCCCGGATTAAAAGTAATGCTGGGTTTCGTCTGCGCGTTCAGCAGATCAAATACCGAATCCTGGTGATTATTGTAATACATTTTGAATTCGGCAAGCCGGGGAGCCGCGTCATCATACTGGAATACCGTCCTGGCAGTCTGGGTCTGGTCAGCCGGATTCCGCGCCTCCAGCAGATACCGGGATCCGTTCTGCGGATCCGGAACCGTCACCGTTGTCCGGTAAGTCCCTGTTTTGGAGGTCCGGACAGTACCGACAGGCACCTGATTGATATAAAGCTGTATTTCCGCGGATTTTGCTCCCAGACCGCTGACCGTGAGCTCAGACGATGTGACCAGCTCATCACAGTTGACCGAAAGCAGCGGCCTGGAACTGTTGTCATAACCAAGGACCTCCGTTACCGTCGCGCCATCTGTCCAGTATGTATAGCATGCGGCTGTGGTCAGATCCTCGACATCCGAAGGGATAAATCCATAGCTGATGTCCCCGCTGACCGCCTTCACCGGAATGGAGAGGATCCCATCCTCCAGCGTATAATCCTGAGTGATCATTCCATTTACCTGGACCGCCTCCTGGACAAGCTCCGCCTCCTCCGGGAAATAGAAACGAACATACTGGGAACCGGAATGTTCAAATTTCTCTTCCGAGAGCTCATAATGCAGATCGATCCGCACATAGCCGCTTGTATTCAGCGCGCTGTAATCCGCGGAATACGTACCGCCGTCCTGGACGGCAAGATCGGAAAAATCTGTGTAGGCATATGTTGTCAGGCTGACCGGGATCCGGTTTTGGATCGCGTAAATGTGACCGGGCGTTCCATACTGCATAAAGAATCTGATCGCGGGACACTGGTCGAAGGCAGCCCATCCAAACTCCTCAGCTCCCGCTCCCATCTCAAAATCATTCAAATTGGTACACCCGTAAAAAGCCCGCTCGCCGATCTCTGTCACCGTATCCGGAACATAAAAGCGGGGCAGCGCCGTGCAGCCGTAAAAAGCCTCCTTCTCTATGCTCTCTGTTTTTGCCCCCAGCTCCACCGTCTTCAGATTGACACATTCACGAAACGCGCCTTCGCAGATCGTTGTCACGCTGTCCGGAATCCTGATCTCACGCAGCCAGTCACAGCCCCGGAACAGATTGCTCGCGATCCTGACCGTGCCTTCCTCAAATGTGACATCTTTGATCCCCGCTCCTGTGAACGGGCTGATATAAATAGGCGGTCTCTCGGATGTGCGTTCAAGGCTTGCCGGGATCTCTACTGCAGTGAGAGAGACACAGTTGCGGAAGGCAGCGCTTCCGAGATAAGTCAGGCCGGAAGGCAGATGAAGCTGCTCCAGAGCCGAGGCACCGTCAAACGCTTCCTCGGAAATGAGCGTCACACTGTCCGGAATATCAGCTTCCCGCAGGGCCGTACAATTCCGGAACGCCTCATCTCCTATCGTTTCCAGTTCCTGTCCAAAGTCCACAGCGGCAAGCGCCGTACAGTTCCGGAACGCCGCTTCTCCGATTACCGTCACATTATCCGGAATCCGGATCGTTTCCAGAGAGGTACAGTACTCAAAGGCCGTATGTTCGATCTCGGTCATGCTGTCCGGAATCTGAACCTGTGTCAGCTGTCTGCAGTTGCGAAGCAGCCATCTGACAATTCTGGTGCTTCCCTCCTCAAAAACAACTTTTTTCAGCCCGGAGCCTTCAAAGGGGCCGCATACAACCGGATCGGATCCCATCTGCTCCAGACTTGCCGGTATCTCAATACTGGTAAGCGATGTGCAGTTCCGGAACGCCTCCTGGCCCAGCTCTGTCAATCCGGCCGGCAGATCTGCTTCCGCCAGAGACGAGTCCTCCTCAAAAGCTTCCTGACCGATATAGGTGACCGTATCCGGAAGATCCACGGACTCCAGCGCCGTACACCTCCAGAACGCCGCTCTCTCAATGGTCTTCAGTCCGCTTCCGAAATCCACGCTGATTAAGGCCGTACAGTTCCGGAACGCAGCCTCCCCCAGTACAGTCACACCGTCCGGGATCCGGACTGTCTCCAAAGAGGTGCAGTATTCAAAGGCTTCCTGCCCGATCTCCGTCACACTGTCCGGAATCTCTATATGCTCCAGAGAATCGCAGTTCCGGAAAAGCCTCTGGGCGATCCTGGTTGTCCCTTCTTCAAAAGCAACTTCCTTGAGA
>CAJFHG010000004.1 GCA_904379015.1 Candidatus Paralachnospira caecorum | reverse complement strand
TCAGGAGATGTTTTGGCAATGTGTAGTTTTGAAGGTATAGGAAGAGAGAGAAGCCTTCAAAGGAATGATCCTCGATAGCTCAATGGTAGAGCACTCGGCGAGTTCCTAGTTTCGCTGTAGGCTCGATAGATATAATATTCCTCGATAGCTCAATGGTAGAGCACTCGGCTGTTAACCGAGTTGTTGTAGGTTCGAGCCCTACTCGGGGAGCTAAAAGCTCCACGGAGTTTTGATGTTAAAAAAGCTAAGGCTCCATGGTCAAGCGGTTAAGACACCGCCCTTTCACGGCGGTAACAGGGGTTCAAATCCCCTTGGAGTCATTCAGATTTTATGTTATAATTGTGCTATATGGCGACATAGCCAAGTGGTAAGGCAAAGGTCTGCAACACCTCTATCGCCGGTTCAAATCCGGCTGTCGCCTCTCTTGAAAAGACTGGAACGGTTGTTTCGGTCTTTTTTTATCTGCGCCCGGCGCGGGAGTTTCGCGGGCAGAATGTTTGGGAAGGTTTTGTTCAGCGGGGAACCGGGAGTTTCATGGAATATTAATAAATTGTTGGGGAATTGTTCACGGTCATTTTATATTTTTCCTGTATGATAGTAATGGTTTGGGGAGTTTATTACAGGAGGAAAGGAAAATGACAAACGAGCAGTATTATGAACTGATCATTCCATACAGGGATGCTTTAAATTTATTGATGGCGAGGCTGGATGTGCTCAACCATTCCATATACAGCACGGACATGCCGAAGCCTATACATAATACACAATCTCGGATCAAGACGAAGCAAAGTATAGAGGGAAAACTGCAGAGAAAGGGCATGAATGGGAGTGTGGTCTGCGCGAAGGAAAACCTGCGGGATATCGCGGGAATCCGGGTGATCTGCTATTTTGTGCAGGATGTGGAGCTGCTGGCAGATAATTTGAAGGGACAGGGTGATCTGATCACCATTCAGGAACGGGATTATATTACCAATCCGAAGCCGAACGGCTATCGAAGCTATCATTTGATCCTGGGGATTCCCGTTTATTATATGGAGCGGACGGAGTACTATCCGGTGGAAGTGCAGATCCGGACGATTGCCATGGATTTCTGGGCAAGCATGGAGCACAGGATCTGCTATAAACAGGAAAGGAAAGATAAAGAGGAGATTCAGGCAACGCTGAAGCAGTACGCGCAGGTATTGAATGGGATGGAAGAAGGATTTCGGAGTCTGAATGAGGAAGAAAAAGGCAGATCGAAATGAGCCGTTTATCAAAATATTTTGTATATTTTTGTGCAAAGGCTTGTGACGCACTATATATCGTGTTATTATTTTGTGGTATGACAAAATCTAGTGAAAAATATAGTAGAGGATATGGTGGAGGAGTGAAAGTATGACAATTGAGGAATGGCTGGGGAAGGACAATCAGCTCGGTGTTGACATCTGGCAGAGAAAATACTGCTATGAGAACGAGAGCTTTGATCACTGGATAGAGAGAATCAGCGGAGGCAATCAGGACATTGCCCGCCTGATCCGGGAAAAGAAATTTCTGTTTGGAGGAAGGATTCTTTCCAACCGCGGACTGGAATATGTGGGAAGAAAGATCACGTTATCCAACTGTTATGTGATAGAACCGCCCAAGGACGAGATCGAGAGTATTTTTGACTGTTCTAAAAAGCTGGCCCGTACCTACAGCTACGGCGGCGGATGCGGGATCGACATCTCCGGTCTGAGTCCCAGAGGAGCGAAGATCAACAACGCGGCGAAGGAAACCACAGGGGCGGTGTCGTTTATGGAACTGTATTCCCTGGTGACAAACCTGATCGGGCAGAATGGACGGCGGGGGGCGCTGATGATCTCTCTGGACTGTTCGCATCCTGATATCGAGGAGTTTATCAGGCTGAAGACGGACCTGACAAAGGTCACCAAGGCTAATATTTCTGTGCGTATCCATGACGACTTTATGGAGGCGGTCAAGAAGAATGAGCCTTATCATCTCCATTATACGAGGGAAGCGACGGGGGAGACTATTGAAAAGATGGTAAATGCCCGGGATATTTTCCGGCTGATCGCGGAGACCAATTGGGATTACGCGGAACCGGGCGCCCTTTTCTGGGACAGGATCTGCGGTTGGAACCTGCTCAGCAATACGAAGGAATTCAGCTATGCGGGCGTCAATCCCTGCGCGGAGGAACCTCTTCCGGCCGGCGGCAGCTGTCTTCTGGGGAGCATGAATCTGGCAGAGTTTGTCAAAAATCCTTTTACGCCGGAGGCATCCTTTGATTTTGATGAGTTCAAGCAGTGTGTGGCAATCTGTGTCCGCGCGCTCAATGAGGTTCTGGAGGAAGGTCTGAGCCTGCACCCCCTGGAGGAGCAGAGGGATAGCGTCCGGGACTGGAGACAGATCGGCCTCGGTATTATGGGGCTGGCGGACATGCTGATCAAAATGGGACTGGTTTATGGCGGCGAGGATGCCCAGGCGCTCTGTGACAGGATTGGATTTGCCATGGCGGACACAGCCATTGCCGCATCCGCTTCCCTGGCCAGAGAGCTGGGAGAGTTTCCCAGATGCAACAGGGAAGAGATCATGGAAACGCCTTATTTCCAGTACAATACGTCGGAACCCACCAGAGAGCTGGTCAGAAAATATGGCCTGCGGAATTCTCAGCTTCTGACCATCGCACCTACGGGTACGTTATCCACCATGCTGGGTATTTCAGGAGGAATAGAGCCGGTTTACGCGATTTATTATGAGAGAAAAACAGAATCCCTTCACGGGAAAGATGTTTATTATAAGGTTTATACCAAAATCGTGGAAAATTATATGCGGGAGCATAAGATCACGGATGACAGTATGCTGCCGGAGTATTTTGTGACGGCCATGACGCTGGATTACCGTTCCAGGATCCAGATGCAGTCTATGTGGCAGACGCATATTGACGCGTCGATCAGTTCTACGGTGAACGTACCGAAGCAGTTTACGGTGGAGGAGACAGAATCGCTGTATCAGTATGCTTATGAGCAGGGACTGAAGGGCATTACGATTTTCCGGGACGGCTGCAAGCGGGCAGGAATCCTTTCTACGGACGTGAGGGAGGAGAAGAAAAAGAATGCCGCGGCCGGAGAGGGTCTGGAGCGGGGCGAGATCATTCTGGTCAATGATGACGTGATCGGAAAGAAGCGCAAGCTGATCACGGGATGCGGAAGCCTTCACTGCATCGCGCTTTTTGATCCTTATACGGGAGCTTTGCTGGAGACTTACCTGAGCAAGGGGTCCACCGGCGGCTGCAACAACTTTATGATCGGGCTTTCCAGGATGATCTCCATCAGTGCCCGCGGCGGCATTGATATTTATACGATCATCGAC
The DNA here is from genome assembly GCA_904379015.1 of Candidatus Paralachnospira caecorum. Lineage (GTDB taxonomy): Bacteria > Bacillota > Clostridia > Lachnospirales > Lachnospiraceae > Lientehia > Lientehia caecorum. The sequence continues at coordinate 95,643 of CAJFHG010000004.1, read as the reverse complement.
CAGCTCAATTCTACCGGTTCCTGTCCGTCTTATACGGTGAGACGGGCGACCCAGAAGGATACCAGCAAGGGTTCCTGCTGTCCGATGGCGGTGGGGAACGCGCTGCTTGATATGTACAATGAGGTGCAGGAGGAGCTGGCGAAGCAGGGACAGAATCAGATGCATGTTCCGCCGAAGGCGCCGAAACCCCAGGCTGTCAAGAGCATTGACAAAAAGCTCCTGTGTCCGGAATGCGGAGAACCGCTGGTGTTTGAGGGCGGATGCAATATCTGCAAGAGCTGCGGCTGGAGCAAGTGTTACTGATTGACAAGGATATCAGGGACAATACAGGAGGAATCATCAATCATAAATAGTTCGGGCAGGTTCACAGGAACCTGCCCGTTTTGATGATCCGGGAATGATCAGGATGGTTTATTCAGCCGGCCGCTCTTTTATGCCAGGCGCGCTTGATCCATTTCACAAGCTCCATGATCGGAATGATCAGGACCGCCAGTCCCATGGCAACGGCATATTCGGCCAGTGAAATATGAGTGAAGCCGAAGGCACTGCTGAGGAAGGGCACATAGATCACGGCTGTTGTACAGAGGAAGGAGATCAGCATGGCGCCCCACAGGAATTTGTTGTGGCTGTGGAGGCTGAAAACGGATTTGGTCCTGGAGCGCATGTTGAAGGAATGGAAAATTTCCACCATGGATAAGGTCAGGAAGGCCATGGTCATGCCGTCCGGGCTCTCCGCGATCTCAAACCGTCCGGATTCCATAAAGTGGCCGATGAAATAGGCGGCCATGGTAAACAGGGTGATCAGTACGCCCTGGAATACAACGTCGAAGCCGAGGCCGCCGGAGAAGATCCCTTCGTCGGCCTTTCTGGGGGCACGCTTCATAATATCCGCCTCGCCCTGCTCTGTGCCGAGGGCCAGCGCCGGGAAGCAGTCTGTGATCAGGTTGATCCACAGCAGGTGCACCGGCTTCAGGATCGTGAAGCCGAGCAGGGTGGAAAAGAAGATGGACAGCACCTCTGCCAGATTGGAGGACAGCAGGAACTGAATGGATTTCCGGATATTGTCGTAGATCCGGCGCCCTTCTCCCACCGCGGATACGATGGTGGCGAAGTTGTCGTCGGCAAGCACCATGTCGGCAACATTTTTGGTGACGTCAGTTCCGGTGATGCCCATGCCCACGCCGATGTCCGCGCTCTTGATAGAGGGCGCGTCGTTGACGCCGTCGCCGGTCATGGCGGTGATGCAGCCCTTTGCCTTCCAGGCTTTCACGATGCGGACCTTGTGTTCCGGCTGGACTCTGGCATATACAGAATAATGCTCTACATTCTGGAACAGTTCTTCGTCGCTCATTTCATTGAGCTGGGATCCGGTCACGGCCTCGTCGCCTTCCTGGAGGATGCCCAGCTGCTTTGCGATGGCCACCGCGGTATCCCGGTGGTCGCCGGTGATCATGACAGGCCGGATGCCGGCGCTCTTACATTCTTCGATGGCATCCTTGACTTCAGGACGTATGGGATCGATCATACCGGAGAGACCCAGATAACACAGATCCTGTTCCAGAGTCTCAGCGCGGTAATCCCGGGGCGGTGCCTCCCAGATCCGCATGGCCCCGCAGAGGACACGGAGCGCCTGATTTGCCATATTATGGTTGGCCTCCATGATTTCCCGGCGCAGCGCGTCGGTCAGGGGCACGCTCTGGGTTCCGTCCCACATGGATGTACAGCATTTCAGCACTTCGTCGGGGGCGCCCTTGGTGAACTGGATGATGGCGCCTTCCGGCGTGCGGTGAACGGTGGACATCATTTTCCGCATGGAATCAAAGGGCGCCTCGCCGATCCTGGGATACTGTGCCTCCAGTTCTGTTTTGGGCAGCTTCAGGGAAAAGGCGTCGTTGACGAGCGCGCATTCCGTCGGTTCGCCGACGGCTTCATTGTGCTCATCCAGAACGGCGTCGCTGCACAGGGCCATGGCAGTGGCCAGACGGGGCACATCGGCGGCGGAATGCTCTACGACCGTCATTTTATTCTGCGTCAGGGTGCCTGTTTTGTCAGAACAGATGATCTGCGTGCAGCCCAGCGTCTCCACAGCGGTCAGCTTCCGGATCACCGCGTTCTGACGGGACATTTTGGTGACGCCCATGGAGAGAACGATGGTGACCACGGCAGCGAGTCCTTCCGGAATGGCGGCAACGGCCAGGCTGACGGCTACCATGAAGGTATCCAGGACGGTTTCACCGGTGATATTCGGATAGGCGCGTACCAGGTCAAGGGCAAAAATGAAGAGACAGATTCCGATGACCAGGACGCTTAAGATTTTGCTGAGCTGGTTGAGCTTCTTCTGGAGCGGCGTCGCGTCATCCTTCGCGTCGATGAGGGCGTCGGCGATCTTTCCCATTTCTGTATTCATGCCGGTTCCGGTCAGGATCGCACGTCCGCGTCCGTATACGACGGTGCTCCCCATATAAACCATGTTTTTCCGGTCGCCCAGGGGAATATCCTTTTCATTTCCGAGACTCAGAGGAGCGGCAGTCTTTTCTACAGGAACGGATTCGCCGGTGAGGGCCGATTCTTCAATCTTCAGACTGGCATTTTCGATGATCCGGGCATCGGCGGGGACCGCGTCGCCGGCCTCGAGGACCACAAGATCGCCGGGAACCAGCTCTTCGCTGCGGATCGTCATCTGATGTCCGTCCCGGATCACCTTGGAAGTGGCCGCCGCGATCTCCTGAAGGGCGGCAATGGCTTTTTCGGCTTTGTTTTCCTGGACAACGCCGAGGATGCCGTTGATGATCACCACTGCCAGGATGATGATGACATCGGCAAAGGATTCTCCTGAATAGGCGGCGGTGATGCCGGAGATAGCCGCCGCGGCCAGAAGAATGATGATCATCGGGTCTGTCAGTTCTTTCAGGAAGCGGACAAAGAGAGGAACCTTTTTGGCCTCTTTCAGCTTGTTGGGACCGGATTCGGAAAGGCGCCGGCCCGCTTCTGAGGCGGAAAGTCCTGATTCACTGGTTTTCAGCTCCTTCAGGACATCTTCGGATTGCTGCAAATAAGGTTTCATGAGAATCTCCTTTCTCGTGGTCTGAGAAGCCGGGGGACCGGCCGTTTTTTACCGCACAGGACATCTGGAAAGAAGGCGCCTGTGTAATAAAAAAAGACTCATCTGCCACGTAACAGATAAGTCTCGTCATTTAGGACAAAGCCAGGGATAAGATCCAGAGCTGTTGGCTTTGTCACGCACTGCGCTGACTACTCCCTTATCGGGGGAACAAATATATTTTAGTGTGCCCACTATACCACAGATTGATTCTCATTTCAAGGCCGGATGAGCAAGAAAATGGGAAAATCGGATAATTTTTATGAATCTTTAGAAAATGTTAATAGAAAAGGGGGAACACTGACTTTATAATAGAGAAAAAGAAGGGCGGGATCGTATGCTGAAGGAACAGCTGGCAGTGGCAGAGCTTTTGAGAAATCTGATCAGAGGAAATACAGAACATATCAGCCGTGTGACGTTTACACCCCAGAAGACGGCGTTTCAGGAGGAGGCGGCAGGGCGGCCTCTGCCCAGGAAGACGCCGGAATCCCAGGGGCTTTCTTCCTGGTATCTGGCCAGACTGATTGAGGAGCTGGCGGCGGATGAACGGACGGATCTTCATCATGTGATCGTGCTCCGTCACGGCGCTGTGGTCGCTCAGGCCGATGTGGCGCCGTACAGAAGAGGGATGTGGCATGCCTCTTATTCCATGTGCAAGACTGTGACCGGGATGGCGGTGGGAATGCTGATCGATGAGGGCAGGCTCAGCCTTGAAGACAGGATTGTTCCGCTCCTGGACAGGAAGCTCCTGTTTACGGGGATCCGTCAGAAGAGTCTGACGGTGGAACATCTTCTGACCATGACGTCGGGGGTCGGTTTTAATGAGACCGGGATTGTATCGGGAGACGACTGGGTGGCGGGGTATCTTCAGTCGCCTGTGAAGGGAACGCCCGGAACCAGTTTTTCCTATAACAGTATGAACAGCTACATTCTGTCGGCAGTGGTGACGAAAGTAACCGGAGAAAGCATGATGGAATATTTGAGGCCCAGGCTGTGGGAGCCGCTCGGGATCCGGCAGGTATTCTGGGAAAGCTGCCCGAAGGGGATCAATAAGGGCGGCTGGGGTCTGTTTATCAGCACAGAGGACGCGGCAAAGCTGGGACAGCTTTATCTTCAGAAGGGAAGCTGGGAAGGCAGGCAGCTTATATCGGAAGACTGGGTGGAGGCGGCGACCCGGAAGCATATCGATACGCCGGAGGAGATGGGGCCTTATGGCTACGGATACCAGGTCTGGATGGGCGGACGGCCCGGAAGCTGCACCTTCAACGGCATGCTCGGACAGAATGTGGTCGTTTATCCGGATCTTGATATGGTGATCGCCGCCAACGCGGGGAGCGATGAGCTGTTTCAGAATTGTGTGCTGTTAAATATTGTAAAAAAGTATTTTGAGGGAGATTTCACAGCGGGAGAGGCGCTTCCGGAGGATCCGGCAGGCAGAAGGCAGCTGGCGGATGTGACAGAGAGACTGGCACGGGAAGGAAGACGGTTTTCCGGGACAGGAAGCGGCTGCCGGGCAGTCAGAAGAAAGGAGAGCAGACTGGGACTGGCGGCAGGCAGCGCGGCCGGCCGGTGGAACAGAGGGAAAAGACCGGGGACAGGCAGCCGTCTTCTGGAGGAGGAAAACTGGAAGCGGATCCTGGACGGCGGAGTCTATGAGCTGGAACAGACCCATGTGGGACTGTGTCCGCTGGTATTTCAGGTGTTTCACAACAATTATACAGACGGAATCCGGGCGGTTGGATTTTACTGTGAAAATAAGAAATTCTATATGACGCTGGAGGAAGGCGAGACCCTTCACCGTCTGGAGATCGGATTCGGAAAGGCGGCGGTGACGGAGGCATGGTTTCATGAGGAGCCTTATCTGCTGGCAGTGCAGGGAATATTTACGAAGGATGAGGACGGTTTTCCTGTTTTAAAGCTGGATATCGCGTTGATAGAAGAAGCGGTGCGAAGAAAGGTGAAGTGCTGTTTCCGAAATCGGTTTGAGGAGATTGAGATGCGGTGGGATGAAACGCCGGGGAGCCGGATGATCTCAGAAGGGCTGGGCTCGCTGCTGGGAGATTCTCTGAAAAGCGGAATCGCGGATACCATACAGAATATGGTCGGCGTGGATCTTCCGGCGCTTCTGGTGGACCGGACCATCCATCCTGTGGTTACGGGACGGCGCAGATCATCTCTGCCCGGCGGGAAGGAAACGTGAGACAGATGGGGGAGCCGTCCGGGAACGGAAGACGCCGGCTGCGGCAGGACAGTCTGCGCGGCCGGCCGGACCGGTTACAGATACGGTCTCAGGTCTTCCATCATGTTTTCTTCCAGCCGCACAATGTTTTCGGCTGTTTTTCTGGCTTCCTTTGACGCTTTTGTATACTGGTTCAGATATTTTTCAATGGATTTGATTCCCATATTGCATCCGTCAGTGAGCATGGATGCAATTTTTTTGTCGGAGTCATCCAGCATCAGCCGGAAGCCGGTCATAAGGCGGGCGGAAGCTTTGGCCATGATGCCGATGTCACCCGCGGCTTCGTCTCCATCCGAGAGAAGCGCGTGCAGCTTGTCGCCGAAGCTCACATGGGCGTCCCGGTATTTTTTCAGGCCGTTTTTGAAATCACTGCTGTGGATGGAAGGAAGAACCTGATCGATCGTATCCACGGCCATTTTTGTGCCTGCGTCACATTCTTTTAACAAAAGTCTGGTATCTTCATTCATAGGAGATTCAATTCCTTTCTTTGTGTTTACTCTGTCGCTCTGCCGCGGCGGACAGGAATCGGATTGTTTACGAGTCACTGCGAAGGCAGTAAGCCGTTACGTCTGTGATAGCTAGTATGCGGTTTCAGGCAGGAATTATCCATCAGAAAAGAAAAATCAAAAAAATCTTGACAAACAGGAAATCAGATATATAATAAAAACAGTATTAATTATTGTTTTTAGTTTGGAGGCTGCCATGAAAACGTTAAAATATAGCAGACAGCGGGAAAGCATCAAAGAGTTCCTGGCCGGACGGAAGGATCATCCGACTGCCGATGTGGTCTATATGAATATTCGACAGCTTTATCCCAATATCAGTCTTGGCACAGTGTACCGGAATCTGTCTCTGCTGGTGTCGCTGGGAGAGATTCAGAGGGTGTCCTGCGGAGACGGTGTGGAGCATTTTGATCCCAATACCGCGTCTCATTATCATTTTATCTGCCGGGAGTGCGGAAAAGTGCAGGATGTTCCCATGGAGACGGCGGATCATCTGGAAAAAAGCGCCGCCGAGCGGTTTGACGGTTCCATTGAAGGGCATACGGCGCTGTTTTATGGGGTATGCAGAAGCTGCAGAGAAAAAATACAGAAAGGACTTGACAAAGGAAAGGTCATGTGATAGATTATCAATAACAGTAATCATTACTGTTTTTGAATGATAAAAATAACAGCAAACTATAAATCAAGAAAAGGAGAAAAGAAAAATGAAAAAGTTCGTATGTGATGTATGTGGTTATGTTTGGGAAGGCGAAACACCCCCTGAAAAATGTCCTCAGTGCGGAGCGCCCGCAAGCAAATTCTCTGAGCAGAAGGGCGATATGACATGGGCTGCCGAGCATGTGGTAGGCGTTGCCCAGGGCGTGAGCGAAGACATTCTGGAGGATCTGAGAGCAAACTTCAATGGTGAGTGCTCTGAGGTTGGTATGTATCTGGCAATGGCAAGAGTCGCTCACAGAGAGGGATATCCTGAGATTGGCCTGTACTGGGAGAAGGCTGCTTATGAAGAGGCAGAGCATGCGGCCAAGTTCGCGGAGCTTCTGGGCGAAGTTGTAACAGACAGCACAAAGAAGAATCTGGAGATGCGTGTAGCCGCTGAGAACGGCGCGACTGCAGGAAAATTTGATCTGGCTAAGAGAGCGAAGGCTGCGAACCTGGATGCGATCCATGATACCGTTCATGAGATGGCAAGGGATGAGGCCCGTCATGGAAAGGCTTTCGCAGGTCTGCTGAAGAGATATTTCGGTGAATAATCGATAAGCGATCGCGTATCACAACGAAACATTTATAAAGGGGCTGTTGGGAAATGAACAGCCCTGCGCAGAGGCAGGAGTGATTCATGCAAATCACTCCTGCCTCTGAATTTTTTTTGCTGCATATGGCCTCTTTTTATGACGGGAATTGGCTGCGAAATGTTTTTTCCATGCTGGCGTTCAGGGGGACGCCCAGCTTTTCCATGGTGGCGTCCAGAGCGGCAAAGGTCTCTGTCATGTTGGCGACAGTGGCATTGCTGCCCATGTGGCCGATGCGGATCACCTTTCCGGCCAGATATCCGAAGGAACCGGCCAGCATGATATTGTGATCCTGTTTCATGGTTTCCAGAATGGCCTTGTCTGTGGTCTGGTCCGGCACCTCAAATACGGTCACGGTGTTGGAAAAGCCGCTTTCCAGGTAGAGGGAAAGACCTGCCTCCCGCACGGCTTTTCTGGATGCTTCTCCGATCATGGCGTGGCGCTTCAGCATGTCCGGATCTGCTTCAATATTGTCAATGGCGGCGCGCAGGCCGTAAATATCACTGATGGGCATGGTGTAGGGGAACCATTTTTCTTCGTAGTAATTCCGGAATGTGGTCAGATTCGCGTAAAAGGAAGCCACCGGTGTTCTGCGGCTGTTCATGGAGGATTTGGCCGCGTCGCTGATGGTCACGAAGGTAAGGCCCGGAGGGGCGGAGACTGCCTTCTGGGAGCCGCCGCAGAGGATGTCGATGTTCCAGGCGTCTGTTTCTACCGGTTCGCCGAACATGGCGGATACAGAATCCACAACGGTCATGATGCCGTACTGGTGGAGCAGGGGGCAGATCCTGGAAATGTCGTTGAGCATGCCGCTGGGGGTATCTCCGTGAACAACGGTGGCATATTTATAATCGTGATCCTGTTCCAGACGGACCTTCAGAGCCTCCGGATCCATGGTATTTTTGTAGTCGGCCGTATACAGGTCGGGAATGCCGCCGTACATGGATACAAAATCGGCAAAGCCCTTTCCATAGATTCCGTTGTCCAGGACCAGCACCCGGTCGCCGGGTTCGGTCATGGAGGCGCAGGCGGCTTCCAGGCCGAGGATGCCTTCTCCGCCGAGGATCAGGGTTTCATTTTTCGTTTTTAAAAGTCTGCTGATCTTCTCGCAGGTTTCTTTGTAAAATTCCACAAAGGTTTCGTCCAGGTCCGGGTTTGTGCACTCAAGACTTCTTGCCAGACGGACATTTTCGGCCACCTGGGTGGGCCCCGGGGTCATGATTTTATACATAGTGTTCCTCCTTATCTGTTTTGTTTCCGGGTTTCTGAAATATGGTTATTTCAGGCCGGCTTTTCTGGCAGCGGCGCTGAGCGGAGATATGATGACCAGCACGATCACGGCGGCCATGCCCACCTGGATCAGGTTTCCGGGAATGGAAGCCGCGGGGGCGAGCAGATTTCCGTAGATCACCACTTCCGCGATGTAATAACCGATTATTTTGATGACGCAGGCGGCGCCCATGGCGGCCGCGTACCAGATCAGCTTCTGATGTCCTTCTTTTTCCGTGATCCGTCCGGTGACGTAGCCCATCAGTCCGGCCACCACCAGGGTGAAGGGCGCCCACAGGGTCCAGCCGGAAAGCAGGTCAAAGAGTCCCATTCCGATCCCCCCGGCGGCCGCGCCGGTCCGTTTTCCAAAGATGATGGCACCGATGAACAGAGGGACATTTCCCAGGTGGATCAGGCCGCCGTTGGCGGCGATGGGAAGCCGTACATTGATAAAGGCGGTAAAAATGTAGGTAAGCGCGATAAAAAGTGCCGTGATCGTCAGTTCAGCCGCAGTGTTCCGGCTTTTCTGCGCTGCGTGTGAGCGGGCCATGGCTGTCATCTCCTTTTTGTTTGATCATGATTATTGCCCTATCTTAACGCTGATATGGACTTTTTAATATAGCCAGTTTTGATATTTTTTAGCAGTCCAGATAAATGATTGAGAATGAGTGTTTTTTGAAATTGTGAAAAATTTATCTAAATAAACACGAGTTGTAAATATTATTTCACAAAATGTGGTAAAACATGGTATACTGGTATCAGTTATAAGTACGAGAAAGGAGATGAGATACTATGTTTGAAATGATCGAAAAGATCAACAGTGTAGTCAACAATTTTGTATGGGGAGTGCCGGCTATGGTCTGTATTATTGGCGTAGGTTTGTATCTGAGCTTCCGGACCCGATTTATTCAGATCCGAAAGCTTGGATATTCATTTAAGGAGACCATTGGCAAAATATTCCATAAAAAAGAAGCTTCAGCAGGTTCGATCACGCCGTTTCAGGCTGTATGTACGGCTCTGGCGGCCACAGTGGGCACCGGGAATATAGCGGGCGTCGCGGGAGCGATCGCTCTGGGCGGTCCGGGAGCAGTCTTCTGGATGTGGATCTCCGCGTTTCTGGGAATGTGTACAAAGTATTCGGAGGTGGTGCTGGCCGTTCATTTCCGCGAGAAAAACAAAGATGGGGACTGGGTCGGCGGACCGATGTACTATATCAAGAACGGGCTGGGGAAGCACTGGAGATGGCTGGCGGTTGTATTTGCCGTGCTGGGGATCCTGACAGTGTTCGGCACGGGGAACGCCACGCAGGTGAACACCATTGTGACAGCGATTGATTCCGCACTTCTTAATTATCATGTAATCACTGAAGATATGGTTTCTGTGGTTAATCTGGTGCTGGGGATTTTGATTGCCGCGCTGGTGGCCGCGATTTTGCTTGGCGGTATCAAGCGGATCGGAAATGTGACAGAAAAACTGGTTCCTTTTATGGCAATCCTTTATATTTTGCTGGGAGTAGGTGTGATTTTCTTCCATTTAGACAGAGTGCCAGGCGTATTTGGTTCGATTTTTGAAGGTGCGTTTTCTCCGAGAGCTGTGACCGGCGGTGTGGTGGGCACCATGTTTGTCAGCATGCGCAGAGGATTTTCCAGAGGAATCTTTTCTAATGAAGCTGGTCTTGGCACAGGATCTATTGCTCATGCCTGTGCGGACACGGATGAGCCTGTACATCAGGGATTGTTTGGTATTTTCGAAGTGTTTATGGATACCATCGTCATCTGCACCATGACGGCACTGATTATTCTGTGCAGCGGTGTCAGCTTTGAGTATGGCGCGGCAGCAGGGGCGGAACTGACCATCAGTGGTTTTACGTCAACATATGGAAATTGGGTATCGATTTTTACGGCAGTGGCCATGTGCTGCTTTGCCTTTTCCACTACCCTGGGATGGGGGCTGTATGGTACCAGATGCATTGAATTCCTTTTGGGATCAAAGGCAAATAAGCCTTTTATGGTAGTGTATTCCCTGGTGTCTGTTCTGGGCGCGACGATCAATCTGGGACTTTTATGGAGCATCGCGGAAACATTTAATGGACTGATGGCGATTCCAAACCTGATTGCCCTGTTCCTGCTCGGCGGTACAGTTGTGAAGCTGACCCGGGAATATTTTTCCAGGAAAGGAAAAAGAGAAAGCGCAGGAGCCTGATAAAAATATAGTAGAAACAGACGCAAAGTTGTGATAGGATAACAAAAGAAATGAAAGGACGTGGAAGAGATGGCGGTCAGGCTGATTGCACTGGATCTGGATGGAACGGCTCTTGTCAGCCACCGTTTTTTGTCAGAACGGACGCGTTTGGCGGTTCTGGCGGCTCTTGAGGCGGGAATCCGGGTGGTTCCCGCCACGGGCCGCTCTTATACAGATATTCCGGGAGCGGTGACTGAGATTCCCGGAATTCCCTGTTTTCTGACATCCAACGGGGCGAATATCGTGGACGGGAAGGACGGCTCCAGCATCTATACCGATCTGATTCCGTGGCAGGAGGCGGCAGAGGTTCTGGAGCTGCTGGCGCATTATGACGTGCAGCCTTCGGCTCATCTGAAGGGGGCCAGCACCAACCTGAGAACGGCAGACCCGAGGATCGTGGCGCGTTACGGGAATACGGACTATTTCACCCGCCACAGCGTGGATGATCTGGCCGCCTTCGTGAGACAGGAACAGGCGGGCGTGGAAAAAATATTCGTGGTCCTGCTGGATCAGGGCCAGAAGGCGGAGCTGACAGCGCGGATCACCGCCCGGTACGCGCTGTCCGTATCGGCTTCCGGACCGGACAATATTGAGCTCAACAGCCCCACCGCTTCTAAAGGGCACGGCCTTGCTGTGCTCTGCGGGATGCTGGGGATTTCTGCCGCAGAGACCGCGGTGATCGGAGACAGCATCAATGATATTTCCATGTTTCAGTTCGCGGGCTGCCGGATTGCCATGGGCAATGCGGAGCCCTGCATCAAGGAGCTTTCACAGCATGTGACGGAGTCCTGTGAAAAAGACGGGGCCGCCCTTGCGATTGAATCCATTATTTCAAGTTCAAGGGGGTAGCATATCATGGATTATTTCTTTACGATTCTGCCCAAAATGGGCAGTTTTTTCCTGCTTATGTGCATTGGCATCCTGATCGCGAAAATAGGCGTCATCACAAAAGAGAACATTACGCTGTTCCCTCCGTTCATTATTAAAGTCGTCATGCCTTGCCTGACCTTTTCTCTGATGATCGAGAATGGAACGACCTTCGCGGCGCTTGCTGACTATGGCCCGGTGGTGGCGGGACAGGTGCTGTCGTATCTGTTCCTGATGGTTCTGGGGTGGCTGTCGGCAAAGGCCTTCCGCATGCGGTATCCTCTGGCCAATATGCACCGGGGGTGTCATGTGGGCGGCAATTACGGATTCATCGGGATCCCGCTTCTGATGGTGCTGTTCGCGTCCGGTGAAGGACAGCAGTATATTCCGGTCTGCGCGGCGGTGGATACGATCTTTATCTGGACCATCGGAATCCTGTTTTTTACCTATTCAAAAGAAGGAGGAATGGCTTCCGGACTCCGGAATCTGTTCAATCCGGTGATCATCTCCATTCTCCTGGGACTGATTGTGGCTTCTCTCCATATAGAACTGCCGTCCTTTATCGGTGATACCGTGTCTTCCGTGGGAGACTGCAGTACGCCGCTGGCGCTGATCTATCTGGGCGCGAGCCTCTGCTTTATCAATCTCAAATCAGCTGCCATGCTGAAAGAGATCTTCGCCCTGGTGGTCGTGCGCATGGTGCTGGCGCCGGTGGCGGTTTACGCGGTGGCCAGCCATTTCCTGACGGGTACGGAGACCGTCCTTCTGACGGTCATCTGCGCGACGCCGGTCATGGCGTCTATGGTCAGTGTGGCCCATCAGTACAGGCTTGACGAGGAATACGCTTCGGCGGCGATCTTTGTGACGACGGTGGCCAGCCTGGTCACGATTCCTCTGGTGTTCTTTCTTACTTCATTTCTGTGAAATTGCGGGATGTTTTTTGATTTAAATTACAGGATGTTTTTTAATTTGAACTTGACAGCGTGAGAAAAGGGCAGTATTATGTATAACGACATTTGTCTTTCTGGAAGAGACATTGAGGAGGAATGATTATGATGAGAAAGAAATGTTTGAGTGTATTTCTGGCCGGAGTGCTGGCAGTCACTGCGCTGGCAGGATGCGGCGGCGGAAACGGCGGAAGCGAGACGACTGCGGCGGCCGGAGACAACGGAACGGCAGCGGCAGACAACGGCGGCAGCGCTGACAGCGACGCGGTATTCAAGATCGGCGGCATCGGACCGATCACCGGCAATACAGCTATTTACGGCACAGCAGTACAGAACGGCATGGCGCAGGCCTTTGACGAGATCAATGCGGCAGGCGGGATCAACGGATATCAGGTAGAGTATTCCTTTGAGGATGACGTATCCGATCCCCAGAATGCGGTGACTGCCTACAATACCCTGAAGGACTGGGGAATGCAGATGCTGATCGGAACCGTTACCTCCGGCGCCTGTGAGGCAGTCGTAGATGAGACTTACGCGGATAATATGTTCCAGATCACCCCTTCCGGCACATCCCTGAATTCCATCAAGAACGACAACGCGTTCCGTATGTGCTTCTCGGATCCGGCACAGGGTTCTGAGTCCGCGAAATATATCAGTGAGAACAATCTGGGAAGCAAGATCGCTGTGATTTATGACAGCAGCGATACCTATTCTACCGGTATCTATCAGGCGTTTGCTGAGGAAGCAGAAACGCTGGGACTTGAAATTGTAGCGGCAGAATCCTTTACAGCGGATACCAACACAGACTTTTCTGTACAGGTGCAGAAGGCACAGGATGCGGGCGCCGACCTGGTATTCCTGCCTATCTATTATCAGGAAGCATCTCTGATTCTGGCAAAGGCCCAGGAGATCGGATATGCGCCTCAGTTCTTCGGCTGCGACGGTATGGACGGCATCCTGACTCTGGAGAACTTTGACGTATCTCTGGCTGAGGGCCTGATGCTGATGACACCTTTCTCCGCTGACGCAGAGGATGAGCTGACACAGAACTTTGTATCTGCCTATGAGGAGGCACACGGAGAAACACCCAACCAGTTCGCGGCGGACGCCTATGACGCAGCTTATGTGATCAAGGCAGCAGCTGAGCAGGCTGGAATCACTCCGGATATGAGCGCTTCTGATATCTGCGACGCGATGAAGACGGCCATGACAGAGATCAGCTACACGGGACTGACAGGCAAGGAGATCACCTGGGGAGAAGACGGTGAGCCTACAAAAGCCCCGATCGTGGTAAAGGTAACAAATGGCGCGTACGAGTTTATGTAACATGCAGTAAAAGACGCGGGTGTCTCGAAAGTCTGGTTTCCGGGACACCCCTCTTTTCATTTGCGTAAGTTCATTTCCGAAAAAGTCTGGAGGGAGAGAATGAGTTTCTTATCCTATTTAATCAATGGAATCAGTCTGGGAAGTGTATATGCTATCATTGCTCTGGGATATACCATGGTATACGGGATCGCGAGAATGCTGAATTTTGCCCACGGAGATATTATCATGGTGGGCGGCTATGCAGCGTTCTATGCCATGGTAAATGGCGGTCTGTCTCCCATCCTCAGCGTATTGATCGCCATGGTAATATGCACTGTGCTGGGCCTTCTGATTGAACGGATCGCCTATAAGCCTCTGCGGTCCGCGCCTTCTCTGGCTGTGCTGATCACGGCCATCGGCGTCAGCTATTTTCTGCAGAATCTGGCTCTGCTCCTGTTTGGAGCCAATACCAAAACATTCCAGAGTGTGGTAACCTTTGGAGGGATTTCCCTGGCCGGCGGACAGCTGCAGCTGACCGGGACAACGATCGTGACAATTGCGGCCTGCATCATCATTGTGGTGGGCCTTAGCTTATACATCAACAAAACGAGGACAGGACAGGCCATGCTGGCAGTCTCCGAAGACCGGGGCGCGGCCCAGCTGATGGGCATCAATGTGAACAGCACCATCGCCATGACCTTCGCCATCGGCTCCGCGCTGGCGGCGATCGCGGGATGTCTGCTCTGTTCCGCGTATCCGTCCCTGAATCCCTACACCGGTTCCATGCCCGGCATCAAAGCATTTACGGCGGCCGTGTTCGGCGGGATCGGTTCTATACCGGGCGCCATGGTAGGCGGCCTGCTTCTGGGCATCATCGAGATTCTCGGAAGAGCTTACATTTCTTCCCAGCTTTCGGACGCTATCGTATTCGCGGTGCTGATCATCATCCTGCTGGTGAAGCCCACCGGTATCTTCGGCAAGAAGATTCAGGAAAAGGTATAAGGAGGGAACGAGATGAAGCGTATGCAGAAAACGACAAGAAGCAATTTCATCACCTACGGCATTGTGATCGTCGGCACGATTCTGTTCCAGGCTCTGGATTCTGCGGGAATGCTTTCCAGCCTGCTCTCCGGACTGCTTGTTCCGCTGTGCTATTTTATGATCCTGGCAGTTTCCCTGAATCTGGTGGTCGGGATCCTGGGCGAGCTGTCTCTGGGACACGCGGGATTCATGTGTGTGGGGGCCTTTGCCAGCGCCTTCTTTTCCAAAATCATGGACGGAGCCATGCCTGACGGCCTGCGGTTCTTCCTGGCCCTTCTGATCGGAGCGGCGCTGGCCGGCGTGTTCGGCATCCTGATCGGAATCCCGGTACTCCGTCTGCGGGGCGACTATCTGGCCATCGTGACCCTGGCCTTCGGTGAGATCATCAGAAATGTAGTGAATGTATTTTATATTGGAAGAGACGCGAACGGATTCCATTTTTCCATGAAGGACGCCATGTCCCTGAACATGGACGGGGGCGAGATCATCGTAAACGGCCCCCAGGGCATCAATGGTACGCCGAGGGATTCAACCTTCCTCATCAGCGCCATTCTGCTGCTGATTACTCTGATCATTGTTTTGAATCTGATCAATTCCCGGTCCGGCCGGGCGATCATGTCCATCAGGGATGACCGGATCGCGGCGGAATCCATCGGCATCAATATTACAAAGTTCAAACTGATGGCGTTTGCCATTTCCTCAGCGCTGGCCGGTGTGGCGGGTGTGCTTTATGCCCACAATCTGTCTACTCTGGCGGCCAGCTCCAGCAATTTCGGATACAACATGTCCATTTCCATTCTGGTATTTGTGGTGCTGGGCGGCATAGGAAGCATCAGAGGCTCCATGATCGCGGCCTTTATCCTGACGCTTCTGCCGGAGCTTCTGAGAAGCCTTTCCGATTACCGGATGCTGATCTACGCCATTGTGCTGATCATCATGATGCTGGTGAACTGGAGTACCAGCGGACGGTATATGAAGGAAAAAATTGCAGACTGGTTCCGCGGACTGAGAAAATCAGGAACAAAGGGGGTTTCATGATATGGCGCTTTTGGAAGTGAAAAATCTGGGGATCTCTTTTGGAGGCCTCCGCGCGCTGAACGGATTTGAAGTAAAGATCGAAAAAGGCCAGCTGTATGGCCTGATCGGCCCCAACGGCGCGGGAAAGACGACCGTCTTCAACCTGCTCACGGGCGTATATAAGCCCACGGAAGGCATTATTAGACTGGACGGAGAGGATATTACCCGCAAAAAGTCCATAGACATCAGCAAGGCCGGCATTGCCAGGACCTTTCAGAATATCCGGCTGTTCAAACAGCTGTCGGTGCTGGATAATGTAAAGGCGGGGCTGCATAACCACTATACCTATTCAACCCTGGAAGGAATCCTGCGTCTGCCCCGGTACTTTAAGGTGGAGAAGCAGATGAATGAGCGGGCCATGGAGCTGCTGAAGGTTTTCGGCCTGGAAAACGAGGCGGATTATAAAGCCTCCAACCTGCCTTACGGAAAACAGAGAAAGCTGGAGATCGCCAGAGCCCTGGCGACGGATCCCAAGCTGCTTCTTCTGGATGAGCCGGCGGCGGGCATGAACCCCAATGAGACGGAAGAGCTCATGGATACGATCAAATTTGTACAGAAACAGTTCCAGATGACGATTCTGCTAATCGAGCATGATATGAAGCTGGTGAGCGGTATCTGTGAGGAAGTTACGGTGCTCAACTTCGGCGAGATCCTCTGCCAGGGAGAGACAAAGACGGTACTGAACGATCCGCAGGTAATTGTGGCATATCTGGGAGAATAGGAGGAGCAGAACATGGCACTTCTGGAAGTGAAGGATTTACAGGTATATTATGGCATGATCCAGGCTCTGAAGGGCGTTTCCTTCGAGGTCGGAGAAGGGGAAGTCATTGCCCTGATCGGCGCCAACGGCGCGGGGAAGACGACGACGCTCCATGCCGTGACCGGCCTGCTCCCCAAGAAGGCAGGCACAGTGACCCTCGGAGGGAAGGACATCACCAAAACGCCCCCTCACAAGATCGTGGAGATGGGAATGGCCCATGTGCCGGAGGGACGGCGGGTGTTCGGACAGCTGAGTGTATATCAGAATCTGAGACTGGGCGCCTATACCAGGAGAAATAAAGAAGAATTTGACCAGTCTCTGGAGATGGTCTATGAGCGTTTTCCGAGACTGAAGGAACGGCGCAACCAGCCGGCGGGGACCCTTTCCGGCGGTGAGCAGCAGATGCTGGCTATGGGACGGGCGCTTATGTCCAGACCGAAGATCATTCTGATGGATGAACCGTCTATGGGACTGTCGCCCATCTTTGTCAATGAGATTTTCAAGATCATTGAGGATGTCAGCGCGGCGGGCACGACGGTGCTGCTGGTGGAGCAGAATGCCAAGAAGGCCCTTTCTATTGCCGACAGGGCCTATGTGCTGGAGACCGGAAATATTGTTCTCAGCGGAGATGCGAAAGAGCTTCTGAATAATGAATCCATTAAAAAGGCTTATTTAGGTGAGTAAAGGGGGACCGGATATGGAGAATGTGGTGATCACCATTGCGCGCCAGTATGGAAGCGGCGGAAAGACCATCGGAAAGATGCTGGCAGAGGATCTGGGAATACCTTTTTATGACAGGGAAGTCCTTCAGATGGCCTCCGAGGACAGCGGCATCCACATGCGGCTGTTCGGGGCGGCGGATGAAAAGCTGAAGCGTCCCGGGAAGCTGATCGGGGGACCGAGGGTTTATCAGGGAAAGGTGCTGGAGCCGGAAGACAAGGATTTTATTTCCGATGACAACCTGTTCAACCTGACGGCTCAGACCATCAAAAAGCTGGCGGAGACCCAGTCCTGTGTCATCATCGGCCGGTGCGCGGATTTTGTCCTGAAGGATTATCCCAACGTGGTCAGCGTGTTTGTTCACGCTCCGGAGGAGTTCTGCCTGGAGCAGGCCATGGAGCGCAACAGCATGACCCCGAAAGAAATGAAAAAATTCATCGAACGGACCGACAAGTACAGAGGAGACTTTTATAAATACTATACGGGCCATGAATGGCAGGATCTGCGCAATTATGACCTGTGCCTCAACAGCGGAAAGCTGGGCTTTGAAAAATGCGTAGAGGAGATCAAGGCCTACATGAAAATCCGTTTTTCTGAAGAAACAAATGCAGATGCGCCCCGGCAGGCTGACGGGGAATAAAAAGAAACATTCGGGAATCCCGGCTGCGGAAAGCAGCCGGGATTTAGTATATAATTTGTTTTCAGATTGTTTATGGATTTATTATTTTATTTCGCCGGAAAGTGCGGTATGATGAAAAGAGGATTTGGCGAAATTGACGGAACGGATTCGGGAGGAACGGTCATGGCAGCGTTTGTAGAGCTTAAGCATGTGAAGAAAATATATCGTATGGGAGAAGTCGTGATCAAGGCTGTGGATGACATGAGTTTTTCCATCGAAAAAGGAGAATTTGTAGTGATCGTGGGACCCAGCGGCGCGGGCAAAACCACTGTGCTCAATATTCTGGGCGGGATGGACCGGGCGACAGAAGGACAGGTGTTTGTGGACGGCGTGGACGTGGCTCGGTTTGACCGGAGGAGGATGACCAGGTACCGCAGGGAAGATATTGGGTTTGTGTTCCAGTTTTATAATCTGGTCCAGAATCTGACTGCCCTGGAAAATGTGGAGCTGGCGCTCCAGATCTGCCGGGATCATCTGGACGCGGAGGAGATCCTCACGGAGGTGGGACTGAAGGACAGAATGGGAAATTTTCCCTCTCAGCTTTCCGGCGGCGAACAACAGCGGGTCTCCATCGCCCGGGCCCTGGCAAAAAATCCGAAGCTGCTGCTGTGCGATGAGCCTACAGGGGCGCTGGATTATCAGACGGGCAAGGCAATCCTGAAGCTTTTGCAGGATACCTGCCGGGAACGGAACATGACGGTGATCGTGATCACCCACAACTCGGCGCTGACTCCCATGGCGGACCGGGTGATCAAGATCAAGAACGGACAGGTATCGTCGGTGAAGGAGAACAGAAATCCGACGCCTGTGGAGCAGATTGAGTGGTAAACGGACAGCAGTGGAAGGATAATGGGAGTACAGCCAGATGAAGAAAGCGCAGCGCATTGATTTTATCAGGGAAATTAAAAAGAGTCTGAATCGGTATCTGTCGATTCTGTTTATTGTGGCGCTGGGGGTGGCGTTTTTTTCCGGCATCCGTTCGGCGGAGCCGGATATGCGGATTTCTGTGGACGCCATGGCGGACAGCGCCAATTTTATGGATATCCGCGTGCTGTCGACCATGGGCCTTACAGAGGAGGATGTGGAGGCCATCCGGCAGATCCCGGGGATCACGGCGGCAGAAGGAGAATATTCCCTGGATGCCTTATGGAAGAATGATGACAATGAACTGGCGCTGCATGTGTCTTCTCTGCCTGAGAATCTGAACCATGTAGAGGTGACGGAGGGACGGCTGCCGGAAAAATCGGGCGAATGCTTTCTGGATCAGCAGCTTCTGGTGACGGAGGATATCGCGGTCGGGGACCAGATCACCCTCGTTTCCGGAACGGACGGGGATCTTTCGGATTCTCTTAAGCTGGATACCTATACAGTAGTCGGAATCGGGAACAGTCCTTATTATCTTAACTTTGACAGAGGGACCACCACCATCGGGAACGGGTCTCTGGACGGATTTGTCATGATCCTGCCGGAGGATTTTTCCATGGAGGTCTATACTCAGATCTACGCGGCTGCAGATGGGCTGGACAGTTATGTCACGGCTGGAAACGCTTATCAGGAGGGCGCCGATGAGATAGTCAGCGCGGTTGAGGACATTGCGGGAGAGCGGTGTGAGATCAGGCTGGCGGATATTCAGGCGGAGGCCATGAAAGAGATCGACGATGCAAGGGAGGAGCTGGCCGCGCAGGAGGAAGAAGCGCGGAATGAGCTTGCGGATGCCTGGGCGCAGATCGAGTCGGGGGAGCAGGAGCTGACCGACGGGCGGGCGGAGATCGAGGAGAACGCCGCGTCGCTGGCGGAGGGATGGGCGGAGCTTTCCGACAGCGCATCCCGGCTTTCCGGGGCGGAGGCGCTCCTTGCGGAGAATCAGGCCAGTCTGGAGGCCGGGGAGGCGGAGCTTGCCGCGGCGAGAGAACAGTATGAATCGGGAAAAGCCCAGGCAGAGGCGGGAAGGGCCAGCCTGGAGGCAGCCCGGGCGGAGCTGAATGCCCGGGGCGAGGAGCTGGCCTCCGGCTGGAGCAGTTACGAGGCCGGCGCGGCAGAGCTTCAGACAGCCCAGGATACCCTGGAGGGCCAGAAAGCGCAGCTGGAGGCGCTGCGGCAGAGTCTGGAGCAGGCGGGCCTTGATCCGGAGGAAAATGAACAGTATGTACAGGGAATGGCGGCCGCAGAGGCGGCCCAGGCCCAGCTGGATGCCCAGTCGGCTTACCTGAGCGGCGTTTACGCGCAGCTGACGGAGGGGCAGAGCCAGTATGACCAGGGCAGCCAGACCCTGGCGGAACAGGAGGCGGTCCTTGTCCACTCAGAGGCGGCTCTTGCGGAAGCGGAGGCGCAGATCCTTTCAGGCGAGCGGGAAATGGCGGCGGGCAGAGAGGCCCTGGCCCAGCTCCAGGCACAGATCGAATCGGGAAGGGCAGAGCTGGAGTCGGGAAGACAGACGCTGCAGGAGGGCGAGGAGGCCCTGGCCCAGGCCCGGCAGGAGCTGGAGGACGGCGAGGAAGAGATTGCCCAGGCAAAGGCGGACTATGCCGAGGCCGAGCAGGAAGCGGAGGATCAGATTTCCGATGCCCGGGCGGAGATCGACGATGCGCAGCAGGAAGTAGAAGAGATCGAAATGCCGGAGTGGTATGTGCTCGACAGACAGTCGGTCCAGTCCTATGTGGAGTATGACAATGACGCGGACAGGATCGGCGCCATCGGGACGGTATTTCCGGTGATCTTTTTTCTGGTGGCGGCCCTGGTCAGCCTGACTACGATGACGCGGATGGTGGAAGAAAAGAGGACGGAGATCGGTACCATGAAAGCGCTGGGCTACAGTACCATTTCCATTGCCTCCAAATATATGCTTTACGCGCTGTCCGCCAGTCTGATCGGAAGTGTTCTGGGATTTCTGGTGGGAGAAAAGCTGCTTCCCTGGATCATCATCACTACTTACAGGATCCTGTACTGCAATCTGAATACGATCCGGGTCCCCTATGACTGGGGCTGCGCGCTGGGAGCCTCCGGCGCGGCGATCCTGTGCACGGCGGGAGCGGCTCTGGCGGCCTGCTACAAGGAGACGACGGCACAGCCCTCTGAGCTGATGCGGCCGGTGGCCCCGCTCAAGGGAAAGAAAATCCTTCTGGAGCGGATCAGACCGCTGTGGAAGCATCTGAATTTCAGCAGCAAATCGACTCTGCGGAATCTGTTCCGGTATAAAAAACGGCTTCTGATGACGGTCTTCGGGATCGGGGCCTGCATGGCCCTGATCATTGTGGGGTTTGGCCTGCGGGATTCCATTTATGCTGTTTCTGACAAGCAGTACGGAGAGCTGTGGCTTTATGACGCGTCTGTCAGTCTGGAGGAGGACAGCTCCGACCAGGAACGTCAGGAATTCCTGGAGGCAGTGGAAGCGGACGAAAATGTGACAGAGTCTATGAGCGCATATACCACTTCCATGGACGGAGAAGCGAACGGCGTCACAAAGACCGTAAATCTGGTCGTTCCGGATTCAACGGAAGAGTTTTCGGACTTCTTTGTGCTGAGAGACCGGGTGGGGAAAGAAACGTATACGCTGGACGACGAGGGCGCGGTGATCAGCGAGAAACTGGCAAAGCAGCTGGGCATTGAAGAGGGAGACAGTCTGCTGCTGAAGGAAAGCGAGACAGAGAGCGTCAGTGTTCCCGTCTCACATATTACGGAAAATTATGTGTATCATTATGTGTATCTGACACCGGCGCTGTATGAAACTCTTTATGGACAGGCAGCTGTCAGCAATACGGAGTATCTGAAGCTGGCGGATGCCAGCCAGGAGCAGGGCGAGGCGCTGTCGGGACGCCTGCTGACCTGTGATGCCGTGGCCGGCGTCTCTCTGGTATCGGATATGAATCAGACGATCCTGGATATGCTGGGAAGCCTGGATACGGTGGTCTGGGTCCTGATCATTTCAGCAGGTCTGCTGGCGTTTGTGGTGCTGTATAACCTGAACAACATCAATATCACCGAGCGGAGACGGGAGCTGGCGACCATCAGGCTGCTGGGATTTTATGATCTGGAGCTGGCTATGTATGTGTACCGGGAGAACATACTGCTGACCCTGATCGGGATTGTCGCCGGGATTTTTATGGGAAATGTGCTGCACCGGTTTGTTATTGAGACGGTGGAAGTGGATCTGATCATGTTTGGGCGCGTGATCCATCCGGTCAGTTATCTGTGGGGGATTTTGCTGACATTTCTGTTTGCCTTTATCGTAAATGTGGCCATGTTTTATAAGCTGCGGAAGATTGACATGGTAGAATCGCTGAAAAGCGTCGAATAAGATCACTTTACATAAAATTTACATAAAATTGGTTTAAAATTGACATAAAATTTGTATAGTGATAATTGTGAGATTATGAGACGATTGCGGAAAACATGATAAGGGAGAGCGTTTATGTCATTGGAGGATCTGAAGCAGTTATTTGAGTTTATCGGCGGCCTCGGCCTGTTTCTCTACGGAATGAACATCATGGCGGACGGCCTGCAGAAGGCGGCAGGCGGACGCATGAAGCGGATGCTGGGGTATATTACCAATAACCGGCTCCTGGGCGTGCTGCTCGGAGCGCTGATCACGGCGATTATCCAGAGCAGCTCCGCGACGACTGTCATGGTAGTGGGATTTGTGAATGCCGGTATCCTTTCACTGTCCCAGGCCGTGGGCGTGATCATGGGAGCCAACATCGGCACGACGATCACGGCCTGGCTTGTTTCCATGAGTGAATGGGGTGAGATCCTTAAGCCGGAATTCTATGCGCCCGTTCTCGTGGGGATCGGCGCGTTTATCCTTCTGTTTGCGAAAAAAGAAAAACAGAAGGAGGTCGGAAGCATTCTGGTGGGCTTCGGTGTTCTGTTCATCGGATTGTCCTTTATGTCCGGCTCCATAGAGCCTTACAGAGATTCTCCTGTTTTTTCACAGGTGTTTACAGTGCTCGGAAACAACCCGATCCTGGGGATTCTGGCTGGTGTGATCGTGACCGGGATCATTCAGAGCTCTTCTGCTTCTGTGGGCATTCTGCAGACTCTGGCAATGAACGGCGTGGTCACCTGGAATTCCGCTATTTTCATTACCCTTGGCCAGAATATCGGAACCTGCGTGACGGCGCTTCTGGCCAGTATGGGAACCCATAAGACCGCGAAGCGAGCGGCGGTGATCCATCTGATGTTCAACGTGATCGGCGCGGTGATTTTCGGCATCGTTATGTTTATTGTGTTTACCCTGAATCCGGTCTGGGCTTCCTCGACTATCACCAGTACCCAGATTTCCATATTCCATACGGTATTCAACGTAGTGAATACGATCATCCTGTTCCCCTTTGCCAATCAGCTGGTGTCTCTGTCCGGGAAGATTGTCCGGGAGAAGACGGCGGAACCGGAGGAGACCGTGGAGCAGCAGGTATCTTCCCATCTGGACGCAAGACTCCTGGAAAATCCCTCCTTTGCCATTGAGACGGCGAAGAGAGAGGTGCTGCGCATGGGCGATCTGGCGCTTGAAAATGTCCGGCTGGGTGAGCAGGCCGTGCTGACCAATGATCAGGAAGCCGCCGACAGGATTTTTGCCCAGGAAAAGACCATTAATTTTATGGAGAAAGCACTGACCGAGTATCTGGTCAAGATCACCAATCTGTCGCTGATGGAAGAGCAGTCTGAGCAGGTCAAAAATCTGCTCTACACAGTCAACGATTTTGAACGGATCGGCGACCATGCGGAAAATATCGCCGAGCTGGCGGAAAATAAAATCCAGGGTTCCGTGGAATTCTCTCCTATGGCCCAGAAGGACCTGGAGCTGATCTTTTCCTATGCCATCGGCTCTGTGGAAAATGCTGTGTCAGCCAGGAGAAACGAGGACGCGGAGAGCATCCGGAACGTGATCAAATATGAGGATCTGGTGGATACCACGGAGGAGGATCTTCGGGACAAGCATATTGCCAGACTTGCCAATCATGAGTGCCGCGCCTCCCATGGCGTGATTTTCCTGGATATTATGGGAAATCTGGAGCGGGTATCCGATCATGCCTATAATGTGGCGGGATATGTGAAGGATGAAATGTAGGAACGGCAGGAACAGCGCGGGAAACCGGGGCGGACGCCGGATAAACGAAGAAAAGAATATGGAAGAACAGTAAAACAGTGAAAAACACGGGATATAAGGTGAGAGATGAAAGAGGTTACGTATAAAGAGCTGAGAGAGTCAGAAGAGATCAAAGCTTATATCGAGCAGGGAAACGCGGTGCTGGGCGCTCTGGGATTTACGGAGCATTCCGAGAAGCACGCGGTCAAGACCGCGGAGACGGCGGGGAAGATCCTGAAGGAGCTGGGATATCCGAAGCGGACGGCGGAGCTGGCCAGGATCGCGGGATATCTCCATGATATGGGGAACTGTGTAAACCGAAATGATCATGCCCACAGCGGCGCGCTGATGGCCTTCCGCATTCTGCGGGAGATGGGAATGGATCCGAAGGAGATAGCCGTCGTGGTCAGCGCGATCGGCGAACATGACGAGCATACGGGAACCGCGGTGGACGCCGTATCGGCGGCCCTGATTCTGGCGGATAAAACAGATGTGCGGAGAAACCGGGTGCGCAACCGAATCAAAGCAAACTTTGACAAGCATGACCGGGTCAATTACGCGGCGAAATCCTCCAAGCTGACCATACAGACAGACAAAAAGGTGATCACGCTGAATATCGAGCTGGATGAAAGCATGTGCTCTATGATGGATTATTTTGAGATCTTTCTTCAGAGGATGCTCATGTGCAGAAGAGCGGCGGAGCTTCTGGGCATGCGGTTCAAGCTGACCGCCAACGGAAGCAAGATTGTATAATATCAGGTTCCTGAAGACGCCGGTTTGAGACGCAGTAAAAGAGCCGCCCATTTGAAATCCGTGACTATGGCGGAATGGATTTCAGATGGGCGGCGTTTTTCTTTATTCGTGGCGCAGAGCGTCGATGGGATTCAGATTGGCAGCTTTTACGGAAGGAATGATTCCGAAAATAATGCCGATCAGCGTGGAAAATACCACAGCAACGATAATGGCGGGGACGCTGATGGCCACGGGAGCCTGGGAGAGGCTGGAGATGGCATAGGCAAGGCCGATGCCGCCGCCGATCCCCAGGAGGCCTCCGATGCCGGTGAGCACGGCGGCTTCCGTCAGGAACTGGCCCAGGATGCGGGCTTTTCTCGCGCCCAGGGCCTTTTTCAGGCCGATCTCCCGGGTCCGTTCTGTGACGGACACCAGCATGATGTTCATGACGCCGATGCCGCCTACCAGCAGGGAGATGCTGGCGATCCAGATCAGCTGGCGGTTGGTCGCGGCGCTGAGATCCTGCAGTCTGGCGGCCTGCTCCAGCAGGTCTTCGCCCTTATACTGAATGGTTTCGTCGGCCACGGACAGAGAGCTGTTGAGGATTTCAGCGGATTTTTCTCCGGCGGCGGTCATGTCGTCAGTGGTGACGGCCCGCACGACCAGGTTCTGGGGCTCGTCAAACTGGTACAGGATGGGCCAGACGCTGTCCGGGACACAGACCATTCCGCTGGAGTAGTCAGAGGCGTACCGCTCATAGTCTTCCAGAGAATTGATCACTGGCTCAAAGCCGGATTTTCTGGCCACGAGGCCGACGACCACAAAGGGTTCCCCCTTGATCTCAACGGTCTTTCCGATGGGATCTTCTCCCTGGAACAGATTGGCGGATGCCGTTTTGTCCAGAAGCGCCACTTTCCGGATCCCGGAGAAATCCTTTTCGGTGAATCCGCGGCCACGGGTGATCTGGTATCCGTAGACGTCCAGATAATGGCTGTCGATCCCCAGGATATTGCCGCCGTCCAGCACCAGGTTTCCGTTGAAGACGGCGCCGTATTCATTGCGGGTACGGTAGAGGGACGCCTCCTCCACCTCCGCGAGGGCTTTGACCTGCTCCAGTGTATCTTCTCCGATGACCGGGACGCCGTCGGGAGGAGCCTGGTAGGACAGGTCGTAGGTCCAGTCGCCCTGGTAGAGCTGGATCCGGACCGCGTTGTTTCCGGCTCCCACCAGATTCTGCTTGATCTGTTCATTGGTGCCTTTGATGGTGGAAACGATGGCAATGATGGAACCGATTCCGATGATGATGCCGAGCATGGTCAGGACAGAGCGCAGCTTGTGAGCCCAGATGCCCTGAAAGGATAATCTGATATTTTCAAGCATGAGTCCGCCTCCTTTAATAACCGTAATCGTACAGGGTATCAACAGCCCTGGTTTTTGCCCCTTCCTTTACATCTCTTCCGTAAGGAAAGGCGATTTCGTCCTCCATATCCAGACCAGACCGGATCTCAACTGTTCCGTAGACGATTTTTCCTGTTTCCACGTACTGTTTGGTGAGCCGGTCCTTCTCTCCCTTCTTGTATACATAGGAGCGGCCGCTTTCCTCCCGGACGAAGGCCTGGCTCAGATAAATCCCGTCGCTGCTGCCGCCGGACTCCAGTCCGGGGACAGACAGGTCCACACCGTCTCCGTTCTGGAGCGACGCTTCTCCCCTGATCACCGCGGTGAAGGGATAGTAGGACATGTTGGGGTTGTTTCCGTAGGAGTTCGCAGGGGCGGGGGTGCTGCTTACGCTGGTGACGGAAGCTTCATAAGTCATGCCGTCATTCCAGGAGGTAACGGTGACATCCATCCCCTGTTCGATCTTGTCATAGGCCGTTTCGGCAACGGCGCCGGTGATGTAAAAGCCTTCTTCGCCCACAACGGAAATCAGAGGAGCGTTTTCCAGCCTGGCATCCTCTTCGCTGCGGACTGCTTTGACAGTTCCGTTCACGGTGCTGGTGACCGTGCCTTCGCTGAGCTTTTTCTGGAGCTGAATCAGTTCCAGTCCGGCCGTCCGTTTGTCCAGATCGAGAGATTTCAGGAGTTCCTCCTTTTCCCGGATCTGTCTGTCCAGCTCGTCTTTTGTGGGGCCGGCGGGAATGTCGATGTCCGGAATATCGGAACCGGGATCGTAAATGCCGGGATCCTCCATACCGGGATCCTCTGTACCCGGTTCGTCTGTTCCGGGATCTTCCGTGCCGGGGTCGTCCGGGTCATCCGGAACAGCCGCCGCGTTTTGTCCGTTCAGAGTGAAGCTGTAAAGAATCCGGGAAGGGCTGGCCGCGTCGTCCACCACTTCAAATACAGAGACTGTCTGATGCGCAAGGGCGGAGCGCAGAAAGGCGCCGTCCATCCGGACGCCGGGGACGCAGAGGAACCGGAAGGGATTCTGTTCGGTGCCGTCGGCGCTGTCAATATTATAGGGTACTGAATCGGCTGTGATGGTTTCCCAGACAGGCTGTCCCTTCAGCTCTTCCGGAAAGGGCGTGCCCGGGCGGGAATCCTGGATCAGTTCCATGATGGAGGCGAAGTCCATTTCCCAGCTGCTGACGATCCGGGAAGGGTCGGACAGACTGTCCACAGTGTCGAAAATGGAAACAGTCCCGTCATTCAGCGCCTGCTTCAAATATTCCCGGTCCACGGTCACGGTCGTTTTTCCTTCTTCGGGAAACACATAGTACCGGAAGGGATTTTCCCTGGTGCCATTGCCCTGATAAGGCACCGAGTCAGGGGTGATCTTCTGCCAGACCGTACCCGGCGGAAGCGGTGTCTGTCCGGAGGAAGAGCCGGAAGCGGCTGTTTCAGAGACCCCGGGAGCGCCGGAGGTCCCTGCGGAGCGGGAAGCGGCGAGAAGGACTCCCGCAAGGGGACTGGCGGAGGCCGTCGCCGCGGGCGCGGTCTTTTTCAGCTGATCAAGCTCTGCCTGGACATTCTGGATATTGAGGCCGATGCCGTCGATCTGCATCTGCTTCATTTCCAGCTCGAGGGCGACCAGAGACGTATCATAGGAGACGAGAGGGTCGCCCACCTGGACGGTATCGCCCTCCTGGACATAGACCTGCGTGATGATCAGGGATTCATCGTAGGAAATATCCTGATTCAGGTTGGTGGTCACGTTGCCGTAGGGCGCGATATCCGAATTGTCGTTCCAGTAACCGCTGTTCATGGTGCTGACGGGGGCCACCGGCACGGGGGTCCCGCTGTTTTTTACCGCGAGGACGATGCCGCCCGCGGCCAGTACCGCGGCGAGAAGGCAGGATACCGAGATGATGACCGGTTTCTTTCGGAATGCTTTCATGACAGCGCCTCCTCTCTGCGGGGACTGGACAGAACGCCGTCGCGGATCAGGACAGTCCGACCGGCGTGGGCGGCGATCTCCGGGTCGTGGGTGATCATGATCACGGTCATGCCTTCTTCATTGAGACGTTGGAACAGTTCCATCACCTGAAGGCCGGAGGCGGTGTCCAGGGCGCCGGTGGGCTCATCGGCCAGCAGAAGAGCCGGGCCGGTGACGATGGCGCGGGCGATGGCGACCCGCTGCTTCTGTCCGCCGGACAGCTGAGTGGGCCTGAAATGCATCCGCTCCTCCAGACCGACCCTGGTCAGAGCCGCGGCGGCCCGTTCCCGGCGCTCTTTCCGGGGCACGCCCGCATACAGCAGAGGCAGCGCCACATTGTCCAGGGCAGACTGCCTGGGCAGGAGATTGAAGCTCTGGAAAACAAAGCCGATGGAACGGTTGCGGATGCGGGACATTTCCCGGTCATTTCGGTGGAGCAGGTCCTCCCCGGCCAGCCGGATGGAGCCGGAGGTGGGGGTGTCCAGGCAGCCGATCAGGTTCATAAGCGTCGTCTTCCCGGAGCCGGAGGGGCCCATGACGGCCACATATTCTCCTTCTTCCACATGAAGGGTCACATCCTTCAGCACGGGAATCGTCATTTTCCCCTGTATGTAATCTTTAAAGATGTGGTCAAGCTCAAGAATCATCATAACCCCTCCCTCATTGTCGGCATCAGGTTCTCATTGACGGGTTCCTCCGGGTCTGATGAATCTGGAAGTTCCATATCCCCGGCGTCTCCGGCGGGAGCGGGCATGGAGCTGCTGTTTTTCATGACGGAAACCCCTTCGGCGCAGTCTGCTCCGGGCCATGCGATATAATCAGAAGCCTTCAGGCCCTCCAGGATTTCCCAGGTATCGTCTGCTTCATTGTATTCTCCCAGAGTCACGGTCTGCTTTTTCAGTTTGTCATTGTCTCCGGCCATCCATACGTAAGGGTCTTCGTTTTCTTCCTGTACGATGTAGGAACTCATGAGCCACATGCCGTCCTTTTCGTCCATGCCTGTATCCGGTTCCAGATAGACGTGCTGTCCCAGCATCAGGCCGTCGCTGGATTCCAGGTTCACATAGAAGGGATATTTGGTTGCCTGGGCGCTGACGCCGCTGTCTGATATCATTCCGGAGGAATCGGAAATAGGCTTTTCCGTGTCGATGGAATCCACGGTGCCGTACCAGACCAGATCCTCGTCCACCCGCGAATGAACGGCGACGGGCATTCCGGTGTACAGGTTCTGCATATTCTGTTCGCTGATGGTGCCCTTGACCCGGTATTTTCCAACGGCCAGAATGCTCATGAAGGGC
The DNA here is from genome assembly GCA_904379015.1 of Candidatus Paralachnospira caecorum. Classification (GTDB taxonomy): domain Bacteria; phylum Bacillota; class Clostridia; order Lachnospirales; family Lachnospiraceae; genus Lientehia; species Lientehia caecorum. The sequence continues at coordinate 66,118 of CAJFHG010000004.1, read as the reverse complement.
TGCTGTTCGCCCGTATACGTATCATAAGAGGGCGTTTCGTTGATCTCCTGGACGATGCCGGCGATGGTGGAATTGACCTGGGCAGATTCCATGGACTTCCGGAGCCGGCCGATTTCCAGTTCCTTTACTTTGTAATTGTATTCCTCCTGCTTGACGTTGGTCTGCAGCTCCTGGATCTGTGTGGTGTAGGAAAGCTGTTCGCTTTCCGGCGCGTTTTTCTTCTCTTTTGTCAGATCGGTGATCTGGGCGTTGAGGGAGGTGATGCTGTTTTCCAGCTTTTCCAGCTCCAGGTTCGCCTGCTCGAGCTTCATGTTCATTTCTTCTGTATCATACTGGAACAGGGGCGTTCCCGCCTCCACAGTCTGACCTTTTTCTACAAAGATATCTTTTACGGTCTGGTCAGATTCCAGAGTGATGTTCAGTGTGTTCTGGGATTCAACGATGCCGGCGAAGCGGTTCTGTGTCCCCAGACCGGTGCCGGTCAGCATTCCGACAGAGTCGGCGTGCAGCGTGATATCTCCGGCGGAAGAGGTGTTTCTTCCGGAAACAGTCCGCCATACGGCAAAGATGGCGGCGACCGCCACAACGGCAGAGCCGATGCCGATGATCAGTTTCTTTTTCATGTTCAATCCTCCGTTTTATATTTTGATGATCCGAAGCCAGAAACTTCTGTGGCTAAGATTCTTTACCAGTTTATCAGAAACAGAGCAAAATAGAAATTGAGAAATTATTAATATTCTTTAATTAATTATGATTGTCTGTAAATTCATAGTTGAGATTGCCTTTATATAAGAAAAATGGTATGATAATACAAACAGAACACGTATGGGAGGGATACCAATGGAAGAACAAATGGAAACCATGGAAGACTATCAAAAAGAGCTGGATGCTTCGCTGAAGCAGATTTCAGAGGGAGATATTCTGACCGGTACGGTTATTGGAGTAGGAGACGATGAAATCACGCTGGATCTCCAGTCTTATACAGAGGGGATCATCACAAAGGAGCATTTCAGCAATGATCCGGCCTGCATTCTGAAGGAAGCGGTGCAGCCGGGAGATGAGATCACGGCCACGGTCCTGAAGACGGACGACGGCCAGGGACATGTCCTTCTGTCCAGGAAAGAAGCGAACGATACCATGGCCTGGGATAAAATGGTGCAGTGCCTGGAAGACAAGTCGGTGCTCCATGTGAAGGTGGACGGGATCGTCAAGGGCGGAGCTGTTGCCTATGTGGATGGGATCAGAGGATTTATCCCTGCTTCCAAGCTGGACGCGGGCTATGTGGAGGATCTGGAGGAGTGGCTGGGAAGAGAGCTGGATGTCCAGGTGATCACGGCAGACCGGGAGGCGAAGCGGCTGGTGCTTTCTGCCAGGGAGCTGGCCTATGCCAGACGGATGGAGGAACGGCAGAAAAAGATCGCCGCCTGTGAGGTGGGCGCCGTATCGGAAGGCGTTGTGGAATCGATTCAGAAATACGGCGCTTTCGTGAGACTGGACAATGGAGCGACAGGCCTCCTTCATGTTTCTCAGATCAGTGACAAGCGGATCAAGTCCCCGGCGGCAGTGCTCAGCGAGGGACAGCGGATCACCGTCAAGATCATCGCGGTCAAGGACGGAAAGCTGAGTCTCAGCATGAAGGCGCTGATGGACGTGGCAGAGCCTGAGGATACCTCGGAGCATGTGGAGTATGTGGAGGACGGGCAGGCATCGACCAGTCTCGGTTCTCTCCTGAAAGGATTCAAGCTTGACTGACGTGCGGGCATGTTTGGAGGAAGGCAATGGCAATACCTGAATTACCGGAGGAATATGACCAGCTGGATCAGTGGAAGACGCTGATGTTTCTGTACAACGCGGCGCTTCAGGAGATCCAGACGCGGGTCAATATTCTGAGTGATGAATTTCAGCATATCAATCACTATAATCCGATCGAGCATGTGAAGGCCAGGATCAAGACGGCGGAGAGTATCGTAAAGAAGCTGAAGCGGCTTGGCTTTGAGGCTACGATCGACAATATGTACAGGGAACTTCACGATATTGCGGGGATACGCATCATCTGTTCGTTTACATCTGATATTTATTATCTGGCCGGCGCGATTTCCAGGCAGAATGACATTGAGGTGCTGATGGTGAAGGATTATATCGCCAATCCGAAGCCTAACGGCTACCGCAGCTATCATATGGTCGTTTCGGTTCCGATCTACCTTTCCAGCGGACAGGTGGAGATGAAGGTGGAGATCCAGATCCGGACCATCGCCATGGATTTCTGGGCCAGCCTGGAACACAAAATCCATTATAAATTTGAAGGAGCGACGCCGGACCATATGCGGGAGGATCTGAAGGAGTGCGCGGACATGGCCGCGCTTCTGGATGAGCGCATGCTGGCGCTGAACGAATCTCTGCAGGATGCCGACGGAGAATAGACGCGGGAGAGGAGAAAACGAATATGGGGAATCTGAAGGTTTGGGTGACCGGGGCGAAGGGACAGCTGGGATCAGCGGTCTGTGAACGTCTGGAGAAGGAGCCGGACTGCACCGTTTTCTGTACGGACAGAGAGACGGATATCGCGAAGCTGGATGAGATCACAGGATTCGCGCGGGAGCATCGGCCGGATGTGATCGTAAACTGCGCCGGGATGACGGATCTGGCAGAATGCGAGCGGAATGTGGAGGAGGCTTACCGGGTCAATGCCCTGGGCGCCAGAAATGTGGCGATCGCCGCCCGTGCCGCGGGAGCGAGGATGATCCACATTTCCACGGATGACGTGTTTGACGGGACGGCCAAAAAGCCTCTGACAGAGTTTGACAGGACCAATCCGAAAACGGTGTACGGAAAATCAAAACTGGCCGGGGAGCAGTTCGTGAAGGAGCTGGTGCCGGAGCATATCATCGTGAGGAGTTCCTGGATCTATGGGAATACAAAGAATAATTATGTGAGCTATATTCTGGAGGGACTGCTGACGGGAGATACCATATTCGCGCCGGTGGACCAGATCAGTACGCCGACCAGCGCGGATGATCTGGCCGAGGTGATCATGAAGCTGATCGATTCGGAAGAATACGGGATCTATCACGCTTCCTGCGAGGGCATGTGCAGCCGTTATGAGTTCGCGAAGGAAATCGTGCGCCTTTCGGGGAAGAATGTGAACATTGAGCCTCTGGCGGCGGGAGAAAATCCGTCTATGGTCAACAGGCCCAGATATACGCTGCTGGACAACTTTATGCTGAGGGCTTCCGGCATCTGCGCGATGCCGGACTGGAAGACTTCCCTGGAAAAATTTATGGCAGGAAAGAGAGCGAAGGACGCCTGAACGGCGTCCTTTTTTTGAACTTTAAAAATTATAGTTGAAGGCCTTCTTTTTTTAAAATCTTTCGTGAAACCGGGGATTTTTCATGTATTTTTTTGAATACAAAAAATGGGTTGACAGTTTCGGAATCCTGCGAAATAATGAGGGTACATGGTAGAACTGCATGGGGGTGTATGTGATACCAGAACCCAGAATTTATTTTTATTAATAAGGAGGTTTCCGTTATGGGCAACTACAATCCGTATGACAACGTGCTGGCAGTTGTTGAAAATGCGGCAAAGGTACTGGGGTACAGCGAGTCCGAATATGAAGCGCTCAAGTATCCTGAAAGAGAACTGAAGGTTTCCATTCCTGTACAGATGGATGATGGAAGCGTAAAAGTATTTGAAGGCTTCCGTGTACAGCATTCCACAAGCCGCGGTCCCGCGAAGGGCGGCATCCGTTTCCATCCGAACGTAAATCAGGATGAGGTAAAGGCACTGGCGGCTTGGATGACATTCAAGTGCGCGGTTGTGAATATTCCTTACGGCGGCGCGAAGGGCGGCGTGATCTGTGACCCGACCAAGCTGTCCGAAGACGAACTGAGAAAGATCACAAGAAGATTCACCGCTATGATCGCTCCTCTGATCGGACCTGATCAGGACGTTCCCGCTCCCGATGTCGGAACAAACGGAAAGATCATGGGCTGGATGATGGATACGTACAGCATGCTGAAGGGACACTGTGTTCCCGGCGTTGTGACCGGCAAGCCCATTGAGCTGGGCGGCGCCCTCGGAAGAAGCGACGCGACCGGACGCGGCGTTATGATCACCACAAAGAATACGCTGGCGAAGCTCGGCATGGAAATGGCCGGCACGACAGTTGTAGTACAGGGTATGGGAAATGTAGGAAGCGTTTCCGCGAAGCTGCTCCATGCGGAAGGCATGAAGGTAATCGGCGTAAGCGATGTTTCCGGCGGCCTTTACTGCAAGGACGGTCTTGATATTCCCGCTATCCTGGAATACCTGAAGACACCCAAGGCTCTTCTGGAGGGGTACAATGCGCCCGGCGTAGAGCACATCACCAATGAACAGCTCCTGGAGCTGGAGACCACCGTACTGGTACCGGCAGCTCTTGAGAATCAGATCCACGCGGGCAACGCGGACAAGCTGAACTGCAAGCTGATCGTGGAAGCTGCGAACGGCCCCACAACGGTAGAGGCAGATGAGATCCTGAAGAAGAGAGGGATCCTTCTGATCCCCGATATCCTTGCCAACGCAGGCGGCGTTGTGGTATCCTACTTTGAATGGGTACAGAACATCCAGTCCATGTACTGGACAGAAGAGGATGTCAACAACAGACTGAAAGAGATCATGGACCGCGCCTTTGAATCTGTGTGGAACATTTCCAAGGAAAAGGGCGTTGAGCCCAGAATCGGCGCTTATCTGATCGCCATCAAGAGAACGGTCGAAGCCAAGAAGATGAGAGGCATCTGGCCGTAAGCAAGGATATTGACGTCATCTACATATTAACATATTACCTCAGACAGGGAGTCGGCTTTCGGGCCGGCTCTCTGTTGCGCTGAAGGGAATTGCAATCAATATTATTTATGATAAAATAATAATATATGATTTTATTTTATTGTTAAACTCTGGTAGTATAGAACCAGAAGAAAGGAAGGAACATTGCTGGATTTCAGGATGGAAACGTTTCTGGAGGTATGCCGGGACATGAATTATACCCGGGCGGCAAAACGGCTGAACCTGACGCAGCCCGCTGTTTCCCAGCATATCCGGTGGCTGGAGGAGGCCTATGGGACGCAGCTGTTTTCCTATCAGGGAAAGAAGCTGCAGCTGACCAGGGCAGGCGAGCTTCTGAAGAATTCCGCGGCGACGATGCAGCACGACATTTTTTCCCTGAAGGAACGGATGCAGGAAAGCACGGGGCGGCAGCGGATCCTGAAAATGGGGCTGACGCTGACCATAGCGGAATTTGAGATCCCGAAGCGGATTGCCGCTTATCTGAACCGGGACGCGTCCGTTTCCATGCGTCTGTCGGTGGGAAACACCCGCAAACTCCTGCGGGAGCTGGAGGAGGGGACCATTGACTTCGCGCTGGAGGAGGGGAATTTTCCGAGGGAGATCTACCATCATGAGCTGTATACCCAGGAGCGTTATATTGCCGTCTGCGCGGCGGGGGATCCTCTGGCGGAGGGAAGCCATTATATGGAGGAGCTTCTGGGAAAGCGCCTGATCATCCGGGAAGCGGGATCCGGATCCCGGAATATCCTGGAGCGTTATCTGGAGATGAAGAGCCTGGAGGCAGCCAGTTTTTCCGCTCTGGTGGAGGCGGGGAGCATCGGCCTGATCAAGCGGCTGGTGGAATACGGCTGCGGGATCACCTTTCTTTATGAGACAGCAGTCAGAGAGGAGCTGAAGGCAGGACGGCTGCGGGAGATCCGGCTGAGGGACATGCATATCGTCCATGACTTCACTTTTATCTGGAGAGAAAACAGCATTTTTGGAGAAGACTACAGAACCATATGTGAGATGTTCGGGAAAACGCAAATTGCTGCGGCAGGAAAGGATTGAAAATGAAAGTACTGGTAATCGGCGGGGTCGCGGCCGGAACAAAAACGGCGGCAAAGCTCAAACGGGAAGACAGAAGCGCTGAAGTTACGCTGATCGCGAAGGGAAAGGAGATTTCCTATGCGGGCTGCGGACTTCCCTATTATGTGGGGAATGTCATTGAAGAGCGGGAGGCGCTGGTGGTCAATACGCCTGAGAAATTCGCCGCCCTGACCGGTGTGGATGTGTATACCGGGAGAGAGGCGGTCTGTCTGGACAGCCAGGGAAAGACTGTAAAGGCCAGGAACCTGGAGACAGGGGAAGAGGAGATTTATCCTTATGATAAGCTGGTGATCGCGACAGGCGCGTCGGCGGCGGTTCCCCCGGTGGCAGGAATGGACAAACAGGGCGTCTTCACGATGCGCACGCCGGACGATGCCGTTTCCATGCGTTCTTATATCGAGGAGCATGATGTGAAAAAAGCGGTGGTCATCGGAGCCGGCTTTATCGGCCTGGAGGTGGCTGAGAACCTGAAGGCGAAGGGTCTTTCGGTGACAGTGATCGATTTTGCGGCTCAGGTGATGCCCAATATTCTTGATCCGGAGATGGCCCTTTATATCAAGAAGCATCTGATGAAAAACGGAATCCGGGTGATCACGGGGACCAGCGCCGAGGAGGTGCTGGGAGAGGGCGCGGTGAACGGCGTGAAGACCAGCGCCGGAGTGCTCCCCTGCACGCTTCTGGTGGCCGCGGCCGGAATCCGTCCCAATACGGCATTTCTGGAGGGCAGCGGTATTGAGATGTTTAAGGGTACGATCAAGGTTGATAAACAGATGCGGACCAGCCTGCCGGATGTCTATGCGGCAGGGGACTGTGTTATGGTCACAAACCGGATGACAGGAGAGGACAGATGGGCGCCCATGGGTTCCTCCGCCAATCTGGAAGGCAGGACTCTGGCCCAGATCCTGGCAGGAAAGGACAAATCTTTCCCGGGCGTGCTGGGAACGGCCGTCTGTAAGCTGCCCGGCATCAACTGCGGACGCACCGGACTGACGGAGGAGCAGGCGGCGCAGGCCGGATACGATGTGGTCACAGCCCTTTCCGTAACGGACGATAAAGCGCATTATTATCCGGGCGCGGCCTTCTTCATCACGAAGCTGATCGCAGACCGGAAGACGCACAAGCTGCTGGGAATCCAGGTGTTCGGGCCCGGCGCTGTCGATAAAATGGTGGATATCGCGGTCATGGGGATTTCCATGGGAGCGGTTCTGGAGGATTTCGAGAACCTGGATTTCGCCTACGCGCCGCCCTTCTCCACGGCAATCCATCCCTTTGTGCAGGCTGTTTATGTGCTGCTGAACAAGCTGGATGGTGCTCTGGTCAGCATGACGCCGGCAGAATATCTCGCCGGAAAGGCGGATCAGTACCGGGTTCTGGACGTGGGGCTGACTCCTTCTATCCGGGGAGCGGAATATATCAAACTGAATGAAGTGAACGGAGAACTGCCCGGAATCGGAAAGGATGAAAAACTCCTGCTGGTATGTACAAAGGGCAAACGGGCATATTTCCTTCAGAACAGACTGAGACAGTTCGGATATACCCATACAGCGGCGCTGGAGGGCGGCGTGTTCTTCAATGATGTTCATGTGAAGAACGCGTCCGGAAAAATCTCTCCGGAGGAGATCAAGCGGGTGAAGGGACTCGGATTCCTGCAGGACAAGCTGACCGGGGACCGGTTCAATGCCCGCGTGATCACCAGAAACGGAAAGATCACCGCTGAGGAGACCCGGGCCATCACAGAGGCCGCGGAGCTCTACGGAAGCGGAGAGATCGCCATGACCACCAGACTGACCATCGAGATCCAGGGCGTGCCCTATGAGAATATCGAGCCTCTCCGGGAATATCTGATGCAGGCGGGGCTTTCCACCGGCGGAACCGGTTCCAAGGTGCGCCCCGTGGTGTCCTGCAAGGGTACCACCTGCCAGTACGGACTTATCGATACCTTCGCGCTGTCCAATGAGATCCACGAGCGGTTCTATGTGGGATATCATGATGTTCTGCTGCCCCACAAGTTCAAGATCGCGGTGGGCGGCTGCCCCAACAACTGTGTGAAACCGGATCTGAATGATCTGGGCATCATCGGCCAGAGAGTGCCGGAGGCGGATTTCGCGAAATGCCGCGGATGCAGAAAATGCCAGATCGTGGAGAGCTGCCCGATCCACGCCGCTTCCCTGAAGGACGGAAAGATCGTCATCGACCAGGAGGCCTGCAACCACTGCGGAAGATGTATCGGAAAATGCCCGTTCAAGGCATTCGAGACGGCGACAGACGGCTACCGGATCTATATCGGCGGAAGATGGGGCAAGAAGGTGGCCCAGGGCCGTTATCTGGACAAGGTATTTACAGATAAGGATGAAGTTCTCAATGTAGTGGAGAAGGCAATCCTTCTCTTCCGTGAGCAGGGCATCACCGGCGAGCGCTTCGCGGATACTGTGGCCCGCCTCGGCTTTGAGAATGTCCAGGCACAGCTGCTTGCCGATGACCTGCTGGCGAGAAAGCAGGACAATCTGACGGCGCAGAAGCATCTGAAGGGCGGAGCCACCTGCTGATGCCGCGGCCGGCGGATGGAACAGTCTGCGGATGACGCCGCGGCGGGAGCTTCAGCCGGAAGCCGGATACAGGAAAACCAAAAATGTGATCGGACAGGGATCCCCCATGATCCTCCGCCTGCGCGGGGGGTCATGGGGGATCCCGCGGTTCTGCGCGGGACGCGCCGTCCCGGGAAAAACAGGCAAAAATCCGGCAGAAGGTGATTGCAGGAAAACGGAAGGGCATGCTATAATGGGGGCGGAGTATAAATCATACAGGATACCGGGAACCCGCGGGCGCGGAGGACATGTTTCGCGGCGCGGCGTTCAGAAAAGAAAGGAAGGGGAGAAAATTGAAGTATCTGGTAGGAGTTGACAATGGAGGAACCTTCGTAAAGGCAGGAGTCGCCGATGAAAACGGACAGCTTCTGGCAGTGGCCAGGGAGCCGATCCAGAATCTGACGCCGCAGCCGGGCTTCACGGAGCGGGATATGGACGCTCTGTGGGAGCAGAACGCAAAGGTGATCAGGACCGCGGTGGAAAAGAGCGGGATCGATCCGGCGGATGTGGCCGGGGTTTCGTTTTCCGGACATGGAAAAGGCCTGTATCTGGTGGGGAAGGACGGAAAGCCTTCCTACAGAGGCATTCTGTCTACGGACAACAGGGCCTGGAAGTATGTAAAGCAGTGGAAGAGCGACGGCACCGCCGAAAAGGTCTACAAAAAAACGTATCAGGACATTCTGGCCTGCCAGCCGGTCAGCCTTCTTGCGTGGCTGCGGGACAATGAGCCGGAAGTACTGGAAAACACCCGGTACGTGTTTTCCATCAACGATTATATCCGTTACTGCCTGACCGGCACGGCCAACGGAGAATATACCAATTTTTCCGGAGCGAATCTGATCAATCTGGATACAGCGGAATATGACAGGGAACTGCTTTCTTATTTTGGGCTGGAGATGGTCTGGGACAAGCTGCCGCCGCTGAAATTTTCGGCGGATGTCTGCGGCACCGTGACGGAAAAAGCGGAGGCTGAGACGGGCCTGAAGGCCGGGACTCCGGTGATGGCGGGTATGTTTGACGTGGACGCCTGCGGCATCGCGTCCGGCATTTATGATGAGGAGCCCATGTGCATGATCGCCGGTACCTGGAGCATCAATGAATATATTACGAAGCAGCCCATCGTGAACGGGACAGTGGCGCTCAATTCCATGTTCTGTATTCCCGGATATTTTCTGATCGAGGAAAGCAGTCCGACCTCGGCAGGAAATATGCAGTGGTTCATCGACGAGCTTCTGGCAGAGAAGAAGGAAGAACTGAAAAAACAAGGGAAGAGCATTTACGATGTGACCAATGAGTGGGTATCGTCCATTGAGCCTCAGGACAGCAGCGTGGTGTTCCTTCCGTTTCTGAACGGATCCAATGAGGATCCTCTGGCGGCGGGCAGCTTTGTGGGCCTGACAGATTTCCATGACAGGCGCCATATGCTCAGAGCCGTTTATGAGGGTATTGTATTTTCTCATCTGACTCATGTGAACAGGCTGCTGAAGAACCGTGAGAAGCCGGAGGCTATCCGTCTGGCGGGCGGCGCGGCCAATTCTGACGTATGGGTTCAGATTTTCGCGGACGCGCTGCAGATTCCCATCGAGACGGTGGAGTGCCAGGAACAGGGCATCATGGGCGCGGCCATGGCGGCCGGGATCGGCGCGGGCGTATACGGCGGATATTCCGACGCGGCGGCGAAGCTGGTGCATGTGTCCAAAAAGGTGATGCCCAGACCGGAATACAAAGAAATCTATGAGAAGAAATACCGCAATTACCGTATGGTCGTGGACGCCCTGTCCGGCGTATGGGAAGCGCTCAGAGGAGGAGATCAGTAATGTTTGATTTGCATAAAACCCCGATTGGCATTTATGAAAAGGCCCTGCCCAACGCGTTTTCCTGGAAGGAAAAGATGCTCGCGGCGAAAAAGGCCGGATTTGATTTTATTGAAATATCCGTAGATGAGTCGGATGAGCGGCTGGCGAGGCTGGACTGGACTGACGAGGAGATCGGCGAGGTCAGAAGGCTGATGGATGAGACCGGCATCGGCTTTTCCAGCATGTGTTTGAGCGGCCACAGAAGATTTCCCTTCGGAAGCAAGAATCCGGAGACCAGGAAGAAAGCTTACGAGATCATGGAAAAAGGCATCATCCTGGCTCAGAAGCTGGGGATCGCCTGCATTCAGCTGGCCACCTATGACGTGTATTATGAGGAATCGGACGCGGAAACGGAAGCGCTGTTTCTGCAGGGCATGAAGGATTCGGTGGCCATGGCCGCCAAAGCCGGCGTGATCCTGGCCATGGAGATCATGGATACGGCCTTTGTGGGAACGATCCTGCGGGCCACCCATTATCTGCGGGCGATTCCGTCCCCTTATTTCAAAATTTATCCTGATATGGGAAATCTGACCCAGTTCAGCAGCGATCCGGAGAGCGAGTTTGAACTTGGCATGCCGGATATTGTCGCGGTCCATGTGAAAGAGACCAAGCCGGGCGTCTTCAAATGTGTTCCCTTCGGAACAGGAACCGTGCGGTTCGCGGATCTGTTCAGGAAGCTGCATGATCTTGGTTATGAGGGACGTTTCATGATCGAGATGTGGGCGGACAATGACAAGACCTATACGGTGGACGAGGCGGCGGAGATCATCGCCGAGGCCCGCCGGTTTGTGATCGATAAGATGCATCAGGGCGGATATACAGATGTAAACTAGTTGCGTCCGGGAACAGAATATGCTATAATTTAACAGGCTGAAATTGTGAATTAATTGACAATAAAGAATTTGCAAAGATCGGCCTGTCAGATCAAATAAAAAGAGAAAAGGAGAAATTACAACTATGGATTACGCAAAAGAATCCCTGCGTCTCCACGCAGAATGGAAAGGAAAGATCGAAGTAGTAGCGACAGTGCCTGTTGAGACAAAGGATGACTTATCTCTGGCATATACTCCCGGCGTTGCACAGCCCTGTCTGGAAATCCAGAAGGATATCAATAAATCTTATGAGCTCACCAGACGTCACAATCTGTGCGCTGTGATCACAGACGGATCTGCCGTACTGGGACTGGGCGACATCGGTCCGGAAGCCGGCATGCCCGTTATGGAAGGAAAGTGCGTGCTGTTCAAGGCTTTCGGTGATGTGGACGCGTTCCCGCTGTGCGTAAAGACTCAGGACGTGGATGAGTTCGTGGAAACTGTTTACAATATCTCCGGCAGCTTCGGCGGCATCAATCTGGAGGACATCGCGGCTCCCAGATGCTTTGAGATCGAGAAGAAGCTGAAGGAAAAATGCGATATTCCGATCTTCCATGATGATCAGCATGGAACAGCCATCATCACTCTGGCCGGCCTCAACAACGCCATGAAGGTAGTCGGAAAGAAGAAAGAGGATGTGCAGATCGTGGTGAACGGCGCCGGCGCGGCGGCGATCTCCATCACAAAGCTGCTTCTGTCCGCAGGCTACAAGAACGCGATCCTCTGCGACAGAAGAGGCGCCATCTATGAGGGCCGCAAGGAAGGCATGAATCCGGTCAAGGAGGAAATGGCTCTTGTGACAAACAAAGAGAAGAAAGCAGGTTCTCTGGCAGACGTGATCGTGGGCGCAGACGTATTCATCGGCGTGTCCGCTCCCGGCGTTCTGACCACAGAGATGGTGAAGACCATGGCTGACGACGCGATCATTTTCGCGTGCGCGAACCCGACGCCGGAGATCTTCCCGGATGACGCGAAGGCAGGCGGAGCAAAGGTGATCGCCACCGGAAGAAGCGATTTCCCGAACCAGATCAACAACGTGCTGGCATTCCCCGGCGTGTTCCGCGGAACCTTTGACGTACGCGCCAGCGACATCAATGACGCCATGAAGATCGCGGCGGCTCAGGCTTTGTCTGATCTGATCTCCGACGATGAGCTTTCACCGGACTACATCATTCCCAAGGCCTTCGACAAGAGAGTCGGCCCCGCGGTTGCCAAGGCAGTTGCGCAGGCGGCAAGGGATACAGGAGTCGCAAGACTGTAACAAATCTGAAAATAAAATACAGGATCCTGAACAGGGGGCAGGCGCGGATGCGCCTGCTCCTTTTTTAAAATTGTTATCATCGTGTTTTACGGAGACGGTTTATGGACAGAATTTTTAAAGAACCAGTTTGAGACCATTGACATCAAAGCATTTGTGTAATAAGGTGAAAAAGGCGTTTTACAAGAATTTTCCAATTACTTTAGACTGCTGTGATGGCCTTTGACGGCCGGCTGAGGTATGCTGTATAGTATATGAAAAAAGGAGGCGTGCGTATGCCGGGGACATATGCGCATTATAAGTTCGGAAAAGATGTTTATAAACGGGTGCCGGAAGCGATCCGTCTGGAGATCAGAAAGCACCTGGGGCTATATGAGATCGGGCTTCACGGCCCGGATATTCTGTTTTATTACAAACCGCTTTTCAAAAACCGGATAAACGGGGCCGGATCCGCGATGCATGACCGGCCGGCGGCGGAGTTTTTCGGGCCGGGGGTCAGGATGGTCAGAGAGACCGGGGAGGATCATGGAGAGCGGGCTTATCTTTACGGTTTTCTCACTCATTTTATTTTGGACAGTCAGTGTCATGGATATGTGGAAGAAAAAAGAAGAGCCAGCGGCATCAGCCATTCTGAAATTGAGACGGAATTCGACCGGATGCTGATGGTGGAGGACGGTCTTGATCCGGTGAGCCGGCACTTGACAGACCACATTGATCCCAGCAGAAAGAACGCGGCTGTGATCGCCAGGTTTTTCCCGGGGATCAGCTCGGCGAAGGTGGAGAAGGCGCTGCGGTCCATGAAATGGTACAGTGATCTTCTGGTGGCGCCGGGCCGGGGAAAGCGGCTGTTTCTGAAAACGGCGCTGAAGGTGGTTGGAGCCTATGAGGGGATTGGCGGAATGATCGTCAATTATGAGCCGAATCCCCGCTGCGCTGACAGCTGTGAGCGGCTGAAGGAGCTGTATGAGGCCGGACTCGCGGAAGCGGCGGATATGCTGCCGCAGTTCAGGCAGATCCTGCGCTCCGGCGCGGAGCTGCCGTCCAGATATCTCAGGACATTCGGGGCAGAGGAGGGAGAAGAGAAGGATGAGTCTGCAGGGAGAAACGCAGAAAAAATCAAAAAAGCTTACGATATCTGAAAAATCATGGATTTTATACGATGTGGGAAATTCGGCCTTTATTCTGATCGTGTCGACGATCCTGCCGATCTATTTTAACTATCTGGGAGAAAACGGCGGCCTTTCTTCCACGGAATATCTGGCCTACTGGGGGTACGCGGCATCCCTGTCCACTCTGGCGGTGGCCGTTATGGGACCGGTGCTGGGGACCATGGCCGACAGGAAAAATTTAAAGAAGCCGATTTTCGTGCTGATGGTCCTCATTGGCGTCATCGGCTGCCTGCTTTTGGGATTTATGACTTCCTGGCTGATCTTTCTGGCGGTTTATGTGGTCACGAAAATCGGTTATTCTGCCAGCCTGATCTTTTATGACGCCATGCTGCCGGATGTGACAGATGAGAACAGGATGGATAAAGTTTCTTCCCAGGGCTATGCCTGGGGTTATATCGGAAGCTGCATTCCTTTCGGGATCGGCCTGGTGTTCGTGCTGGGAGCAGACGGCATCGGCATTTCCATGGAGGCGGCCATGGGCATTGCCCTCGGCATCGTGGCGGTCTGGTGGATCGTGATGACCCTTCCGCTCCTGAGATGCTACCGGCAGACGCATTATGTGGAGCCGGGACCCCATGCGGTGAGGGAGAGCTTCCGCCGCCTGGGCAGAACCTTCCGGGAGCTGGCCGGAAACAAGCGGCTCCTCTTCTTCTTTATCGCCTACTTTTTCTATATTGACGGCGTTTATACGATCATCGAGATGGCGACGGCCTACGGGACGGCGCTGGGGCTGGACAGCACCGGGCTTCTGATGGCCCTTCTGGTGACCCAGATCGTGGCGTTCCCCTGCTCGATCCTGTTTGGAAAGCTGACCGACCGGTTCAGGACAGAAACTCTGATCACGGTCTGTATCCTGGCCTATACAGGCATTGCGGTCTTCGCGCTGTTCATGACGACCCAGCTCCATTTCTGGATTCTGGCAGTCTGTGTGGGCATGTTCCAGGGCGGCGTGCAGGCGCTTTCCCGGTCTCATTTCGCGAAGCTGATCCCGCCGGAGAAATCGGGGAATTATTTCGGCATCCTGGATATCTGCGGAAAGGGCGCTTCCTTCCTGGGAACCTTTGCCGTTGGCCTGGTGACTCAGATCTCCGGAAATGCCAATCTGGGCGTGGGGATCCTGGCAGTATTTTTCGTTGTGGGACTCTGTCTGTTCCGCAAATCGGTGCATACAAACTGAAATAGTCTGAATAAAAAATATTCTGAAATTCCCCCTTCCCATTTGCGGATATTTATTGTATGATATTCCTTGCGGCCAAGATGTTGTGTTGAAAAAACGGCCCCCTACCAATATCTGGTAGGGGGCTGGCTGATTAAGGAGTATTTATGAATGAAGAGGTTAAGACGCGGGTAATCAAAAGAAACGGCGAGGAAGTGGCTTTTGATATCAGCAAGATCGTGAACGCGGTCAAGAAAGCGAACAAGGAAGTGGACAAAGTCCATCAGATGAGCGAATATCAGATCGCTGCCGTGGCGGAGAACGTGGCGGGGGAGATCCGGGAGATGTCCCATGCCGTCCATGTAGAAGATATTCAGGATATGGTGGAGACGGCGATCATGGAGATGCGGGGCTATGAGGTGGCCCAGAAGTATGTCCGCTACCGCTATAAAAGAGAGCTGATGCGCAAGTCCAATACCACAGATAACGGAATCCTTTCTCTTCTTGACAATCTCAATGAAGAAGTCAACCAGGAGAATTCCAATAAAAACCCGGTGATCAATTCCACCCAGAGAGACTATATGGCAGGCGAAGTGAGCAAGGATCTTTCCAGGAGGATGCTGCTTCCCGAGGACGTAGTCCGGGCCCATGAGGAAGGGATCATCCATTTTCACGATACGGATTATTTTGCCCAGAGGGAGCATAACTGCGATCTGATCAATCTGGAGGATATGCTCCAGAACGGCACGGTCATCAGCGAGACCCTGATCGAAAAGCCCCACAGCTTTTTCACGGCCTGCAATGTGACGACTCAGATCGTGGCCCAGGTGGCCAGCAATCAGTACGGCGGCCAGTCCTTTACCCTGGCGCATCTGGCGCCTTTTGTGGATATCAGCAGACAGAAGATCCGGAACAGTGTGACGGAGGAGCGGAAGGCCTGCGGGGAGAGCCTGGATGAGGGGATCATTTCCAGGGTGACGGAGATGCGCCTGAGGGAAGAGGTCAGGAGCGGCATTCAGACGATCCAGTATCAGCTGATCACCCTGATGACCTGCAACGGGCAGGCGCCCTTCGTGACTGTGTTCATGTATCTGGATGAGGTGCCGGAGGGCAGGACCAGAGACGATCTGGCCATGATCACGGAGGAGGTCCTGCGCCAGAGAATGCAGGGAGTGAAGAACGAGAAGGGCGTCTGGATCACGCCGGCTTTTCCGAAGCTGATCTACGTGCTGGATGAGGACAATATCACAGAGGACTCCCGTTACTGGTATCTGACGGAGCTGGCGGCGAAATGCACGGCGAAGCGCATGGTGCCCGACTATATTTCCGCGAAGATTATGAAGGAGCTGAAGAAGGGCTGCGTCTATCCCTGCATGGGATGCCGCTCCTTCCTGACGGTGGAGGATTCCCAGCGGAATCCGGACGGAAGCCATAAGTTCTACGGCCGGTTCAATCAGGGCGTGGTGACCATCAATCTGGTGGATGTGGCCTGCTCGGCGGAAGGAAATATGGAGAAATTCTGGAAGATTCTGGACGAACGGCTGGAGCTCTGCCACAGAGCCCTGCGCTGCCGCCATGAAAGACTGGTGGGGACTCTTTCCGACGCGGCGCCCATCCTCTGGCAGTACGGCGCCCTGGCCCGCCTCAAAAAAGGAGAGCGGATCGACCGGCTGCTGTACGGCGGATATTCCACCATTTCCCTGGGGTACGCGGGTCTGTATGAAATGTGCATGCGCATGCTGGGGAAATCCCATACCGATCCGGAGGCGAAGCCTTTTGCCCTTCAGGTGATGAAGCGGCTGAACGACAAGTGCGCGGAATGGAAGGAAGCGGAAAATATCAGCTATTCCGTGTACGGCACGCCCATGGAGTCCACCACCTATAAATTCGCCAAATGCCTTCAGAAACGATTCGGGATCATAAAGGGCGTTACCGATAAAAATTATATCACCAACAGCTATCATGTGCATGTGACGGAGCAGATCGACGCCTTCAGCAAGCTGAAATTCGAGTCGGAATTCCAGAAGCTGTCCCCCGGCGGCGCCATCAGCTATGTGGAAGTGCCCAATATGCAGAACAACATTCCGGCGGTGCTGTCGGTCATGAAATTCATCTATGACAATATTATGTACGCCGAGCTGAATACAAAGAGCGATTTCTGTGAATGCTGCGGATATGACGGTGAGATCCTGATCAAAGAGGACGAGAGCGGAAAACTGGTCTGGGAATGCCCCAACTGCGGGAACAGAGACCAGGATCAGATGTTTGTGGCGAGACGGACCTGCGGCTATATCGGGACTCAGTTCTGGAACCAGGGGCGGACCCAGGAGATCCGGGACCGGGTGCTCCATCTGTAAAAAACAGTCCTGCTGCTTCCGGCCTTTCCGTTGCGCTGCTTACCTTGGAATTGGTTCTCATTCCGACAGAAGAAGATGATGTAGTCGGGGATAATTCTGCGGAAACTCAAGAAAAAATACGGATTGACATTGGGGGGGCTGTGATTTTATACTAAACCTGTAAGGAGTTGTATCAATATTTTTACGAGGAGGGATACATGATGAAAAAAAAGACAATCGCATTATTATTATCATTTGTTCTATGTTTTTGCATGACAGGCACTGTATTTGCAGAGGATCAGGAGATTGTGATCGATGATATACTGCATCCATTTCTCGATGTAGATGCCGACGCATGGTATTTTGATGCGGTGTGGTATGTGAAAAATGAGGGACTTATGACGGGAAAATCCGGGGCATATGCGGGTTATTTCGCTCCAGGGGAATATCTTCAGAGACATGATCTGGCTGTTATTTTTGGGCGTTTTTATAAAAACACCATGAACAGTGAATTGAATCTGGATGAGTCAAAAAATGCGTATTACGAAGATGCTGTAAATTGGGTGAAAAAATACCAGATTATGAACGGTTATTCTTCAGGAGATTTTGGCGTTGGAGATACCATTATCAGACAGGATTTTGCAGTAGCCCTGTATAATTTTGCACAATCAGTAGTTGGTTATGTATCTATACCTGAAAGAGATCCGGGTGTTCTTGGAAAATTTCCTGATGCGGATGAAGTAAGCGATTATGCAAATATGGCTATGTACTGGATGGTTCGGGACGGAATCATTCAGGGAGAAGGAACCGATGTAAAGATGCTGAATCCGCAGGGACCGGTGAACAGAGCCATGGCAGCTACTATGCTTCAGCGTTTTATTGAAGTCTATGGTGCAGATTTTGAAAAGTATGGCAACAAAACATTGCTTTGATCGATGCTGAAGAGCCGTTTCGCCGCGGTAATGATCATATTATGATTGTTCCGGCTGCTTTGCAGGATTTTGCCTGCGGAGGATCCGCAGAGAAGGGAGCGCGGAGGAGAAACATGTATTACGGAACCATAAAGGCCTGCGACATTGCCAACGGGCCGGGCGTGCGGGTGACGCTGTTCGTGTCCGGCTGCCGCAACTGCTGCCGGGGCTGCTTCAATCCCGATACCTGGGATTTTCAGTACGGACAGCCCTTTACGGAGGAAACCCGCGAAGAGATCCTGCGTCTTCTGGCTCCTGAGTATATTCAGGGCTTCACCCTTCTCGGCGGAGAGCCCTTTGAGCCGGAAAACCAGCCGGAGGCGGCCGGACTGCTGAAGCGCATCCGGAAAACATATCCCCGGAAAGATATCTGGTGCTATACAGGATATCTGTATGACGCGGATTTGGTCCGGGGCGGAAAGGTGTATACAGAGTACACGGATGAAATGCTCTCCTGCATCGATGTGCTGGTGGACGGTCCGTTCCGGGAGGAAGAAAAGGATCTCAGCCTGGTGTTCAGGGGAAGCAGGAATCAGAGAATCATAAAACTGGATCCGAAGGATGCCCGCGGTTCATGATATTGAAACCCACTTCTTGTAAAGAAGTGGGTTTAATGCTATAATAAAGTGCGAAATGCGGAAAAATGCAGGGCATTTTAAGGAGAGTTTTATGAAAAATGATGTAAAACTAAAGGGATGGCTCCAGAGCTTTATAAACTGGCCGCTGTATCTGGGCGTTCTGGTCCTTTTTATGACAGGGATCGCCTACGCGGCGGATATCCGGGCGGGACTTGTCTGCACCGTGGCGGCGGCGGTTTATTTTGTGATCGCCTTCTGGTTTTATCTGGTCAAGCGTCCCCTGATCATGAGAGAGCTGCTGGTGTTCGCGGTGAACCATGCGCAGATCCAGAAGCAGCTGTTGTCAGATCTGGATGTTCCGTACGCGCTGCTGGATGAGCAGGGGCGGATTCTCTGGATCAACAATGCCTTCGGCGAGATCGTGAAAAAAGATCGGTGCCTGAGAAAGAAGATCACGGATCTGTTTCCGGAGCTGGAGACAGACCAGATCTCATTGTCTCCGGAGACCATGATTTTTGATATCGCTTTCGAAAACCGGTATTACCGTCTGCATCTGAAGAATATTTACATGACGGAGGAGGGGCTCCGGGAGGATGAGGAAGAGGGCTTCAGCGTAGGACTGATCGCGGCCTATCTCTTTGACGAGACGGAAAAGATCCGGTATCAGCAGGAGATCGAGAACCAGAAGCTGGTGGCCGGGCTGATCTATCTTGACAATTATGAGGAGGCTCTGGAGAGCATTGAGGAAGTGCGCCGGTCTCTTCTGATCGCTCTGATCGACCGGAAGATCAACAAATATATCAACAGCATGGGCGGCATCGTCAAGAAGATCGAGAAAGACAAATATTTCATCGCCATAGAAAAGCAGTATATGGAAAATCTGAAGGCGTCAAAGTTTTCCCTTCTGGAGGACGTGAAGACGGTCAATATCGGAAACGATATGGCCGTGACGCTTTCCATCGGCCTGGGTATGGGCGGCGGAAGCTATATCCAGAATTATGAGTACGCGCGGACCGCCATTGATATGGCGCTGGGCCGGGGCGGAGACCAGGCTGTGGTGAAGGACGGCGAGACCATCAATTATTACGGCGGGAAATCCCAGTCTCAGGAGAAAAACACGAGAGTAAAGGCCAGAGTGAAGGCCCATGCCCTGCGGGAGCTGATCGAGACGAGGGACCAGGTATTTATCATGGGCCATAAGATCGGCGATGTGGATTCGCTGGGAGCCGGGATCGGTATTTACCGGGCCTGCTGTGAGCTGAGCAAACGGGCTCATATTGTGCTGGATGATATTACCTCGTCGGTGCGGCCGATCATTGAGCGGTTCATCAACAATCCCGACTACGCGGACGATATGTTCATCCGGGGAGACAAAGCCATTGAGATGGCCGACGACAACGCGCTTCTGGTGGTGGTGGATGTCAATAAGACCAACTATACGGAGTGCTCGCCGCTTCTTGATATCATTCCCACGATCGTGGTGCTGGACCATCACAGACAGAGCCGGGAAAGCATCACCACGGCGGTATTGTCCTATGTGGAGCCCTACGCGTCCTCAGCCTGCGAAATGGTGGCGGAGGTGCTTCAGTACATCGGCGACAATGTGAAGATCCGGCAGGCGGAGGCCGATGCCATGTATGCCGGCATCGTAATCGATACCAACAACTTTATGAATAAAACCGGCGTCAGGACCTTTGAGGCGGCGGCCTTCCTGCGCAGGAGCGGCGCTGACGTGACCCGGGTGCGGAAAATGTTCCGGGACAGCATGTCCGATTACAAGGCCAAGGCAGAGGCGGTCCGCCACGCGGAGATTTTCGAGGACGCCTTTGCCATCAGCATCTGCCCCAGCGACGGCGTGGAGAGCCCGACCATTATCGGGGCGCAGGCCGCCAATGAACTGCTGAACATTGTGGGGGTCAAGGCGTCGATCGTGCTGACAGAATTTCAGAATAAAATCTATATCAGCGCCCGCTCCATAGACGAGGTCAATGTGCAGGTGCTCATGGAGAAGCTGGGCGGCGGCGGCCATATGAGCGTGGCCGGGGCGCAGCTCGCCGGCGTGACCATGGAAGAGGCAGTGCGGCAGGTCAAAGACGTGATCAGAAAAATGCTGGATGAAGGAGAACTGTAAAGGAGAGACAGAATGGAAATCGTATTATTGGAAGATGTGAAATCCCTGGGAAAAAAGGGACAGATTGTAAAAGTGAATGACGGCTATGCCAGAAATTATATTCTGCCCAAGAAGCTGGGCGTAGAAGCGAACGCGAAGAACCTGAACGATCTGAAGCTGCAGCAGGCCCACGCGGAAAAGGTGGCGAAGGAGCAGCTGGAGGCGGCGAAGGAGCTGGCGGCCAGACTGGAAAAGGGAACAGTGGAACTGAAGGTGAAGTCCGGGGAGGGCGGCAAGGTGTTCGGCTCTGTTTCTTCCAAGGAGATCGCCGCTGCGGTGAAGGAGCAGTACGGACTTGAGCTGGATAAGAAAAAGATCCAGATCCAGGAGCCGCTGAAAACTCTGGGCGTCCATGAAGTGGCAGTCAGGCTCCATAAGGATGTGACGGCAAAGCTGAGAGTGCATGTGGCAGAGCTTTAATCGGCGGGGAGGAACGGCATGGATGAGGCATTGATAAAACGGATCCTGCCCCACAGCATTGAGGCGGAGCGGTCCGTGATCGGCGCCATGCTCATGGATAAGGACGCCATCATCACGGCGATGGAGATGATCCGCGGCGATGACTTTTATGACAGACGCTACGGAGTCATGTTCGAGACCATGGTGGAGCTTTATTCAGAAGGAAAGCCGGTGGATCTGGTTACGTTTCAGGACCGTCTGCGGGAAAAGGACGTGCCGCCGGAGATCAGCAGCCTGGAAATGATCGGAGAGCTGGTCGCGGGGGTGCCCACCTCCGCCAACGCGAGGCAGTACGCCGGGATCGTGCGTGAGAAGGCGGTTCTCAGAAGACTGATCAAGGTCAACGAAGAGATCGCCAACGCCTGCTACAGCGGGAAAGAGCCGCTGGAGGCGATCCTGGAGGATACAGAGAAGAAAATCTTTGATCTTCTGAAGGACAAGGGAGCGGGAGATTTTACCCCGATCCGGGAGATTGCCCTGAATACCCTGGAAAAGATCGAGAAGGCCTCCCAGAACAAAAGCGCCATTACCGGGATCCCAACCGGTTTTACAGACCTGGATTACAAGCTTTCGGGCCTGCAGCCGTCGGATCTGATCCTGGTGGCGGCCCGTCCGTCCATGGGAAAGACTGCCTTCGTGCTGAATATTGCCCAGTATGTGGCGCTGCGCAAGAATTACACTACGGCGATCTTCAGTCTGGAAATGTCCAAGGAGCAGCTGATGAACCGTCTGTTTTCCATGGAGTCCAGAGTGGATTCCCAGGCGCTGCGGACCGGAAATCTGTCGGATTCTGACTGGGACAAGCTGGTGGAGAGTGTGGGCATCATCGGCAATTCCAGGATGATCATCGACGATACGCCGGGCATCACCGTATCCGAGATGCGTTCCAAATGCAGAAAGTTCAAGCTGGAATACGGCCTGGACCTGGTGATCATCGACTATCTGCAGCTGATGTCCGGGGGTCGGAGGAACTCGGACAACCGGCAGCAGGAGATTTCTGATATTTCCCGTTCCCTGAAGGCGCTGGCCAGAGAGATCGGCGCGCCGGTCATTGCCCTGTCCCAGCTGTCCCGTGCTGTGGAGAGCAGGACCGACAAGCGCCCCATGCTGTCGGATCTGCGTGAATCCGGAGCCATTGAGCAGGACGCGGACGTGGTCATGTTCATATACAGGGACGATTATTATAATAAGGACACGGAAAATCCCAATATCGCGGAGATCATCATCGCGAAGCAGAGAAACGGCCCCACAGGCACGGTGGAGCTGGTGTGGCTGCCGGATTATACCAAGTTTGTCAACATGGAAAAATAAGAGGAGGTGCGGACTGCCGTGAAGGAAGTCTGGAAGCCCGGCAATTTTATTTATCCTGTTCCGGCCGTTCTGGTGAGCTGCCAGGACCGGGAGGGAAGGCAGAATCTGTTCACGGCGGCGTGGACCGGCACGGTCTGCACCAATCCGCCCATGGCCTATATATCGGTCCGGCCGGAACGGTATTCCTATCATATGATCCGGGAGACAGGGGCCTTTGTCATCAACCTGACCACAAAGTCCATGGTGCGCGCGGTGGATTACTGCGGCGTCAGGAGTGGGCGGGACGCGGACAAATGGAAGGAAACGCATCTCACGCCGGCGCCGGCGCGGGAGGTGGAGGCGCCTCTCATTCTGGAAAGCCCCGTCAATGTGGAATGCCGGGTGACGGAAGTGAAGGAGCTGGGCTCCCATCATATGTTTCTGGCGGAAGTGAAAGCGATCCAGGTGGATGCTTCCCTGCTGGACGCGAAGGGAAAATTCCGGTTCGATCAGGCGGAGCCCATTGCCTATTCCCATGGCGTTTATTATGGGCTTGCGGAGGCGCTGGGCACTTTTGGATACAGCATTCGCAAAAAAACGACAAAACCGGGGAAAACCAGGAAAAAAATCAGAAAGAAATCGGGCTGAAGCCGTTGCAAACCGGCATAGTTTTGATATAATGGGCTTATTCAATGAAAGGAGTTTCATGAGAATTGGCCCATTACCTGATTTCAGAGGCTTCACGCAAACTGAATGTGGAAGCTCATGTGTTACGATATTGGGAGGAAGAGCTGAAGCTTGAGATACCCAGGAACGAGTTGGGACATCGTTATTACACGGAGAAGCAGCTGGCGCTGTTTCAGAAGATAAAAGAATTAAAGGAACTTGGATACCAGCTAAAGGCCATCAGGACCAGTCTGAACCAGGAGGGACAGGCGGAGCCGAAGGCAGATGAGGCTGGATTTTTATTGGAAGAAGACCGGGAAACGGAGACAGAGACGGCGGAGGCGGACAAGCCGGTTTCGGAGACAGAGCCGCGGTTTACCGTACTGGACGGGACAGAGCGCTTCCGGGAGGAATCCGGCAGCCCGGATCCGGAAGGAACGAACACAGAAGAGGGGCGGAACGCGCTTTCTGTGGAAGAGAAGGAACGGCATGGCGCCCTTGCCGCCTCTCCGGAGAAGCTGGAGCAGTTCCAGGCGATCATGACAGACGTGCTGGCCGAGGCGCTGAGGCGGAACCATGAGAGTTTCAGCAGCGAAGTTGGAGGCCGGATTTCGGATAAGGTCGTAAAAGAGATGAATTATCTGATGCGGGAGAGAGAAGAACGGGAGGAAGAACGCTACAGAAAGCTGGACGAAACCATACGGGCCGCCCAGCGGCTGCAGAAACAGAAAAGTGAAGCCGCCGTCACCAAGGTGCCTGAGCGGAAGACCGGAAAAAAACGGTTTGGCTTCAGGCGGAAAAAGTGACGGCGGCGCTGAAAGGCCGTCGCTTATTTGACCTGATTGGCGGTATTGATCTCGCCTTTTTCAAAGGCGGCCGCGTTGGAAAGCGTGGTGGCCGCGATGGCCTCCAGCGCTTCTTCCGTGAAGAATCCCTGGTGTGAGGTGATGATCACATTGGGGAAGGAAAGAAGACGGGCCGTGGTGGAATGCTCCAGGATCTCATCGGAACGGTCTTCAAATACATTTCTCGTTTCCTCTTCATATACGTCCAGACCTACGCCGAAGAATTTGTGGGCGCGGATGCCGAGGATCAGATCGTCTGTTTTGATCAGGCCGCCCCGGGAGGTATTGATCAGGATCACGCCGTCCTTCATCCTGGCAATGGTGTCCTTGTTGATCAGATGATAGTTGTCATCTGTCAGAGGGCAGTGGAGGGAGATCAGATCGCTCTGGGACAGGAGCTCGTCCAGGCTGACATAGGTTACAAAATCCAGGGAAGGATTCTGATAGATGTCGTAGGCGATCACCTTCATGCCGAAGCCATGGCAGATCCTGGCCATAGCGGCGCCGATTTTTCCGGTGCCGATGATGCCGGCCGTTTTCTGATGGAAATTGTATCCCATAAGGCCCATGAGGCTGAAATTGTTTTCACGGACTTTGATATAGGCTTTGTGAAGATGACGGTTCACGGCGAGGGCGAGCGCCATGGCATGCTCCGCGACAGCCTCGGGAGAATATCCGGGAACGCGCAGGACGGTCATGCCGTGCTTTCCGGCAGTTTCCAGATCGACATTGTTGAAGCCGGCGCAGCGCATCAGGATCAGTCTGACGCCGCAGGCGTGGAGGACATCCAGGGACTCGCTGCCCAGATCAGAGCTGACGAAGGCGCAGACAGCATCATAGCCTTTTGCCAGGGCAGCGGTCTTGGGCGTTAAGTCGGCTTTTAAATAATCAACAGAAATGCCGGAAAAAGCCGGCAGCTGCTGGTCAAAGGTATCTTTGTCATAGGTTTTTGTGTCATAGAATAAAATTTTCATCATCTTGACCTCCTGTTTTTATCCAGTATTTTATGCCGGTCGGCAGGCGGCTATTCAGCGGTCCGCCAAAACGGCGGCTGTTTCCCTGCCTGAAAGCCAAAAACCCGGCCGGGTCAGATGCCGGCCGGGTTTTATGTACGCGTACAATTGATTTATGTGATTATTCAGCGGAGATAGCGCCTGTCGGACATACAGCCGCGCAGGAACCGCAGTCTACACATTCATCAGCGTTGATTTCGTACTTGCCGTCACCCTCAGAGATAGCGGAAACGGGACATTCATCAGCGCAGGTACCGCATGCTACACATTCATCAGAAATTACATGTGCCATGATAACAACCTCCTTTTATGATAGAAATATTATTGCTTATGTGAATTGTAATACATGGCTACCGGAATTTCAAGTGCTAAATTCTGTGCAATTTCACAGGAGTTTACTGTGCGTGCTGGTGAGAAGCTGAGGGAGCCTCTTCCACAATATCCTGCTCATAAGGCAGAGTGATGGTGAGACGTCCTTCGGCATTGAGGGTGTCGGAACCGTCGTCAACTGCTTTTACAACCGCTGTGAGCGTGCAGCTTTCACCGGGAGCGAGAACCTCATTGGTCAGTTCAGGCAGGTCGACCTCAAGCTGGGCGCTGTTTTCCGATTCAAAATCAAACACAATGTCATCCAGGTTCGCGTCGGCAGTTCCTTCATTGGTCACAGTCAGAGAATACTCAGCCCACGCGCCGGGGATAGAGAAGGTGACATTCGCGTATGTAATGGCCTCGTCTGTTACCGTGTAGTCCGCCTGGGCCGGATCAGACATTTCCGCCATCAGTGTGTTCAGTGTGGGGAAATAGGGCTGATATCTGTTGGTGCGGGTGAAATCCGCGAAATAGTAGTTCATATAAGTATCCGGATGCAGCTCTTTGATCAGTTCTGTCAGATCCTCATAGAACAGGTTCTTGAAGTAGGCGGCAGTGGTCAGGCCATCGGGAGCGTCGTCTCCGTTGTCGTAATATTTGTACATATAATCGGAAAGCTTGACAGAGGTCGCGTCATTCTTGATCACGTCCAGCTCTTCATAGGAGGTCGTGGCATTGACATCATTCCAGGAATATTTGCTGCCGTCCACCAGGTAGAAGTTGTCCTCCTCATCCAGCGGCACATCGCTGACTTCGCCCAGTTCTTTGGAATTGTCTCTTACGTACAGGTCGAAGTACAGGCTGTTGTTGCTCACGCTCTCAAATTTATAGCCGCCTTCCGGTTCCACAGAAAGAGGGGTGATCTCAGCTCCGGAAGAGCTTGTGCGGAATCCGGCGCTCACGGCGTTTACATCCCAGTTTCCGGAAGCGGTCACATTTCCGCTGCCTGAAATGGATGTGGACCACAGGGCATAGCCCATGGACGCGGCGCAGACAGCGACAGCCGTAAGGCTGGCAAGAACGGCGATTTTTTTCTTTTTCATCGTATTATCCTCCGTAGATCATATTTTTGCATCTGTTTTTATGCTACAACAGAGATTGTAAAAAATACAATCTGCGAAGAATCAGCTCCATGTTAATTCTCTGTAAAATATGTAAAATTCCAATATTATTGCGTATATTTTTTGGAAGCTTGTCATCCGGAGGCTCTTTCTGTATAATAAAGTCTGTTGTCCGGTGTACGTCTGTACGCCGCAGAAAGACTGATCACGATAGGAGGAATATTTTTGAAGAAGCATAAGCTGGGCCTTTTGGTCAGACTTTTGATGGGAATTGCCGCGGGCATTATCCTGGGCTCGCTGGGGCCGTTGTTTGGAATCCAGGATTCGCCGGTGTTCACGGGATTTGTGAGGGCATGTGTGACGTTCACCTCCCTGTTCAGTACATTTTTAAATTTTATCATCCCGCTTCTGATCGTGTCATTTGTGGCGGCGGGGCTGGCAGATCTCGGGAAAAAAGCGAACAGGCTTTTTGCCATCACGCTGATCCTGGCCTATGTGTCCACGATCATTGCCGGATTCGCTTCATTTTTCGCGGGCAAGGCGCTTCTTCCGTCTCTGATCCGGGAGATCAGTGGCACGCAGGCAGCCTCCAATTCCTATGAGACCCTGTTTACCATAGAGGCAGAGCCTGTATTCGGCGTGATGACCGCGCTGATCCTGGCCTTTCTGCTGGGGCTCGGAATGGCCAACAGCAAAAGCACGGCGCTTCTGCAGGTTGTGAAGGATCTTCAGGAGATTGTCACCAAAACATTAAATAAGGTAATCATTCCGCTGATTCCGTTTTATATCGCGGGGCTTTTCTGCAAGATCGCCGCGGAGGGAGAGCTGGTGCAGACGATCCAGATGTTTGTCAAGCTGTTTGTGATGATTCTGATCTTCCAGTGGCTGTATATTCTGTTCCAGTTTCTGGTGGCGTCTGTGGTCTGCAGAGAGAATAAATTCAAAAATCTGAAAAATGTGGCGCCGGCGTATTTTACGGCTCTCGGTACCCAGTCGTCGGCCTCCACGATTCCCGTAAACCTGGAAAGCACGAAAAAGAATGGCGTGACAGGAGAGATCGCGGATTTTGTGATCCCTCTCTGCGCGACGATCCATCTGGCGGGCGACACGATCTGCCTGGTGCTCGGGTCCATGGGGATCATGATGGCCAGCGGGATGGAGCCGACTCTGGCCATGTTCACGCCTTTTATTTTCATGCTCGGTGTCACCATGGTGGCGGCCCCCGGTGTGCCCGGAGGCGGAGTCATGGCGGCGCTGGGACTGATCACATCCATGCTGGGATTTACAGAATCCATGTCCCAGCTGATCATTTCCCTGCATTTTTCCCAGGACAGCTTCGGCACGGCCTGCAATATCACGGGAGATCAGGCGATCGCCTTTATTGTGGATTATGCGGACAGGAAAGGAAAGGAGCAGTGATCCCGCGGGGGTTCACCGTTCCTCAGCTGCATCAGAAGTGTCGGACGGGCCGGTCCCGTCATGGGTTCCATGGAGCGGAAGGTCCTCAAAGCCGAAAAACCAGGTGAGGAGGAAGGAGACTGCCGATGAAACCACCACGGTCAGCACCGCGTAGACAAAGGTATCGCTCAGGAAAACCGGCAGGGTGATGAGGCTCGGCGAGGCATAGGCCACTGCCTTGACTCCTGTGAGTCCGGCAAAGGCGCCGCCTGCGGCGGCTCCGGCCATGGCAGTGAGGAGCGGCCGTTTCAGAGGGATCAGAACACCGTACAGGGAAGGTTCTGTCACTCCCATATACGCAATGATAGAAGTCTGGAGAGCCAGGCTTTTATTATTGCGTATTTTTGATTTCAGGGAAACGGCCAGGGCGGCCGCGCCGATGGCTACGTTGGCGGCCAGGAAGGAGGGGCGGGTAAAGGAGTCGAAGCCCAGGCTTTCCAGGGCGGCCAGCGACAGAGGCAGGAAGCAGAGGCTGGCGCCCGCCGATACGATGAGCGGGCAGAGTCCCGCGAGAAGGGCGATGGCCGGCCATCCGATCTTATTGTGCATAAAATCCATAAAAGTGCATAACGCGTCGCCGGCGATGATCCCCACAGGTCCCAGGGCCAGAAGAATCAGCGGAGCCATGATCAGTGTGGTGAGCAGGGGCACCGCGAAAAAGGAGATGATATCCGGTATATGTTTTCGGAAAAATTTCTCAAGGACGGATTCGGACCATCCGATGATCACGGCCGGGATTACAGCGGAATGGTAGGATTTCATGGGAATGGAAAGGAAAAGGAGCGACAGGCTTCCGCCCTGGTCCACAACCGAGGTGAAATCCGGATGGAACAGGAAGGCGCAGAGAAACGCGGCCAGATAAGGGTTCCCGCCGAAATGTTTTGCCGTGGAGTAAGTAAGCAGGATGGGCAGAAAATAAAAGCCGGCGTCCGATACAAAGGACAGGACATAATAGGTACTGCTGTCCTCTGACAGAAGATTCAGGGCGGCCAGCAGCAGGATCAGGGCTTTCAGGATTCCGGCCGCGGTAATAACAGGAAGGACAGGTACAAAAATAGCGGACATGGTGTCCACAGCCTTGTCCAGAACTGTTTTGAAACGGTTTTTTTCTGATTTTGTCTTCATTGTGAATGCCTCCAAAATAGAATAAGCAGCTGTAAACCATAGCTATTATAAGGCCATGGAAATTAAAAATAAAGCAAAATTTTTGTTTATTTTTTGGGTTTGCTTTACAGAAAATTTACCATTTCATGGGAGAAGAAAAGAACAGAGTTGTTTATGATAAAAACAGCTCAACAGCAGGAAAACCTGAATTGTTAGGAGGAAAAAATGATGAGAAGAAAAATGATCGCGGCAGTGATGGCGGCAGTGACATGCCTTGCGTTTCCCATGGTATCCATGGCAGAGGAGGCAGGACAGGACATTACAGTTGTTTTAACCGCGGAGCCGGAGTACACCGTTACGATTCCCCAGACCGTAACCATGGGAAATGAGGGAACCACAGTTGATGTGGTCGCTTCTGATGTGAAGAACCTTTCCGATGGCCAGAAGATTTCCGTGACGATCGCGGGAACCAGCGCCTACAATGATCAGATGGTACTGGAAGCAGATACCTCGCCCAGCACGTCTATCCGTTACCAGATCATCAATGAAGCCGGCGAGACCATTGAGACCAACGCGTCCACAGGCGCTGTCGGCGTAGGCAAGGAAGTTGTTTCCTTTACTGAGGACGGAACAAAGCAGTATCAGATCAAGCCCGTAATCGCTGGACGTTACGAGTATGGCGTAGAGTATACCGGAAGCATCACATTCGGCATTGAAGTTCAGTAAAAAAGCCGGACGCCTGTTTTTTCTGGCTGTTCTTTCAGCGCTGATCCTCGGCATGACAGCGCATGCGGGGCAGCGGACAGAGATTTCTCTGTATGTGCCGGAGGAAGAGGAACCGACTTCCGTTCCGGAGACAGAAACGGAGCCTGAGACGGATCAGGAACCGGAGACAGAGACAAAGCCTTCAGGATCCGGGAGCGATTCCGGAAATCCCGGAGGCGGGTCGGGATCTGAGAATGGTTCCGGAAGCAGATCAGGGACGGGAGGAAGCGTGTTTACCGGTGATCTGATGAACGCGGCGGTGCCGGCAGCGGCCGCTGTGTGCGCCGGAGGCGTGATCCTTGTCCTCATGTCCGAAAAGGCCAGAAAGAAACATGACAGTCAAGACAGCTGAAAACAGCAGCAGAATCAAGATTAAAATCAAGGTTAACAAAAAAGTTTAAGGAAGTGCAGCAGAATCATATGCAGAAAAAAGATAGGAAAAAGAGACTGATCATCGCCATCATCATAATTGTGGTGCTGATCGCGGCAGCGGCGGCTGTTCTGATCGCGTACCGCATGGGACAGTCAAGGAGTACAGGCAATGATAATGCAAACGGTGTCGTTCTGGACGATAACGCGTCAGAGTGGAACCAGGATCTGGAAGATCTTTCCGGAGGACAGTCGGGGATCAAAATTCCCGGATATGGATCCATTACAGTTCCGGCAGGAGCGTCCACATGGCAGATCACACTGGCGAATCCGGAGGGCAATAACTGTTATTTCCAGTATTCCATCACCATTGATGACAGCGAGACGCCTGTCTATGAATCTGATTACATAGAGCCGGGAAAAGCGATTACGGAATTTGAAGTATCGGAGCCGCTTGAGGCCGGAGAATATGAGATCCATCTCAATATTGCGACCTATTCCATGGACGGGAACAATACCCGCATGAATGGCGCGGATGTGACAGCGGATCTGCATGTGGTTGAATAATATAACTGTCAAGTATAACAGACTGATAGGAGGAAATCATCATGAAAAAAGGGATTATGACAGTGGCAGCAGGACTTATGGCAGGACTGATGTGCGTAACGCCCGTATTCGCGGCGAATACCACATCCGGACATACAGATATCACTCTGTTTGTACCCAATGATCCGGTTTATACCGTTACGGTGCCGGAGACAGTGGCGCTGAGCGCGACAGAGCATACTCAGGTGCCGGTTACAGCAAGTGATGTGAAGTATATTCCCGATGGAAAGAAGATTTCTGTTACTCTTGAGAGAGGCAATGGTGTTTACGGAAGACTGTATATGACCGGAACCAATGAGGAGACCGGCAAGGATTATACCATGACACTGATGATCAAAGGTACAGAAGGCGAATTCAAGAGCGGCGCTCTGGAAAAGCAGATCAAGGGAATGGAGCTGGCTTCCTTCACAGAGGACGGCACCATGAATTATGAGATGTATCCCTGCTCCCAGGATTATCCTCAGTATGAGGGAGAAGACAGCAATCTGGCCATCCAGAAGGGCGTACAGTACAGCGCTTATATCGATTACGGCATCGCCCTGGTAGACGCTGAGTAGTCGGAAACGGAAAAAAGAATACAGAAGCACGCAAAAAGAACCGCAGAGCCGGGAGAGATTCCGGTCCTGCGGTCATTTGCGTGATACGCCTGTCAAGCGGCTGTCAATCTTATCCCTTCAGTCCTCTGGACTGCCGGTCCATGTCTTCGATCACGATGTCGTAGATTTCACCCAGGCCGGCGCAGTATTCCAGTACCTTCCAGGGCTCGTTTGTGTGAAAATGGATTTTGATCAGTTCCTCATCTCCTACGGCGAGGAGGCAGTCGCCCCTGAAGTGTTCTGTGAAATAATCACTGATGACATCCTCGTCCAGGTCCTTCCCCTCGATCAGAAGCTGTGTGTCGTATTTGAATTCAAGCATGGCGTACTCCTTTCTTTCACGGATATGCTGTCTTCAGTGTAGCATGGAAAAAGCCTCAGGACAATCCCCATATCCGGAGGCGCCTGGAGGGGTTCAGAAATACTTAAGTTTACAAAGACCTGGAAATGTGATATAAAACAGGCTATAATAGAAACAATTGATATAACGGAAGTGGAATTTCAGGAGACGGATATGGAACTGACTTTTGGCGAACAGATTAAAATTATCTTGAAAAGAAAAAACATGACGATACGGATGCTGGCGGAGCTTCTCGAACAGCAGAGTGGGAAACCCATGTCCAGACAGAACCTGACCCAGAAGCTGAACAGGGATAATTTTCAGGAACAGGATATGAAAGAAATTGCTCAGGCGCTCGGATGCGTGGTGCAGATTTCCGTGATCGATCCCATGGAGGAGACGGTGGCATCGCTTCAGTCTATGATGAAGTCGGTTCCCTTCCGGAGCCAGGAGGAGAACGGGACGGCGTTTCCCTCACAGGGGCAGAGAGAGGACGATACGATGGTGCTTCCGCCCCGGCTGCGGGATGCCGGAGGCGCGTCGATATCCTTTGCGGAGGAACAGCCGGAGGATGATGAGACGATGGTGCTTCCTGAGCTTCCGAAGACGCACAGGGCGGCCGGCAGAACGATGAAGATTCCCGAGGGCGCTCTTTCTGAACCGGAGCAGCAGATCAGGAGGGAAGAGGCCGGAGAACCGCAGCCACAGGAACTGGAAGTACAGAAAACTGTGCCGCAGACACAGGAGACGCCGGCGCCGGATCAGGGTGACAATGATGTGGATTCGGATGTGCTGAAGGAAATCGAAATGGCGCTCATGGAATCGATCCAGAAGGAAATCAGCGCGGTGGAGGAAGAAGCCGCTCCGGAGGCGCCGGCTTTGAGAGAAGCGGAAG
Source organism: Candidatus Paralachnospira caecorum (assembly GCA_904379015.1). Lineage (GTDB taxonomy): Bacteria > Bacillota > Clostridia > Lachnospirales > Lachnospiraceae > Lientehia > Lientehia caecorum. Next base: position 33,418 of record CAJFHG010000004.1, on the reverse strand, counting down.
CAAAGGATGCAGGAAAAGAAGCGGCGGAAGAGACGGCAGGACAGACGGAGGAAGAAGCGCAGACCAACAGGGAGCAGGAAAGAGAGCCGGACAGAGAATCAGAAAGAGAGCCGGAATATGACGGGCTGGCCTGGGCGAGAAAGAAGCCGGCAGTATGGCCGCGGCTGATTGTTCCCGGCGAGGATGAACCGAAGGAACGGACAGAGGCGGATACTTCCGGCTCAGAGGACGCATCGGAATTCCAGGCGGATGGATATGATCCGGAATTCCAGACGGACGAATATGATCAGGGAACCCGTGAGGACCAGGAATTGATCGAATTTGAAGAGCTGGAGAGCGGGGATATTTCGGCTGTTTCGGCTCCCTATACGCTGAAGCGGGCGCCGGAGGAGACGGTCCCGGAGCCTGATGGCGGGAAAGAGAACGGCAAGGACGCAGGCGCGTTCGCAGCCTTCGGGGCTCTGTCAGGGGGTAGTGGAGGAGATATTTCGGCTGTCTCCGCTCCGTATGTGATTCCGAGGACGGAAGAGCCGGAGCCGGCGCCGGAACCGGGAGAATACGGCAGATATTATGACATTCCTCTGGACGAGATACCGGAAATGTCCGTAGACGACGCGGCGGAAACGGTACAGGAGGAGCCGGATATGAAAGAAAAAATGGCTTCCTGGGACGCGGCTGTAAAGCGGCGCCTGGAGCAGCCGATCCTGATGCCTTCTCAGGAACGCCGCCTGAAGAGAGATGCAAGGCAGGCGTCCGGAGATCAGCGGGAGGGCACAGCCCGGGAGCCGGTAAATGGTGTGCCGGATATCAATCCGCTTACGGGAAAGGAATATGAGACCAACACGGTGAAGCATCATCCTACAAAACCGGACATGCTTCTTGTATATGATCAGGATGAGCATATGTGGATCGAACAGGCGGAGCGCGCGTTCAACAATTTCCAGATCCGCAAGCGGGCCATGCTTGGCAGGGACTATGAGCCTCCCGTATATCTGGACTGAAGAAAACAGAAACATGGAGTGATAGAATGATGGAACAGACAAAAAAACGATACAGAGGAATGATATTTGATCTGGACGGGACGCTGGTCAATACCCTGGAGGACCTGGCGGACAGTGTCAATGAGGCGCTGGAAAAGATGGGGTATCCTGTCTGGAAGACAGAGGACTACCGTTTGAAGGTGGGAAGAGGCTTCCGGAATCTTATGGAGAACAGCGTGCCGCCGGAAGTAAAGGAAGATTCCGCGGTGATTGACAGAATGCTGGAATATTTTGTCAATGCCTACGACAGAAGATATATGGAAAAAAGCAGGCCCTATGACGGGATCAGAGATATGCTGGCAGATCTGGAAAAAGAAGGGATCATGACCGCGGTCAACTCCAATAAGCGGACGGATTATACAGAGAAGCTGATCGCGGCGCTGTTCCCCGGGGTTCCCTTTGTCGGCGTATTCGGAGAACGGGCGGGCGTTCCCAAAAAACCGGATCCGGCGTCGGCGCTGGAGCTTTGCGGAATAATGGGACTGGAGCCCGCGGAGGTGCTTTACATTGGAGATTCCAGAACCGATATGCAGACCGGGAAGAATGCCGGGATGGATACGGTGGGGGTCGTCTGGGGATTCCGCGGATATCAGGAGCTTCATGAAAACGGCGCCGTTTACATCGCGCGGACGCCCGCGGATATTGTGGAGCTGGCGCGGACAGGCGGAATCCGCCCGTGTGATATTTAAAGAAAATTAAGAAAATCTCCCGCGGATTTCATCATTTGACTGATATAATGGTTGGGAAGAGAACGGAGGGGTACGACATGGATGAAACCACAGTGCTTGTATGTGATGATGACAGAGAAATTGTTGAGGCGATCGACATCTATCTCCGCCAGGAGGGATACCGGGTGCTGAAGGCGTATGACGGAGAAGAGGCAATCAGGCTTTTGGGTGAAAACAAGGTGGAGCTTCTTCTGATAGACGTGATGATGCCGAAGCTGGACGGGATCCGCGCAACGCTCAAGATCAGAGAAACCAGCAGTGTGCCGATCATTATCCTGTCCGCGAAATCGGAGGATGTGGATAAGATACTGGGACTGAATATCGGCGCGGACGATTATATTACCAAGCCTTTTAATCCGCTGGAGCTGGTGGCCCGGGTGAAATCCCATATCCGCCGCTATACCAAGCTGGGAACCATGGCCATGGAAGCGGGGGAGACGATCCACAAGACAGGCGGTCTCTGCATCAATGATGACACGAAGGAAGTGACGCTGGACGGTGAGCCGGTGAAGCTGACGCCGATGGAATACAATATCCTGCGATTTTTGGTGATGAACGCGGGAAAAGTGTTTTCCATCGAGCAGATTTATGAAAATATCTGGAATGAGGAGGCCATCGGTGTCGACAATACGGTGGCAGTCCATATCCGCCATATCCGGGAAAAGATTGAGATCAATCCCAAAAATCCTACTTATCTGAAAGTAGTCTGGGGAGTCGGATACAAGGTGGAGAAGCTGTAAAAAGAGTAGGAGGTCCGCCGTGAGAATTCGCAAGTTTACCCGGAGAAAAAAGATCTGGGCGCTGTTTCTGTTCATTGTGTTTGTGAGCATTACGACAGCAGGCGGACTGGGTCTTTATTATGTGAATAATTTCAGCGATTATCTTTTCAGCAAGCAGGAGCTCATACAGAGCGGAGATTTTGAGGGAACGGTGACGCTGGAAAGGAAAATCCTGGAGGATACAGAGCATATTTTTGAATATGTGGCTCTTGCCCGTATGTTCGGGGAGCAGGACGCGGACAACAAAACCCAGACCCTGTATATGGCCAGAATCAACGGGACGGAATATAATATCTGCATTCGTGACCTGGAACGTATTTATGATATTCTGATGGGGAATGCGATCATTTCCTATGACGAAAACAACGAAATTGTTTACGAGATTTCAGAAGAGGGGGCCTCCGTGTCTGCTTCAGAAGAAGATTCCGCGGATACCGCCGCCGCTTCTTCAGATGAAATGTCTTCTTCATCCCCGGCGGAAAGTACGGAAGCAGAGGGACAGCCTGAGGATCAGTCGGAGTGCCTGGAACAGTTTGAGACAAATTATAACAATCTTTTCGCGGATGATCCCGATGCGTATACGCCCTGGTCTCAGCTGGATGCCCAGACAAAAGAATCGATTATCAAAGAGGCGGGATGGGATTATGAGAAGGAGGGCAGCTGGCCGGCGCGCATGTCGCTGGAAAGCACGGCGGAGATCCTGATCTACCCGGGCCAGACGATCGAGCTGATCTATGACTATGTACAGCAGAATGAGGTAGACGAGACCACGGACTTCATTTCTCTGTATGAACGGGGGTCCGGTCTCCTGTATAATTATTATGAGCTGAAAAATGAACTGGACGCGGAAGAAACCAATCTGCGTTTTGTTGTTTATGAAAACAGCTCCGGTATTTATGAGACGAATGATTCTTCTGCATCCGCTTCTTTGTCGCCTGAGGAGGCGGAAGCGCAGATCTGCGGGCTGGAAAAATATGTTTCCTACGATAATAACACGCACAGGCTGAGGAGCAATTTTACGAAAACAGAGGTGAAATACTGGAATCTGGATTATCTTGCCCAGACTCTGGTCGGAGTCGATTCGGGGGCATCCTTCGCGGTGGGGCTGGATACCCGGTATCTGGTTCAGGATGACTATCAGACCATGTCGCAGGATTTCAGCCGGTGCAGGCCGATCCTTCTGCTGTCTCTGCCTGCGATCGTGGCCGGCATGATTGGAAGCATCCTGGCTTTTATCTATTTGCTGGCGTCAGTGGGCCACAGGGAGGACTATGATGAAATCTGGCTGGATAAATTTGACAGATGGCCCACGGAGGCGGCGGCTCTGCTGATCGTGGGAGGGATTTTTGTATTCATCGGATTCTGCAGTGTGATGGCCAGCGTCCTGGAGCGGGCGTTCTTCACGTCGAATCTGATCTATACAGTCATGCAGGCGATTTCCATCATTGTGTCCGGCATTATCGGCCTGATCGGGTTCTTCAGCCTGGTCAAGAGACTGAAGGCGGGAGTCGTCTGGAAAAACAGTCTTCTCCGGAAGCTCTGCAGAAAGCTGGGAAAATGGGGGAAGGCCATTGTCGGCGGCTGGCCTACCAGCGGAAAAGTGGCCGCGCTGATCTTTCTCTACTGGCTGGTGACGATTCCGCTGTGTATGTTTATTACCATCAACCGGTTCTGGGGATCCTCGTTCCTGTACGTGCTGGGGATCATTGTCTTCGTGGGCGTGCAGCTGGCGGCCGCGGCGGTGATCCTGTGGTCAGCCATCAAAAAGAAAAAGATCCTGGAGGGTGTGGAACGGATTTCTTCCGGCGATCTGGAGTATGTGATCGACGACGAGGGGATGTTCCAGGAAGACAGGAAGCTGGTGGACGGGATCAACCACATTGGCGCAGGCCTTCAGGATGCGGTGAATACAGCTGTCCAGAGCGAGCGGATGAAGGCGGATCTGATCACCAATGTTTCCCATGATATTAAGACGCCGCTGACGTCGATCATCAATTATGTGGATCTGATGAAACGGGAAAACATACAGGATGAGACCCTGAAGAAGTATCTGGATGTGCTGGACCAGAAATCTCAGAGGCTGAAAACTCTGACGGAGGATCTGGTGGAGGCTTCCAGAGCCAGCTCAGGCAACATCAGCCTGCAGATGGAACGGATCAATTTCGTGGAGCTGGTGAGACAGGCCTGCGGCGAATTTTCAGAGCGGTTTGAGGAGCGGAATCTGCAGCCGGTCATCACGCTGCCGGATTATCCTCTGCATGTGATCGCCGACGGAAGACGGGTCTGGAGGATTCTGGAAAATCTGTTCCAGAATACCAAGAAGTACGCCATGCCCGGAACAAGGGTTTACGTGAGCGTGGAGGAATCTGATGGTGAAGTCAGCTTCATCATGAAAAATATTTCAGAGTCGCCCCTGAATATTTCCGCTCAGGAGCTGACAGAACGGTTTACAAGGGGAGATGTGTCGAGGACGACTGAGGGAAGCGGCCTGGGACTTTCCATTGCCAAGGATCTGACTCAGATCCAGGGAGGGATTTTCGAGATCTATCTGAACGGTGATCTGTTCCAGGTGACGGTGCAGTTTGAACTGGCAGAAGAAGAGCCAGAAGAGCCGGAAACAGCAGCGTCGGACGGCGCTGGGGAAGCGGAGAACAGCTCAGAAGCGGCCGCGTCGGACCGCGCAGATGAAAAATCCGGAGAGGATGAAGCGCCGGGCGGCAGATTTCAGGAGGAAGAATCCACAGATCCCGAACAACTGGTGCGGGAAGCGCTGGAGGAGCTGGAGAGCAGCGGTTTGCTGAAGAAGCCGAAGCCTTCGGCGGACGAATCCGGAATGTATAAATACTAACATATTGAAATCCGCATATTAAGAGTTGGCGGACATGAAAATGCCATCTGATCTTTTGAAATGTTATGATTCATCAATTTCAGAAGATCCGGTGGCGTTTTTGTGTTCAGAAGAATTCGCGGCTGTTACTTTCCACTTGACTTACAGGCGGATTTACAAGATAATGAGAGGAAGACAGCACATAAGGAGGAAGACAAACCAATGGTTACGTTATGGAAAAACGGCGCTTACCTGATCAATGGTACAGAGCTCATAGAGAACGATCATGAATGCGCGGCGAAGCTGACGGCAGCGCTCGGTTCATGTCCGGATCAGAAGGAAGCGGCGAAGAATACTATGGCTTATGGGATTCTTGCGGCTCACAACACGTCCGGAAATATGGAAAAGCTGAAAATTAAGTTTGACAAGCTGACTTCCCATGACATTACATTTGTGGGGATCATTCAGACGGCAAGGGCCAGCGGACTGGAGAAATTTCCGGTTCCCTATGTGCTGACCAACTGCCACAACAGTCTGTGCGCTGTGGGCGGCACGATCAACGAGGACGATCACATGTTTGGCCTGACCTGCGCGAAGCGCTACGGCGGAGTCTATGTCCCCCCTCATCAGGCGGTGATCCATCAGTTTGCCAGAGAAATGCTGGCGGGCTGCGGAAAGATGATTCTGGGATCGGACAGCCATACCCGCTACGGCGCTCTGGGAACCATGGCCATGGGCGAAGGCGGACCGGAGCTGGTCAAGCAGCTTCTGAACAAGACGTACGATATCAATATGCCTGGCGTGATCGGCATTTATCTGAAGGGAAAGCCGGAGAAGGGCGTCGGCCCTCAGGATGTGGCGCTGGCTATTATCGGCGCAGTTTTCGCGAATGGGTATGTGAACAATAAGGTAATGGAATTTGTAGGTCCCGGCGTGGCGAATTTGAGCGCGGATTTCAGGATCGGCGTGGATGTCATGACCACAGAGACCACATGTCTCTCTTCCATCTGGACAACGGACGAGAAGATCCGCGAGTTCTATGAGATTCACGGACGGGAAGAGGAATATCAGGAACTGACGCCTGGAAAGGTGGCTTATTACGACGGCATTGTAGAAGTGGATCTGAGCGCGGTGAAGCCCATGATCGCCATGCCGTTCCACCCCAGCAATACCTATACCATCGAAGAACTGAACGCCAACCTGACCGATATCCTGGCAGATGTGGAAAAACGGGCGAAGGTCAGTCTCGGCGGCGCGGTGGAATATTCTCTGAAGGATAAAGTGCGTGACGGGAAGTTCTATGTGGAGCAGGGCATCATTGCCGGCTGCGCCGGCGGCGGCTTCGAGAATATCTGTGACGCGGCGGACATCCTGGACGGAGCCAGCATCGGAAACGATGCCTTCACATTGAGCGTTTACCCGGCCAGTATGCCGGTTTATATGGAACTGATCAAGAACGGCGCCGCGGCGAAGATCCTGCAGACAGGCGCTGTGATGAAGACGGCCTTCTGCGGCCCCTGCTTCGGCGCGGGCGATACGCCGGCCAACAATGCCTTCAGTATCCGTCATTCTACCAGGAACTTCCCCAACCGGGAGGGATCCAAGCTGCAGAGCGGCCAGATTTCTTCTGTGGCGCTTATGGACGCCCGTTCGATTGCAGCGACGGCTGTCAACAAGGGCCGCCTGACGCCGGCGACGGATCTGGATGTAAACTATACAAAGCCGAAGTACTATTTTGATAAAGGAATTTATGAGAACCGGGTATTTGACAGCAAGGGAAAGGCAGATCCCACCGTGCAGATCCAGTTTGGTCCCAACATCAAGGACTGGCCTGAGATGTCGGCGCTGACGGACAATCTGCTGCTCAAGGTGGTGTCGGAGATCCACGATCCGGTTACGACTACAGATGAACTGATTCCCTCCGGCGAGACTTCTTCCTACCGTTCCAATCCTCTGGGACTGGCGGAATTTACTCTGTCCAGAAAAGATCCCGCTTATGTGGGAAGAGCGAAAGAGGTTCAGGCGGCGGAGAAGGCCAGAACGGCCGGACAAGAGCCGGAGAAGGCCTTTGCGGAGGCTGGCGCGGCCATGGAGGCCGTGCGCGGGCAGTTTGGGGACGCGGACTGGACCAACACCGGAATCGGCAGCACGATCTTCGCGGTGAAGCCCGGAGACGGCTCCGCGAGAGAGCAGGCCGCTTCCTGCCAGAAGGTACTGGGCGGCTGGGCCAACATTGCCAATGAATACGCGACAAAACGTTATCGTTCCAACCTGATCAACTGGGGGATGCTTCCGTTCCTGATTGAAGAAGGGGCGCTTCCTTTCAAAAACGGCGACTGGCTGTTTATCCCCGGGATCAGAGAAGCGGTGGAGCAGAAAAGGAGTGAGATCACCGTTTACAGCGCTGCGGACGGAATGCGCGCTTTCACTCTGAGACTGGGCGAACTGACCGATGATGAAAGACAGATCATACTGGACGGCTGCCTGATCAATTATTACAGGGCTTCCAGATAAGAAAGCGGCGGGACCGTTTTTTGGCGGCGCCTGTCTGCGGACAGGCAGAGGGCACCGGGAGAAAGCGATGGAGAAAAAGAAACTGATATTGGAGCTGCGCTTCTTTCAGGGAATCAGATCAGAGACGGCGGAACGGCTCTCCGGGAAGGCTCTTTTGCGGAAATACGAGAGAGGCGCGCTCATTTACCGGGCAAAGGAGCGGATCGGCAGAGTCTGCTTCCAGATGGAAGGAAAGAGTATCCTCTACAACATGACCCACAGCGGGAGCAGAAAGATTATTTTCATTCTGGGAAAAGGAGAGCTTCTCAACGATCATGTACTGAATGATCACGAAACTTCCGTATTCTGCGAGGCGATCGAAACAAGCCTGGTCCTGGAGTTCCCGGCCGCGCTGTTTGCGGAAGAAATGGAGCGGGATTTCGGTCTGGTAAGGCAGGTGATCGCTGCTCAGGAGCGAAAGATCTGGCGTCTGGGTCATCAGCTGAAAAACACCATGGGAAGCATTTATCTGGAGCGGAAGCTGGCGGCGAAGCTGTGGAAGCTGGCCAGAGATTTCGGTATCCGGACAGCGGAGGGGATCGAGATCGATATCAGCATGCCGGTCACATTTCTGGCGGATCTTCTGGGAACGCCCAGGGAGACTGCTTCCCGCCTGTGCAAAACACTGACAGAAAACGGTCTGATCATTATGAAGAAAAAGAAGATCATCATACCGGATCCGGAGAGGATGTCCCGGTTTTATAAAACGGGTCAGCCATAATCTGTATAATACAGGCATCAAAATAGGACAGGTAACAGGGTTTCGTGAGAATCATCACGGAATCCTGTTTTTTTCTGTGTTAAGCTTATATCAGACATTCAGTTTCTGAATGGGTAACGGAAGGAAGCCGCTGTGAATGGCGGGCGGCGGGTGAAGAACACGGAAGAGAGGCGTGATTTTATGGATTATCGGTTGTCGAGCGTGCAGGCGGGGGAGCTGTTTGAAAAGCTGTCCGGCGCATATGACATCTATGGGCCGGCTTTGTTTGCCGGAACAGGCTGTTTCGCGGATACAGATGTGATCCGGTACAAAAAGCTTCGATCCTTTGATGAGATCGTATGGGACAGAAAATCAGACTATTCTTTTAAGGAGGTGCTGCTTCCTGTCAATGAAACCCTGTTCTATTATACGGAAGATGAGACAAAGGTTCCGAAGGGGCCGCAGAAGGAGATCCTGATCTTTCTGCGTTCCTGCGATCTCCATGCTGTGAAGCGGCTGGACGAGATTTATCTGAACAATGGTTTTGAGGATTTTTATTATGCCAGAATCCGCAGGCGGACAAAATTTGCGCTGATGGGATGCAGGGAGACCTGCGGGTCCGGCTTCTGTGTCAGCATGGGAACAAACCGGACAGAGGAGTATGATCTTTATATGGAACCGGAAGACGGAGGTTTTGGCATCGGATGCTGTCTGGAGGAGCTGGAGGCATATGTAAAGGCTGCGGGAGGGGAAAAGGCGTCCGTCAGTCCGGCCTTTGCCGCAGAAAATAAGGAGAAGGTGACGCTGCCCCGGAAGCTGTCCAATGAAAGTTTTACCAAAGAGATCTGGAAGGAATACGGTTCACGCTGTATTGGCTGCGGCCGCTGCAATTTTGTCTGTCCCACCTGCACCTGTTTTACCATGCAGGACATTTTCTACCGGGATAATGAGAAGGCCGGTGAGCGGCGGAGAGTCTGGGCCTCCTGCCAGGTGGACGGATTTACGGATATAGCGGGAGGGATCACTTTCCGGAAGGATCAGGGAGACCGCTTCCGTTTTAAGGTGATGCACAAAATCTATGATTATGAAAAACGGTTTGGATATCCGATGTGTGTGGGCTGCGGTCGCTGCGACGACGTATGTCCGGAGTATATATCTTATTCCAACTGTGTCAACAGACTGGCGAAGGAGGAAGAGCTGGCATGAAGAATGAATATATTCCTCAGTTATCAGAGATCAGGGAAGTGATCAGACATACGGATCTGGAATATACCTTCCGTATGGCCTTTGACGGCGACGTGAAGCCGGGACAGTTTTTTGAGATTTCTCTGCCCAAATACGGGGAAGCGCCCATTTCCGTCAGCGGCATCGGCGAGGGAACCGTTGATTTTACGATTCGCCGGGTGGGAAAGGTGACCAATGAAATATTTGAAAATTATGCGGGAGATTCTCTTTTTATGAGAGGTCCCTATGGCAATGGCTTTGACCTGGAGGACTACAGGGGAAAGGAACTGGTGGTGATTGCCGGAGGCACGGGTCTTTCGCCGGTGAAAGGAGTTGTGGATCATTTCGCCCGCCATCCGGAGGAATGTGAAGGATGTACGCTGATCGCCGGCTTCAAAACGCCGAAGGACGTGCTGTTCAAAGAAGAATTCGCGTTCTGGAAGGACCGCATCCAGGTGATCCGGACCGTGGACAGCGCGCCGGAGGGATATGACGGCCCGGTCGGCATGGTGACGAAATATATTCCCGGCCTCAGATTCCGGAATCTGGAAAACGCGGCTTTTATCTGCGTGGGGCCTCCTGTCATGATCAAATTTACGGTCATGGAGATCCTGAAGCTCGGAGCGGAGGAGAAACAGATCTGGATCTCCAATGAAAGAAAGATGTGCTGCGGACTGGGAAAATGCGGACACTGTAAGATGGGAAGCACTTACATCTGTCTGGACGGCCCGGTGTTTAACTATGTGGAAGGGAAAGAACTGATCGATTAGGAGGAACGGCCATGGGAATGGATATCAACACAAAGAAACTGAAGAAAAACGCGTTTCGAGTATCCAAAGTGCGGGGGATCGGCGCCTCCCGCATCCGTGTGCCCGGCGGATACCTGGATGCCCGGATCCTGGGAATGGTGCAGGAGATCGCCCAGACCTACGGAAACGGATATGTTCATCTCACAACGCGCCAGGGATTTGAGATTGAAGGGATCCGTTTTGAGGATATGGAGGCGATCAACAAGAAGCTTCAGCCGATCATAGAGATGCTGGAGATCAACCAGACAGAACCGGGGACAGGCTATCCGGCTTCCGGGACCAGAAATATCAGCGCATGCATCGGAAGCAATGTCTGTCCCTTCGCCAATTATAATACGGCGAAGCTGGCGAAGCGCATCGAGAAGGAGGTCTTTCCCAACGACCTGCATTTCAAGATTGCCTGTACCGGCTGTTCCAACGACTGCGCCAAGGCGAGGATGCATGATTTCGGCATTATCGGCATGACCATGCCCCAGTATGATCCTGCCAGGTGCGTCAGCTGTCAGGCCTGTATCAAAGGATGCCGGTCACTGTCCGTGGACGCGCTGCGGATGGAGAACTACAAAATTCTCCGGGATACGGAAAAATGCATCGGATGCGGCGTCTGCGTCACCAAATGCCCGACCCGCGCCCTCACCAGGAGCCCGAAGAAATACTATAAGCTGGCGATCATGGGACGGACCGGAAAGAAGAATCCCCGACTGGGAAAGGATTTTCTTGTGTGGGCGGATGAGGACAATATCGTCAGGATCATCCTCAATACCTATAAATTTGTCAGGGAATATATTTCACCCGACGCGCCGGCGGGCAAGGAGCATATCGGCTACATCATCGACCGGGTGGGATTTGAAGAATATAAAAAATGGGCCCTGGACGGTGTGGAGCTGATGCCGGAGACCATCGTCAATCAGTGTGTTTACTGGGATGGGATCCATTTTGACAATAAGGGAAAATAACCTGCAGCCCCGAAAAGGGGCCGCAGGCCGGAGGGGCAGAGGAAAAGAGGGCCGCGGGATCACCGGTCACCGGTAATCGTCGAAGTCGATCTCTCCGTCGCCGTCAAAATCCTCCCCCATGCCGCTGTTGACCATGATCTCCCGGCCGGCGATGCCTTTGCTGACCCGTTCTTTTTCAATCAGGTCGCTGAGCAGATCCTTTACGGCCCTGCTGTCCTTGATATTTTTCAGGACGAGGACAGGGTCGGAGCTGTCTGTCGTCTGCAGGGTGATCGTGCCGGTGCCGCAGATCCGGTTGCCCAGGGTGCGGGTCAGGGAAATATCCAGGATCCGGTACAGGAGGCACTCGTGCTCCCGCTGGCTGAACAGGCCGTGCTGGCAGTAAAGCCGTCCGTTTTCTACCCGGTATTTGTCAAATGTGATGGGAAACCATAAAATATGTCTTCTGTCTTTCCAAAGGCAGTCTGTTTTTCTGCTCATAATTTCTCCTTTCTTCCGGCCGGTTCATGACCGGCTCCGCCGATGATCGCGGCATGACTGTTATCTGCTGTTTTATTATAACGGATTTTGACAGTGAAATAAATAGTCATCGGTATTTTGCCCGGGTCATATCGAAAATCTTCACAAATGCTTAAGAAAAATTAACACTGCGGGACTTGACGAAAGCTGACTTCCGTGCTGTATAATGGATAAGAATATGCGTGCAGAACGCTGCCCGCGGGAATAAAGGAGAACATACATGTACCAGAAAGCGGCAGATATCATAAATGAGGTAAAAAAAGCGGTGGTCGGCAAGGACGCGGTGATCAGCAAGGCGCTGATGGCGGTCATTGCGGGAGGACACATTCTGCTGGAGGACCGGCCGGGCGTGGGAAAGACGACGATGGCCCTGGCTTTTTCCAAAGCGGTTCATCTGGATTACAGGAGGATCCAGTTTACTCCGGAGGTCATGCCGGCCGATGTGGTGGGATTTACCATTTACAACCAGGCGGAGAACAGACTGGATTATCAGCCGGGAGCGGTGCTCTGCAACCTGTTTCTGGCCGATGAGATCAACAGGACAAGCTCGAAGACCCAGAGTGCGCTTCTTGAGGCGATGGAGGAGGGCAGCGTTACGGTTGACGGCGTGACCCATCCGATCCCCAGGCCCTTTACGGTGATCGCGACTCAGAATCCGGCCGGCTCCGCGGGTACGCAGCTGCTGCCGGAATCGCAGCTTGACCGGTTTCTGGTCCGGCTTTCCATGGGATATCCGTCTCTTCAGGAGGAAATCCTGATCCTGAAGGCCAGACAGGGGCAGAATCTTATGGATACGGTCCGCCAGGTGGCGGACGGAAACGACATTCTGGAAATGCAGAGAGAGGCGGAGCAGGTGTATGTGGCCGATGAGCTCTACCAATATATGGCCAGGCTGACCGGCGCGACCAGGAATCACGAGCTGATCAAGAGCGGCATCAGCCCGAGGGGAACGCTGGCGCTGGCCAGGATGAGCCGTGCCGCCGCGTGGATCTCCGGGCGTGATTATGTGGTTCCCGGCGATGTGCAGAGTGTATACTTTGACGTTCTGGAGCACCGGCTGATACCGGGCGCCCAGGCGAAGCTGGTCAGCATGGATGCTCATGGGATCCTGGAGCAGATTTTGAGGGCAATTCCCGCTCCGGGCCTCCGCAGATAAAACAGGAGAGGCTTATGGCAGTCAAACGTTTGGAATATATCCTGATTCTGTTGGGCGTGTTCGCGTTCTTTCTGTTTTTTACAGATTATCTGTCTTTCTATGTGCTGCTCTTTTTCATTCTGGTCCCGGTGATTTCCCTGATTCTCACGCTGATCTCGGGGATCCGTCTGGAAGTGTCGGCGGAATGTCAGAATCCGGGGACCGTCCGGAAGGGAGAGACGATCTTTCTGCGGTTCCGGTTCCGGGGCGCTTTCCGGCTGGGAGGCGCGCGGGTGCGCATGAAGATCCGCGTCAGGAATGAACTGCTTCAGACAGAGAAGCGGGACACGCTGATGTTTATGATGGGAAAGCCGGGACAGACCGTTTCCTACGCGCTGTCCTCGGATTACTGCGGCCAGCTTGAGATCGAGATCCTGCAGGTGAGGCTGTATGATTATCTCTGGATTTTCGGATTTTCGGGAACGTGCGGCCAGAACAAACTCAGTGTGCCGGTGATGCCGGATATCAGGCCCCTTGACATTCTGGCTGAGGAAAGACAGGCGGAGGACTGGGAGAGCGATGAATATTCGAAAGTGAAGCCGGGAGATGATCCTGCGGAGATCTTTGACATCCGCGCCTACCGGGCGGGAGACAGGATTTCGCGGATCCACTGGAAGCTTTCCAGCAAGCGGAACGAGCTGATGATCAAAGAGGGCGGGCTGCCTGTGGGAAGCCGTATGCTGGTGGTCCTGGATATGACGGGAACTGCCGGAAAGGCGCGTCTGGCGGACGGCCTTCTGGAAGCGGCCGCTTCTCTGTCCTGGTATCTTGCGGAAAATGGAATTCCTCACAGGACCGGGTGCTGGCAGGGCGGAGAAAAAGGCGGTTTTTTTCTGGAAGAAGTGGATGGAAACGAGGATTTTTACCGGTCTCTCTGGGGAATGCTCCGCGCCTGCGGCGGACATGACAGAAAAGCAGTGCTGCAGGGATGCCTGGAAGCGAAGAATATATCCAGGATCCTGTATTTCGCGGCGGAGCTTTCGCCGGAGGAGACGGAGATTCTGTGCGGCGGACAGGTTCCGGTACAGATTTTCGCGCTCCGCGGGGAAGCGCGGGAGACAGAGGCAGAGAGGAAGAGCCGTGAAACGGCAGAGAGACTGGGCGCCCGGTGGCGGGACCTGACAGCGGGACGGATCACCGAGGATATGGCCGGGCTGGAAATCTGACAGACAGGAGCAGGAGAGGATTCAACGGATGAAAAATCGCGGCAGAAAACGGAATTCCGGAGGGATCAGAATTGAAAAACCGAGGGTTCAGACGGCGGGGAACGCCTTCGCGTCCCGTCTGATTTCCTGCGCCTTTTTGTCGGCTCTGGGCGGTTTCGGGGCCTTTGGGTGCTTTTATTCCGGATTTTCTTTTTCGTTTTCCATGCTTCCCGCCGCGGTCGTGATCATTGCTGCTTCGCTTTTTCTGACGGCTCTGTTTTCCGCGGGCAGGTACCGGCTTCCCTGTGCCGCGGTGCTGGCGGCTGTGTTCGCGTGGGCCGGCTATCTTCTCAGAACGGAGCTGGGGATTGGCTTCCGCTGTCTGGCCAATGGGATCATCCGGGTCTATACGGAACACTCATCCTTTGACATGGTCCAGATGGCAGACGGCGCGCTCACGGAGGCGGCGATGAACCGTGCCGCTGCGCTGACGGCCGCATACGTCATGGCCATTGTAGTATTTCTTCTGGTCCTGTTTTTAACGGCGAAAAAACGCCGGTATTTCCTGAGTATCATAATCACGATTCCGTTTTTCGCGGCTTCTCTGGTAGTCGGCGTGGTGCCCGATTACGGATGGATCCTGGCGCTGATTCTGTTCTGGGCCATGCTGGTCTGCGACGGAGGCGCTTTGAGGGGAGCGGCGCTGGCAGTCCTTCCGGCGGCCTTTGCCGCGATTCTTCTGGCGATCGGACTCCTGTTCCCCAGGGACTCCTATGAACGGCCGGATCTGATTGAAGACCTTCGGGTGGGACTTCTGAACGGATCAGACCTGACGGGAATGTTCCGGGGAGGCGGCATCGCGGGTTCGGCCAACCGGGTGGATCTTGCCTCTTCGGGCAACCTGAATTTTTCCGGAGATACGGTGCTGATGGTGCGGACGGCGAAGACGCAGGTCGACTATCTGAAGGGCTTCGTGGGAAGCGTGTATACAGGAACTTCCTGGGAGCCTCTTTCGGAAGACGCGTACACGACGCTTTCCTCCGGTTCCGGAGACTGGAGGGTGCAGAATTATCCGTATCTGTTCTCTCAGATCATGCCGACCTCTGATGACTATGAGCTCTATGCCTACGATCTGACGGTGCGGAATGTGGGAACGAATCCGAGATGTATTTATGTGCCTTATGGGCTGATCAATCTTCCGGAGGAGCTTTCTCAGATCTCATTTGTCAATGACACTGTGCTGCGCTCGGACAATTCGCTGTTCGGCACCCAGGAATACCGGATGCAGGGACTGAGTTCCAGCCCTTCCTATCCGTATATGACGCTTTATTACCGGGTGTGGATGCAGCTGCTGCGCAATGAATCGGGATTTTCCGCGTATATGTATGGAATTCCGGGAACAAACGGTGAAGCCGGTACGGGATGGGAGGTGCCGCAGGAGATCCTCTCCCTTCTGTCCGAAGAGCAGCAGGAATTTATCCGGACTGTGGAGGCATATGAGGATTTTGTCTATCAAAACTATCTGCAGGTGCCGGAAAACCTGACGGAGTTCCTGAACGGATATCTGGGCGCCCATGGGCTGACCCTGGAAAATTACCGGTACCAGGCGGCTCTTGTCGACGCGGTGGTGGAGCAGATCCAGAGCGAGAACACCTATACGCTGTCGCCGGGAGTGACGCCGGAGGGCCGGGACTTTGTGGAATATTTCCTTTCGGAAAATCATCAGGGCTACTGCCGCCATTTCGCGTCGGCGGCGGCGCTGCTTCTGCGGGCGGCCGGCGTGCCGGCCAGATATGTGGAAGGCTATGCGGTGTCTCCCAACGGGGAAAAGGATGAAAATGGATGGATCCTTCTGCCGGATTCCAGCGCCCATGCCTGGGTGGAGGTCTACATCAGCGGCGTGGGCTGGCAGCCTGTGGAGACGACCGGTTCCGTCAGAGACGATCTGTTTCCCGATGAAGAGGCGGCGGATGAGGAGACAGAGGCAGAGACGGAAACTGCCGGGGAGACGGCGGCAGCGGAGAGTACCGCCGGGAGCGGAGCGGAAACGGAGTCATCCGGAGAAGAAACCGGGGAAGAGACTGTTTCGATCAGCCTGAGGACCAGTCTGAGGGGACTGCTGGCCATTCTGGGGGCGGCGGTCTGTCTGTCGGGAGCGGGTCTGTGGCTGAACCGCAGAGTGCGGATCAGGCGGCGCAGGAAACAGTTCGCGAGGAAGAACCGGAACCAGGCGGTTCTGGCGGTGTATTCTTATATGGCGGAGCTTCGCGGACTGATGGAAGAGCCGGATGGAACAGAAGCTCCGGATGCAACAGAAGCGCCCGGCGGAACAGAAGCTCCGGATGGAACGGAAACGCCCGGCGGAACAGAGGAAGAATGGAAGCGGTTTGAGGAGATTGCCCTGAAGGCGAGGTTCAGCCGCCATCCCTCCACGCGGGAAGAGCTCCGCGTTCTCCTGGCCGGCGCGGGCCGGTACCGGAGGGCGGCTGAGCAGCAGCTGAAGGGAATGAAAAAACTCTATGCCAGATATGTGAGGGGACTGTTTTGAGAGGACAGGAGAGACCGGTGCCGTTTCCGTATACGGTGATCCGGAGCAGAAGGAAAACCATTGCTATTCAGGTCCGTCAGGACGGAAGCGTTGTTCTCAGGATTCCGGCCGCCTGTCCCGTCGGAACGGCGGAACAGTTTCTGCGGGAGAAGCAGGACTGGGTCCTGGAGAAAAGAAGACAGGCGGAAGAATATCGGAAAAACAGAGGGGCTCCGGGTGTTCTTTCGGAGCGGGAGCAGGCGGAAAAACGGGAAGAGGCAAAACGGTATTTTGCCCTTCAGGCGGAACGGTACGCCAGACGCATCGGCGTCTCCTACGGAAGGATCACCATACGGGATCAGAAAACAAGGTGGGGAAGCTGCAGCGCGGCGGGAAATCTCAATTTCAACTGGAGACTGATGCTGGCGCCGGAATTTGTCCGGGAATATGTGGTGGTCCATGAGCTGTGCCACAGAAAAGAAATGAATCATTCGGCCCGGTTTTACAGGGAGGTGGAAAAGATCCTCCCCGATTATGACCGGGCCGTGAAATGGCTTCGGGAGCACGGAGGGGCGCTTTTATCGGCCTGACATCCAGCTCTCCATATATTTGTCGATGACGGGGAACGGGCAGGGGCCCATATCCAGCAGGAATTTGTGGAATTCCTTCAGGTCAAAATCTTCTTCCAGGCGCGCTTCGGCCTTCTCCCGCAGGAGAAGGATCTCCAGATATCCCACATAGTATTTCAGATAATAGGCCGGTTCACTGACAATGGTATCGTACATCTCAGAAAGGATCTCATCGTCCTGGGGGCCGAAATACTGTTCGATGAATTCGGCGGCCTGGTCCTTTGTCCAGCCATTGTAATGGATGTTCAGGTCCAGAAGCGCGTAGACACCAAGAGAGATAGAAGAATTCAGGGACCAGACCCGGGCCAGGCCGTCGGCCTGCTCTGTATAGAGTTCATTCAGATCGTAGGTCTCATGCTCCACGTAGAGCGCCCATCCTTCGGTGTAGCCCTGGTAATCGAGGATGTGGCGGATGGGATTTTCCAGGACGCAGGAGGCGTATACGGTCTGGTACAGATGGCCGGGATAGCCTTCATGGGCCAGGGTGGAAAACAGAGAGCCGATGCCGGTGCCGCCGTTGTTGATGTAAATGGTGTTTTCCCCGGGATCGTCGATGGGCGGGATCATGTAAAAAGCAGGGCTGGAGCTGGCCTCCATGGATTCCGGAACATATTTGATCTCATAGGAAGTCTCAGTGGGAAGCGCCGGATAATCCCCGGAAATGGCAGATTTCAGGAACTGCAGCATTTCATCCGGCGTGCGTCCGTCAGCAGGCGGATCCTGAACGCATTCCGCCAGCTCCGGAGAGCCGGCCAGAAGCAGATACAGCTCCTGGACCTGGGTATCGACCCGGTCCTCTGTCAGAAGGATCAGCTCCTCGGGAGTGTGGCCGGAGCCGACCAGAGTCCGGATCAGCCAGGAATAATATTCTGTTCCCCGGGGGAGGGTGCAGAGTCCTCCGCTGCCGGCTTCCGCGCTCCGGATCTCCTGGAGACAGCGGATGAGTTTCCTGTAGGCGGGAAAGATCAGCGTGGTCACGGCTTCCTCATTCTGTGCCTTCCAGGCCGCCTTCTGATCCTCGTCCAGGCCTTCAAAGGCATCCAGCCGTTCATTGAAGGTGGAGATCATCATATTTTCACTGCCGGCGCTGACAAAGTCCGTGCAGGCTTCGATCACGTCCCCGATGCAGCCGGACGGCATGACGAAGCCCTTGCCGGCCCTTGTACGTTCATAATCGGCGGCTGCGTCCAGGTAGGCGGGAATTTGTTCCAGCAAAGCCAGATAGTCGGTGATATCCCGCTCCGTGCGGAAGGTATATTCTGACATGACGATGGGCAGATTGCCCTGCAGTCCCGAGATCGGCGCGAACAGGTCCTCATAATAGAGAAACTCCGTTCCTTCCAGGCCTGTTTCCAGATAATCCTTCAGAACATCAAAGGTCAGCCTGTCGTCCTCCGGAAGCTTTTCATACTGAAAAGAGACCAG
Organism: Candidatus Paralachnospira caecorum; assembly: GCA_904379015.1. GTDB lineage: Bacteria > Bacillota > Clostridia > Lachnospirales > Lachnospiraceae > Lientehia > Lientehia caecorum. The sequence continues at coordinate 14,362 of CAJFHG010000004.1, read as the reverse complement.
GGTATTCAGGGCGGCCTGCATTTCCCGCGTGTTCTGCTCTGAGGAACCGCTGTCGGGGGAGCCCAGCGTGATCTCATAGTCCGTGATCCCGTACTGCTCCGGATGCGCCAGCGTATAATGGAGGGTGACGGTATCCGCCGCCACCGATTCCAGGAACAGTTCATTTGTGAACGCCTGGAATTTCCGGTGCTCCGAGTCGTCAAAGGGAGCTGTTTCCCCGGAGGAAGACGCGGAGGACGCGTCAGGAGCGCTGCTTCCGGCAGTGCTGTCCCCGGCGGACCCGCCGCTTTCGGCAATGATGTTTTCACTTTCACCGGAAGTACCGCTGTCCGGTGTCCGCGCGCAGCCGGCGGGCAGAAGCAGCGAGATGGTCAGAAGAAGCGCGAGCAGGCGGACAAGCCGTTTTTTCATAGATTACCTCCCCACAAATCGTGGTATCTTTTTAAAGATATTCATCCTGTGTCCGGAATAGTATATAAATCCATTATATCGTGTGCCTGGGCAAATGTCCAATTAATCCCTTTACTTTGAATTTTAAATATACTATAATCAAAACAGTCTGATGTGATGGAGGGACAAAGATGGCAAAAACACCTTATTATATTACGACGGCGATCGCCTATACTTCAGGCAAGCCGCATATCGGAAACACTTATGAGATCGTTCTGGCTGACAGCATTGCCCGCTATAAAAGAGAGCAGGGATATGACGTGCGGTTCCAGACCGGTACGGACGAGCACGGGCAGAAGATCGAGCTGAAGGCCCAGGAGGCCGGCGTGACGCCGAAGGAGTTTGTTGACCGGGTGGCCGGTGAGATCAGACGGATCTGGGATCTGATGGACACCTCTTATGATAAATTCATCCGCACCACCGATGTGGATCATGAAAAGCAGGTTCAGAAGATCTTCAAAAAGCTGTATGATCAGGGCGATATTTACAAAGGGTATTATGAGGGACTTTACTGCACACCCTGCGAGTCCTTTTTCACGGAGTCCCAGCTGGTGGACGGGAAGTGCCCCGACTGCGGGCGCGAGGTGCAGCCCGCGAAGGAAGAGGCTTATTTCTTCAGGATGAGCAAATATGCCCCCAGGCTGATCGAATATATCAATGAGCATCCCGAGTTCATCCAGCCGGTGGCGAGAAAGAACGAGATGATGAATAATTTCCTGCTTCCGGGCCTTCAGGATCTGTGCGTATCCCGGACATCCTTTAAATGGGGCATTCCGGTGGATTTTGACGATAAGCATGTGATCTATGTTTGGCTGGACGCGCTGACCAACTACATCACGGGACTCGGCTATGACTGCGGCGGGGAGAGCGGCGACCTGTTCGCCAAATACTGGCCTGCCGACCTGCATCTGATCGGCAAAGACATCATCCGGTTCCACACCATTTACTGGCCCATTTTCCTGATGGCGCTGGGACTGCCGCTGCCGAAGCAGGTATTCGGACATCCCTGGCTTCTGCAGGGCGACGGAAAGATGAGCAAATCCAAGGGCAACGTCCTTTATGCCGACGACCTGGCGGAGTATTTCGGCGTGGACGCGGTCCGTTATTTTGTACTTCACGAGATGCCCTTCGACAATGACGGCGTGATCTCGTGGGAGCTGATGGTGGAGCGTCTCAATTCCGATCTGGCCAATACTCTGGGTAATCTGGTGAACCGGACGATTTCCATGTCCAACAAGTATTTCGGCGGCGTTGTGGAAAATACAGGCGTGTCGGAGCCGGTGGACGATGATCTGAAGGCCGTGGTGCTGGAGGCGGTCAAAAAGGTCGACGCGAAGATGAACGAGCTGCGGGTGGCCGACGCGATCAGCGAGATCTTCGCGCTGTTTAAGCGCTGCAATAAATATATTGACGAGACCATGCCCTGGGCGCTGGCGAAGGAAGAGGAGAAAAAACCCAGGCTGGCCACAGTGCTTTATAACCTGGCCTGCGGCATCTGCATCGGGGCGAGCCTGCTGGAATCCTTCATGCCCTCCACATCGAAGAAGATCCTCGCCCAGACCGGCGGCGTCAAGCTCAGCCTGGATGAGATGAAGGAATTCAACGTTTATCCTTCCGGAAACAGGGTGACGGAGAAACCGGAGATCCTGTTCGCGCGTCTGGATCTTAAAGAGGTGCTGGCGGATGTGGAAGCGAAATTCGGAGCGGCCCATGAGGAAGAGCCGGAGGAAAAAGAGGATCCCGGCATTGACATCGAGGCGAAGCCGGAAGTCACCATCGAGGATTTTGGAAAGCTTCAGTTCCAGGTGGGTCAGGTCATTGCCTGCGAGGCAGTGAAGAAATCGAAAAAGCTTCTCTGTTCCCAGGTAAAGATCGGCAGTCAGGTCCGCCAGATCGTATCGGGGATCAGGAACCATTATACCCCGGAGGAGATGGTAGGCAAAAAGGTCATGGTCGTGACCAATCTGAAGCCGGCGAAGCTGGCAGGCGTTCTTTCTGAAGGCATGCTGCTGTGCGCGGAGGACGCGGAGGGAAATCTCGCGCTGATGACTCCGGACAGGGACATGCCCTCCGGAGCGGAAATCTGCTGATACGATAAACAAGTCAAAGAGAAACGGGCAGCTTACTTTTGCGGTAAACTGCCCGATTGGCTTTCGCGGGAAAGCTGCAGAATGGAGATGGACAGACAATCATGAAGATCAGAAATATAGCAGACAGGAGATTCAGAAAATTCGGCACCGTCATAAAGGGAATCGACGTGTCTTCTCTGGTGGACTGGGCAAAGACTGTGCCGGTGACAGATCAGGTGGAATACGTGCCCTCCGTGCCGGAGGCGGAAGCCCTGGAGGCGAGCAGAAAGATCCGCCGTCTGGTGTACGGCGGGATGCCGGTGGAGGTGGGATACTGCGCCGGCAGGAACCGGAAGGCGGATACCCTGGAATATCACCGCAGCGAGGAAGTGAACATTGCCGCTTCTGATCTGATCGTGGTGGTGGGGAGCCGGGCGGACATGGACAGCGCGGGAAGCTTTGACCTGGCCAGGGCAGAGGCTTATTTTGTGCCGGAAGGCACTGTGTATCTGTTTTACAGCAGCACGCTGCACTATGCGCCCTGCAGTGTGAAGGCGGACGGGTTCTGCAGCGTGGTCATACTTCCGGAGGGGACCAATACAGAGCTTCCGGAGAGAAGGACGGACCGGTTCGCGACGGAAGAGGACTGCATGCTTTCCATGAAAAACAAATGGGTGCTGACCCATCCTTTAAGCGGAGAAGCCTATTATCCGGGACTGAAGGGGGACATCATTGAGATCGGGGAGGAGGCAGAGTATGATTTTTGACAGCCATGCTCATTATGACGACAAAGCCTTTGACCAGGACAGAGAAAGCCTTCTGTGTTCTCTGAAAGAAAAGGGAATCGGGCGCGTGGTCAATATCAGCTCGGATCTGGAATCGATCGGCCGCACGGAAGCGCTGACCGGACAGTATCCGTTTCTGTACGGGGCTGCCGGAGTCCATCCCAGCGATACAGGGGCGCTGACCGAAGAAAATTTCTCCCGCATCGGGGAAGCGTTCCGGAATCCCAAAATGGTGGCGGTGGGAGAGATCGGCCTTGACTATCACTGGCCGGAACCGGATAAAGCAGTTCAGAAAAAATGGTTTGAGCGCCAGCTTGCCCTGGCTGCGGAAAAGCGCCTGCCCGTGGTGATCCACAGCCGGGAGGCGGCCAGAGATACGCTGGATATGATCCGGGCCGCCGGAGGCTCTGAGCTCAGTGCCGTGATCCATTGCTTTTCCTATGGAGTGGAAATGGCCAGAGAATATCTGAATATGGGACATTATCTCGGCATTGGCGGCGTTGTGACCTTCGCCAACGCGAAGAAGCTGAAGGAAGTCGTTCAGTATATGCCCCTTTCTCAGATGCTCCTGGAGACAGACTGCCCTTATCTGGCGCCGGTGCCTTACCGGGGCAAACGCAATGATTCGGCCAATCTGTCCTATGTGGCGGAGACTGTGGCGCAGCTGAAAGGCATTTCCAGGGAAGAGGCAGAGGCGGTCACATATGAAAACGCCTGCCGCTTCTACCGGCTGGAGGAGGCATAAGGCCGCGGGAAGATACCGCGCGGACGCGGATGAGAAAGAGGAGAGGAAGGAACCATGGCAAATCTGGGCATTCCCAAGAATAGCATTGCGGTTTTGCAGAAATATGAATTTGTTTTTCAGAAAAAATTCGGACAGAATTTTCTCATTGATCCCCATGTCCTGGAGAAGATCATCCGGGCATCGGGAGTGACAAAGGAGGATTTTGTCCTGGAGATCGGGCCGGGGATCGGAACCATGACCCAGTATCTGGCGGAAGCCGCGAGGGAAGTCTGTGCCGTGGAGATCGACAGAAATCTGATCCCGATCCTGGAAGAGACCCTGGCGGACTATGATAACGTGACCGTCATCAACGAGGACATTCTCAAAGTGGATGTGGCGAAGCTGGCTGAGGAGAAGAACGGGGGGAGACCCATCAAGGTGGTGGCAAACCTGCCCTACTATATCACCACGCCCATTATCATGGGGCTGTTTGAGAGCCATGTGCCTCTGGAGAGCATCACTGTCATGGTGCAGAAGGAGGTGGCGGACCGGATGCAGACCGGTCCCGGAAGCAAGGACTACGGAGCGCTGTCGCTGGCGGTCCAGTATTACGCGGAACCTTATGTGGCGGCGCATGTGCCGCCTAACTGTTTTATACCCCGTCCCAAGGTGGGATCCTCGGTAATCCGTCTTACGCGCCACAAAAAGCCTCCGGTGGAGGTAAAAGATGAAGCGCTGCTGTTCCGGCTGATCAGGGCGGCCTTCAACCAGCGGAGGAAAACGCTTCAGAACAGCCTCGCGAACGCCGGAGCGCTTCCCTTTGCCAAGGAGGAGATTGCGCGGGCGCTGGAGGCAATGGAGCTGCCGCCTTCCGTCCGGGGAGAGGCGCTGAGCCTGGAGCAGTTCGCGAAACTCAGCGATCTGCTTGCCGGGGAGCAGAAGTGACGGTTTTTCTGTGATGTGAAAATTTCTGCCATAGATGCCACAAAAAGGAATATTCGGCCGCGGCGCGGCATAGAATAGAGAGGAAGGAGTGGTAATGTGGCAGAATATAGAAGGTTCATTTCATATATATATGCCTATGAAGGCGATATGAAGACCAAAAATGTGGGATTTGCCAAAATTGAGGCGCGGAGCGGTCAGTGCAGGATCAGCATCAGCATCAAAGGCGCTTATGAATGCAGCGGACAGGAACTGGACCTGTACGGATACGGCTGCGTTTCCGGCGGCTTCCTGCTGGTACCCATTGGAAAGATCCCGGTGCGCGGCGGTGTCGGGGAAGCTGTATTTGGAAAGAAAGAGGACGATCTGGGCGGAACCGGACTGGGGCTGGATTTTATCAGAGGCCTTTATCTGAGAAGCGGGATTTCGGCCAGAAAGGCTTATCTGACCACATGGGATGATACGATCATACATATTTCCGCCCTGAAGCAGGCGCCGGAGGCCGGAAAAGACGGATTCTCCGCAGGGCAGCTGATGCTGAAGGCCGCGCAGGTGGCAGAACCGGAAACAGAGACCGGAGCAGAAGCGGAAACCGAAGCAGAGGCGGAAGCAGAACCGGAGACGGAAACTGGAGCAGAACCGGAGGCGGAAACCGGAGCAGAAGCGGAAGCAGAACTGGCGGCAGAAGCCGAATCAGAGCCGGCAGCCGTCTTCGCGGGAACGCCGTCAGAAGACGCGTTTCTGGAATCTGCGGAAGCGGCGGCGGCAGCGGAGGCGCCTGTTCTGGAGGAACATGAGCGGGCGCCGGACCGGGAACCGGAGTATGGCTCCGGGGAAAAAGTGCCGGACACGCCGGAATGGAAGGGACGGATGCCGGACCAGTTCTATTATCGCGAGGGATTTATGGAGCTTCCCCTGTGGGACAGTCTGAAAAAGATCTTTCCCAGGAAGCCGGTCCTGGCAGAGGGCGGATGGGAGGTCCTTCAGATCCATCTGCAGGATATCGGGCGGCTTCCCAGAGAAAACTGGACTTACGGAAACAACAGCTTTGTCCTTCACGGATATTATCAGTACCGGTATCTGATCCTGGCCAGGAGATACAGAGAGAGAAGAGAAAAATTTCAGTCTGAATATCAGTATATTCTGGGCGTTCCCGGAATTTTTAAGCCGCAGGAAAAATTTATGGCGTCCATGTTCGGACTTCCGGATTTTAAGAGAGCCGTCGGCCGCAGAGAAGAAAATTTTGGATTCTGGTGTGGTCTGGTAAAGCTGTAGCGCCTTCATAACAGCCGTCTGCATGCTGAAATACCCGAATATGTATAAACCGGTAAAAATCGGGCAATCATTCAGATGCAGCCCTTCACGGACAGAGAAGGGAGAATGATCGTTTCCGGATTCACCGGAAACATGAGAGACGGTGATATTATGATAAGACAGATCTATTACCACAAAGCCGGAAAATGGTTTTCGCCCGACCTGTTCGGCGGGCAGCTGAAAAAATTGATTTCTGAGGTAAAGAAAAATACGAAAAAAGAAAGAATTCTGTTTCTTTGCATAGGAAGCGACCGTTCAACAGGAGACAGTCTTGGCCCCCTGGTGGGATACAAGCTGAAAAAGACGAAAGGAGAAGAGTACCGGGTATTCGGAACGCTGACACAGCCGATCCACGCGATCAATCTGAACGATACAATGGAAATGATCCGCCAGTATTATCAGGATCATATTATTGTGGCTGTGGATGCCTCGGTAGGAAGATATGAACATGTGGGATATATTACGCTGGGGCGCGGCGCCATTCGGCCCGGACTGGGAGTGAGCAAGAACCTGATGTCCGTAGGAGATATTTTTATTACGGGAATTGTCGGGTACGGCGGAAATTTTGAACCGCTTTTACAGAATACCCGTCTTTCTGTGGTCATGGAGCTGGCAGACTGCATCTGTGCCGGAATCGGATGCGCCGGACCTGCAGATACAGAAAGGGATGTGGAATATGGAAATACCCAGAAATATCAGACAGATTGGTGACATCGATCAGGACCTCCGTCTGTACATGGAGGATTATGTGGCGACCTTTATTGAAAAGCTGAAGCGGCGCAATGACACGTTCGTCGGGGTTTTCCTGGGAAAGCAGGCAGCAGATCAGGAAATCCCCTGTCTGTTCATCCGGGGCGCGGTCCTGATGAAGCAGTATGAGGTGGAAGACAGCCGGATCGTCATGACGGCTTCTTCCTGGAACGAGGTCTACGAGCAGACGGAGGCCTGCTTTCAGGATGTGGAGATATGCGGCTGGTTCCTGTGCTGCAGGGATGAGGCCATGGCCGATCTGTACGGCCTTCAGAAAAGCCATAATGAGAATTTCAAAGGGCAGGGGCAGATCTTCTATCTGTACAACGGCAGCAGGGAGGAGGAGGCCTTTTACCGCTTCGACTTTCACGGGGCTCACCGGCTGAAGGGCTATTACATATATTATGAGCGGAATGAGCAGATGCAGGAATATATGATCTCTCAGGAACCGGTCAGAAAGTCGGAATTTTCACTGGGACAGCCCATGAGAGGCGCTTCGGATGAGGCGGCTGTTCGGTTCCGGGAAATCATGGGTTCCAGGCAGAAGGAAACGAAAGCCGGGCAGAAACAGAAAAAAGAGCAGGCGCCGGGAGCGGGCGTGTCGCGGTTGTTGAGGACGGTCAGTGTGGCGGCCCTTTTGTGCGGTGCGGGTTTTGGACTGGCATCCTGGTACCGGTATGACAAAATGCAGGGCGTCCGGGACGCCCTCGCGGTCCTGGCGGGCAGAGACAGCGTCCGCGAGGAGACGGAGGAATCCGGTCAGACCGGCGGGAGCGGCGGAGACGGAGAGACAGAGCAGGGAACGGAGGAAAGCGGACAGGCTGTGGTCAGTGAGATTCCGGGCAATGTAAATCCCACGGAAGCTTCTCCCTCCGCCTCCGCGCCGGCGGCAGAAACTTCCGCGGCATCGTCTCAGGCTTCCCAGTCCGGACAGGAGACTTCCGGTTCGGCGGCCGGAGCCTCTGAAAGCACGGAGGAGGAAACAGAGCAGGAAACAGAACCGGAAACGACAGAAGCTTCTGCCACAGAAGCTCCGGTCCGGGAATATGTGGTCAAAAGCGGAGATACCCTGGGGAAAATCTGTGAGGAGATTTATGGGAGCGCCGGATCCGCTCTGATCGATGAAATCTGCAGCCTCAACGGGATGGATAACGCCGACTTTATTTATGAAGGACAGACCCTGCGGCTTCCCGAAAATTAAAGGATGCCATCGCGGCCCGTTTATTGTATAATGACCATAGTGCCGGACGCGGCGCCGGCCGCTTTGGCAGGTATGGGAAGACCGTCAGGCAGGGCGGCGGAAACGGAACGAAACAGAATGATTTGACAATTAAGGAAACAGAGAATGGAAAACCGAAGAGAGAGAGAAAGCAGAAAACAGAAGCTCCGGGAGCGGATGATCGACAATGAACGCATGGACGGCGGCGGATACGCGGACGAGATGGCTGCGGCGGCCGGAGAAGAGGCGGAACGGATCCGGAGAGCGCGGAAAAAGAGAAAGAGACTCCGGGCAGTGATCATATGTCTGCTGGCTGCTGTGGCGGCAGCCGGTTTTCTGGGCTACCGGTATTATGAACGCCATCATCAGTATCAGAGCTGCCGGGTGGTGTGGGAAAAAGAGATCGGCGAAGGCAGTTTTTCCGGTTATGAACAATACGGGGAAAATGTCCTGAAGTATACCAGGGACGGGGCGGTGTATTACAGCAGGACCGGGGAGGAGATCTGGAACCAGGCCTATGAAATGCAGTCGCCCTTCGCCAGCACCAGCGGGGATTATGCCGTGATCGCGGACCGGAACGGCTATTCCATTTACATCTGCGACAAGAGCGGGTGCCAGGGCGTGGTGACGACGACGCTGCCGATTTCCAAAGTGGCGGTCTCTTCCACAGGCGTGACGGTGGCAATCCTGGAGGATTCCCAGAGCAATTACATCGCGTTTTATGATAAGAGCGGAACCAAGCTTCAGATCGAGGTTCAGACCACTCTGTCGGGCAACGGATATCCCCTGGACCTGAGTATTTCCCCCAACGGGATGCTTCTGATGGTGTCCTATGTTTATCTGGACGAGGGCGCGATGCAGAATCAGGTGGTATTCTATAATTTTGATGAGGAAGGACAGAACATCAAGGACCGCCTCATCGGAGGATTCAGGGAGTATGGTTCTTCTATGGTCGCGAAGGTTCAGTTCCTGGACAATACTCATGCCTGCGCCTTCGCGGAGGACAGGATCTGCTTTTATTCCCTGGAGAATACTGTGCAGCCGGAGATGATCCGCCAGATCGATGTGGAGGATGAGATCGCGAGTATTTTGTACTCTGACCAGTATGCAGGGGTGATCACCGGCGCGTCCGGCGAGGATAAGACCATGACGGTCTACGGAAAAGACGGAGATCAGGTTTTCGAGACGGCAGTCTCCATGGGATACGATGAAGCCGGAATTTCGGGCAGCAGTGTCATCCTGTACCGGGAGGCGGAGTGCGCCATTTACAATATGTCCGGAAACCTGAAATATCAGGGAACCCTGGACGGGAGCATCGCCAAGGTGATCGGCCTCGGCGGGAACCGGTACATCCAGATCACGCCCCAGGCCATGAAGGGGCTGGAGCTGCGGTAAAATACAAAACAAGGGAGAAAATGCAATGAAAAAACCAGTGCTGGTGATCATGGCGGCGGGAATGGGAAGCCGCTATGGCGGACTGAAGCAGATCGACCCGGTGGATGAGTATGGAAATATCATTATGGATTTTTCCATTTATGACGCAAAGCAGGCGGGGTTCGAGAAAGTCGTATTTATCATCAAGAAAGAAAATGAGGCGGATTTCAGGGCGGCCATCGGAGACCGGATCGGAAAACAGATGGAGACGGCCTATGTTTATCAGAGTCTGGACCGGCTGCCGGAGGGATTCGCGGTGCCGGAGGGCCGCGTGAAGCCCTGGGGAACGGGACATGCCATCCTGTGCTGCGAGGGGACGGTGGACGGGCCCTTCGCGGTGATCAACGCCGATGACTATTACGGGAGAGAGGCCTTCCAGGTGATCTATGACGCGCTGGCGGCCAGTGAAGACCGCGAACCATATCAGTTCGCCATGGTCGGATACCAGGTGGAAAATACTCTGACAGAGAACGGTTCCGTGGCGCGGGGAGTCTGCGAGACCGATGAAGAGGGCATGCTGAAAACCATCACAGAGCGGACCAGGATCATGAGAGAGGGAGACGTCATTGTCTATACGGGCGAGAACGGCGTCCGGGAAGAGATTCCAGAAGGAACGCCGGTCTCCATGAATCTGTGGGGGTTCAGCCGGGGGATCCTGAAGGAGCTTTCCCTGCGGTTTCCGGAATTTCTGAAGACGGCTCTGCGGGAGAACCCCCTGAAAGGAGAGTTCTTCATTCCTACTGTGGTGGATGAGCTGATCCATGAGGGAAAAGCCAGAGTCAGGGTGCTCCGCTCCCGTGACAGGTGGTTTGGCGTGACCTACAAAGAGGATAAGCGAAGCGTGATGGAGGCGGTCAGGAAATTTAAGCAAAATGGCCTGTACCCGGAAAAGCTGTGGGAGGAAGGACCGGGCCGCGGCGGAAACTGACCGACGTTTTATGAAAAGTTTAGAATATTTATAGTACTTTATGAGCGCCCTGCGTCAGAAGATGGTATAATAGCTATGATATACATGCCTGCCGGAACAACAGCAGTTTCTGTCAGGCAGGAAAAAGGAGATGCAGATATGTGAAATTGAGAACCAAGCTGTTGACCACCTTTTTCATCATTGTTATTCTGCCGGTCGCACTTCTGTATGTTTGTTTCCTCGCCCTTGGGAACTTTCAGATCAGAGCGCTCAAATCGGATTATGATATTACCGGTGTAGGAGACCTGTACGCGGGTACGTCCGTACAGGTTTTTAATTCACTGACCATGAGCATTCAGCAGGAAATGTACAGTGTGGCGGTGAACGAGCCGGATCAGTTTGAGGACGCAGAGTATCAGGAGGATCTGAATGAGCGGCTTTCCGCGAAATATTCTTACCTGGTAGTCCGCAAGGGTGACGATATCATTTACAATGGAAACAGCACTCAGGATATCGGGGAGCTGAAGGCGGAGCTGCCCGGCTACAGGGATGAAGGCGAGGAAAGCGAAAATCATTCGGGAAGTGTGTTCAGCAGCGACAGCAACCGGCTGATCAAGCAGCAGGACCTGACCTTTTCCGACGGAAGCCGGGGCAGCGCTTTTATCGTGACCTCGGTGGGAGAACTGATTCCCCAGATCAGGCGTCTGTTCGGCGATGTGACGCTGGCGATCATGATCCTTCTGATCGTTGTGGCGGCCCTTCTTGCCATGTGGGTATACCGGGCAATCCTGCGCCCTCTGGGAGAGCTGAAGAAGGCCACGAAGGAGATCAAGGAAGGCAACCTGGATTATGAGCTGAAGGTCAGAGAAAAGGATGAATTCGGGCAGCTCTGCCTGGATTTCGAGGAGATGCGCCAGAGGCTCAAGGACAACGCCGAGGAAAAGCTCCAGTATGACAGAGAGAGCAAGGAGCTCATCAGCAACATTTCCCACGACCTGAAGACTCCGATCACGGCCATCAAAGGGTATGTGGAGGGCATCATGGACGGTGTGGCTTCGTCCCCTGAAAAGCTGGACAAATACATCCGGACCATCTACAACAAGGCCAACGATATGGATAAGCTGATCGACGAGCTGACCTTTTACTCCAAGATCGACACCAACAAGATCCCTTATACCTTTGCCAAGATCAACATCAATGAATATTTTGAGGACTGTGTGGAGGAGCTGGGACTGGAGCTGGAGGCAAAGAATATCGATCTGGGATTTTTTGACTATACGGAAGAGCCGGTGACCATTATCGCGGACGCGGAGCAGCTGAAGCGGGTGATCAACAATATCATCAGCAATTCTGTCAAATATCTGGACAAGAAAAGAGGAATCATCAACATCCGTCTGAAGGACGACGGCGATTTTGTGCAGATAGAGATCGAGGACAACGGAAAAGGCATTGCGGCGAAGGATCTGCCCAATATATTCGACCGGTTTTACAGGACCGATTCTTCCAGGAATTCTTCCCAGGGCGGCAGCGGGATCGGACTGTCCATTGTGCGGAAGATCGTGGAAGATCACGGCGGCCGGATCTGGGCTACCAGCAAGGAGTATACGGGAACCGTAATGCACATTGTACTGCGGAAATATCAGGAGGCAATTCATGAGTAGGATTCTGATCGTAGAAGATGAAGAAAGCATCGCAGAGCTGGAGAAGGATTATCTGGAGCTCAGCGGCTTTGAAGTGGAAATTGAGACCGACGGCAGCAAAGGGCTTTCCAGAGCCCTGAAGGAGGATTTTGACCTGTTTATTCTGGATCTGATGCTGCCGGGAACGGACGGCTTTGAGATCTGCAAGCAGGTGCGGGCGGTGAAGAATACGCCGATCCTCATGGTATCAGCCAAGAAGGACGACATCGACAAGATCCGCGGCCTGGGCCTGGGCGCTGACGATTATATCACAAAGCCCTTCAGCCCCAGCGAGCTGGTGGCCAGGGTGAAGGCCCATCTGGCCCGGTATGAGCGCCTGATCGGGAGCGGGATGCCGGAAAATGAGATCATTGAGATCCGCGGCCTGAAGATCGACAAAACAGCCAGGCGGGTCTATGTCAACGGGGAAGAAAAGAGCTTTACCACCAAGGAGTTTGACCTGCTCACTTTCCTGGCGCAGCATCCCAATCATGTATTTACCAAGGATGAGCTGTTCCGGGAAATCTGGGATATGGAATCAGTGGGCGACATTGCGACTGTGACGGTTCACATCAAAAAGATCCGTGAAAAAATCGAATACAATACAGCCAAGCCTCAGTACATTGAGACGATCTGGGGTGTGGGCTACAGGTTCAAGATGTAGCGGGAGCGGAATGCTCCCGCTTTTTTAAACGGTTCTGGTGACCCAGTCGGCCAGATTTTTCCAGAGGGTGTCATATTCAGGGGAGTTCAGAAAAGCCTCCGGCGCCCAGTGAGGGGCACAGTCAGAGGTGAAAACGGCGCTGCGTCCCTTCCCGACTTCCCGCACCGCGATCAGAGGATCGCTGCCGATCGTGGCCAGAACAGTTCCCAGGGAATCATCGGCAATGGTTTTGTTGTAGCCGATGAAATAAGACCATCTGTCGGGCATATTTTTCAGGACAGGATGCTCCGGCCTGAGTATATGCGGATACGCGCCGCTTGACACTTCCACCCGGTCATCATAGGGGAGCAGACGCACCGGAAGAATATCGGCGACAGGCGTCACGCCGTAGCGCGCTTTGCCTTCAATTCCCGTAAAAGACATGAAGCCGCCGACCATAATAAAGCCGCCGCCGTTTTCCACATATTCCCTGATTGCCCGGCAGCGGTCAGGCGCGGGAAGGCTGGAACGGAAGGAACGGGTCGTCATCATCAGTGTGTTGGCGCCCACATCGGACAGGATGACGGCAGAATATTCTCCGAGTTTTTCAACGGTATCGGGAAAAGATGAAAGCGCTTCGTGGGAAGGCATATAGGTTACTTCGTATCCGGCTTTTTCCAGGGCCTTTCTCAGCCAGCCCACATTTTCAAAGTAGCCGGTGGTGCACATGGAGTCTGCTCCTTTGACGTGGACTGTGTAGCCAACGTAAGATTCACCGCAGATAAATATTTTTTTCATGATCGAAAACCTCCTGTTCTTTGGATGATGACCGGTCTGATATATTGATTATAACAGGAAGAAAAAACGGCAGACAGAGAGAAAAACGGCTGATATATGGACAAAACCGAACCGTTATTAGATGGGTGCTCGTAAGACAGTAATTCTAAAAAATTACTATTTTACGGCATCTGTCTGACAGGGTTGGAAACAACAATGAAAAGAACGATGTCGAGTCGCATGACCGGCATCGTTCTTTTTTGTAACAAAATATAAAAATACGGAGGTATTCACCATGAAACACCTGTTATCTTGCGAATTTAACCTTGATACCGCTTGTGTAGAGCTTTGCTTTTCAGATGGCAGCATGGTTTCTATTGATACTATCGCCGTTGAAAATGAGGTAGCCAACAATATGTATCAGCGGTCAGAACTTGATTATCTTATCTACAATGACCCTGCCGCATATGCTGATTTAATCCTTAACGGCGATCCAGAAGCCTATCTCAAAGCAGTCACACAGTACAAGCCGCTTGATTGATTTTCGTTATCAAAGTTATCAAACAAGAGCCACCCTGTCATTCAGCGGGGTAGCTCTTGTTTTGGCAAGGATTTGTTCATGAAAAGTTTTACTTTAGCACAATAAATTTTGACCAATCTCTTGAAAAT
>CAJFHG010000003.1 GCA_904379015.1 Candidatus Paralachnospira caecorum | reverse complement strand
AGAAGGCGGCGCCCAGGGAAAGAGAGAGCGCCAGTCCAAGGCCGCAGATCAGGTATCTGCGGCTGTTTTTTTCGCGCTTTTTTCCGTATTCCGCGGCTATGAAACGGGAGAGCGCCGTCTGGATGCTGCCGCAGCACAGAGAAAAACAGATGCTGTACATGGGATAGACCAGCTGATACAGTCCCATGGCTTCCGTACTGATTTTATGGGAAAGAAAAATCCGGTAAAAAAATCCGGCAATCCTTGCGATCAGAGCGGAAGCAGTCAGAAGCAGGGTGCCGAGGATCAATGGATTTCTGCGTCGGTTGGGGGACATGGCCGCACCTCGGATGGGATCATTATCAGTATATTTGAGGGACGGCGCGAATAGTCCCGGTCAAAATGATTATTTCCAATATTGGATTGTTCTGGTTTCATTTTGTGTGATAAAATATTCATGCGGATGATTGTATGTTAAAATGACAGAATTTTTTGAGGTGATCATATGAATATAACCTGGAATGCGGATGACTATGAAAAGAGGTTTGGTTTTGTGCCGGATTATGTGCGGATTCGGATGCGGGCCAGAAAACAGGGGCCGGTCTGAGATCTGCGGTGTCTGCTGCTGCGGGCGTCCGTAAAAACGGACGCCCGCAGCGGCGGAAATCGGTTGACAAAAATACCTCTGGGTGGTATAGTGAACTTATAAATCATAGCAAAATACTGGGAATTAAAGCTTTGAAACATGGGAGGAACAGAATGAAATTGTCGACGAAGGGACGGTACGGACTCCGCGCCATGGTGGATCTGGCAGAAAACGCGGAAGACGGACCGGTGTCCATTCAGACGATCGCGGACAGGCAGGAATTGTCGGAGAAATATCTGGAGCAGCTTCTGGGCAGACTGAAAAGGGCAGGTCTTGTGACCAGCGTCAGGGGAACCCAGGGCGGATATCAGGTTGCCGGCGACCCGGCGGATATTTCCGTGGGAGACGTTCTGCGGGCGCTGGAAGGAGATCTGACTCTGGTGGACTGCGCCGGTTTTGAAGAGGATACTGCCTGCAGAACGGCAAAGCATTGTGTTACGAAATATGTCTGGAGGAAGATCAATGACAGCATTCAGAGCACGGTAAACGGAATCTCTCTGAAGGAGCTGGCGCAGCTGAGCAAATCTGTGCAGGCAGGGACATGGAAGGAAGAATACTATAAGATAAGGAAAGAGGGATGAAAATCATGGAACAGTTGATTTATTTAGATAACGCGGCAACTACAAAAGTCAATCCGAAGGTCCTGGAGGCGATGCTTCCATATTTTTCTGAAAAATTCGGGAATCCTTCGGCGATTTATGGGTTTGGCGCAGAAGGTAAGCAGGCCATCACGACGGCAAGAGATATCATCGCGGAAATGCTCGGCGCGAATTCCAATGAGATTTATTTTACAGGAGGCGGATCAGAGTCCGATAACTGGGCCCTGAAGGCGGCGGCAGAGGCTTACGGGCAGAAGGGTAAGCACATCATTACAACCAAGATCGAACATCATGCCATTCTTCATACCTGCGAATATCTGGAGAGCAGGGGCTTTGACGTAACCTATCTGGATGTGGACGAGAACGGTCTGATCAATCTGGAGCAGCTTCAATCTGCTGTGCGGCCTGATACGATCCTGATTTCGGTCATGTTTGCCAACAATGAGATCGGGACGGTGGAGCCGATCGCTGAGATCGGAAAACTGGCGAAGGAGAAAGGAATCCTTTTTCATACAGATGCTGTCCAGGCTTTTGGACATGTCCCGATCAATGTAGACGAGATGGGAATTGATATGCTCAGCGCCAGCGGCCATAAATTCAACGGCCCCAAGGGCACAGGCTTCCTTTATATCAGGAAGGGCGTGAAGATTCGCTCCTTTATCCATGGCGGGGCCCAGGAAAGAAAACGGCGCGCCGGAACAGAAAATGTTCCCGGAATCGTGGGGATGGGCGAAGCGGCGCGGATCAGCGCGGAAACAATGGAGGACCGGAGCAGGGAAGAGAGCGCGCTCCGGGATTACCTGATCGGCCGGGTGCTGAAGGAAATTCCCTATACAAGGCTCAATGGCCACAGAACCAAACGTCTTCCCAACAATGTCAACTTCAGCTTTCAGTTTGTGGAGGGGGAATCCATGCTGATCATGCTGGATATGGCAGGCATCTGCGCTTCCAGCGGCTCCGCGTGCACGTCCGGCTCTCTGGATCCGTCTCATGTACTGCTGGCCATCGGACTTCCCCATGAGATTGCCCACGGCTCGCTGCGGCTGACGCTGGGCGATGACACGACGAAGGAGCAGATCGATTATGTGATTGACAAGCTGAAGGAAATCGTGGAAAAGCTGCGTTCCATGTCTCCGCTGTACGAGGATTTTGTAAATGGCGGAAAAGAAATCATCGGGGAATAGACTGTAGAACTGGAAAGGAAAATGGCTGCGGGATGCGGAGGCTGCCGGCAGCTGCAGAAATCAAGATACGGAGGAACAAACGATGTACAGTGAAAAGGTAATGGATCATTTTCAGCATCCGAGAAATGTGGGAGAAATAGAGAATGCTAGCGGAGTCGGTACGGTGGGCAATGCCAAATGCGGAGATATCATGAGGATCTATCTGGATATCGATGAAAATCAGGTGATCCAGGATGTGAAATTCAAGACCTTCGGATGCGGGGCCGCTGTGGCGACCAGCAGCATGGCTACCGAGATGGTGAAGGGGAAAACGGTGAATGAGGCGCTGCTTGTTACAAATAAAGCGGTGATGGAAGCACTTGACGGACTGCCTCCGGTTAAGGTACACTGTTCTTTGTTGGCAGAGGAAGCGATCCATGCGGCTCTGTGGGATTACGCGGAGAAGCATGGTATCAGGATCGAGGGCCTGGAAAAGCCCAAATCTGATATCAGCGAGCATGAAGAGGAAGAAGATTATTGATTTATGAATAAAAAAAGAGTGGTTGTGGGCATGTCCGGCGGAGTGGACTCTTCGGTGGCGGCCTGCCTGCTTCTTGAGCAGGGATATGAGGTCATAGGCGTGACCATGCAGATCTGGCAGGATGAGGACCGGACAGTCGTCGAAGAAAACGGCGGCTGCTGCGGTCTTTCTGCGGTTGAGGACGCGAGAAGAGTGGCCGGAAAGCTGGGAATTCCTTATTATGTGATGAATTTCAGGGATGTGTTCCGGGAAAAGGTCATCGATTATTTTACAGACGCGTATATTCATGGAAATACCCCCAATCCGTGCATTGCCTGCAACCGTTATGTGAAGTGGGAGGCGCTTCTGAGACGGAGCATGGAAATCGGCGCGGATTATATCGCGACCGGCCATTACGCCCGGATCGAACGTTTGCCGAACGGCCGCATAGCGATCCGCAATTCCGTAACGGCCTCCAAGGATCAGACCTATGCGCTTTATAATCTGACCCAGGACCAGCTGGCGCATACGCTGATGCCCGTCGGCGCCTATACGAAAGAGGAGATCAGGAGGATCGCGGAGGAAAAGGGGCTTTTTGTGGCATCCAAGCCGGACAGCCAGGAAATCTGCTTTATTCCGGATCGTGATTATGCCGGCTATATTGAGAAACACGTGGTTTATCCGTTCCGCGAGGGTAATTTTGTGGACAGGAAAGGAAACGTACTGGGAAGGCACAAAGGGATTATCCATTATACGGTCGGACAGAGAAAGGGACTTGGCCTGTCTATGGGACATCCTGTTTTTGTGACGGAAATCCGCCCGGAAACAGATGAGGTGGTGATCGGCGAGGCGGAGGACGTGTTTTCGGACACTGTTTACTGCAATCGGCTGAATTTCATGGCGGCAGAGGATTTTTCTGATGACAGAGAGTTTCTGGGAAAAATCCGTTATGGTCACAGAGGCAGTCTCTGCCGGGTGAAGAGGATCGCTGACGATGTGCTCCAGTGCCGTTTTCTGGAGCCGGTGCGCGCGGTGACGCCTGGACAGGCCCTTGTTTTGTATGATGGAGAATATGTGGCCGGCGGCGGTACGATCATACGGGTAACAGAAGCAGCTTCTATGCTGCAGGCACAGAGAGGGGATGCAGAATGAAAAGAACGCATAATCGGAGAGGATTCAGCATATTGATTTTGGCGGCCGCGATTGGCCTGAGCGGCTGCGGTTCAGGAAACGGCAGGCCGGCGGAGGACAGCGCCGCCCCGGCGGAAAGCAGTCCAGTCACGCAGGAAGAAACGGCAGAAGCTCCGGAGACGGAGTCAGACATGGAATCGGACACAGAAACGGCGTCTGAGGCAGCGGAGACAGCGGCGCCGGACACTTCTGCGGCTCAGGAGACAATGGCGCCGGAAGCGACGGCGGCATTGGTATTTGCGGAGACGAATGAGACTGTTTACGCGACTGATACGGTCAATGTCAGAATGGGACCGGGCACGGACGCGGAGATCGCGGGAAAACTGCGGACCGGCCAGTCTGTTCTCAGGACCGGTTATCAGGAACAGTGGAGCAGGGTGATTTATGAGGACACGATCTGCTATATCGCCTCAGAGTATCTGACAACGGAAGAACCGGCTGCAGCCCCCGTGGAGACCGGACAGGCCGGTACAGGGATCTATTATGCGGGAAGCGGTCCGCTTGTCTGCATTGATCCGGGACATCAGGCTGTAGGAAATAATGAGCAGGAGCCGGTAGGTCCCGGGGCCTCCGAGACCAAGAAAAAGGTGTCTTACGGAACAGCGGGAGCGGCTTCCGGACTGGACGAATCGGAGCTGAACCTGATGGTTTCCCTGAAGCTGAGAGACGAGCTGCTGGCACGGGGATACCAGGTGCTGATGGTCCGTGAAACTCAGGATGTCAATATCAGCAATGCTGAGCGGGCGGCCATCGCCAATGAGGCAGGAGCGGACGCCTTTGTCAGGATTCATGCCAACGGTTCGGAAAATATTTCAAAAACCGGCTCGATTACCATCTGCCCTACGCCGTCCAACCCTTACTGCAGTGAAATCTACAGCGCCAGCCGGTCTCTTTCAGACTGTATCCTGTCATATATGACGGCTGCCACGGGATTTCAGAACAACGGCGTCTGGGAGACCGACACCATGAGCGGCATCAACTGGTGCGAAGTGCCGGTAACGATTGTGGAAATGGGATATATGAGCAACACGGAGGAGGATCTTAAGATGGCTTCCGAATCCTGCCAGGCCAATATTGTGCAGGGAATTGCCAATGGAATCGATGCTTATTTCGGAAGATGAGATGAAACAGAAAGATGCAAAAAGGCAGCCGCAGAAGCTGCAGGCTGAAGCTGTACAATTTGCTGCACAATTTTCCGCAGTAGTGGTTGACATTCCCGGCTGTAAAAGGTAAAATGATTGAGTGCAGCTGGAGAGTTATCGAAGTGGTCATAACGAGCCGCACTCGAAATGCGGTTGTCCGCAAGGGCACGTGGGTTCGAATCCCACACTCTCCGTTATTGAAAAATCCAGTAACCGTGCGGTTCTCTGGATTTTCTTTTTTTACGGCTGATTTACAATCTCCCTTTATCTGAATGGAAAGAGAGGAAATGGTATGCCTTTACAGATCGTGCGAAATGATATCACAAAAATGAAAGTGGATGCCATCGTCAACGCTGCAAATTCCTCCCTCCTGGGCGGGGGCGGAGTTGACGGCTGTATCCATCGGGCTGCGGGACCAGAACTGCTTGACGAATGCAGGAAGCTTGGCGGCTGCAGGACAGGCAGCGCGAAAATTACGGGAGGTTACAGACTGCCCTGCAAATATGTGATCCATGCCGTAGGTCCGCGCTGGCAGGACGGCAAACATGGCGAACGTGAACTGCTTGTTTCCTGTTATCGTACTTCTCTGGAGCTGGCAAAGGAGTATGACTGTGAGACCGTGGCGTTTCCGCTGATTTCATCGGGAATTTACGGCTATCCAAAGGACCGGGCGCTCAAGGCTGCTGTTGATACGATCGGTGAGTTCCTGCTGGAACATGATATGACCGTTTACATTGTTATTTTTGACCGCAGCGCATATCGGATCAGTCAGAAGCTGTTTTCTGATATTGAGGAATACATTGACGATCATTATGTGGCTGCGCATACGGACCATACTGACCGCCGGTCTGAATATTCAAGGCTGATGAGTATGCCTGCTGAGAATCATCTGCCGGGCGAGGAGAACAAAGTTACGGAGGCTGTATATGCTGCGCCTTCTGCACCCCGGGCGGCAAAAACACTTGATGACGCGCTTTCGCAGATTGATGAAAGCTTTTCTGAGATGCTGCTCCGGAAGATCGATGAGAGAAAGATGACCGACGCGCAGTGTTATAAAAAAGCGAATATAGACCGCAAGCTCTTTTCGAAGATCCGCAGTGACCGTCTTTATAAGCCCTCAAAGCCCACAGTGATCGCGTTCGCCATCGCGCTTGAGCTGTCTTTGGAGGAGACAAAAGAGATGCTTATGAAGGCTGGTTTTGCCCTGTCCCGTTCAAACAAGTTTGACATTATCATTGAATATTTTATTGAGCACGGAAATTACAATGTGTTTGAGATCAATGAGGCACTGTTTGCGTTTGATCAGAGTCTGATCGGAGGATGATAATTTCGCGCCCTGTTCCAAATGTCGCCTTCCATGCGACCACACAAAAGTCGGTTTTATCTATACTGTGATTGTAAGGCAAAGCCAGACAGTCACAGTTTTTTTATGGGAGGGATCATTATGAGACGAAATTTAACCGAGATTGTTTTTATCCTTGACCGCAGCGGATCGATGAGCGGGCTGGAAGCTGATACCATTGGAGGCTTCAATTCCATGATCAAAAAGCAGAAGAAGGAGGAAGGGGACGCTTTTGTTTCAACCATTCTTTTTGACAATGTGAGCGAGGTGATTCATGACCGTGTGAATATCCGGGATATCCGGCCTATGACTGACAGAGATTATGTAGTCCGGGGATGTACTGCTCTTCTGGATGCCGTCGGCGGGGCGATTCATCACATCAGCAATATCCATAAGTATGCTCGTGCAGAGGATGTTCCGGAGCATACGCTGTTTATCATCACCACCGACGGAATGGAAAACGCCAGCCGTTTTTACACAGGCGACCGGGTGAAACAGATGATCGGACGGCAGAAATCCAAATACGGATGGGAATTCCTGTTTTTGGGCGCAAATATTGATGCGGCAGAAACGGCGCGGCATTTTGGAATCGGTGCGGACCGGGCCGTCAACTACCATTCCGACAGTATCGGTACGCATCTCAACTATGAGGTGCTGAGTGATGCGATATCCACTGTCCGTTCCAGCGCGCCTCTCAGCGCAGACTGGAAGCGGCGGATCGATGAGGACTACAGGGAACGGGGAAACATGCAGAAAAAGTAAATTTATCTCAGATCCGACAGGAACTTTCTGATTGTATTCTCCTGTCCGGCTGTTGTATAATTCAGATGGAATCCTTCTGACGGAGGAGTGGGCCGGAGAAAAAGAGCAGCAGGTCCATCTCCAGAAACCGCATATGGAGCGGCTTAAGGAGATGAAAGGACGGTTTATTGGACAGACGCAGCTCCTCTTTCAGGGTATGGTTGGATAAAACGGACTGTATAAATATAAAATTCAGGATTGACAAACGGAAGAAAATTGCATATACTTGAAAAAGTAAATAATATTTAATCAATTATGTAAATATAAACCGATGAACGAGAGAAGTAAGCCGGGAATGAAATCACAGAGAGCTGCCGGGGCTGAGAGGCAGTATTTCGGAACAGGCCGAATGGACTCGCGAGGGCGGACCGAACATTTTGAGCAGCTGAGCAGCTGAACAGATCAGTAGGATTCGACGGGGACCTCATCCGTTATCAACGAGGCGCATATGATGGTATGTGACAGAGTGGATGCAGTGCATCAATCAGGGTGGTATCGCAGAAGCAGAGCAATTTGTATATGTAATGGATAGTTGTTATACATGTATGTTGCAGGCTTTTGTCCCTTTTAAGGGACAAAAGCCTGTTTTTGTTTTTCATGCTTTATTGTTTTGCCTTTTATTGTCAGGCCTTAAGCTTTTATAAAAGTTTATGATGCTTTTGCTTTCACAGGATTGGGATTTGATTTGCAGACGGAAAACGCCGCGGGGCGGTTCAGAGGAATATTTACAGAGAACAGGAGGAGCGCCATGATGACACCGACTTATGAAGAAACAAAACAGTATCAGAGGGATTACAGTCTGGTGCCGGTCTGCAAAGAGATTTTTGCGGACGTGATCACACCGATCACGCTGCTTCGCAAGCTTGCCAGGCTGGACCGCCATTATTATCTGCTGGAGAGCGTTGAGGGCGGGGAGCGATGGGCCAGATATTCCTTTCTGGGGTTTCATCCCGTTCTCCACGCAGTCTGCAAAGACGGAGAGGTGACTGTAAAAAGCGGAGAGATTGAGACGAAGCTGCCGGGGGATCCGATGGAGGTTCTGAGGGGACTCCTGAACAAATACCGGGCGCCGTCCATTCCGGGAATGCCGTCTTTTACGGGAGGGTTTGTGGGATATTTTTCCTATGAAATGCTCCGGTTCGCGGAAAAGAAGCTGCGGCTCAAAAAAAGTGAGTTCTATGATTTCGATCTGATGCTGTTTGACAAGGTGATCGCTTATGATCACCTCCGCCAGAAGATCTGCGTGGTTGTGAATGCCAGGACAGAGGAGGGAGAGCAGGGGTACCGGGCGGCGGAGCTGGAGATTGAAAAAATCATCCATATGATCTGCGAGCCGATGCCTCTGGAACGGGAAATGGAGTCAGACACGCGCGGTTCAGCCGATGATACTCCGGTATTTACCTGCAATATGAGCAGGCAGGATTACTGCGCCATGGTCGAAAAGACAAAGCATTATATCCGGGAGGGCGACATTTTCCAGGGCGTTGTCTCCAGAAGATTTGAAGCGGATTATAAGGAAAGTCTGCTCAATGCCTACCGGGTGCTCAGGACAACCAATCCTTCGCCTTATATGTATTTTATTCAGAGCGGAGACGTGCAGATCGCGGGAGCGTCGCCGGAGACCATGGTCAGGCTAACAAACGGAAAGCTGGTCACCTTTCCTGTGGCGGGAACCCGAAAAAGAGGCAGAACACCGGAGGAGGACCGGGCTCTGGAGCAGGAACTGCTGGCCGATGAAAAGGAACTGGCGGAGCACAATATGCTGGTGGATCTGGCGCGGAATGACATCGGAAAGATTTCGGAGTACGGCACGGTACAGGTGGAGGATTATATGAGCGTCCACCGGTTTTCCAGGGTCATGCATATCGCCTCCGTGGTAACCGGGACTCTGAAGGAAGGGAAAGACGCCTGCGACGCCGTTCAGGCGCTGCTGCCGGCGGGAACCCTGTCGGGGGCGCCCAAGTTCAGGGCCTGCGAGATCATCGACGAGCTGGAGCCTACGGCAAGGGGCGTATACGGAGGCGCCATCGGATATCTGGACTTTTCCGGCAATCTGGATGTGTGCATCGCCATCCGGACGGCAGTCAAAAAGGACGAAAAGGTTTATGTGCAGGCGGGTGCGGGAATTGTGGCCGACAGCGTTCCGGAGAAGGAATATGAGGAATGCGAAAACAAAGCGGGAGCGGTGATCGAGGCCATCCGGAGAGCGAAGGAGGTGCGGGGATGATTCTTCTGATCGACAATTATGACAGCTTTTCTTATAATCTGGTGCAGCTGACCGGTTCTCTGACCGGCGAGGAGATCCGGGTGATCCGGAACGATGAAATGACTCCGGAAGAACTGGAAGGGCAGAGGATGAGCCATCTGATTCTCTCGCCGGGACCGGGGCGGCCGGCGGACGCGGGGATCTGTGAAGAGGCGGTGAAACGTCTTGCGGGGAAAGTTCCTATCCTGGGCGTGTGTCTGGGGAACCAGGCCATATGCGAGGCCTTCGGCGCGGTGATCACTTATGCGGGACGCGTAATGCACGGAAAACAGAGCATTCTGAAGCTGGATACGGAGGTGCCGGTTTTCAGGGGGCTGCGGAAAGAGGAGCCGGCGGCCAGATATCATTCTCTGGCCGTGAAACGGGATACACTTCCCGAATGTCTTCAGGTGGCGGCAGAGACGGCGGACGGAGAAGTCATGGCGGTCTGCCACCGGGAATATCCTGTATACGGATTTCAGTTTCACCCGGAGTCTGTCCTGACTCCCTCGGGAAGAATCATGATGGAAAAATTTCTGAAAATTTGATGGGCGAAAATCGGAAACAGATCAATATCAATATCAAAACAGAGAAAAGGAGAACCGATATGATCAAAGAAGCAATTTATGAACTGGTAAATGGAAATAATCTGAGCTATGACATGGCAGAGGAAGTGATGGATGAGATCATGAGCGGAGAGGCCTCCCAGATCCACATGGGCGCCTTCCTGACAGGGCTCCGCATGAAGGGCGAGACCATAGAGGAGATCACGGCCTGCGCGGCGGGCATGAGAAAACACTGCGTCCGGCTGCTCCATAATATGGACGTGCTGGAAATCGTCGGGACAGGAGGAGACGAGGCCAATACCTTTAATATTTCCACCATTTCAGCTCTGGTGGTCTCAGCGGCGGGAATTCCCGTGGCGAAACACGGAAACAGGAGGGTTTCCAGCAAATGCGGCGCGGCGGATGTGCTGGAGGCGCTGGGGGTGGACATTGCCATCGGGCCCATGAAGAGCGCGGAGATCCTCGGAAAGATCAACCTCTGCTTTATGTTTGCTCAGACTTATCACACAGCCATGCGGTTTGTGGCGCCGGTGAGAAAGGAGCTGGGAATCCGGACCATTTTCAACATCCTCGGGCCGCTGGCAAATCCGGCAGGCGCCAATTTTGAGCTCCTGGGAGTTTACGATGAAAAGCTGGTGGAACCGCTGGCCCAGGTGCTGCTGAAGCTGGGCGTCAAGCGGGCCATTGTGGTCCATGGACAGGATGGCATTGACGAGATTTCCATGTGCGCGCCGACCACTTGCTGCGAGCTGCGGGACGGACAGCTGACCTCCTACGTTCTGGAGTCGGAACAGGTCGGACTTCCCAGATGCAGACCCGGGGATCTCACCGGAGGCGCTCCGGAAGAAAACGCGCAGATCGCGCTGGATATCTTAAACGGACAGAAGGGTCCCAAAAGAAATGCAGTGGTTCTGAACTCTGCCGCTTGCATTTATATGGTGAGAGATGGTATAACACTGAAAGAGGCAGTCAAGACTGCGGAAGAATTGATCGACAGCGGAAAGGCAAAGGAACAGCTGGAGAAATTCATTGCCCTTTCCAATGAGAAATAGGAGGAAAACGGATGATACTGGATCAGCTGGCAGCGGCCTCAAGGGCCAGGGCAGAACGGGAAAAAGAAATGATCTCATTAGAAACCATGAGAGAGCGGGCAGAGATCCTGACGGAGGAAGAAAAGACATTCCCCTTTGAGGAAGCCCTGAAGGGAAACGATATTCATTTTATCTGTGAGGTGAAAAAGGCGTCTCCGTCGAAGGGCGTCATCGCGGAGGAGTTCCCCTATATGGAAATCGCGCGGGAATACGAAGACGCGGGCGCGTCCTGCATTTCCGTTCTGACGGAGCCGGAGTATTTTCTGGGGAAAAATGAGTATCTGGCGGCAATCGCGGAGGAAGTGTCGATTCCTGTGATCCGCAAGGATTTTACGGTGGATGAATATCAGATTTATCAGGCGAAGACCATCGGAGCGTCCTGCGTTCTTCTGATCTGCGCCCTTCTGGATGCCGGCACGCTGCGCCGGTATCTGGAGATCTGCGACAGGCTCGGCCTTTCCGCTCTGGTGGAGGCCCATGATGGCGATGAGATCCGGATGGCGCTCGACGCGGGCGCCAGGATGATCGGCGTCAACAACCGGGATCTGCGGACATTTGAAGTGGATATCCATAACAGCGAAAGACTGAGGAGCCTGGTGCCGGAAACGGTGCTCTTTGTGGCGGAAAGCGGCATCAGGACCGCGGAGGATATCCGGGTGCTGAGAGAGGCGAAGGTGAACGGCGTACTCATCGGAGAGACCTTCATGAGGAGCCCGGACAAGAAGGGAATGCTCCGCATGCTGCGGGGAGAAACAGAAGCATAAAATCAAAACGGAGGGAAACAATGAAAGAAGGAAGATACGGCCAGTACGGCGGCCAGTATATCCCGGAAACGCTGATGAATGCGGTTCAGGAGCTGGATGCCGCGTATAAACATTATAAAGATGATCCGGAGTTTGTAAAGGAACTCAACGCGCTTTACGCGGACTATGCGGGACGTCCGTCCCGGCTCTACTACGCGGAAAAAATGACAAAGGATCTGGGGGGCGCGAAAATTTATCTGAAAAGAGAGGACTTAAACCATACCGGATCCCATAAGATCAATAATGTGCTGGGGCAGGTGCTCCTGGCTAAGAAAATGGGGAAAACAAGGGTGATCGCGGAGACAGGAGCCGGACAGCACGGCGTGGCGGCGGCCACGGCGGCGGCGCTCATGGGAATGGAATGCGAGATCTATATGGGAAAAGAGGACACAGAACGGCAGGCGCTCAATGTATACCGGATGGAGCTTTTGGGCGCCAAGGTTCATCCGGTGACCAGCGGAACCATGACCCTGAAGGACGCGGTCAACGAGGCCATGCGGGAGTGGACCAGAAGAGTGGATGACACGCTTTACGTGCTGGGGTCCGTGATGGGGCCTCATCCCTTCCCCATGATCGTCCGGGATTTTCAGAAGATTATCGGAAAAGAGATCAAGGAACAGCTTTATGAAAAAGAGGGAAGACTTCCCGACGCGGTCATTGCCTGTGTGGGCGGCGGCAGCAATGCCATGGGCGCGTTTTATGAATTCATTCCCGACAAAGAAGTACAGCTGATCGGCTGCGAGGCCGCGGGGCTGGGCGTGGACAATCCGAAGAATGCAGCTACAGTCGCCAACGGCAGCGTCGGCATTTTCCATGGCATGAAGTCCCTCTTCTGCCAGGATGAATACGGCCAGATCGCGCCGGTCTATTCCATTTCCGCGGGACTGGATTATCCGGGGATCGGGCCGGAGCATGCCATGCTCCACGAGACAGGAAGGGCTCAGTATGTGCCCGTAACCGATGAGGAAGCGGTCAGTGCCTTTGAGTATCTTTCCAGGACTGAGGGCATCATACCGGCCATAGAAAGTGCCCATGCGGTGGCCTACGCGAGAAAGCTGGCGCCGTCCATGGACCGGGACCAGATCATTGTCATTAACATTTCCGGCCGCGGCGACAAGGATGTAGCGGCGATTGCCAGATACAGGGGGGTTGAGATTTATGAGTAGGATCAGACATGCATTTGAGAACGGAAAAGCGTTTATTCCTTTTATCACCGGAGGAGACCCGACTCTGGATGTGACGGAACAGCTGATTTACGCCATGGATGAGGCCGGAGCTGATCTGATTGAAATCGGCGTTCCCTTTTCGGATCCGGTCGCGGAGGGCGTGGTGATCCAGGACGCCAATGAACGGGCGCTGGCGGCCGGATGCACCACCGACAAGCTGTTTTCCCTGGTGGAGAAGGTGCGGGAGCGGACTCAGACGCCTCTCGTGTTCCTGACCTATATCAATCCCATTTACACCTATGGGAAAGAGCGGTTCCTCAGGCGCTGCCGGGAGACAGGCGTGGACGGTCTGATCGTTCCGGATCTGCCGTTTGAGGAGAAGGGGGAAATTCTGCCGGAGTGTGAAAAGTACGGTGTGGATCTGATCTCACTGATCGCGCCCACCTCCCACGAGCGGATTGCTATGATCGCGAAGGAGGCGCAGGGGTTTATTTACTGTGTTTCCTCTCTCGGCGTGACCGGAGTCAGAAGCGAGCTCGGCGCCGATATCGGAGAGATGGTGAAGCTGGCCAGACAGGAAGCGAAGGTTCCCTGCGCTGTGGGCTTCGGCATTTCCACGCCGGAGCAGGCGGCGAAGATGGCCGCGCTGTCCGACGGGGCCATCGTGGGAAGCGCCATTGTGAAGCTGGTGGCGGAATATGGCGAAAACAGCGTGGAACCGGTGGCGGATTATGTGCGCCGGATGAAGGAAGCGGTGAAAGGCTGCTGAGCCGCGGGACGCGGCCGGCTGGCACACAACAGCTGCCGGTTTGGGAAAAAATGGGAAACAAAGAGGCTGAGGCTGTCCGAATCGTAAAATTTTTATGAAAAGATTGACTGAAAAGCGGGAAAAGAGTAGAATCTACCTAGATTTGTTATAGGGAAAGGCGGGGAAATTATCGTATGGACAAGAAAATGCTGTTTGTTTTCAATCCCCTGTCAGGCAAGGCACAGATTCGGACAAAGCTTATGGACATTCTGGATGTGTTTGTGA
The DNA here is from genome assembly GCA_904379015.1 of Candidatus Paralachnospira caecorum. Taxonomy (GTDB): domain Bacteria; phylum Bacillota; class Clostridia; order Lachnospirales; family Lachnospiraceae; genus Lientehia; species Lientehia caecorum. Next base: position 120,663 of record CAJFHG010000003.1, on the reverse strand, counting down.
AGGCGGGATACCATGTGGAGGTTCACGTGACCCAGAGGGCGCTGGACGCAAAGCGGGTGGTGGAAGAACGTGGGTATGACATGGATCTGATCGTCGGAAGTGGGGGAGACGGGACACTCAATGAAGTTGTGTCCGGTGTCATGGGTATGGAAAGACGCCCCTATATCGGCTATATCCCCGCCGGAACAACGAATGATTTTGCGGCCAGTCACAAAATACCGAGAAATATGATCCAGGCCGCGGAAAGCATCGTGATGGGCACGGCCTGTCCCGTGGACATCGGAAAATTCAATGAACGGTATTTTACGTATGTGGCGGCCTTCGGCGCCTTCACAGACGTGCCTTATAAAACGCCCCGGGAGATCAAGGCGGTGCTCGGGCATCCGGCCTATATCCTGGAGGCGGCGAAAAGTCTGGGCAACATCAAGGCCCAGCATATTGTCATGGAGACAGATACGGATTCCTACGAGGGAGACGTTCTGGTGGGCATGGTCAGCAATGCCAACCAGATCGCGGGATTCAAAGGACTGAACGGGAAAAATGTCAGGCTGGACGACGGCCGGTTCGAGGTGCTGCTGGTGGAAAATCCACAGAATATCCTGCAGCTTCCCGATGTGGTGGCCAGTCTTCTGCAGAATGGGCACCAGTCCAAGCTGGTCAGACATTTCACGGCTTCCCGGGCCAAGTTCCGGTTTGAGAAAGCCACAGAATGGGTCCTGGACGGTGAATTCGGCGGGAAAAGAAAGGAAGTCATCATCGAAAACTGCTGCAGGGCGATATACGTCATGAAAATGACGCATGCGCTTCCAAAAAAGTCGTAAATTGATAGAATCTGGACTTTACTTTTGTAGAAAAAGCTTGTATAATTTAAAATTAGCGTGGAGTAGTGTGTGCGAAAGGAAGTTAACAAGTGGAAAAAGCAAAGTTTATGGAAGATTTACAGAAGCTTGTAGAACTGGGCAAGAGCAAAAAGTCCACCCTGGATATGAATGATATCAACGACTTTTTTGCGGGCACGGAGCTGACCGTGGAGCAGATTGAGGATATTATCACATATCTGGAAAACAATGGAATTGACGTCCTGCGCGTGATGAATAATGAGCTGGCCATTGATGATGACATGGTCCTTGAGGCGGATGATGACGCGTTTCCATTGGATGAAGAAGAGGAAGAGGATATTGATCTGGATGCCATTGATTTTCTGGACGGCATCGGGACAGAGGATCCTGTCCGGATGTATCTGAAGGAGATCGGTACGGTCCCGCTGCTGACGGCAGAGGAAGAGCTGAAGCTCGCCAAGCGGAAGGCAGAAGGAGACCAGGTGGCGAAGGAGCGTCTGATCGAGGCCAATCTGAGGCTGGTAGTCAGCATCGCGAAGCGTTATACCGGCCGCGGCATGAGCTTTCTGGATCTGGTTCAGGAAGGAAATCTGGGCCTGATCAAAGGCGTGGAAAAATTCGATTATACAAAGGGGTACAAGCTCAGTACCTACGCAACATGGTGGATCCGCCAGTCGGTGACGAGGGCGCTGGCCGACCAGGCCAGGACCATCCGTGTTCCGGTACATATGGTGGAGACCATCAACAAGATGTCCAAGATGCAGAGAAAGCTGACGCTGGAGCTTGGATATGAGCCTTCGGTGACAGAACTCGCCGATGCGCTTGACATGACAGAGGAAAAGGTGATGGAGATCATGCAGATCGCCAGAGAGCCTGCTTCTCTGGAGACACCCATCGGCGAGGAGGATGATTCCAATCTGGGAGATTTTGTCGCGGACAGCAATGCCGTGACGCCGGAGGGAAATGTGGAGTCCGTGATGCTCAGAGAGCATATCGACATGCTTCTTGAGGATCTGAAGGAGAGAGAGCGTCAGGTGATCGTTCTGCGGTTCGGACTGGAGGACGGCCATCCCCGTACTCTGGAAGAGGTGGGGAAGGAGTTCAATGTCACAAGAGAACGGATCAGGCAGATCGAGGCCAAGGCCCTGAGAAAGCTCCGGAATCCCGTCAGAAGCAAACGGATCAGAGATTTTCTGTGATTGATCATAGGCAGACAATGATCGAGGCGCTGTCCGGCCTGGCCCGGACGGCGCCTTTTTCCCTGTCTGCCGCAGGAGGAATGGAACATGGCATGTGCGCGAAGCTATCAGAAAGAGCTGGACAGACTGCTGGAAAGGCTGGAACAGGAAGAAAAAGAGGGGAAAAAAGAGAAACGGCTGTTTCTTCACAGCTGCTGTGCGCCCTGTTCCAGCTATGTGCTGGAATATCTGTCCCGTTATCTGTCCATTACAGTCTTTTACTATAATCCGAATATCAGTCCTGAAGCTGAATACAGAAAAAGAGTGCGGGAGCAGCAGCGGTTTATAGAAGCGCTTTCCCGGCGGGGAACCCTTCATCCCATCGATTTTACGGAAGGCGCTTATGAACCGGAGGTCTTTTATGAAATGGCCAGGGGACTGGAGCAGGTGCCGGAGGGCGGCGAAAGGTGCTTCCGCTGCTATGGAATGCGGCTTCGTCAGGCGGCGGCGCTGGCGCGGGCGGGCGGCTATGACTATTTCTGCACCACCCTTTCCATCAGTCCGTTGAAAAACGCCGGAAAGCTGATGGAGATCGGAGAGGCGCTGGCGGAAGAGTACGGCGTTGCCTATCTGCCGTCGGATTTCAAAAAGAAGGACGGATATAAGCGTTCTATTGAGCTTTCAAAGGAATTCGGGCTGTACCGCCAGAACTACTGCGGTTGTGTTTTCTCAAAAACAGACTTTACATGACCGCTGGAACGCGGTAAAATAGAAAGTGTGTTTGTCCTGTGATTTTTATATGAATAAAAATAAAGGAAATATCATTTAGGAGGATTAATTTCATGAAAGTACTGGTTATCAACTGCGGAAGCTCTTCTCTGAAATATCAGGTGATCGATTCCGAGACAGAGCAGGTGCAGGCAAAGGGTCTCTGTGAGAGAATCGGCATCGACGGCCGTCTGATTTATCAGCCGACAGGCGGAGAAAAGGAAGTAACAGAAGCTCCCATGCCCACTCATACAGAGGCGATCCAGATGGTGCTGGATGCCCTTGTCAATGAAAAGAGCGGCATTCTGAAATCTCTGGACGAGGTGGACGCGATCGGACACCGCGTGCTCCACGGCGGCGCCAAGATCACACAGTCCTGCGTGATCGACGACGAAGTGATCAAGGTCATCGAGGAGTGCTGCGATCTCGGACCTCTGCATAATCCTGCAAACTTAAAGGGAATTTATGCATGCCAGAGACTGATGCCCGGAAAGCCCAACGTGGCGGTGTTTGATACGGCCTTCCATCAGACCATGCCCACCAAGGCGTTTATGTACGGCATCCCTTATGAATATTATGAGAAATATCACATTCGTAAATATGGCTTCCACGGAACTTCTCACAGCTTTGTTTCCAAGGAGACGATCAAATTCCTGAATCTGGATCCCGACAATTCCAGGGTGATCGTGTGCCATCTCGGAAACGGCTCCTCCATCAGCGCCGTGAAGGACAGCAAATGTGTGGATACCAGCATGGGCCTGACACCATTGGAGGGACTTGTGATGGGAACCCGTTCCGGCGACATCGACCCTGCCGTTGTGGAATATATCTGCAATAAAGAGGGCAAGACGGTCAGTGAGATGCTCAATATCCTGAATAAGAAATCTGGTGTATACGGCCTGACAAAGGGCCTTTCCAGCGATTTCCGCGATCTGGAGGCTGCTTCCAATGAAGGCAACAAGCTGGCTGAGGACGCCCTCGATATCTTCAGCTACCGGGTAGCAAAGACGGTTGGTTCCTATGTGGCGGCCATGAACGGTGTGGATGCCATTGCCTTCACGGCAGGCATTGGCGAAAATGATCCCGGCGTGCGCGCGAAAGTCTGCAGCTATCTGGGATATCTCGGAATCAAGCTCGACGAGGAGAAGAACGGCACCCGCGGACAGAAGCTGGTGATTTCCGCGGCGGATTCCGCAAAACTGGTGGCGGTTGTTCCCACCAACGAAGAGCTGGCGATCATGCAGGAGACCGTGGCGCTCGTAAAATAATAAAGAATTAACTTTTGAAAAAAGAGAAAATAATATGCAGCAGGGGAATCGGTGGAGAAAAAGCCGCAGATTCCCCTGCTTTTTCATGGAAAATGATCTGCCGGAGACGATGGAAATGTTTAAAAATCGGCTTTTATGCCTGAAAACTCAATATAAAGAAAGAAAATATGATTTGATTAATTTAATTATCGTATTATCTGACAATACAAGAAAAATTTCCTGTTTACAAATGGGGAAAATCGGTGTATGATAAAACACAAGTTAAATGACACAAAGGAGTGCCAGGTTACAGAACGTTTTGAGACGGATTGTACCGGCACTCTTTTTTATTGCAATTGCATGGGAAGTCTTGCTGCCTTTGCGGCCCAGCATACGTTTGCAGGATGCGCAGCCTGCGGACGGCCGCTCCGGGGCAGATTCGTTTTCGGTTCAGCTGAAGGATCCGGGTGTCATGACAGCAAAAAGAGAGGAAAGGAAGCTTGCTATGGACAGAAATCAGTCAGTACCAGTACAGACAGCGGAAGAAAGACTGCCGGGGCTTTATGACCGGGATTTCGAGCATGATAACTGCGGAATCGGAGCAGTGGTCAATATCAAGGGTCTTAAAACCCATCAGACAGTGGAAAATGCTCTCAGGATCGTAGAAAACCTGGAGCACAGGGCCGGCAAGGACGCAGAGGGAAAAACCGGCGACGGCGTCGGCATCCTGCTTCAGATTTCCCACAGATTTTTCAAAAAGGCGGCGGAGGAATGCGGCATTGCCCTTGGAAAGGAAAGAGAATACGGCGTCGGCATGTTTTTCTTCCCTCAGGATGAGCTGCAGCGCAATCAGGCCAAGAAGATGTTTGAGATCATTGTGGAGAAGGAAGGAATGAAGTTCCTGGGCTGGAGAGCCCTTCCCATCAATCCTTCGATTCTTGGAAAGAAGGCAGTGGACTGCATGCCCTGCATTGAACAGTGCTTTATCAGAAAGCCTGAAGAGGTGGAGACGGGCCTGGATTTTGACAGAAAGCTCTATGTGGCCAGACGGGTCTTTGAGCAGAGCAATGACAATACTTATGTGGTATCACTGTCCAGCAGGACCATCGTCTATAAGGGCATGTTCCTGGTCAAGCAGCTCCGCCTGTTCTTCGCGGATCTCCAGTCGCCCGATTATGAATCTGCCATCGCGGTGGTGCATTCCAGATTCAGCACCAACACCACCCCCAGCTGGATGCGGGCGCATCCCTACCGCATGATCGTCCACAACGGCGAGATCAATACGATCCGCGGCAATGTGGACAGAATGGTGGCCCGGGAGGAAAACATGGAGTCGGAGTTCACCAAAGAAGAAATGCTGAAGGTGGTTCCGGTGGTGAACCAGTCCGGTTCCGATTCGGCCATGCTGGACAATACCCTGGAATTTCTGGTCATGAGCGGCATGGATCTTCCCCTGGCGGTGATGATCACCATTCCGGAGCCCTGGGCCAACGACAAATACATGAGCCAGAAGAAAAAGGATTTCTATCAGTATTACGCCACCATGATGGAGCCCTGGGACGGTCCGGCCTCCATCGTGTTCAGCGACGGGGATATTCTGGGGGCGGTGCTTGACCGGAACGGCCTCCGCCCGTCCCGCTATTATGTCACCAGCGACGGCTATGTGATCCTGGCCTCAGAGGTGGGCGCTCTTGATATCCCGCCTGAAAAGATCCTGAAAAAAGAACGGCTCCGGCCGGGAAAGATGCTGCTGGTGGATACGGTACAGGGAGAGCTGATCGACGACGAAGAGGTGAAGAGCCATTACATCGACAGACAGCCCTACGGCGAATGGCTGGACAGCAACCTGGTGGAACTGAAGGACCTGAAGATTCCCAATCAGAAGGTGGAGACCTACACGCCGGAGGAGCGGGCAAAGCTTCAGAAGGCCTACGGATATACTTACGAGCAGTACAGGACCATGATCCTGCCCATGGCCAGGGACGGCGCTGAGGCCGTGTCTTCCATGGGAGCAGACAGTCCCCTGGCGGTATTGTCAAAGCAGCATCAGCCGCTGTTCAATTATTTCAAACAGCTCTTTGCCCAGGTGACAAACCCGCCCATCGACGCCATCCGCGAGGAGATCGTCACGTCGACTTCCGTCTATATCGGCTGCGACGGAAATCTGCTCAGGGAAGCGCCGGAAAACTGCAGGATGCTCAAGGTCAACAACCCCATCCTGACCAACACGGATCTTCTGAAGATCAAGCATATGAATGTACCCGGACTGAAGCCGGTGGTCATTCCCATTGTTTATTATAAGAATACGTCTCTGGAAAAAGCCATTGACCATTTGTTCCTGGAAGCAGACCGGGCCCACAGGAACGGCGCCAATATCCTGATCCTCTCAGACCGGGGAATTGACGAGAACCATGTGCCGATCCCGTCTCTTCTGGCTGTATCGGCTCTGCAGCATCATCTGATCCGGACCAAGAAGCGGACCTCGGTGGCGATCATCCTGGAAAGCGGAGAGCCCAGGGAAGTGCATCATTTCGCGACCCTTCTGGGCTACGGCGCCTGCGCCATCAACCCCTATCTGGCCCATGAATCGATCCGTTATCTGATCGATTCCGATATGCTGGAAAAGGACTACTACGCGGCGGTGGACGATTATAACTCCGCGGTTCTCCACGGGATCGTGAAGATCGCTTCCAAAATGGGCGTATCCACCATTCAGTCCTATCAGGGTTCCCAGATCTTTGAGGCGATCGGCATCAGCAAGGAAGTGGTGGATAAATACTTTACCAATACGGTCAGCCGGGTGGGCGGCATCACCCTGGCGGACATCGCGGCGGATGTGGATGCCCTTCATTCAGCGGCCTTCGATCCGCTGGGGCTTCAGGTGGATCTGACCCTGGAGAGCGTGGGAAGCCACAAATCCCGCGCGGGCAAGGAAGAGCACCTTTATAATCCCAAGACCATCCATCTTCTCCAGGAATCTACGAAGACCGGGAATTATGAGATGTTCAAGGAGTATTCGGCGCTCCTCCATGAAGACGATCATCCTATGAATTTAAGAGGGCTTCTGGACTTCAATTATCCGAAAAAGGGCGTGCCGCTGGAAGAGGTGGAGAGTGTGGATTCCATTGTGAAGCGGTTCAAGACCGGCGCCATGTCCTACGGATCCATTTCCCAGGAAGCCCATGAGACCCTGGCCCTTGCCATGAACGCCATTCACGGCAAGTCCAATACCGGCGAGGGCGGTGAGGCGCTGGAACGTCTGGATACGAAAGGAATTCCCGGAAAGGACAGATGCTCCGCCATCAAGCAGGTGGCCTCCGCCAGGTTCGGCGTTACGTCCCGCTTCCTGGTCAGCGCCGACGAGATCCAGATCAAAATGGCTCAGGGCGCGAAGCCCGGCGAGGGCGGCCAGCTTCCGGGGAAAAAGGTTTATCCCTGGGTGGCAAAGACGAGGCATTCCACGCCCGGCGTGAGCCTGATCTCGCCGCCGCCGCACCACGACATTTATTCCATTGAGGACCTGGCCCAGCTGATCTATGATCTGAAGAACGCCAACAAGAACGCGAGGATTTCGGTGAAGCTGGTATCAGAAGCCGGCGTGGGAACCGTCGCCTCCGGCGTGGCGAAGGCAGGCGCTCAGGTGATCCTGATCTCTGGCTTTGACGGCGGAACCGGAGCCGCCCCGAGGAACTCCATTTACAACGCGGGTCTTCCCTGGGAGCTGGGACTTTCGGAGACCCATCAGACTCTGATCATGAATGATCTGCGCGACAAAGTGATCCTGGAAACAGACGGAAAGCTGATGAACGGACGGGATGTGGTCATCGCGGCACTGCTGGGCGCGGAGGAGTTCGGTTTTGCCACGGCGCCTCTGGTCACCATGGGATGCGTCATGATGCGGGTGTGCAGTCTGGATACCTGCCCTGTGGGAATCGCGACCCAGAATCCGGAGCTGCGGAAACGGTTCCGGGGAAAACCCGAGTATGTGATCAACTTCATGCATTTTGTGGCCCAGGAGCTCAGAGAATATATGGCGAAGCTGGGAGTCCGCACAGTGGATGAGCTGGTCGGCCGCACGGATCTGCTGAAAATGAAGACGGATCTGGATTTCGATAAGGCCAGGACAGTGGATCTGTCGGCAATCCTGGATAATCCTTACGCGGGCGTAAAGCTGGCCGGATATCATAAAAAGAAAACCTACAATTTCGAGCTTCAGAAAACCATGGATGAAAGAGTGCTCGTGAGAAAGCTTCTTCCGGCTCTGGAAACGGGTCAGAAGCGGAGCATCGAGCTGGATATCAAGAATACGGACCGGACCTTCGGCACCCTCTTCGGCGCGGAGATCACGAGACATTATCCCGAGGGTCTTCCCGAGGACACCTTTACGGTCAAATGCAACGGCAGCGGCGGCCAGAGCTTCGGAGCCTTCATTCCGTCCGGCCTGACCCTGGAGGTAGTGGGCGACAGCAATGACTATTTCGGAAAGGGACTTTCCGGAGGAAAGCTGATCATCTATCCCCCCGCCAGCTCCAAATTCCGGGCCGAGGACAATATCATCATCGGAAACGTGGCTCTTTACGGCGCCACCGGAGGCAAAGCCTATATAAACGGCGTGGCGGGCGAGCGCTTCTGCGTCCGCAATTCCGGCGCCATTGCCGTGGTGGAGGGAGTCGGAGACCACGGATGTGAATATATGACCGGCGGACGCGTGGTGGTCCTGGGAAGGACCGGGAAGAACTTCGCGGCCGGCATGAGCGGAGGCATCGCCTACGTGCTGGACGAAAGCAACGATCTGTACCGCCGTCTCAACCGGGAGATGGTTTCCATGGAGGTACTGACCAATAAATATGATGTCCTGGAACTGAAAAAGATGATCCAGGATCATGTGGCAAATACCAATTCTGCCAGAGGCAAGGAGATTCTGGACCATTTCGGTGAATACCTGCCTAAATTTAAGAAGATCATTCCTTATGACTACAAACGTATGCTGAACACCATCGTCCAGATGGAGGAGAAGGGACTCAGCAGCGAACAGGCGCAGATCGAGGCCTTCTTCGTGAACGCCAGGGACGAAGAGGAAGGAGGACACTGAGATGGGAAAACCTACAGGATTTCTGGACTATGAGAGAGAGACGGGCGCAGTGGTCCCGCCTCTGGAACGGATCAAAAATTTTCATGAATTTCATAAACCGCTGCCGGTGAAAAAGCAGAAGCTGCAGGGGGCCAGGTGCATGGACTGCGGTACGCCCTTCTGCCAGTCGGGCGTGCTGTTCGGCGGCATGGTGTCGGGCTGCCCTTTAAATAACCTGATTCCGGAATGGAATGATCTGGTCTGGTGCGGCAACTGGAAACAGGCATACAACCGGCTTCACAAGACCAACAGCTTTCCGGAATTCACCTGCAGAGTGTGCCCGGCTCCCTGTGAGGTGGCCTGCACCTGCAACCTGAACGGCGAGCCGACCTCCATCAAGGAAAATGAGATGAGCATCATTGAAATGGCCTACGCGAACGGCTATGTGAAGCCCACGCCTCCGAAGGTGCGCACGGGCAAGCGGGTGGCCATCGTCGGCTCCGGCCCTTCCGGGCTGGCGGCGGCGGACCAGCTCAATAAGCGGGGCCATCAGGTGACGGTGTTTGAGAGACGGGACCGGATCGGCGGACTGCTGCGGTACGGAATCCCCAATATGAAGCTGGAAAAACAGATCATTGACCGGAAGCTGGAGATCATGAAGGCGGAAGGCGTGGAATTTGTGACAAACGCGGATGTGGGCGCCAATTATAAGGCTGAGGAGCTGATGAAGCAGTATGACTGCGTGGTTCTGGCCTGCGGCGCGTCCAATCCAAGGGACATCAAGGTGCCGGGCCGGGACGCGAAAGGAATCTATTTCGCGGTAGACTTTCTGACAGCCACCACCAAGAGCCTTCTGGACTCCGGTTTAAAGGACGGGAAATATATTTCCGCCAAAGATAAAAAGGTGATGGTCATCGGCGGCGGAGATACGGGGAACGACTGTGTGGGAACTTCCATCCGCCATGGATGCGCTTCCATCATCCAGCTGGAAATGATGCCGAAGCCTCCGGAAGAACGGCTGCCCGGCAATCCCTGGCCGGAGTGGCCCAGGATCCTGAAAACGGATTACGGCCAGGAAGAGGCGATCGCCGTATTCGGCCATGATCCGAGGGTTTATCAGACAACGGTCAAGGAATTTATCGCGGATGGCAAGGGAAATCTCAAGAAGGCGGTCCTGGTCAGCCTGGAGCCCAAAAAGGATCCGAAGAGCGGACGGACGCAGATGGTGCCCATCGAGGGAAGCGAGAAAGAAATCGAAGTGGATCTGGTCCTGATCGCCGCCGGATTCCTGGGAAGCCAGGAGTACGTCACAAAAGCCTTCGGCGTGGCGGTCAACGAACGGACAAATGTGAAGACGGAACCCGGGAAATACCAGACCAACGTGAAGAATATTTTTACGGCGGGAGATATGCACAGAGGGCAGTCTCTTGTGGTATGGGCCATCCGGGAAGGCAGAGAAGTGGCGAGGGCCGTGGATGAAAGCCTGATGGGATATTCCAATCCGGTATAAAGCAGAAGAACAGAAAAAAGGGGCTTGTGGAAAACAGAGTTGCGTTTTCACAAGCCTTTTTTCATTTCACAGGAAACTGCGTTCCCTGTGAAACAAAAAGGCTCCGCAGGATCGCACTGCGGCGGAGCGGAATCTATCGCTGCAGCTGTTTTCTGTGAAAAAAAGTGTGACAACGCCGCTTTTTCTGTCATAATAAAGTAGAACGCCGGTGAGACACTGCCGGACCGGCGGGAGATCAGCGCTGAATCAGTTTGTATGAAAGGCAGAAAACTGGATATGCTGGAGGAACGTGAATATGAAAACAGCCGGAGAGGTGATCATCAGGGCGGAAAAGCTGTCCAAATATTACGGGGACGGGGAAGCGCTGGTAAAAAGTGTGGATCAGGTGGATCTGTCCCTCAGGCGGGGAGAGATCACGGCCATTGTGGGGAAAAGCGGATCGGGGAAGACGACCCTGCTTCATATGCTGGGCGGCCTGGAACTGCCCACAGCGGGGCGGGTGATTCTGGAGGGGCATTCTCTTTACGAGATGAAGGATTCGGCCCGTACCAGATTCCGCCGGGCGAGGGTCGGATTTATTTTTCAGAAATTTCAGCTGATACCGGATATGACAGTCCGGCAGAATCTTCATTTTCCCCTGCATGTGGCGGGAAGAGAGCCGGATCCGGATTATGAAAGAGAACTGACGGCCATGCTGGATCTGGATGACAGGCTGGGATTCTATCCCCATCAGCTGTCCGGCGGCGGACAGCAGCGGGCAGCCATCGCCAGGGCGCTTCTGATGAAGCCGGATCTGATTCTGGCGGACGAGCCCACCGGGAACATTGACGAGGCGGCGGGGCAGGAGCTTCTGCAGTTTATCGGCCGCCTGAACAGGCAGTACGGACAGACCTTTGTGATCGTAACCCATGACGGGACTGTGGCTTCCACGGCCCACCGGATCATACGCCTCAAAGACGGGCGGATCCACTCTGATACGGCGGACGGCGCCGCCGGTGAGGAACGGGGGCGGGAAGTATGAAATACAGAAAAGAAAACAAAAGAACGGCCGGGGGAGAGAGCAGGGAAGCCGGACGGATGAAATGGAAGCATATGCTGCGTTACAGCTTCCAGAGTGTGATGAAAAGCGGCGCTTACCGGATCCTTCTGCTGGGGGTGATCCTGTCTGTCGCGCTTCCGGTCCTGTTTTTGACGCTCACAGACAGTATGCTGTACACGGCAAGAGAAAAGAAAAAGGATCTGTACGGGGCTTTTACTGATCTTTATTATGGAAGCACTGACGCTTCCGGGATCGGACAGCCGGACGGGGAGCTTGAGAAGCTTCTGGATTCCGCAGAGAAGGAGAAGATCACAGAGCAGGGAAGCCTGTACGCGCTGGACGCGGCATTCTGGGCAGAACAGGGACAGGCGGTGGAACCGTCTCTGGAAGCTGTGTGGGAACAGCGGGTCGGGAAATCCGCGGGATTTCTGGGGATCCAGAAAACCGAAGGGCTCCTGGCAGCCGGATACGCGGATGAAATGGCCAGAGAACTGGGACGGATCCGGCTGAAGGAGGGCGCGTGGCCCGGGGAGGGCCAGGCAGCCGTCACAGAGGGGCTGAGGAAAGAGCTGGGAGATGTATCGATCGGCGGACGGGTCAGCGCGGGCGGCAGAGAATATGAGATCAGCGGCATTTTGTACGATTATGGAACACTGTATGTGAGCAACACCAATCAGAGTGAGCTGGACAGAGTCATCCCGGAATTTCTTCTTTCAGAGACGGATTTCCGGGCAATGGCTGAAGGCTCCGGCAGCGCGGCGGTGTCCCGCAGGACGATGCTGCGTCTGTCCGGCGTGTTCTCTCCGGATGTATACCAGGCGGATTACCGGCTGGTGCAGAATACGCCCATAAGACAGGATCGGTTCAGTGTGCCGCCTTTCATGCTGGTCCTGGTCTACCTCTGTCAGGCGCTTCTTCTGGCCCAGCTGGTGATGCTGGGTCTGCCCAGGATGGAAAAGCGCATGCGGATTTTCCGGCTTCTGGGGGCTGAGGCCGGAAAAATTCCTGTCTTTCTTTATCTGGATCTGGGATGGATTCTGATTTTTGCCATTCCGGCCGGTCTGATCGCCGGAATCGGAGGCGCGTATCTGGTCTGCCTGGCAGGAAAAGGCGTGACCGGCGCCGCGTTTCTGTTCCGGGTGAGGGGCGGGGAGACGGCGGGAGCTGTTCTTCTGACAGCGGCGCTGTTTGCCCTGTCGGGCATCTGGCCGGCCATCCGTCTGTCCCGCACCGGGATTCTGGAACATCAGGCGGCGCCGTTTCGCAGAAAGCGGCGGATCCTGTCCGGCGCGCTGCTCTGTCTTCTTATGTTCGGGATCTTTTGTCTGTACGGCGCCTCCAGATGCTATCTGAGGGCCGATGAGAAACAGAATCTGTCTGTGCCGGTCTATGGAAAGCTGGAGACAGATTATGATTATGAATTCCTGGCCAGCGTGATCAGCGAGGATACCAGTTATGTGGATGAGGACGGGACATATGTGGGACTGAGCGTCATGGAGCAGGATGACATTTTTACTGTATACAATGAACCTTACCTGGGAATGGAGGAGGAGGACCTGCAGGCGCTTTCGGAAATAGAGGGCGTGAGAAAGGTTTCCGCCTACAAAACCTGCACCCAGGTCCGGATGCCCTATAACCGGGACAGTGAATATCAGTCTGCGCTTTCTTCCCTCGGCGTTGTGAAGGCGGGAGAATACCAGGAAACGGTAGCGGAAATTTTCGGCCTTGAGGGCGCCTATGTGGACGCCAAACTCCAGGGCTATCCTGAGGAAGAGCTGGAAAGTCTGGCTTCTTATGTGGAAGAAGGGCGGATCGATCTGGAAAAGATCCGATCGGGGGAAGAGGTCGTCCTGGTGGTGCCGGATGTCCAGGTCGAGACAGAAGAGTACGATATGGGGGACGGCGTCATGGGCACTGCAACCACCATTCATTATCTGGAAAAGGGCGCGTACAGCGGGGCAGAGGGCCAGTACAGCGACAGGACCATCCATGTGGGGGATGAGATCACTCTGACCAGGCTGTATTCTGAGAACCAGGGACTGAGAGGGTTTGTGAAGGAGCACACCGTGCGGGAAGAGGTCAGGCGGCAGGATCTCACGGTCCGGGTCGGAGCAATCATCCGGTGCAGGGCCGGCTGGTTCGAGCACAGCAATACGCCGGATCCGTATTACAGCTTTCTCTGTCTCAATGAGACCTTTGACGCGCTGGGGCTTTCCAGCACTTATACGAGAGTCCGGGTTTACAGCGGCGCGGGCGCGGATGAAGCCGCCGTTCAGCAGGCGGTTTACCGGATCAAGAACCAGTTCCCGGAAATGGATCTGGACGATCGGTACAGTTTTATGGAAGAATACAGACAGTATCATCTGCTCCTGACCGTGCTCGGCGCGCTGCTGAGCGGCCTGTGTGCGGTTATGGGGGCCGGGATGCTGACAGGGAGGACGCTTATGCGGATCCGGGAGGACAGAAAACGCACAGGGCTTTATGAAATTGCCGGTTATACCCGGAAGCGGCTGTTTGGGATCCTGATCCGGCCTCTTATATGGCAGCTGCTTTTGATGTGGGCGGCAGCCATGGCAGCCGTGCGGGCGCTGGCCCGGCGGTATTATTTCCTGGAGGATTTCTGGGGGATGCGGGAAAGCATGCTGTCTCTTCTGGCGGCAGCTGTCCTTCTGGCGCTGGTGATCCTGATCTGTGCCGGAGAATTTTTCAGAGAAAGCGTCAGCAGCCTGATACGGGAAGAAGAATAAATGGTGAGAGGAATCAAAGGCTTGGGACATAAACAGGACAGAGAACAGTTTATGGAACTGCTCTTCAAACAGAATTACAACAGAATCTATCAGTACTGTTTTCTGAAACTGGGGCCGCCGCCCCAGGACGCGGAGGACTGCGCCATGGAGACCTTTTTCCGCGCCCAGAGGCAGATCGACAGTCTGATGCGGCATCCCTGTCCGGAACGGTGGCTCTATGTGACCGCCCGGAATGTGTCCCTTGAATGGAACAGGGAACGGCAGAAAAAGAAAGAACTGGAAGCCCTGAGCAGAAAGGAGGCGGAACAGAAGGCCGCTTTCCTGGAACAGGAGGGACTGGAAGCCTTCTTTTTTGCCGGGAACGGGCAGGAGGACGAATATGTCCGCGGTCTGGAGCGGGAGCTGATGGACTGCCTGAAGCCGGGAGAGCTGGAGCTCTACCGGCTGCTGGTGTCCGAACGAAAGAGCAGCGCCCAGATAGCGGAGCTTCTCTGCATTTCCCGCACCAATGTGACGACGAGGATTTTCCGTCTCAGGAAAAAGCTGAAGAAGCAGCTGAAATTGGCAGAAAGGAGGAGGGTATGATGAAAAAACAGGTCAGAACGGATCCGGATGCCTATCTGGACGGCAGGGAATTCCTTCCTTCCCGTATGGAAGCGCTTGTAAAGGAGGCGCTGGAAAACGGAGAAGCCGCGGAAAAAGGAGGCGGGAAGGCTCCGGTATCTCTGTCCTCCGGTGAGGTGGATCTGAAATGGGAGCTGTTCCGTTCAGAAAGCAGAGTAAAAAAACTGACGGTCTGCAAGAGTCTTCTGGCCGCGGCATGTCTTCTGCTTACCATCGGCCTTGGAATGGCTCTGTTCCGTCCGGTGCCGGTGGAAGGGAATGACACGTATGTAACGCTTTTGCTGGAAAATGGTGAAACGGAACGGTTTGTATTCCGGTACAAGGCTCTGGATTCTGTCACAGGGCAGCCATTCAGCTATAAAAGCTTCCGGGAACTGGAAGCGGAGCTGGGATTTTCACTGGTCAAGCCTGAAGGGCTGCCGCCGGAGCATTTATATCTGGATCAGAGACCGGACAGCGGACTTTACCATGTGAGCGCTTATTTTGAGGAAAGCGCCGGCGCCGTCGCGGGATATGACGCCTACTTCGCGGGAGATCGGGAAGAGTCCTACGGATATTCCTATGAGATCAGCCGGGACTGGGAGCGGACTGAGACGCTCAGCGCGGGGGGCAGAGAAATCGTCCTGTACCAGATCAACGGACTGGCGGCGGGCCAGAGGGCCTGGGGCGCCGCCTTTTCCGACGACGGAGTTCTGTATCTGTTTTATTCCTTCGGCGGAACGGAGAAGGAGGCGTTTACAGAGGCGCTGGAGGGACTGGAAAAATAATCCAGCCTGGAGTGGATCTGGAATCCTTCCGATTCATAAAGCCGGAAAGCCGGGAAATTCTCTGTGGAAACCTGGAGCAGCAGCCGGGAACCGGACGCCAGCCTGCCGTAAAGCGCGCGCAGGGCGGCCCTGGCGTATCCTTTCCGGCGGAATTCAGAAAGAATGCCGAATCCCATGAGGTAAAAAACGCGGCTGCTTTCATCCGTTGTAATATGGAGCAGGCCCGCCGCTGTCCCGCCGGGAGAGCAGATCAGGAATGATTCTGTCGCCGGATCCTGGAGGTTAGTATCCATATAGGACTCCGCAAATTCCGGTCCGCTTCCGAAGGCCTTTTCATGAAGATGAATCAGCAGGGATCTGGATGATTCGCCGGCGGATTCCAGACGGACGGGCGGCAGGGAGGGGGAAGGACAGGAGTCCTGCTTTCTGTGAGAAATCGTTTTGGTCAGCAGGCATTCGGCATGAGAAAAACAGAGCTTTTCAGTCTGTATCAGGGCCTGGGTGCCTGGGTGCCAGGAGAGACACTGATAAATCAGGCTGACTGGCCCAAAGCAGGAAAGTGCTTCCGCGCGGGCTTCCTCAAGGAGGAGGGAAAAGCAGCCGCGGTTCTGATAGTCCGGGTGGGTAAAGCCGGAAATTTCAGCGGTTTTTCCGTCAGGGCAGAAGAAGGAGAGAAAGCTCACCAGTGTTTCTTCTATATAATAAAGGCCATAAAATACGTCCTCTTCTGAGCTGTCCGGATCGGGCAGCACAAGACATAAAACAGAAGGCTCCTGCTCCGGAGCCTTTTTTTCAGGCGCGCATAAAGCATGGAGCGCTGTGATCTGGATGCACTGAGCCTGACTCAGAGAATGGAAGATGTGGCGGTTCATGTGTTCATTCCTCCTGTATGTGATGCTGTTATTCTAGCATGAAAAGACAGGGATGGAAACCCGGAGATGTCAGCCTGTATGGAAGCTGCAGATGAAGAAGACAGGCTGATGCGGCGGTGGGAGGAACTGGAAAAACAAGGAAGAGGATGTGGACAATGGGACCGGAAAAGAGTATAATCTTAGCGTTGACGAATGAATCATTATGCAGAGGAGAAACAACGAGATGGGAAAGAAGAAAACAGTCTTGCTCGCTGACCTGGGGCTGGTCGTGACAACCCTGATCTGGGGATTTTCATTTGTGATCGTGAAGGATTCGGTGGACCGGATTCCGCCGGTCTACCTGCTTGCCTTCCGGTTTACGCTGGCCTTTGCGGGACTGGCACTGGTATTCGCGGGAAAAATATCCAAAATCAGAAAAGGCGACCTGTTGTGCGGAGCGATGCTGGGATTCTGGCTGTTTGTCAGCTATTTTTTCCAGACAGTGGGGATTCAGTATACGACAGCCGGGAAAAACGCGTTTCTGACTACGATTTACGTGGTGATCGTTCCCTTTCTGCACTGGGCTATCAATGAAAAAAAACCGGACCGGTACTGTGCCGCGGCCGCCGTTCTGGCGATTCTGGGGATCGGCCTTTTATCCCTGCGGGGAGATCTGTCCATGAATATCGGAGATGTTCTGACGATCCTCTGTGGATTTGGCTTCGCCTTTCACATGATCTATATTGATAAATACACGGAAACCCATGATCCGGTGATCCTGACTATTCTCCAGATCGGAATGGCGGCGCTTCTGTCATGGATCACGGCTCCAGTGTTCAACGGCGCTTTTCCAAAAGCGGCGCTCTCGGGCGATATCGTGACCGGGATCCTGTATCTCGGACTGGGGAGCACCATGCTGGCTTTTCTTTTGCAGAATGTGTGCCAGAAATATACGTCTCCCACATCGGCTTCCCTGTTCCTTTCTCTGGAATCGGTATTTGGC
This sequence comes from Candidatus Paralachnospira caecorum, assembly GCA_904379015.1. Lineage (GTDB taxonomy): Bacteria > Bacillota > Clostridia > Lachnospirales > Lachnospiraceae > Lientehia > Lientehia caecorum. The sequence goes on along the minus strand of CAJFHG010000003.1, from coordinate 103,019 downwards.
GTGCTTTTTTCCATGATCTTCCTTCACGAATATCTGACGGGAAGGATGGTTCTGGGCTGCGCGCTGATCTTTGCAGCCATTATAACGGCAGAGACGAAGTTTTCGTTTCTGGGCCGGGGAAAAGCCCCCCGCGAATAGAATAATTGCTGTTTTCCCGGAATAAAATGGAGCGGGGAAGGAAAGGAATGTGAATATGGAAGAACATCAAAATGTGAAAAAAAGGAAGGAAATTCCGGTTTCCTGTACCTGGGCGACAGAGGATCTGTTTGTGTCGGACGCGGCCTGGGAAGCGGCCTGCCGGGACATGGAGAAAGCCCTTGCCGGATATGAGACATATAAGGGACATCTGGGGGAATCGGCGAAGACGCTTTATGACTGTCTGCGTTTTGACGCTTATGTGGGCGAAAATCTGGACAGGATTGTTTCTTATGCCCGGCTTTGTCAGGATGTGGATCTGACGGATGAACATTATCAGGAGATGGCTGTACGGGCACAGCAGCTGGAGACGGCGGCGGCTGCCGCTTCCTCCTTTCTGTCGGCGGAAATTCTGGAAATACCGGAAGAGCGCCTGCGTGAGTTCCAGGCGTCCCGTGAGGCGGACCGGGCCTTTGACCGGAGCCTGGAATCCATGATCAGGGACCGGGCTCATATCAGAAGCCAGGAAGTGGAAAAGCTTCTGGCAGACGCGTCAGAGATGGCGTCGGGGCCGTCCCGGATTTTTCAGATGTTCAATAACGCGGACATTCAATTTCCCATGATCCGGGATGAGGATGGTCATGAGGTCCGGCTGACCCATGGCAGATATGTGTCGTTTCTGGAAAGCAGGGACCGGAGAGTCCGGAAAGAAGCGTTCCAGGCTATGTATGAAACATTTGGAAAGTCCAAAAACACGCTGGCGGCTGTGTTCCAGGCCAATGTCAAGCGGACCGGCTTCTATGCCCGGGCCAGAAAATATCCGTCTGCCAGGGCCTATTGCCTGTCTGACGCCAATATCCCGGAAACGGTTTACGATACCCTGATCGAGACAGTGCGGAAATCTCTGCCCCTCATGTACCGTTATGTGGCCCTTCGGAAGAAGGCGCTGAAGACCGAAGATCTGCATATGTATGATCTCTATGTCTCCATTGTGCCGGAAGTGAACAGAACATTTTCCTATGATGAAGCGAAAGAGGAGGTCCGGAAAGCGCTGGCTCCGATGGGCGCGGATTATCTGGATATTCTGGAGAAAGGGTTTTCTGAGCGTTGGATCGATTATATGGAGAATGAGGGAAAACGGAGCGGCGCGTATTCATGCGGCCCTTACGGAAGTCATCCCTTCGTCCTCATGTCCTGGCAGAACCGGCTGGATGATGTGTTTACGCTGGCGCATGAGATGGGACACGCCATTCATTCCTGGCTGTCCAATCAGAACCAGCCCTTTGCGGATGCCCAGTATAAAATCTTCGTGGCGGAAGTGGCTTCCACATGCAATGAAAATCTGCTGAATCATGCTCTGCTGGAGAAAACTTCGGATAGCAGAGAACGGGCGGTCATCCTGAACCATTTTCTGGACGGTTTTAAAGGGACGGTATTCCGCCAGACCATGTTCGCGGAATTTGAAAAGACGGTTCATGAGATGGCTGGGCGGGGAGAGGCCCTGACCGCGGGAACTCTGTGCCGGATCTACAGACAGCTGAATGAGGATTATTTCGGCCCGGACATCACGGTGGATGATGAAATTGCCATGGAATGGGCCCGGATCCCGCATTTTTATACACCGTTTTATGTATATCAATACGCGACTGGTTTTTCGGCGGCGGTCTTTCTCTCGGAAAAAATCCTGAGCGGAGATCAACAGGCGGCGGAGGCCTACATGAATTTCCTGAAAGGCGGAAACAGCAAGGATCCCATCGATCTTCTGGCAGACGCGGGAGTGGATATGAGAACACCGGAGCCGGTGAAGGCGGCGATGGAGGTTTTCCGGCGGGCTTTGGATGAGATGGAAGCGCTGCTCGGATAGCTGTTTGGATAATTTGTTACAAATGTTAAGAAATTATTTAGTTTTTCCCAATGGCAGAACAAGAAATTTGTGGTAGAATGATCGCAGAAAATGGGAGGTCGGAGAGTATGGATTTATATGAAGCGGTATTCAGCAGAAAATCGGTGAGACATTATAAAATGGAACTCCTGCCCCCGGGGTTTTTTGTGAACCTGAAAAAGTATGAGCAGGGACTTCAGCCTTTCGCTCCGGAACTGCGGTTCAGTCTGAAGGTTTATAACGCCCTCGGCGATGAAGCCAGGATCAAGGGAATGTTTAAGGTAAAAGCGCCTTATTATCTGGTGCTGTTCTCTGAGCCGGGAGAAAGCGCGCAGGTGAATGCCGGTTATCTGCTGGAGCAGATTGTGCTTTATATGACCAGCCGCGAGATCGGGACATGTTATCAGGGCGGCGCGAGAGTGCTGGGGGCGGAGGCTCCCGACGGCATGGAGCCGATGATGGTCCTGGCTTTCGGAAAAGCGGACGAGAAGCTTTACAGGGAATCCTTTATGGCAAAGCGTCTGCCCCTGAAGGAACTGTGCGTGTTTAAAGAAGACCCGACGGAAGAGACGAGACGGATGGTTCAGGCGGCCAGGATGGCGCCTTCTGCCATGAACGGGCAGCCCTGGCGTTTTCTGATCTATCAGAACAGGATCCATGTTTTTATGAAAAAGCGCGCGCTGCGTCTGGGCGGCAGGCTGAACCTGCGGGGAATCGATATGGGGATCATGCTGTATCATCTCGCGCTGGCCGCGGAAGAGAACTGGCGGTCTGTGGAATTTGTCAGGATGGAGCAGATGGCGTCCAAGGAATATAAAAATAATGACTATTTCCTGACAGTCATGCTGACATGACTGTCGGGGGAATTGTTGTAGTTTGAAAAACAATAAAAAAAATTCAAAAAACTGTTGACAAAAAGAAATTCCCATAGTATTATATAACATGTCCGAAGGGAACAGAGAAAACCGGAAGGACAGAAAAACAAAACAGTGTGCGCGAGTGGCTCAGTGGTGGAGTATCGCCTTGCCAAGGCGAGGGTCGCGGGTTCGAATCCCGTCTCGCGCTTTCAATAGGGCTTGTATTTACAAGCCCTATTTTTTGTTGTGTTGTATTTCGTGTTGCATAACCTTCTCAAAGTGGGCGTTCGCCTGATCTATAAACCGGTTTTCATAGCTGCTGATCTGCCCCTGTAGATTTTCTTCAGCGTCTTATCTGACGCCCATCCTCCCCTGCTCATAATGTACTGATCCGGAATCCTCAAAGCGTGCATAATCGAGGCCGTATAATGTCTTAAATCATGGAAACGGAACTGCTCTATCTTCAGAGCCTTCAGATCCCGTTCATGCCGGCGCGTTACCTGATCGGGGTTAAGGTTGACCAGGCGGCCCGCCGGCGGCAGTGCATCTATAACACACTGGGGATATTCCACAATCCGGTTACTGCTCTTATTCTTTGGTATGGGCTTTATAATCCATTCGCTGTTTCCGGCATCTACCATCCCTTTATGAATCCGAACAAAGCAGCCGGTCACATCCTCCGCCGTCAGGGCGCATACTTCAGACCGGCGAAGCGTTCCAAAGGCGGCCAGGCAGGAGGCCCGGAACATATCAGGATCATGCCCCATTGTATCATCCTCCTCTGTATGGCTGGGGCGGCCGGGTCAGGGGATGATAAAATGCTTGAAAAACTGTGACCAATGACTTATAATATACTTAACAAGAGGGCCGATGACTAGAGTACACCTAGCCGCCGGTAAAATGGTTTTACGAAAGTAGCGCCTTAGTTTACCAGACCGAGGGCGCTACTTTTTGCGTGATATGTAGGTAGCAAGAGTTATCACAGCACAAAGCATTGTTACAAATTGGATCAGATCCGAATACGTAACCATCAGCACCAGCCCCCTTCATAAAGATTCCGGCGGCTGGCGTAATCGCCCTATCAGCTCCCCTGGTAAGTATATTATATTGTCATGGTGCTACGCGTCCGATTTTGGACTGGTAGTATTTATTTAGAGTTATTCTTATCTCTTTGGCTTTTCAAAAATTCTGCAAATTCTGATATTTTCTTCAGCTCTTCTTCTGTGTATTCATTACCGTTTGGATTATTTGCGGGAAAATCTGTCCCAGAAAACATATTTATAAGATTCATCATATTATCTAAGGGTGCTGTTTCATCTTCGGTCTGAGGAAGAATTTCATGCAAGCGTGCATTTTTAATGTTTTCAGCCTTACTATCATCTATTTTTTGGCCGGTCAATTCTTCAGCACTCATATTTAAAGCTGTAGCGATTTTGTGGACAATGTCATATCGTGCCATATTATTATCGCGTTTTGTGATTGAATACAAGGTGTTGATTGAGACGCCAGACATTTGGGACAATTCTTTTATAGTTAAACCTCGCGTTTTTAAAATTTCTTTTATGCGTATTCCTAATCCCATAATATAAAACCTCCTCAAATAAATAATAATAGAAAATTATCGTTTAGTCAATCGAATTAGTACATTGCACTAATTTAGAAAGGGGGTGCAAAATGAAGCTGGATAGAAAGAAATACGAGCCTGCCCGGGCGCGGGCTTGCATGAGACAGAAAGATCTTGTTGCTGCGGGAATTCCAAGGAGTTCATTGTGTCAGGCAGCAGGGGGCGCGGAGCTTCGCCCAGAGACGGCTGGGAAGATTGCAAAAGCTCTCGGTGTTGATGTAACTGAAATCATTGAAACAGAAACGAGCTGATGGGATCCTCTGCGGTCTGATCCAGTGTGGTCTGGAGAAACGGAAGGATGTGGTGTAATGACAGCGTATTGGTACCAGGAAGAGCGGATCCGCATATGATAAAATGAAACGCGTATTTTGGAGAATATGGATATGAATCAGGAACAGCAGGGAACCATGGTCCGGCGGGGGAATATCATACGGATAGACAATGCACTGGTGGAAGAGACCAGCTGTCCGGAAGACGCCGGCGGATCCATTGTGATCTCTTACACGGCGTCCGGACCGGACCAGATGACGCAGTCCGTTGAAAATGTCAGGCTGAATCTCAGTGAAAGGACGGTGATCCTGAATTCTGACGGGCAGGAGCTGTGCGCCTGCTGCATTCAGACGGGATCGAGAGTGGACGTGGTATTTTCGGCGCGGATGACCAGAAGCATTCCGCCTCAGTCCAATGCATATCTGGTGATCGTCCGCCGGGAGCCGGGACAGGATCTGGCTGTCACCACAGGACGGATCGCTTATTATGATGAAGCGACTCATTCTCTGTACACAGGAAGTCCCGGCAATGTCAATACGCAGAAACGGTTTATCCTGACTGATGATACGCCCATCATCAACCGGATGGGCAGGCCGGTGGGGGTCCAGGCGCTCCGCCCCGGCAGAGTGGTCAGGATTGCCCACGAAAACTTTATGACTGCCAGCATTCCGCCGCAGACAACGGCGCGCAGCATTCAGATCATATGGTAAAAGGAACGGGAAGGGAGACTGCCGGAAGGCAGACTGCCTGAAGCAGGGCAGGCGCGGCTCATATGGGTCATGCCTGCCTTGTTTTTACCGGCAGAGAGCGAATATAGGATATGGGAGAGAAAGTAACGCTTGCGCAGACAGGCAGTTTTCGCTATACTAGATAGTTAGGACAGCGGCTGTACCGGCCCGCAGGAAAGGGAGAAGCTTATGAAATGGAAAAAATATACGATCGATACGACCACAGAGGCGGTTGATTTTATCAGCAGTATGCTGGATGAGCAGGGAATAGAAGGGATTGAGATCGAGGACAATGTTCCGCTCACACAGTCGGAGACGAAGGGGATGTTCATTGACATTCTGCCCGAGCTTCCCCCGGATGACGGAACGGCCAGAGTATCCTTTTACCTGGATCTGGAGGCTGATCAGGCTGCCTGCCTGGCAGGGGTGCAGAAGGGGCTGGAGGAGCTGCGCGGCTTTGTGGATCTGGGAGAGGCGACGATCACCTGCTCCGAGACCGAGGATAAGGACTGGATCAATAACTGGAAGCGGTATTTTAAGCCGTTTCTGGTGGATGATCTTCTGATCAAGCCGACCTGGGAAGAAATTCCGGAGGGCATGAGCGGAAAGCTGATGATCGAGATCGATCCGGGAACCGCCTTCGGGACAGGCTCCCATGAGACGACCCAGCTCTGCATCAGAGAGCTTCAGAAATACATGAAGCCGGGGGACCGGGTGCTGGATGTGGGGACCGGAAGCGGAATTCTGGCGATCGCGGCGCTGAAGCTGGGGGCATCCTTTGCCTTCGGCACAGACCTGGATGAAAATGCGGTGGCGGCGGCCCGGGAAAACGCGGAGGTGAACGGGATCACGGAGACTCAGTTCGTTCTGGAAACGGGCAATATCATCGATGACGGGGCCCTTCAGGAAAAGGCCGGAACCGGCGTTTACGATGTGGCTGTGGCCAATATCCTGGCTCCCGTGATCATCGCGCTTCAGGGAGAGGCCGGGAAGCATCTGAAGGAAGGCGGTATTTTTATCACGTCCGGCATCATCAACACGAAAGAGGACGAGGTCAGAGCTGCCTTTGAGGCCAATCCCCGGTGGGAGATACTGGAAACCGCCCGTCAGAATGACTGGGTGTCAATCGTTGTGAGAAAGAAGTAGGAACGGCATGTATTTGTTTTTTGTGGACAGGACGGCCATCGGCGAGGGGGAAGCCGCGATCACGGGGCCGGATGTGAATCATATCAAAAATGTGCTCCGCATGAAGCCGGGCGACAAGCTGCGGATCAGCGACGGAGAAAAACTGTGCTATAACTGCCGCATCAGCGCCTTTGGAAAAAGCGGAGAACAGGACGCGGTCTTTCTGGAGCTTCTTTCTCTGGACGAGGACGGCACGGAGCTTCCCGCGGAGATCGTGCTCTATCAGGCCCTTCCTAAGGGAGACAAGATGGAGCTGGTGATCCAGAAAAATGTAGAGCTGGGAATCCGGAGCATTGTGCCGGTGGTCACAGAACGGACGGTGGTGCGGCTGGACGAGAAAAAGGCGGAGGCGAAGCTGAGACGCTGGAACGCGATTTCAGAGAGTGCCGCGAAGCAGTCTAAGCGGACCGTGGTGCCCCGGGTCATGCCGGTGATGAAGTTTCGGGACGCCATCGATTCGGCGGCGGATTTTGACTGCAGGCTGTTTCCCTATGAGAACGCGGAAGGTATGGAATACACAAGACAGGTATTGTCGGAAGTAAGGCCGGGAACCAGAACCGCCATTTTTATCGGGCCGGAGGGCGGCTTTTCCAGAGAAGAGGCCGCGTACGCGGAAGAGAAGGGATTTCAGGCGATTTCCCTGGGAAGAAGGATCCTCAGGACAGAGACGGCGGGCTTTGCCCTGCTGGCGGCTCTGATGCTTCAGCTGGAAAAATAACAATACAGATCATCTGATAGAATGAGGGAACATACATGATGGAAGCATATCTGGACAATTCTGCCACCACAAGAGCGCTGGATTCCGTGCGGGACATTGTGGTGAAAACCATGATGGAGGATTATGGAAATCCCTCCTCGCTCCATAAGAAAGGGCTGGAGGCGGAGCACTACGTGAAAGAGGCGGCCGCGCAGGTGGCAAAGACCCTGAAGGCGTCGCCGTCGGAGATCATCTTTACGTCCGGCGGGACAGAATCCAACAATATGGCCATTATCGGCGCGGCCAGAGCCGGAAAACGGACGGGAAAACATATTATCACCACCACCATCGAGCACGCCTCGGTGTACAATGTATTCGGGCATCTGGAGGAAGAGGGCTGGAAAGTGACCTACATTCCCGTGGATGAGCACGGACATGTGAAGACAGAGGCGCTTCTTTCGGCAGTGGATGAGGAAACGGCTCTGGTATCAGTGATGTATGTCAATAATGAGATCGGTTCTGTGAATCCGGTCGGAGAGATCGGAGCGCTGATCAAGAAAAAAAATCCGAGAACGGTGTTTCATGTGGATGCCATCCAGGCATACGGCAAGTACAGGATCTGCCCGCAGAAGGAACACATCGATCTTCTGTCTGTGAGCGGCCATAAGATTCACGGTCCCAAGGGAGTGGGATTTTTGTATGTGCGGCAGGGAACGAAGATCCTTCCGGTGGTGTTCGGAGGCGGCCAGCAGAAGGGGATGCGTTCCGGCACCCACAATGTGCCGGGGATCGCGGGACTGGGAACGGCCGCGGAGGAAATCTACCGGGATCATGAGGCCAGAATAGACGCCATGTACGGGATCCGGGAGCTGTTCGCGGGGCTGGTCAGCGAGCTGCCCGGAGTGACAGTCAACGGTCTGCCGGGAAGAGGGAGCGCGCCTCATGTGGTCAGCGTCAGCTTTGAGGGCGTGCGCGCCGAAGTGCTGCTTCACGCGCTGGAGGAAAAGGGAATCTACGTTTCTTCCGGTTCGGCCTGCTCCTCCAATCATCCGGCCCTGAGCGGCACGCTGCAGGGGATCGGTGTGAGAAGGGAGCTGCTGGATTCCACGCTGCGGTTCAGCTTCAGCATCTTTACCACAGAGGAAGAAATCCGTTACACTGTGCAGACGCTTGCCGGGCTTCTGCCGGTACTTCGCAGATACAGGAGGATGTAATATGTTTGCCCATGACAATCTGTTCCACGCATTTCTGATCAAATACGCGGAAATCGGGATCAAAGGAAAAAACCGTTATCTGTTCGAGGACGCGCTGATCAGACAGATCCGCTTCGCCCTGAGGGACGTGGAAGGAGACTTCCGGATCCGCAAGGAATCCGGACGGATCTATCTGGAATCGGAGATCCGCTTTGATTTTGACGAGGTGATCGGACATCTGCAGTATGTGTTCGGCATCGCGGGCATCTGTCCCATGGTCCAGTTCGACGACAATGGATTTGAAGATCTGAAGGACCGGGTGGTGGATTATGTGAGAAACGTGCATCCGGAAGGAAATTTTACCTTCAAGGTGCAGACGAAAAGAGCAAAGAAGAGCTATCCCATGGATTCCAATGAGATCAACGCCGCCCTGGGAGAGGCGATCCTGGAAGCCTTTCCTTCTCTGAAGGTGGATGTTCATAATCCCGATGTGTTCTTCTATGTGGAAGTACGGGAGCGGATCAATGTGTATTCCAGGGTGATCCCGGGACCCGGCGGCATGCCCGTGGGAACCAGCGGGAAGGCAATGCTGCTCCTTTCCGGCGGCATCGACAGCCCTGTGGCGGGCTGGATGATCGCGAAGCGGGGCGTCAAGATTGACGCGGTCTATTTCCACGCGCCGCCCTATACCAGCGAGCGGGCGAAGGAAAAGGTGGTGGACCTGGCCCGGCTGGTGTCCCGGTACGCCGGCCCCATGGATCTGCATATCATTAATTTTACGGATATCCAGCTGTATATTTATGATATGTGTCCCCACGCGGAGCTGACGATCATCATGCGCCGGTATATGATGCGGATCGCCCAGACCATAGCGGAGGAAAACGGCGCGCTGGGACTGATCACCGGAGAGAGCATCGGGCAGGTGGCTTCCCAGACCATGCAGAGCCTGGCCTGTACCAACGAGGTCTGCCATATGCCGGTTTACCGTCCGGTCATCGGATTTGACAAACAGGACATTGTGGATGTGGCGCAGAAAATCGATACCTTTGAGACGTCGATCCAGCCCTTTGAGGACTGCTGCACCATTTTTGTGGCAAAGCATCCGGTGACCAAGCCGAATCTGAATATCATACGCCGTTCAGAGGAAAAACTGGCGGAGAAAATAGACGCCATGGTGAAAGAGGCCATAGAAGGGCGGGAGATCATACGGATCGGGCTGGAATGAAAAAAGCGGGGATCTTTCAGAAAGATCCCCGCGGCGGATGATGTCTGCGGTGATTATGCTTCAGCAGAATTTTCGATCAAGTAGGGCTTCAGAGTTTCCATGATGGTATCGATATTGCTTTCCGCATGAATATTCAGGTTGATCGGTTTTGATAAATCCAGGCTGAAAATGCCCATGATGGATTTCGCGTCGATCACATAACGTCCGGATACCAGATCAAAATCATAATCGTATTTTGTCAAATCGTTTACAAAGGATTTGACTTTGTCAATGGAATTCAAAGAAATCTGTACTGTTTTCATGAAACTACTCCCTCCTGATCTCTATCTGTAAGGCTTAAAAACAGCCTCAAACTTACTCTGATATAATACTAGCCAGAAATGAGGGAAAAGTCAAGAGGAGCCGGGAAAGAATTACACAGATTTAACGCTGAAATTACGGTTTTCGGGCTTCCTGCGGAACGCGCGCGTATGCCCGCCGAACATGAAAGGAACGAATTTGCATGATGGAAAAACAGAAAAGGAGAGCAGCCGTTCACAATCTTGGATGTAAGGTCAATGCCTATGAGACAGAAGCCATGCAGCAGCTTCTGGAAGAAGCGGGCTATGAGATCGTTGCCTTTGAGGAAAAGGCGGACGTTTATCTGATCAATACCTGCAGCGTGACGAATATGGCGGACCGGAAATCCAGGCAGATGCTCCACCGGGCGAGAAAGCAGAATCCGGACGCGGTGATCGTGGCCGCGGGCTGTTACGTGCAGGAGGAACAGGAGGCGGTGCTTTCATCGGGGGATGCGGACCTGATCATCGGAAACAATCAGAAATCGAGGCTGGTCCAGCTGCTTGAGACGTATTGGAATGAAAAAGAAAGAAGAGCGGCCGGCGCGGATCAGGAAGAACATGCGGGGCAAAGCGCGGAAAACGAAAACAGACTGACGGAAGCGGCTGTCCTGGATATGTCCCACGTAAAAGAGTATGAAGAGCTGTCTTTGAACAGGACGGCGGAACACACCCGGGCGTTTATCAAAATCCAGGACGGCTGTAATCAGTTCTGCAGCTACTGCATCATCCCCTATATGCGGGGAAGGATCAGAAGCAGGGCGCTGCCTGATATTCTGGCGGAGGTGGAGCGGCTTGCGGCGGCTGGCTACAAAGAAGTGGTCCTCACCGGCATTCATCTTTCTTCATACGGGAAGGATCTGGAAGAACCCGCTTCTCTTCTGGAAGTGATCCGGCAGACAGCGCAGGTTGGAGGGATCGAGCGGATCCGTCTGGGATCGCTGGAGCCGGGGATCATCACGGAGGATTTTGTAAAGGAGCTGGCCTCCGTCAGACAGGTCTGTCCCCATTTCCATCTGTCGCTGCAGAGCGGATGCGACGCCACGCTGCGCCGCATGAACCGTCATTATACGACGGCGGAGTATGAAGAAAAATGCAGGCTGATCCGCCGGTATTTTGAGCATCCGGCCATTACCACAGACGTGATCGTGGGATTTCCGGGAGAGACGGAACAGGAATTTCTGGAGACCCTCAGTTTCCTGAAGAAAATCCAGCTTTACGAAATTCATGTGTTCAAATATTCCGCGAGAAAGGGAACGAAAGCGGCCGGAATGCCGGATCAGGTGCCGGAGCAGGAAAAGTCTTCGAGAAGCCATGTGGTTCTGCAGACGGCGGGCCGGATGACAGACGCGTTCCATTATTACTACCGGGACAAAACCGTGGAGGTTCTGTTTGAAGAAGCCCGTCAGTTCGGCCTGGATACGTATGTGACCGGCTTTACCAGGGAATATGTGAAGGTGGCCGTAAAGGAAACAGAGGAGAACCGGGATATGCTGACGCCGGGAACGGTCAGAACGGTGAAGATCACCGGCGTTCTGGACGACAGGCTGCTTTCAGCCAGCCTTGCGCCCAACGGCTGAGCGCGGCTTATGGCATGTATGGAGCCGGGAAGATAAAAACAGCTTGCCTGCCAGTATGATTTGTATTAAAATAAAAACTACAAGCATATAAGGACGTGAAAAAATGGGAGATTTACACAGAACACAATTTTTCAATACATCACAGGAAAACCAGATGGAGGCGGGAGAGATCCTGGCAAAGGTTTATCAGGCGCTGCGGGAAAAGGGATATAATCCGATCAATCAGATTGTCGGCTATATCATGTCCGGCGATCCGACATACATTACCAGCTACAACAGCGCCAGAAGCCTGATCACCAAGCTTGACCGGGATGAGATCCTGGAGGAACTGGTACAGGTGTATATCGAAAGCAAGCTGAAGGGCTGACAAACAGTATGATGCGAATCATGGGACTGGATTTTGGTGCCAGGACGGTCGGAGTGGCTGTCAGTGATCCTCTTGGACTCACAGCTCAGGGCGTGGAGACTGTGAGACGGGAAAATGAGAATCAGCTGAGGCGTACCCTGGCGCGTCTTGAGGCATTGATCGCGCAGTATCAGGTAGAGAAGATCGTAGTCGGTTATCCGAAGCATATGAACGGAGACATTGGCGAGCGGGCGGAAAAGTCAGCCGCGTTTGCGGAAAAACTGAGAAAAAGGACCGGACTTCCGGTGGAGCTCTGGGATGAGAGACTGACCACTGTGGCAGCGGACAGGGCGCTGATCGAAGCGGGGGTCCGCAGAGAGAACAGAAAACATTACGTGGATAAAATTGCGGCGGTACTGATTTTACAGGGATATCTGGACTCCCTGTGATTTTGTGCGGCAAAATTGCGTTGAATCAGAGAAAGTTTGGTGAGAATATGGATGAGAAGATTATTCTGACCTCTGAAGATGGGGAAGAGCTGCCCTGCTATGTGCTGGAAGAGACGAGAGTGGCAGGCTGTGATTATGTGCTTGTGACCGATTCGCAGGAAGGCGACGGTGAGTGTTACATTCTGAAGGATATTTCCAAGCCGGAAGAGGCTACGGCCATTTATGAGGTTGTTGAGGACGAAAAGGAACAGCAGTATCTGGCCAGGATTTTCAGAGAGCTTCTTGAGGACGTGGATCTTGAATTCTGAATGAGCGGAAAACGAAAAATCTGAACGGAAAGTGAGAGGTGCGTTATTTGAAACAAAAAGGAAATTCAAAATTGCGGATCATTCCTTTGGGCGGACTGGAACAGATCGGAATGAACATGACTGTCTTTGAATACGAGGACAGTATGATTGTGGTGGACTGCGGACTGGCGTTTCCCAGCGATGATATGCTGGGGATCGATCTGGTCATCCCGGACATCACTTATTTAAGGGAAAATATACACAAGGTAAAGGGGTTTGTGATCACCCATGGCCATGAGGACCATATCGGGGCGATCCCCTATGTGCTTCAGGAAATCAATGTGCCCGTGTACGCCACAAAGCTGACCATGGGGATCATTGAGCACAAGCTGAAGGAACGGGGCATGACCAGGTCTGTGAAGCGCAAGGTGATGAAATACGGCCAGTCCGTGAATCTGGGATGCTTCCGGGTGGAGTTTATCCGGACAAACCACAGCATCGCGGATGCGGCGGCCTTTGCCATTTTTACTCCGGTGGGAACCATCGTTCATACGGGAGACTTTAAAATTGACTATACGCCGGTGTTCGGAGATCCGGTGGATCTGCCCAGATTCGCGGAGCTGGGCAAAAAAGGCGTGCTGGCCCTGATGGCGGACAGCACCAACGCGGTCCGGGACGGCTATACCATGTCCGAGCGGACGGTGGGACGGACCTTCGACCGGCTGTTTGAGGAAAACAAAGAGCGCCGGATCATAGTGGCGACCTTCGCCTCCAATGTGGACCGGGTGCAGCAGATCATCAATTCGTCTTATAAATACGGCAGAAAGGTCGTGGTGGAGGGCCGCAGCATGGTCAACATCATCGGCATTGCCAATGAGCTGGGGTACATCAAGATCCCGGACGGGACACTGGTGGACATCGCCCACCTGAATAATTATCCGCCGGAGAAGACCGTTCTGATCACCACCGGCAGCCAGGGCGAATCCATGGCAGCTCTGTCCAGGATGGCGGCGGATCTGCATAAAAAGGTGTCGATCAATTCAGGCGACGCGATCATTTTCAGCTCTACGCCGATTCCGGGCAACGAGAAGGCCGTGACCCAGGTGATCAATGAGCTTTCTGCCAAGGGCGCGAAGGTGATCTTCCAGGATACCCATGTTTCAGGGCATGCCTGCAAGGAAGACCTGAAGCTGATCTATTCTCTGGTGAAGCCCAGGTTCGCGTTCCCCGTACACGGGGAATACCGCCATCTCAGGGCTCAGGCCGAGATCGCTCATGAAATGGGCGTGCCGGAGGAGAATATTTTTATTATGCGCTCCGGAAATGTGATGGAGGTCAGCCAGGATGAGGCCCATATTGTGGGCAATGTGACAGCGGGTCCCGTTCTGGTGGATGGTCTGGGCGTCGGAGATGTGGGCAATATTGTGCTCCGCGACAGACAGAACCTGGCCCAGAACGGCATTATCATCGTAGTCCTGACGCTGGACCGGCACAACAATGAGCTGCTGGCCGGGCCGGATATTGTATCCAGAGGATTTGTCTATGTGAGAGAGTCAGAGAATCTGATGGAAGAAGCTCATTCTGTGGTGGAGGACGCGGTGCGCCGCTGTCTGGACAAAAAGGTGAGCGACTGGGGCAAGATCAAGGGTGTGATCCGCGACAGCCTGAGTGATTACATCTGGAAGAAGATGAAGCGGAATCCCATGATCCTGCCGATCATCATGGAGATTTAAGGAAACTGACAACGGCCTTTGCGGACAGGAGGAAACAGCATGAAGACACGGATTCTGCGTCTGATCATGAAAATAGCCATATCCGTGGCAGTGGTGACCTGTGTGATCGTCCTGTCTGTGAAGGCCTATGAATTTGGAAGGGCCGTATTCGATGAAAAAACAGGGACAGAGGAAAATCCGCATGAGGTGACTTTGACCATATCTGAGGATGAGAGCGTTTTTGAGATCGGGGGCGTGCTGGAATCAGAGGGGCTGATCGACAGTACTCTGGTGTTCGTCGTCCAGAAATATTATTACGGAAGCACGCTGGTGGCAGGCACCTACACCCTGGACTCCAATATGACCGGGAAGGAAATCCTGGACATTTTGTCCGGCACCGCGATCGGCGCGGAGGAAGAGCCATGATTGTTGATGAAAGGATCATTACATATATTCGTTCGCTGGAGCCGGAGGGAAGTCCGGTGAGCAGACAGATCGCGAAAGAGGCAAAGGAGGCCTTTGTTCCCATTATCAGGCCGGAGACGGCCAGTCTCCTGAGGACGCTGGTGGCCATCAAAAGACCCAGGAGGATCCTGGAGGTGGGGACGGCCACAGGATATTCGTCCATTCTCATGAGTGAGTGTATGCCGGAGGGATGTACGATCACCACCATCGAGAAGTATGAAAAAAGGATTCCGGCGGCAAGAGAAAATTTTAAAAGGGCGGGCAGGGAGAACGTCATCACGCTGATTCCGGGGGATGCGGCTGAGGTGCTGAAGACGCTTGAGCCGCCCTTTGATTTTATCTTTATGGACGCGGCCAAGGGACAGTATCTGCATTTCCTGGAGGATGTCCTGAGACTGATGCCGGAGGGCGGCGTGCTCGTTTCCGACAATGTGCTGCAGGACGGCGACATCATAGAGTCCCGGTACGCCGTGGCCAGACGCAACAGGACCATCCATGCCAGGATGCGGGAATACCTGTACGCGCTGAAGCATATGGACTGTCTGGAAACGGCGGTGATCCCCATCGGGGATGGAGTGACTGTGAGTACAAAGAGATTCAGTGAGGAGAAATCAAGTTGAAAAAACCAGAATTACTGATCCCGGCCAGCAGCCTGGAGGTTCTGAAGACGGCGGTGATCTACGGCGCCGACGCGGTTTATATCGGCGGAGAGGCCTTCGGGCTGCGGGCAAAGGCAAAGAATTTTTCAAAAGAAGATATGGAGAAGGGCATTGCCTTTGCTCATGAGCGGGGCGTGAAGGTTTATGTGACGGCTAACATCCTGGCCCACAACGAAGATCTTCCAGGGGTGCGCCGTTATTTCAGAGAGCTGAGGGCAATGCGGCCGGACGCGCTGATCATTTCGGATCCGGGCGTTTACCAGATCGCGCTGGAGGAGGCGCCGGAGATCGAGCGGCATATCAGCACCCAGGCCAACAATACCAATTACGGGACCTATCTGTTCTGGCACAGGCTGGAGGCGAAGCGGGTGGTATCCGCCAGAGAACTGTCCCTGCGGGAAATCAGGGAGATCAGAGAGGCCATCCCGGAAGAGATGGAGATTGAGACCTTTATCCACGGAGCCATGTGCATTTCCTATTCCGGCCGGTGTCTGCTCAGCAATTTCCTGACCGGGCGGGATGCCAACCGGGGGGCCTGCACCCATCCCTGCCGCTGGAATTACGCGGTGATGGAGGAGAGCCGTCCGGGCGAATATTTCCCTGTCTATGAGAACGAACGGGGCAGCTTTATCTTCAATTCCAAGGACCTGTGCATGATCGGGCATATCCCGGACCTTCTGTCGTCGGGGATCGACAGCCTGAAGGTGGAGGGCCGGATGAAGAACGCTCTGTATGTGGCGTCGGTGGCGAGAACCTACAGGAGGGCCATCGATGACTGCCTGAAATCAGAGGAGCTGTACAGAAGCAATCTGGAATGGTACCAGGCTGAAATTGGTAAATGCACCACAAGGCCCTTTACGACGGGATTCTTTTACGGAAAACCGGGAGCGGATACCCAGATTTACGACAGCAGCACCTACAGGCAGGATTTTATTTATCTGGGAATCGCGGGGGACCCCGCGGGAGAGGGGCGTTTTTTCCTGGAACAGAAAAATAAATTTTCCGTGGGAGAGACCGTCGAGATCATGAAGCCGTCAGGAGAAAATATGGAGGTTCTGGTGGAAGAAATCTGCGACGAGGAAGGAAATCGCCAGGAGAGCGCTCCCCATGCCAGACAGAGGCTGATGGTAAAACTTTCCCATATTCCTGAGAAATATGATATACTGAGGAAAAAGGGGCGCGCTGAATAGTTCTCATCCCGGAGGGTAAAGCTATGAACATACTATTTGGGATAATTGCTTTGGTATCAATTGTATATTATGGGGTCATCGTGAGCTATGCCGGACTGCAGGCGTCTTTTTCGCTGTTCTGGCTGGCTTTCGGCATTTTCATGGCGGTGCTTGCGGTGCTGTTCAGTCTCCGCCGGTTCAGAGCCGGATTCCGGGGGCTTCCGCCGTGGATCAAGGTGCCGATCCTGACGACCGTTTCCATGGTTCTTTTATGCTTCGCGGTCGTGGAATGCATGATCCTTTTCTATATGCTTGTAAAGCCGGAAGAAAAACCTGTGGATTATCTGGTCGTCCTGGGGGCTCAGGTGAGGGGCGACAGAATCACCAAATCCCTGCGGTACAGACTGGACGCGGCGTATGATTATCTGGAAGAGAATCCGGATACAAAGGTGATCGTGACAGGCGGGCAGGGACCCGGGGAAAATATTTCGGAAGCGGCGGCCATGCGCGGTTATCTGCTCGATAAAGGAATTGAAAGGGACCGGATCATCATGGAGCGGAACGCGACGAGCACGGAGGAAAATCTGACCTTCAGCCGGGCTCTGATCGCGGATGAGGAAGCTTCGGTGGGAATTGTGACCAACGGATTTCATGTGTTCCGTTCCGTTAAGATCGCGGAAAAGCAGGGCATGAGGAACGTGACGGGCATCGCCGCGAAATCGGACCCGATCCTTCTGCCAAATTATATGGTGAGGGAATTCTTTGCGGTGCTGAAGGACAAATTTGTGGGAAACATCTGATGTGATTTTGACCTCGTATGGACAGTGAAAGGAGCAGCGAAGACAAACATGAGCAGTGAAAGCATTTTTCAGGCTTACGAGCTGATAAAAGAGAAAAATATCGCGGAACTTGATTCCAGGGCGAAGCTTCTGCGTCACAAAAAGAGCGGCGCCCGGGTTTTTCTGATGGAAAACAGCGACGAGAACAAAGTGTTCGCCATCGGATTTCGGACGCCGGTTCAGGACAGCACCGGCGTTCCGCATATTATGGAGCATTCCGTGCTCTGCGGTTCGGAAAAATTCCCTGTGAAAGATCCCTTTGTGGAACTGGTGAAGGGGTCTTTGAACACCTTCCTCAATGCGATGACCTATCCGGATAAGACAGTCTATCCGGTGGCCAGCTGCAATGACAAGGATTTTCAGAATCTGATGGATGTCTATCTGGACGCGGTGTTCCATCCGAACATTTACAGGAATGAAAAGATTTTCAGGCAGGAGGGCTGGCACTATGAGCTGGAGGAGGAGAACGGCCCTCTGACCCTGAACGGAGTCGTCTATAATGAAATGAAGGGCGTGTTTTCCTCGCCGGAGAGCATCCTGGACCGGTATACGAAGACGGTCCTGTTCCCGGATACCACATACCGGTTTGAATCCGGCGGGGATCCGGATGAAATTCCCAATCTGACCTATGAACAGTTTCTCGCTTTTCATAAGAATTATTATCATCCCTCCAACAGTTATATCTATCTGTACGGAAACATGGATATGGAAGAAAAGCTGGAATTCCTTGACAGGGAATATCTGAGCCATTACGACAGGACTTTTGTGGATTCGGAAATCCCGCTCCAGTCTCCTTCTCTTCCGGCCAGTGAATATGAGCTCTTTTATCCCGTCGGGGAGGATGAGTCGGAGAAGGGAAAGACGTATCTTTCTGTCAATACGGTCGTGGGAACAGACCTGGATGCGCGGCTGTACGTGGCGTTCCAGATCCTGGAGTACGCCCTTCTCTCGGCGCCGGGCGCCCCTCTCAAACAGGCGCTGATCGATGCCGGGATCGGGACTGATATTTACGGCGGATATGACAGCGGCATCCTGCAGCCGATCTTTTCTGTGGTTGCCAAGAACGCGGAAAAGGCCCAGAAGGAACAATTTCTTACGGTGATCCGGGAGACTCTGGAAAAGCTCGCGGAGGAGGGGATCGGTGAGAAAACCCTGGAAGCGGGCATCAATTTTTATGAATTCAAATACAGAGAAGCAGATTTCGGAGCCTACCCCAAGGGACTGATCTACGGACTGCAGTGCTTTGACAGCTGGCTTTACAGGGAAGACGATCCGTTTATGCACCTGGAATTTGAGGATACCTTCGCTTATCTGAAAGCGCATAAAAAGGACGGATATTTTGAAGCCCTGATCACCGACTATCTGCTCAACAGCCTTCATCAGGCCGTGATCGTGCTGTCCCCGAAGAAGGGGCTGGATCGAGAACGGGAGGAAAAGCTGGCGGCAAGGCTGGAGGAGAAGCTGGCGGCCATGAGCGCCGGAGAGCGTCAGGCCCTGATCAGCGCCACAAGGGAACTGAAAGAATATCAGCAGGAGCCCTCCTCAAAGGAGGCGCTGGAAACCATTCCCATGCTTTCCAGGGAAGACATCAGAAAAGAAACGGCAGACCTCAATTATACAAAGAAGTCACTGGACGGCGTACCGGTGATCCATACGGAGCTGTTTACCAGCGGCATCGGTTATATCCGGCTTCTGTTTGACGCAAGCCGGACGAAGGAAGAGGACTGGCCGTATCTGGGACTGCTGAAGACTGTGCTGGGCATGGTCAGCACAAAGGAGCATTCGTATCTGGAGCTTTCCAATGAGATCAATATTGAGACAGGCGGAATCAGCACGGTGCTGGGAAGCTATCCGCTGCCGGACCGGCAGGGCGCCTTCCGGACATCCTTTGAGTTCTCCGCGAAAGCCTTCCACGATAAATTTGGCAAAGCCCTTTCCTTTATCGATGAGATCATCCATTCATCGGTGATCGAGGATGAAAAGCGGGTGAAGGAGCTGGTGGCGAGAACCCGCTCCAGAGTGCGGGAGATGCTGGCGGCGGCAGGCCATTCGGCGGCTCTTCTGCGGGCTGGCTCCTATCATTCTCCGTCGGCCGCTTACGGAGACGCGGTGGGCGGAATCGCCTATTATCAGTTCCTGGACAGGCTGGAAAAACAGTTTGACCAGGAGAAGGACACGCTGTTCGCGAAGCTGAGAGAGCTGATGGAACAGATTTTCTGCCTGGAAAATATGATGGTGGGCTTTACCGGAGATGCAGCAGGGTACCAGGCCGTTGAAGAAGCGTTTCCCCGGTTCCTGGGCAGCCTGAAATCGGGCGGAGAGAAGAAGGAATGCCCTGTGGGCGTTATTCTGCCGGAGCAGGTGCATCTGGAGCAGAAGAACGAAGGCTTCCAGATTTCTTCCCAGGTGCAGTATGTGGCGCGGTGCGGCAACTTTAAGACAGCCGGATATTCCTATACCGGAGCCCTCCGGATCCTGCAGGTGATCCTGAGCTATGATTATCTGTGGATCCAGGTGCGGGTGAAGGGCGGCGCCTATGGCGTCATGAGCGGATTCGGGCGGAGCGGAGACGGATATTTCGTCTCCTACCGGGATCCCAATCTGGAAAAGACCAGCCAGGTCTTTGAGGGGGTTCCGGAATATCTGGAGCAGTTCCGGGCCGATGAGCGGGATATGACCAAATATGTCATCGGCACCATCAGCGGAATGGATACGCCGCTGAATCCTTCCGCCAGGGGCGTCCGGAACATGAGCATGTATCTGTCCGGCATCACCCAGGAGATGCTCCAGAAGGAGCGGGATGAGGTGCTCGGCGCCTGCGAGGCGGATATCCGGGCTCTTGCGGACATTGCCCGGGCTGTGCTGGATTCCGGCGACATCTGCGCCCTCGGCGGGGACAGCAAGATCCAGGCGGAGAAGCATCTGTTCAGGGAGATCAGGCGGCTGGACGCGTAAGCGCGGGACAGGAAGCCGCGGTAAGGATGAAGAGTTTATGGAACAACAGAAAAAATCGGGATTTGTGGCGCTGATCGGAAGGCCGAACGTGGGGAAATCAACTCTGATGAATCATCTCATCGGGCAGAAGATCGCGATCACCTCCGACAGGCCGCAGACCACAAGAAACAGAATACAGACAGTCTACACCGATGACAGAGGGCAGATCGTCTTCCTTGACACGCCGGGGATCCACAGGGCCAAGAACAAGCTGGGCGCTTTTATGACAGGAGAGGCGGAGCGGACCCTTAAGGACGTGGACGTGGTCCTCTGGCTGGTGGAGCCTTCCCTTTATATCGGGGCCGGCGAGCAGCACATTCTGGAGCTGCTGAAGCAGGTGAAGGTGCCGGTCGTTCTGGTGATCAACAAGATCGATACGGTTGAGAAGAAAAAGATCCTGACTTATATCGACACGTACCAGAAGGCGTATCCCTTTTCAGAGATCATTCCGGTGTCCGCGCTGAAAAATGACAATCTGGATACGGTGCTGGAGGTGCTGATGAAGTATCTGCCCTGCGGCCCCATGTATTACGATGAGGATACGGTCACCGACCAGCCCATGCGGCAGATCGCGGCGGAGATCATCCGGGAGAAGGCGCTGCGCTGTCTTCAGGATGAGATCCCCCACGGGATCGCCGTGACGGTGGAGAAAATGAAGGAGCGGGGAAACGGCATCTGCGACATTGAGGCGGAGATCATCTGTGAGAGGGAGTCCCACAAGGGCATCATCATCGGGAAAAACGGCGCCATGCTGAAGAAGATCGGAAGCAGCGCCCGGCACGACATAGAAAAGATGATGGAGGAGCGGGTCAATCTGAAGCTCTGGGTCAAGGTGAGAAAAGACTGGCGGGACAATGAGCTGTATCTGAAAAATTACGGCTATCAGAAGGAAAAATAAGGAGGCTGGAGATGGGACGGGCGTTTTCGGACAGAGTAGATGACAATCTGATTCAGGTCACGGGGCTTGTTCTTTCTTCCGGGCCTGTGGGAGAATATGACAAGCGGGTTGTGATTCTGACAAGGGAGCGGGGCAAGCTCTCTGCCTTCGCGAAGGGCGCGAGGAGACAGAACAGCCCGCTTATTTCCGGCACAAGACCGTTTTGCTTCGGGGATTTCTGGCTTTATGAGGGACGCACATCCTTTACCCTCAGACAGCTTTCCATCACCAATTATTTTGAAGAGGTCACGTCCAGAATGGAATATGTGTATCCGGGCTATTATTTCCTGGAGCTGGCCGATTATTATTCCCGGGAAAACGGAGACGAATTCGTGACGCTCAAGCTGCTTTACCAGGCGCTGCGCGCCCTGAGCAGGGAGAGTCTTGACAACCGGCTGGTCCGTGCCGTTTATGAGCTGCGCATGATGGCGATGAACGGGGATTTTGACAGAGGATATTTCTCCGGTCTCAGCGAGGCCGGGCAGTATACGGTGGATTTTGTGATCAGCACGCCGGTGGAAAAACTGTTCACATTCGCGGTCTCGGAGGAGGTGCTTTCGGAGTTTACAGAGGCAGTCAGGAAAAACAAGAAGCGTTTTCTGGACCGGGAACTGAAATCCGAGCAGGTACTGAACAGCATGGATATCATATTTTCGTAATAAATTCTTATGTTTTGCATCAAGAAAACATATTGAAAATATCCTCGAAACAAGGTACAATGATTAAAGTTTGTGAGGAGGAGAAAAATTATGAGAAAAAAATCTGCATTTTTTCTGATGATGCTGCTTGCCGTAACGGTCCTTTTTTCCGGCTGCGGCTGCGGAAGCAGGATCACCTTTGAACCGGAATCCAGCAGCATATATGTAAAAAAAGACGGATCTGTCGTCAGCGCGGATATTGAGACCTTTACAGGAAGCAATTATAACGCCGATGAGCTGACGGCCTATGTAGAACAGGCGGTTTCGTCTTATAATGAGGAGCATGGATCCCAGGCGCTGGCGTATCAGGATGACGCTGATAAAAATACGACGCTTCCGGTGGCGGTGCAGTCTCTGAATGTGGAGAATGAGATCGCGACCCTGTTCCTGGATTATGCTTCCTGCGGGGATTATCTGGAATTTAACGGGACAGCCGGCATGACGGGCGGGATTTCCACCCTTCAGAAATCCACGGTTGCCGAGCTTGCTCCGGAAGGAAGCTTTCAGAATGCGGACGGCGAGGATACAGCCCTCGAAGATGTCCTGGAAAATGAAAAGTATCATGTGGTGGAGATCGAGGGCGGCGTTACCATGCAGGTGGAGGGCACTGTGCGTTATGTGACCACCGGCGTGACAGTTGACGATGAACATACGGTGACGACCCCGGATTCCGGCATTTGCTATATTGTATTCCGATAGAAATCAATTGAATCAGGAAATGGAGAGGACGATTATTATGGAAAAGACAATGGAAAAAATTGTGGCCCTGGCCAAATCCCGCGGTTTTGTCTATCCGGGCTCCGAAATCTACGGCGGCCTGGCCAACACCTGGGATTACGGCAATATCGGCGTTGAGCTCAAGAATAATGTGAAGCGGGCCTGGTGGCAGAAGTTTATTCAGGAAAATCCCTACAATGTGGGAGTGGACTGCGCGATCCTGATGAATTCCCAGACCTGGGTCGCTTCCGGACATATCGGAGGCTTCAGCGATCCGCTCATGGACTGCAAGTGCTGTAAGGAGCGGTTCCGCGCGGACAAGCTGATCGAAGATTACATGGAAGAACACGGGATCTCCATCGAGGGCTCCGTGGACGGGTGGACCCAGGAGGAGATGAAGGAATATATCGATTCCCATGATATTGTCTGCCCCAGCTGCGGCAAAAAGGACTTTACGGATATCCGTCAGTTCAACCTGATGTTCAAGACTTTTCAGGGCGTGACGGAGGACGCGAAAAACGTGGTGTATCTGAGGCCGGAGACGGCTCAGGGCATTTTCGTGAACTTCAAAAATGTGCAGCGTACTTCCAGGAAAAAGATTCCCTTCGGCATCGGACAGATCGGAAAATCCTTCCGGAATGAGATCACGCCCGGCAATTTTACCTTCCGTACAAGAGAGTTTGAGCAGATGGAGCTGGAATTCTTCTGCGAGCCGGATACGGATCTGGAGTGGTTTGCTTACTGGAAATCCTTCTGTATCAACTGGCTCAAGTCTCTGGGCATGAAGGACGAGGAGATGCGGGCGAGGGATCACGCGAAGGAAGAGCTGAGCTTTTATTCCAAGGCCACCACGGATATCGAATTCCTGTTCCCCTTCGGCTGGGGCGAGCTCTGGGGCATCGCGGACAGGACGGATTATGACCTGACCCAGCATCAGAATACCTCCGGCGAGGATATGGGATATTTTGATGATGAGAAAAAGAAAAAATATATTCCTTACGTGATCGAGCCTTCTCTGGGCGCGGACCGGGTGACACTGGCGTTCCTGTGCAGCGCTTACGACGAGGAGACGCTGGAGGGCGGAGATGTAAGAACCGTGCTCCATTTCCATCCCGCAATCGCACCGGTGAAAATCGGCGTGCTGCCCCTTTCCAAAAAGCTCAATGAAGCTGCATTCAAGATCTACGAGGATCTTTGCAAAAAATACAACTGCGAGTTTGATGACAGAGGGAATATCGGGAAACGCTACAGAAGACAGGATGAGATCGGTACGCCCTTCTGTGTGACCTATGATTTTGATTCTGAAAATGACCAGGCAGTGACGGTGCGCGACCGTGATTCTATGGAACAGGTGCGTGTGCCGATCGCGGAGCTTGATGCCTATTTTGCAGATAAATTTACATTCTGAGAGGAGAAAGAGAAATGAAAAAGTTTGCAGCAGTATTATTAACAGGAATCATGGTGTTTTCCATGGCAGCATGCGGCGGAAAAGGAAACGACGCCGGAGATTCTAAGGAGACGACGGAGGCAGTGACGACTGGAGCAGCCGACGATGCAGAAACGACAGCGGCTTCTGACGAGACAGCGGCAGAAAAGGATGACAGCAAGCTGATCATGGCCACCGAGGCGGGATTCGCGCCTTATGAATATACAGAGGATGGCAAGACGGTAGTCGGCGTGGACGTGGACATTGCCAATGAGATCGCAAAGGCCATGGGAAAGGAGCTTGAAATCCAGAATATGAACTTTGACAGCGCCCTTCTTTCTGTACAGCAGGGCAAGGTGGATTTTGCCGCGGCCGGTATTTCCGTAACGCCCGAGAGGGAAGAGCAGATGGATTTTTCCATTGAATATACCACATCCAGACAGGTTGTCGTTGTGAATAAGGAAGCTCAGAGAGTGACTTCTGTGGACGGCGTGACCGCCGATACGGTTGTGGGCGTACAGGCCGGAACTGTGGCGGATACCTACTGCCAGGACGACCTGGGGGTCAAGGATCTGAAGCAGTATAACAAGTTCATGGAAGCTGCCATGGACCTGAAAAATGACAAGATCGACTGCATCATCATGGATTCTCTTCCCGCTGAGGAAATGGTAAAGGAAAATGATGATCTGGAAATCCTGGACGGAGAAGTGTTCACAGACAAGTATGCCATCGCGGTCCAGAAGGGCAACACGGAGCTTCTCGATCAGATCAACGAGGTACTTCAGAAGCTGGTCGATGAAGGAAAGGTAGACGAATTCATCATCAATCATACTACAAAATAAACGGAGGGATGCCATATGAGCTGGCTGCAAGATCTGGGAGACCATTTTTCAAGGGCATTCCTGGAGAATGACCGCTATCTGGCCTATTTAAAAGGATTTGGCGTAACTCTGGAGGTTTCCTTCTTCGCGGTGCTGCTGGGCGTGGTGATCGGCATCATTCTGGCTGTGATCAAATACAATGCCGTCAGACGGAAGGGGTTCCGGCCTCTCGGCTGGATCGCCAATGTCTATATCGCCATTATCCGGGGAACGCCTGTGTATGTGCAGATGATGATCCTGTACTACATGATCTTTACCATGCGCGGTTTTCCTGCCACACTGGCAGGCGTCATCTGCTTCGGCCTCAATTCCAGCGCTTATGTGGCTGAGATCATCCGGGCCGGCATTGAAGCGGTGGACCGGGGACAGTCGGAAGCCGGACGTTCCCTGGGCCTTTCTGAGATGCAGACCATGAAATCGATCATTATGCCCCAGGCGATCAAGAATATCCTGCCTGCGCTGGGCAATGAGTTTATCGTGCTGATCAAGGAGACTTCCATCATGGGCGGCATCGCGGTCCTCGATGTGACAAAGGCTGCCATGAACGTGGGTGCTTCTACCTATGATTATCTGACGCCTCTGATCATCGCCGCGCTGATGTACCTGGTCGTGGTCATCATTTTGACCAAGCTTCTGAGCATGTTTGAAGGGAGGCTGGCAAAGAGTGATAGACGTTAAGAATTTACATAAGTCCTTTGGCGACAAGCAGGTGCTCTGCGGGATCGACGAGCATATTGAGAAGGGCGAGAAGGTGGTCATCATCGGCCCTTCCGGTTCCGGAAAAAGTACCTTTCTCCGCTGCCTGAACCTGCTGGAGGTCCCCACAGAGGGATCGGTCATTTTTGAGGGAAAGGATATCACGAAGGCATCCGGAAAAGAACTGAATGTGATCCGTCAGAAGATGGGAATGGTATTCCAGCATTTCAATCTGTTCCCCCATCTGACCATCCGCAGGAATATCACCCTCGCTCCTGTCAAGCTGGGGATCATGACCCAGGAGCAGGCGGATGAAAGAGCCATGGAGCTCCTGAAAAAGGTTGGTCTTCCGGAAAAGGCGGAGCAGTATCCCTCGCAGCTGTCCGGCGGACAGAAGCAGCGGATCGCCATTGTCCGTTCACTGGCCATGAATCCGGATGTGATGCTGTTCGATGAACCTACGTCCGCGCTGGATCCGGAAATGGTGCGGGAGGTACTGGATTTCATGAAGCAGCTGGCCGATGACGGAATGACCATGGTGGTCGTGACCCATGAGATGGGATTTGCCAAGGAAGTGGGATCCAGAGTCATGTTCATGGATGAAGGAAAGATCATGGAGCAGAATACGCCCCGAGAGTTTTTCGAGAATCCTCAGAACGACCGTCTGAAAGAATTTTTATCAAAAGTATTGTAAGGTGTGCCTTTTCCCGGCCCGAGATCCGGGGAGAGAATACTGCCGGAAACAGATATGCGGTGAAAACCGGATGTCTGTTTCCGGCTTTTTTCATCACAAAATGTTTATATGATAACAGGAGTGCCTATGTATTTGATGATCGATCATTATGATTCATTTGTTTACAATCTTTGTGTTTATATGAGAGAGCTGGGAGAAGAGGTCCTGGTAATCCGGCATGACCGGGCCGCCCGGGAGACGGTCGGCAGTCTGATGGAATCAGCCTGCCTGTCGGGCATCATCCTGTCGCCCGGACCGGGGACACCGGACAGCTGCGCGGCTTCATGCCGGATCGTGAAGGAGTTCGCGGGGCGGATTCCGATCCTGGGCGTCTGCCTGGGACATCAGGTGATCGGCCATGTCTTCGGAGGGACGGTCAAAAAGGGACAGAAGCCCATGCACGGGAAAATTTCCGCGGTGGAAAACAACGGCAGGGGACTGTTCGCGGGGCTGCCAGCTATGTATCAGGTAACCCGGTATCATTCCCTGGTTGTGGAGAGGGAGAGCCTGCCGGAAACGCTTCGGATCGATGCCTGGACAGAAGACGGAGTGATCATGGCCATTTCTCACAGAACAAAGCCGGTGTACGGCGTACAGTTTCATCCGGAGGCGCTTTTGACAGAGTATGGTCATGAGCTGATGGGAAATTTTGTCCGGATCTGTGAAGACTGGAGGAAGGGAGAAGACGCGCATGACATACAGAACGATGGTCAAACGGCTGGAACCCTACAGGCCCGCCGCAGAGCTGTTTGAATATTTTAAGGAAGAGGAGGCGGCAGTCTTTCTGGATTCCTCCCTTCAGGGAGATCTGGGACGGTATTCCGTAATCGGCCGGAAGCCCTATCTGTCTCTGGTCCAGTCTGACCGGCTTTATATAAACGGAGTGGCGGCAGAGGGGCGGATCGGGGAGTTTCTGAAACGCTACCTGGAGGAAAACCGGGAAGAGAACCCTACCGGTCTTCCCTTGATTGCGGGCGCCATCGGTTATTTCAGTTATGATTACGGAAGAAGGACGGCAGGGGTTCCCAGCCGCTTTGAAGACCAGCCGGATCTGATCCCGGAAGCAGTATGGAATTTTTATGATAATCTGATCATTGAAGATCATGAGAAACAGGAAGTGTTTCTGGCTGCGGGAGGCCGTCTTCAGCCCGCGGAGGAAGAAATCCGGCATCTGGAAGCGCTGCTGTCGGCCGGGCTGCCGGATGGAGAAAGGCAGCCGGTCGCGCTGCCGGGAGCGGGGGCCGGCCCAGGGGCCGGCGCGCGGAGCGGCGGAAGACAGGCGGAAACGGACGGCGGAAGAGCAGGAGGCGAAACGCCGCGGATCATTCCGGACTGCACCAAAGAGGCATATCTGAAATCTGTGGAACGGATGAAGGATTATATTACGGAAGGCGATAGTTATATCGCCAATCTTACCAGGCAGCTGAAGATCGAATGCGGAAAAGATCCTTATTCTGTATTCCGGAAGCTGCGGGAGATCAATCCCTCTCCCTTTGGCGGCTATTTCCAGTACGGAGCTTTTCAGATCGTGTGCGCGTCGCCGGAACGGTTCCTCCAGATGGACTGTCAGCGGAAGATCCGGACAAGACCCATTAAAGGAACAAGAAAAAGAGGAAGCACGGAAGCGGAGGACCGGGCGCTGCGCAGAGAGCTGGAGGAATCCGAGAAGGACAGGAGCGAGCTCCTGATGATCGTGGATCTGGAGCGGAATGATCTGAGCCGTGTCTGCGAGGCGCATACAGTGAAGGTACCGGAGCTGTTTACCATAGAGGCGTATGCCTCTGTATTTCATCTGGTGGCGGAGATCACCGGGACTCTGAAGGAAGGGGAAGATGTGATGTCTCTCATGGAAGCGGCCTTTCCCGGAGGCTCCATTACAGGCGCTCCGAAAAGACGGGCGATGGAGATCATAGACGAGCTGGAGCAGGGAAAAAGAGGGCTTTATACCGGTTCTGTCGGTTATCTGTCCCTGGACGGGCGCTGTGATTTCAACATTGTCATCCGCACGCTGGTGCATACCGGAGGCTGCTATCACCTGGGAGTGGGCGGAGGCATTACCTGCGAGTCAGAATCTGAATTTGAATACGAGGAAACGCTGCAGAAGGCAAAGGCGCTCATAGAAGCGCTCCGGCTGGCCTGAAATCCGGCAGTTTTTCCTTCGGGGATTTTCCGTCTGTTTGTATATGAAATAGAAAGCTGATGCATGACGGCTTCCGAAGAGTTTTGCTGTTCAAAGAAAGTTCAGATGGATTGCGAAACGGGATCGATTCAGATACAATATTGATATAAGGACTGATACATCTGACGGCGGCCCGGAAGCCGTCCGGCCGGAAAAGGAGGGTGGGGAATGGGAAAGAAACGGAGATGGATACCGGCGGTTCTGTGTCTGGCGATCTGTTTTCTGGCAGGATGCATGGACAGCGGAAAACAGGAAAGCGGCGGAACAGAGCCTTCTGAGATTCCGGCTGTACAGCCTGCTTTGCCGGTGATCCTGGACGGCGCGCAGATCCAGGAGAAAAACAGGATCAGTTTCGGAATGGAAGATAACGGAATGGAAGATCTGGAGGCCTGTCAGTTTTGGGACGCGGACCAGGTCCGCGCCATGATAGAAGCATACAGCATTCCGGATTATCCCTTTTATGGAGGAAGACCGAGAACGGAGCAGGATGACCGGGCGCTTCTGGCATCGAGAAATCTGGAGGCGCTGCAGGACCCGGCGGAGATCCGGTTCGGCGTTATTGTTTCCAACGCGGATATGCGGGCTTTTCCTGTGGAGACAGCGCTGACGGAGGAGGCCTCATCGGCGGAGTTTGATTATTTGCAGGAGACGATGCTGGGAATCGGAGAAGGTGTGGCGGTCTGTCATCAGACCGCCGACGGGTCCTATTCTCTCGTACAGGGATATCAGTACCGGGGATGGATCCAAACAGACTGCATCGCTTTCTGCAGCCTGGAGGAGATGAAGGCGTATCTGGATGCGGCTGATTTTGTAGTCATAACAGAGGCTGCCGTTGAGATCCGGGGGCAGAAACTGAGAATGGGAACGCGGCTGCCTGTGAGCGGAGAAGGGGAAGCCGAGTGGTACGCGGAACTTCCGGTCAGAAAGGAGGACGGAAGCTTCGGAACAGAAACGGCAGGGATTCCGAAGAATGGATCCAGCAAAGGATATCTTCCCTACACGGAAGAAAACCTGGTAGGGCAGGCCCGGAAGATGCTGGGGCAGCCCTACGGCTGGGGAGACCGGAATGGAAACTGGGACTGTTCCTCCACCATGAACGGAATTTTCAGATGTTTTGGAATCCTGATGCCGCGCAATACATCGCAGCTGACTTCCAGCGCAGCCAGTGTGACGGATCTGTCAGGAATGAGCGCGGAAGAAAAGCGGAGCGCCGTAATCCGTTCCGGACCTGGAAGTATGATCCTGATTCCCGGCCATGTGGTAATGTATGCGGGAGAAGAAAATGGCAGGTCCATGATCATTCATAATGTGGCAGCGTATTCTGCGGAGGGAGGCGCCATGAAAACAGTCATGCAGTGCCAGTATACGCCGATGGACATATACGCTGCCGGCGGCGTGAATTACATGGATCTGTATACGGCCGTGATCCGGTTTGAATAGCCGGGCGGCCGGCAGGAAAAGTTTGAAATATAGATTTTCTTCCCATGGTTTTTGGGGTATAATGAATGAGATATGAGCCGGGGGTGCTGCCGGCAGACAAAAGGGTTGGTGAAATGGAGACGGTAATGAAGAAAATACGGGATCCTCAAAAGGCCGCCGCGCTGTTTCGCGGGTGGGATCAGGTGATGCTCCGGTCCTGCCTGCAGGGAATGGCGGGCGCCGTTTACGCGGACAGGGAAGAAAGTCCGGCTTCAGCGGCGGCCGTGACAGGAGATTTTGTTTCATGGCCGGCTTGCCCGACCGGCAGTTTGTGGAAGATCTGCCCGGCAATCTGTTCGGCCGCTTTGGAATTCTGGTTCCGGGAGACCGCGGATGGTCGGCGGTCATAGAGACGGCCCTCGGCGGCCGGGTCAGGAGGATCACCCGGTATGCCATGGAAGTGAGAAAAGAGGGATTTGACCGGCGGAGGCTGGAGAAGATCGCAGCCGGGCTGCCGGAAGGATATGAACTGCGCCGCATTGACCGTGGGCTGTATGATTTATGCGCCGCTGAAGCGTGGAGCAGGGACCTGGTGTCCCAGTTTCAGGATTATGAGGCTTACCGGCGCCTTGGCGCGGGCTTTGCTGTCCTGAAAGAGGGAAAGCTGGTTTCCGGGGCTTCTGCCTATGCGCGGTGCCGGGAGGGGATCGAGATAGAGGTGGATACAGAAGTGTCTTTCCGACGCCGGGGTCTGGCGAGAATCTGCAGCGCCGCTCTTATTCTTGATTGTATTGACAGGAGTTTATATGCCGGCTGGGATGCGCATACACAATGGTCCGTGACTCTGGCCGGGCAGCTGGGCTATGAGATCGTCCGCGCGTACCCGGCATATGAGCTGTATGGAAACGAATTTGAGATCTGACAGGAGGAGATGACAATGAAGCTGAGGCTGAAAACCAAAAAGAGACTGATGTACGCGGGGGTCGTGATATGCGTGGCAGGCATGATACCGGCCTTTGTGGTTTCCAACTGGCCTGCGTGGGCCACGGCGGTGGTGGTTGCCGTGGGAGCCGCCATGGTGCTGGGATGCGCGTGGCTGGCTTCGGAGCATGAATATCTGGAGGGGGAAGAAGAAAGGGAAGCAGATAAGGAAATTTCCTATCAGTCGCTGGGCATGGCCTCCGGCATGTGCCTTGGCGCGGCGGTGAGCGCTCTGGTTGTGGACAATGCGGCGGTGGGGATGCCGGTGGGAATGATCATCGGATTCCTTGTGGGCAGTCTGATCAAGAAAAAATAGGAAAGGCGGGACCGTGCGCGAATGGAACGAAAGGAAGAGATGCTCAGACCGGACGACGGATTTTACTTTGGCCTGGGGCTGTTTGAGACGGTCGCCGTGGAACAGGGACGGCCGCTGTTTCTGAAGGAGCATCTGGAACGTCTGACGCGGGGAATGAAGCTCCTGGGGATCAGGCAGCGGGATCCGCTCAGGGAAAACGGCGCGGCGGCGGACCTGGAGCACACAGTCAGAAAGTGGCTGTCCGGCCATCCCATGGAACGGGGCGCCTTCAAGCTGGTCGTCACGGAGGAAAACCTGATCCTCCGGGAACGGAAACATACATATGGGCCGGATCAGTACAGCCGCGGCCTGAAAGCGGATTTTTCTCAGGTCAGAAGGAATTCCACGTCTCCCCTGACATATTTGAAATCACTGAATTACGGCGACTGTATCCTGGAGAAAAGAAAGGCCAGGGAACATGGTGTGGATGAGCCGGTTTTTCTCAATGAACGGGGAGAAATCTGTGAAGGGGCCGTGTCCAATCTGTTTTTTGTCCGCGGAGACGGGAGGGTGGTGACGCCGCGGCTGGAGTGCGGTCTGCTGCCCGGCGTCGTCAGGCGGATTCTTCTTGAGCATGGCGCGGCCCGGGAAACGGTGATCAGGCCGGAAGATCTGAAGGAGATGAAAGAAGCCTTTCTCACCAATTCACTCATGGGCGTGATGCCGGTGCGTGAGCTGGCCGGCATCGTTTACAGGGAGAGAGAAGTCACCGGCCGGATCATGGCCGCTTACCGGAAATGGGCGGGGAGCAGGGCCTGAACCCGCAGAATCCCGGATTCGGGGGAAAGAACAGAGATCTTTCCTTTGTGGGCATCTGTCACAGCCTTTGCGATGGACAGGCCCAGTCCGTGACCTTCGGTCTGGCTGCTGCGGGAGGCGTCGGCGCGGTAAAAACGGTCAAAAAGACGGTCAGGCGGTTCCGGAGGCGGCGGTATGGGAGGAGAGTCCGGCGGAGGAAGATAGCAGCCGGGAAGCCGTATGGAAGAAATGCCGGAGAGCGGCGCAGAAAATACTCCCGGCGGCGGCGCAGGCGGTCAGACACCGGGAGATCCTATCTGAAATCAGGCAGCCAGAAACTGAGGGCGGCACCGGGGGGCCATCCCCGGTGCCGCATATCTTCTCCTGTCCGGTTTATACAGGTTTTCTGTTTCCGGCCAGGATTTCTTTATAGTCTTTGTAATTTTCCTGGAGAAGTTCAGGCGTGTTCAGGCCGTAAGGACATTTCTCCATGCATGTTCCGCAGTGGACGCAGTCCTCGATCTTGGCCATCATGGCCTGGGTTTCCGGCGTCAGGAAGTTGGCTGACGGCGCCCGGCGGATCATGAGGGACATTCTGGCACAGTCGTTGATCTGGATATGGGCGGGACATGTGGGCATGCAGTAGCCGCAGCCGCGGCAGAAGCTGCCGGACAGTTCCGTCTGTTCCTTTTTGATGAACTCTGCCATCTCATCCGTCATGACAGGCGGATTTTCAATGTAGGAAAGGAACTCATCCAGTTCTGTTTCCCTCTGAACACCCCAGATAGGCAGGACATTGTCAAATTGGGCCTCGAAGGCATAGGCGGCGGCAGAATTGGTGATCAGGCCGCCGGAGAGGGCTTTCATGGCGATGAAGCCCATATCGTGTTCTTTGCAGGCCTTTACAATGGCGATATCCTTATCCGTCGCCAGATAGCAGAAGGGGAACTGAAGCGTTTCATAAAGACCCGATTCGATGGCCTCCTGCGCTACATGGAGCCTGTGGTTGGTGATGCCGATATGACGGATCTTTCCTTCTTCTTTTGCCCTTATCATGGCTTCGTAAAGTCCTGTGCCGTCACCGGGCCTGGGGCAGAAAGCAGGGTTATGGAACTGGAGGATGTCCACATAATCGGTCTGCAGATTGGTAAGGCTGGTATGGAGATCCTTCCAGAAATCATCGGCATTCTGGGCAGCGGTTTTTGTGGAAATATAGAGCTTTTCCCGGATTCCCCTGAATGCGTAGCCCACCTTTTCTTCACTGTCAGAGTAGGCGCGGGCCGTATCGAAGAAATTCACGCCGCTGTCATAGGCCTTGCGGAGCAGATACGCGGCGTCTTCTTTGGAAATCCGCTGGATGGGAAGCGCGCCGAATCCGTTTTTATTGACAGTGATGCCGGTTTTGCCGAGGGTTACAGTAACCATAAGTCAGTACCTCCTTGTATGTAGTAGTAAAAGTTTGAAAAAAATTCCTAACGCTATCATACCATTTATGCGTCTTTTTTTCTAGCGTATTTTCCCGTGTTGAGAAGGAGTTACGCCGGACGGGGACAGAAAATGATAAAAAAATATCAAAAAATAAAAAAACACTTGTCAAGCTCCGTTTTTTATTGTAATATCGTTATGAAGCAAGGAACCGCGCGACTGGCGGAGAGTAGGAGTACCTACAGGGAGCGCGGAGATGATCCATATAAGCCGACCGCCTGGGCAGCCTGAGGATTCCGTTGGGAATACCGGGCTTTTTTTGTTTCCGAGAAAGGAGAAAACTATGAGAGCTTTAATCAGTGTATCAGACAAGACCGGCATTGTGGAGCTTGCAAAGGAACTGACAGATCTTGGCGTGGAGATCATTTCCACCGGCGGGACTTATAAGAAGCTGACCCAGGAGGGCGTAAAAGCCATTGAAATTTCTGAGCTGACCGGTTTTCCGGAGTGTCTGGACGGCCGTGTCAAAACCCTTCATCCGATCGTGCATGCGGGACTTCTGGCAATCCGTTCCAACCCGGATCACATGAAGCAGCTGGAGGAGCTGCATATCCAGCCCATCGACATGGTGATCGTCAATCTGTATCCCTTTAAGGCGACGATCATGAAAGACGGCGTTACCCGCGCGGAAGCGGTGGAAAATATTGATATCGGCGGACCGACCATGCTCCGCGCCGCGGCCAAGAATTATCAGGATGTGGCGGTTGTGGTGGATCCCGCGGATTACGGGACTGTGTTAAAGGAGCTGAAGGAGAACGGCCAGGTATCTCTGGATACCAAGTTCTATCTGATGCAGAAGGTATTTATGCATACTTCCAATTATGATACCATGATCGCCGATTATCTGAAGGCGGAGAGACAGGATTACAGCCTTCCCGAGACGCTGACCATGACCTTTGAAAAGGTGCAGGATATGCGCTACGGCGAGAATCCCCACCAGAAGGCCGCCTTCTACCGTGAAGTGGGCAAAAAGAAGGGAACGCTGGATATGGCGGAGCAGCTCAATGGAAAAGAATTGTCCTTCAACAATATCAACGATGCCAACGGCGCTCTTGAGCTGGTGAAGGAGTTCGACGAGCCGACAGTGGTTGCCAGCAAGCATGGAAATCCCTGCGGCGTGGGCAGCGCGGCGACCATCGAGGAAGCCTGGGACAAGGCGTATGCGGCGGACAAGGTGTCGATCTTCGGCGGCATTGTTGCCATCAACCGGGAAGTGACCGCTCCCATGGCGAAGAAGATGAAAGAGGTATTTCTGGAGGTGATCATCGCGCCTTCTTATGAGGAAGAAGCGCTGGAGATCCTCAGAGAGAAAAAGAATGTGCGTGTGCTCCGGCTGCCTGATATTTCCGTGCCTCAGAAAGAAACGGCGCTGGATATGAAGAAGGTCAACGGCGGCCTGATCGTACAGGGCATTGACAACAGGCTGGTGGGCGATGAGGTGAAGACTGTGACCGACAGGAAGCCCACTGAAAAGGAAATGGAAGATCTGATGTTTGCCTGGAAGATGGTAAAATATGTGAAGTCCAACGGCATCGCTCTGGCCAGGGACAAACAGTCTGTGGGCATCGGGCCCGGACAGGTGAACCGGATCTGGGCCGCGAAGCAGGCCGGCGAGCATGCGGCTGAGCTGATCGGACCGGATGCCACAAAGGGCGCTGTGATGGCTTCTGACGCGTTCTTCCCCTTCCCTGACTGTGTGGAAGCGGCCCATGAGATGGGAATCACCGCGATCATCCAGCCCGGCGGAGCCATGAGAGACCAGCTCTCCATCGACAAATGCAATGAATATGGAATTGCCATGGTATTTACCGGAATGAGACATTTCCGTCATTGATCAGATACCTCACGGCAGAAGTAAGGGTAAGATGCCTGAAAATAAGGGAAAACAGCGAGGATGGGATGTGGATAAACATCCCATTTTCGCTGTTCTGGAAGATTAATGCGACTGCAACTGTTTGCGGTATTCCGTAGGAAGAGCGTGATAAAAAGCCTTAAATACGTCGATACTCTGTAATTTGTCATAAACGGACAGGATGTGCCATACAGTGGTTATATGAGCAGAATCAATCAGCTGTTGGATACATGGAACGGCCTTGTATGGGGAATTCCCATGATGGCGCTGCTGTTCGGCACGCATCTTCTCTTTACAGTGTGGCTGAAGGTACCTCAGAGAAAACTGCTGACGGCGCTCCGCCTGTCTGTTGCCCCGGAGGAGGGGGAGGAAGGCATGCGGCCCTTTGAGGCGCTGGCCACGGCCCTTGCGGCGACCCTGGGAACAGGAAATATCATCGGTATGTCCATGGCAGTTGCCATAGGCGGCCCGGGCGCCGTGTTCTGGTGCTGGCTGACGGGAATATTCGGGATGGCCACGAAATACGGCGAATCTCTGCTTTCCATCAAATACCGGATCCGGGACGGTCAGGGCGGCTTTCGGGGCGGCCCCATGTATGTGATGGAACAGGCGCTCCGTTTCCGGAAGCTGGCGGCGGTGTTCGCGGTTTTTGCCGCCGCCGCGGCCTTCGGCACAGGCTGCAGCGTCCAGGCCAATGCCATCAGCGGCACCATGGAATCGGCGTTTCATATTCCGCCTCTGGTCACAGGAGGGATTCTGACGGCCCTGACAGCCGCTGTGATCCTGGGAGGGGCCGGAGCCGTTTCAAAGGCATGTGAGAAGCTGATCCCCTTTATGGCGGTGGTTTACCTGGCGGGATGCGGCGTCCTTCTCGTGATCAACCGGGCATTTCTGGTGCCGGCCCTGAAGCTGATCGTGACGGCCGCCTTTTCTCCCGGAGCAGCGGCCGGAGGCTTTGTGGGAAGCACCATGCTCACGGCGGCCCGGCAGGGGATTGCCCGGGGCCTGTTCTCTGACGAATCCGGCCTCGGGACCGCGCCTATGGCCGCGGCGGCCGCGGGCAGCCGGAACCCGGTAAGGCAGGCGCTGGCGGCCATGACCGGTACCTTCTGGGATACGGTGGTATTCTGCGCGGTGACCGGCATCGTCATTGTTTCTTCCATGCTGCATATGCCGGAGCTGTTCGCAGGGCTTTCTCAGGGTGAGCTGGCGGAGCAGTCTTTCGGGATCATGAACCAGTTCGGGCATATGATCTTTGCCCTGTCGCTGGTGATCTTCGCGTTTGCCACGATTCTGGGATGGAGCTTTTACGGAGAGCAGGCCGTGATCTATCTGTCCGGTTCCAGACGTCTTTTTCATTACCGGATGCTTTATCTGGCCGCGGTATTCGCCGGAGCGGCGGCCTCTATGGGAGTCATCTGGAAAATCGCGGATCTGCTCAACGGACTGATGGCGGTTCCCAATCTGATCTGTCTTCTGCTGCTGCGGAAAACCGTCGTAAAAGAGACCGATTACTATCTCTGGGGCGGGCATCTGGATGAAAAAGAAGAAAATCCGGGGGAATTTCCGAATGAAAAGGGAAAAGAATTGACAAAATAAAATCTGTAGTATAAAATACCTTCAGATTAAGAGAGTAAAGGCTGTGACGGAGAGAAGTAGGGCGGATTATCGTTCCCAGTGAGCAGGAGACAGTGAGAACCCTGCAGAGTGAATCTGTCTGAATAACACTCCAGAGCCGCAATCTGAACCCTGCGCGGGGGCGCGGGCAGTAGGTGCGCCGTGAGCCGAGCGTGAATCGGCGGCTTTGAGGGACTGTTTTCGGACAGTAAATCAGGTGGTACCGCGGACAGGAAGGCTGTTCGTCCTGAACTGGGATTTGGGACGGACAGCTTTTAGTGTTTCACAGGGAACTGTGTTCCCTATGAAATTTGATGTGAGGAGAATGCAATATGTCAAACGTTTATCGCAGCAAGACAATGAACCAGATCAGCGAGAGCGATGTGGGAACTGAGCTGAAGCTGGCCGGATGGGTGGAGAATATCCGGGATCACGGCGGCGTGTCCTTTATCGATCTGAGGGATATGTACGGTGTCATGCAGGTGGTGCTTCGGGATACAGAGCTTCTGAAGGGAATCAGAAAGGAAGAGTGTATTTCCGTGGAGGGACTGGTGGAGCACAGGGACGAGGAAACCTATAATCCCAAGATCCCTACGGGTACCATTGAGCTGGAAGCCCATAAGATCACCGTTCTCGGAAAGGTGTACCGGGATCTGCCCTTCGAAGTAGCTACTTCCAAGGAGATCAGGGAGGATGTGCGTCTGAAATACCGCTATCTGGACCTGAGGAACCATAAGGTAAAGGACAACATCATATTCCGCTCAAAGGTCATCAGCTTCCTCCGGGAAAAGATGACTGAGATGGGATTCCTGGAGATCCAGACACCGATCCTCTGCGCGTCGTCTCCCGAGGGAGCCAGAGATTACATCGTGCCCTCCAGAAGATATAAGGGGAAATTTTATGCGCTTCCCCAGGCGCCCCAGCAGTACAAGCAGCTTCTGATGGCCTCCGGGTTTGATAAATATTTCCAGATCGCGCCCTGTTTCCGGGATGAGGATGCCCGGG
Source organism: Candidatus Paralachnospira caecorum (assembly GCA_904379015.1). Lineage (GTDB taxonomy): Bacteria > Bacillota > Clostridia > Lachnospirales > Lachnospiraceae > Lientehia > Lientehia caecorum. Next base: position 64,666 of record CAJFHG010000003.1, on the reverse strand, counting down.
CGGACCGTTCGCCGGGAGAGTTCTATCAGCTGGATTTTGAGATGAGCTTCGCCACCCAGGAGGACGTGTTCCGGGCGGGCGAAGAGGTGCTGACCAGCACCTTTGAGAAGTTCGCGCCCGAGGGGTATGCTGTCACCAGGGCGCCCTATCCGGTCATCAGCTACAAGCAGGCCATGCTGGAATTCGGCACGGACAAGCCCGACCTGAGAAATCCGCTGAGGATCATCGACGTGACGGAGTTTTTCCAGAGATGCACCTTCAAGCCGTTCCATAAAAAGACGGTGCGGGCTCTGAAAGTCCATGCCCAGCTGTCCAAGGGCTTCCATGAAAAGCTTCTGAAATTCGCCCAGTCCATCGGCATGGGCGGCCTTGGATACCTGGAAGTAAAAGAGGACATGTCCTATAAGGGACCCATTGATAAATTTATTCCCGATGAGATGAAGGGAGAGCTGGCGGCTCTGGCCGGCCTGGTGCCCGGAGATGTGATCTTCTTCATTGCCGACAATGAAGAGCGGGCCTCCAAATACGCGGGACAGATCAGGAATGAGCTGGGAGCCCGGCTGGATCTCATAGAAAAGAATGCGTACCGTTTCTGCTACGTCAATGACTTCCCCATGTATGAGCTGGACGAGGAGACAAAAAAGATCGGGTTCACCCACAATCCTTTCTCCATGCCCCAGGGTGGCCTGGAGGCGCTGAATACGAAAGATCCGCTGGATATTCTGGCATATCAGTATGATATTGTGTGCAACGGTGTGGAGCTGTCGTCCGGCGCGGTGCGGAACCATGATATGGATATCATGGTCAGGGCGTTTGAGATCGCGGGCTATGACGAGGAGACTCTGAAGGCCAAATTCGGAGCGCTTTACAACGCGTTCCAGTTCGGAGCGCCGCCTCACGCGGGAATGGCGCCCGGCGTAGACCGCATGATCATGCTTCTGCGGGAAGAGGAGAATATACGCGAGGTCATCGCGTTCCCCATGAGCGGAACGGCTCAGGATCTGATGTGCGGCGCGCCCAATGAGGTGACAGAGCAGCAGCTCAGAGAAGTTCACATCAAAGTGCGTGACTGAACACGATGAAGAGAGGAGCCCTTCTGTCCGGATTTCAGACAGAAGGCTCTTTTGTTATCGCTGGCTTTATTTTTCAGGCCAAATCTTTACCGTTTCTTTACCGGATACATGCTATGATGATAGATACGGCAGGAGGATGGAGAATGGATATGAGAACGGTCAGGCATGCGTTAAGAGACATGCTTCTGCCGGCGGGTATCCTGGCAGTATCGTTTCTTTTAAGTCTCGCGATCCAGAGCTGGCTTCATACACAGACGCTGATTCCGGCCATTTTTGTGCTGGCTGTTTTTCTGATTTCCCTGGCGACGCAGGGGTATCTTCCGGGGATTTTTTCTTCGCTGGTCAGCGTGCTGGCAGTGAATTACGCCTTTACTTTTCCATATTTCAAATTCAACTTTACCATCCCGGAGAATCTGGTGTCGGCTGTCATTATGCTGATCGTAACGATCCTGGCAAGTATGCTGACGACCAAGATGCGGAGACAGGAAAAGGCAAAGGCGGAGTCGGAGAAGGAAAAAATGCGGGCAAATCTGCTGCGGGCCGTGTCCCACGATCTGAGGACGCCGCTCACGACCATCTACGGTTCCAGCTCGGCGATGATCGATCATTATGACAGGCTGTCAAAGGAACAGCAGCTGAAGCTTCTCAGGGAAATGAGAGAAGATTCAGAGTGGCTGATCCGCATGGTAGAAAACCTGCTCTCCGTCACAAGGATCAATGAAGACGATATTGCTGTGATTAAGACTCCGGTGGCGTTGGAAGAGCTGATCGACGCCGTGCTGGTAAAATTCAGAAAAACATACCCTCATCAGGAAATCCGGGTGGAGATTCCTGATGAATTTGTCGTGATTCCGATGGACGCTATTCTGATCGAGCAGGTCATCATCAATCTTCTGGAGAATGCGGTGCAGCATGCCAGGGGAATGAGCGAGCTGTCTGTGCGGGTATATCTGAAGGGGAGAAAGGCGTTTTTTGAAGTCGCTGACGACGGATGCGGGATATCTTCTGATCAGATGGAGAATCTTTTCAGCGGATATCAGGAACAGAAGAAAAGACCCGCGGACAGCGGCAAGCATAATATGGGCATCGGACTTTCCGTCTGCGCCACGATCGTGAAGGCTCATGGCGGCAGGATCAGCGCGGAAAACAGAAGGTCAGGCGGGGCGCTTTTCCGGTTTTCCCTGGAAACGGAGGAAGCAGAGCATGGGGAGTAACAAATATAAAATTCTTGTGGTGGAAGATGAATCCAATATCCGGAGTTTTATGCGGACGATTCTGGAAACCAGTGGATATCAGGTTCTGACATCCGGAAGCTGTACTCAGGGAAGACTGGTGTTTTCTTCTCACTGTCCGGATCTGATCATTCTGGATCTGGGCCTGCCCGACATGGACGGCCTGGAATTTATCCGGTCGGCCAGGGAGACATCAGAAGTTCCGATTATCGTGTTGTCGGCCAGGACCAGTGAAAGGGACAAGGTTGAAGCTCTGGATATGGGCGCCAATGATTACATTACAAAACCGTTCGGCACAGACGAACTGCTGGCAAGAGTGCGGGCGACCCTGCGCAACAGCCGGCATGGAATGGGAAGCACTCTGCCGGGCGGAAAATTTCTGTCCGGGGACATGGAAATTGATTATGATAAGCGGAGAGTCTATATAGGCGGAAACGAGATCCGGCTGACGCAGACAGAATATAATATCGTGACCTTTCTCTCGGAGCATTCGGGGAAGGTCCTTACTTATTCCACGATCATCCATGCCATATGGGGCGATGCTGATACAGGCAGTGTGAAAAAGCTCCAGGTCAATATGGCGAATATCAGAAAAAAATTCGGTTCCAAACCGGGGCAGTGCCAGTATATTCTCAATGAATTGGGTGTAGGCTACCGGATGCAGGAAGAAAATGAACGAGGTGACGAGACATGAAATTTTTAAAAAAGCTGTCTCCGGGAAGAATTATAGCCCTGGGATTTGCGGCGACGATTTTGATTGGATCGCTTCTCCTGATGCTGCCCTGCAGCGTGAAGGACGGCGTTCATCTCAGGTATATTGATTCTCTGTATACTTCTACCAGCGCTGTATGCGTTACAGGTCTGATCGCTGTAGATGCGGGAGATACCTTTACGGCCTTTGGGCAGTTTATTCTGGGCTCTCTGATCCAGATTGGCGGTCTCGGCGTCACCGCGGTGGGGGCCGGTGTGATCCTGGCAATTGGAAAAAGGGTGAACTTCAGGGGCAGGAATCTGATCAAAGAGGCCATGAATCTGGACACAGGTAAAGGAATTGTAAAATTTGTCAGAGATATTTTTATAGTAACTGTCATTTTTGAATTGACGGGAGCGCTTTTAAGCTTTACAGTATTTGTAAGGGATTATTCTCCCTTAAAGGCGGCAGGAATCAGTCTGTTCCATTCTGTGGCGGCGTTCAACAATTCAGGCTTTGATATTCTGGGAAATTTTCAAAATCTGATTCCTTACAGGAATAATGTATTGCTGAACCTGGTCACCTGCGGCCTGATCTTTTTCGGTGGTATCGGTTTTCTTGTCATTCGTGAGGTATGGACCAAAAGATTCCGGTGGCGGAAGCTTTCCATGCATGCTAAAGTTGTAATATCGGTCAGTATCGCTTTGATCATTTCCGGCACCGTACTTTTGAAGCTTACAGAAGATGTGACCTGGCTTGGGGCGTTTTTCCACAGTGTATCAGCCAGGACGGCAGGATTTTCAACATATCCGCTGGGGCAGTTTTCAACGGCCGGTCTTTTGGTGCTGACTATGCTGATGTTCATCGGAGCTTCACCGGGATCCACAGGCGGCGGTATTAAAACGAGTACATTTTTTACACTTTTGCAGGGTATTAAATTTTCAGCTACCAACAGATCAGAGAAAGCATTCCACTATGCGGTTCCCCGCGGCGCGTTCAGAAAAGCGGCGGTTGTTACACTTCTGGCGGCGTCGGTGGTCATTGTGGGAACGTATCTGATGATTGTGATGGAGCCGAGCATTGACCTGAGAGACGCACTGTTTGAGGTGACCAGCGCCTTCGGTACAGTAGGTCTTTCAACAGGGATCACGCCGGATTTATGTGACGGAAGCAAGATTTTGTCTATCCTGATCATGTATATTGGACGGCTTGGACCGCTGACGGTCGCCACATTGTGGCATTTTACCAAGGATGAAAGAACCAGCTATCCGGAAGGAAATATAGCGATCGGCTGACAAATCTGCGTGCCGGTCAGCTAAGTAGGAGGAAAAACATGTATCATAAGAAAAAAGGCGAGAAAATGTCGTACGGCATTGTAGGGCTTGGAAGATTCGGCTACGCGCTGGCCACAGAGCTGGCCAGGATGGGCGCGGATCTTCTGGTGATCGACCGGGACGAGGAAAAGGTCCGGGAGCTTCGTGAGATCACGGAGAACGCGATGGTGGTCGGGAATCTGGACCGGAAGTCGCTGATGGAGACCGGGATCCAGAACTGCGACGTGGGGATTGTGTGTATTGCGGAAAAAATGGATCTTTCTATTCTGACGACCCTGAACCTGGTCAGCCTGGGGATTCCCAAGGTGATCAGCAAGGCTACAAGCCCCGAGCATGGTGAGATTCTGGAAAAGCTGGGTGCCGAGGTTGTATATCCGGAGCGTGATATGGCGCTGAGACTGGCAAACAGGCTGCAGGCCGCCAGAGTCCTGGATTTCATTGAACTGAGCGAACAGATCAACATTTCAAAGATCCGGGTTCCTGAAAAGATGGTGGGAAGAACGGTCGAAAGCCTGAAGCTGCGTCATCATTTTGGCCTGAATATCATTGCAATCCAAAATCATGGCAAGGTGATGGAAAGTGTTCAGCCGGATTATGTGCTGAGCCGGGATGATGTTCTCATTGTCGCGGGAAGTAAAGAAGGCCTGATCCGTCTTTCAGACTGGGCAGAGAAAAACTGACGACAAGGGGGATATATGGACTTATCATTTGAATATTTTTGGGGGCAGATGGTGCAGAACCCACTGCTGTTTCTGGCAATTGTGCTGACACTGGGCGTGATCTTCGTAAATGGCTGGACGGACGCGCCCAACGCGATCGCTACCTGTGTGGTTACCAGATGTATGCCTGCCAGGGCGGCAATTCTGATGTCCGCGTTTTTTAACTTCTGCGGCGTACTGCTGATGAGCATGATCAACGCGACGGTTGCTGAGACAATCACAAAGATGGTGGATTTCGGATCCAACACCCACGAGGCAATCGTTGCTCTTTCTGCTGCCCTTTTCGCCATTGTGGTGTGGGCAGTGGTCGCATGGTATTTCGGCATTCCCACCAGTGAGAGCCACGCGCTGATCGCAGGGCTTACTGGCGGCGCTATCGCGCTGCATAACGGTCTTGGCGGCGTCAACGGAAGCGAATGGATCAAGGTGATTTACGGACTTGTGATTTCAGTCGTGCTGGGATTCGGACTGGGATATCTGGTCTGCAGGATCGTGGTGCTGCTGTTCCGGAAGGTGGACCGGCGAAAGACGGAGACCGGGTTCCGGGCGGCTCAGATATTTGGCGCGGCGGCGATGAGCTTCATGCATGGAGCGCAGGACGGTCAGAAATTTATGGGCGTGATCCTGTTAAGTATGTTCCTGGTCAATGGCCAGTCGGTGGGAGAAGCGGTCCAGATGCCGGTCTGGATCATGATCTTATGTTCAGTCGTTATGGGCGTGGGAACTTCTGTAGGCGGTAAAAAGATCATCAAATCTGTGGGAATGGATATGGTGAAGCTGGAAAAGTATCAGGGTTTTTCAGCGGATATCGCGGCGTCCCTGTGTCTGCTGTTCAGTTCGACATTCGGCATTCCGGTGTCGACCACTCACGCGAAAACCACCGCGATCATGGGAGTCGGCGCAGTCAGGAGACTGTCTGCCATTAATTTTTCCGTAGTGAAGGATATGGGACTGACCTGGATCCTGACATTTCCGGGCTGCGGTCTGATCGGTTTTCTGATGACAAAGCTGTTTATGATGATATTTTAGATAAATACAGAGAGGAAAAAAGAGTATGGCACGTAGTAAAGCGGACCGTTTTTATTTTGAAAATTTCATTGAGGCTGCCGACTGTGCATGCAGGGCGGCCGGATATCTGGTGGAGTGTCTGAAAAAGTTTCAGCCGGATCAGGTAGGTAAAATGCTGGAGGTCATGCATGAGCATGAACACGCGGCTGACCAGAAAAAGCATGAAATGACGATGGCGCTGGCGAAGGCTTTCGTGACGCCTCTTGACAGGGAAGATCTGGCGGAGCTCAGCCAGAATATCGATGAGGTTACAGACAAGATTGAGGAGATCCTGCAGAGATTTTATGTTGATCAGGTGGCAAAGGTTACACCCGAGAGTATTGTCATTGCTGAGAAGATCGAGGGATGCTGCCAGCTGATGAAAGATATGCTGACAGAACTGGAACATTTCAAAAAGCCGGAGAAGCTGCATGAGATGATCGTGGAACTGAACCATCGGGAGGAAGACTGCGACCGGCTTTATCTGGAGGCGACAAGGAGTCTCAAGGATGAGTGCAGTGAGGTGATGGATCTGTTTGCCTGGCGTGAGATATACGATTATATGGAAGACTGTGTGGATGCCTGTGAGCATGTGGCCGATACAGTGGAAATGGTCGTGATCAAAAACTCGTAAAGGGAACCGATTTTAAAAACAGGATTTCAGAAAGACAAGCTCTGAGTGGCTTCAGAACCGTGGTTCTGCCGTGGTTCCTGCAGCAGCCGCTCAGAGCATTTTCATTTCATAGGAAACTGCGTTCCCTGGGAGGGCGGGACTTTGTCTTGTCCTGTCAAAAAAATAAAAAAGTTGTAAAAGCACTGAAGAAGCTGTCCCCGCATAAAGTAAATAGAAAGAACTTGCCGGGGTAGCCGTTTGATGAAAACTTTCTTAACACCTCTGACCGTTTCAGAAGAACGGGAATATCTGAAACAATGGAAGCAGGGGGAACAGGAAGCAAAAGATGTGCTGGTGGAGCGGAATATGCGTCTGGTGGCCCATATCGTGAAAAAATACAGCCAGACAGACTACGAAATGGAGGATCTGATCTCCATCGGAACCATCGGACTGATCAAGGCCATCGATACCTTTAACCCCGACAGGGCAAACCGGCTTGGAACTTATGCCGCCAAATGTATAGATAACGAGATCCTGATGTTCCTCCGGGCGGAGAAGAAAAAAACCCGGGAGATTTCTCTGTATGAGCCGATCGGCACTGATAAAGAGGGAAACGCTATCAGCCTGGTGGATATCATTGAGGCAGAATGCAGGGACGTGGCGGAAAAGGTTTCCACGGATCAGGATATACGGAGGATGCATACTGCTTATGAGAAGGTCCTCACAGAACGGGAAAAGCAGGTGATCGCCATGCGTTACGGTCTTTTCGGCGGAAGAGAGCACACCCAGCGGGAGGTGGCAGGCGTTCTTGGAATCAGCCGGTCCTATGTGAGCAGGATCGAGAAAGGGGCCCTTTTTAAACTGAGAAATGAGATTTCCCCTTGTATTTGAGTGCCGCGTTGTGTTACAATACCGGATGTACCAAAAAATGGCCGGCAGGGCAGGTATGTGTCCGCCGGAGCAACAGATACGGTCTGACCGGCCGAAATGGAGGAAACAGTATGGAATGGCTGGGAGAGCTGGAATATTCCATCCTGATGTTCATACAGGAAAATATGCGGGCAGAATGGCTGAACGGTCTGATGCGGGCAGTCACTTTTCTCGGAAACGGCGGATGGTTTTTCATCCTGCTTGGCGTGGGACTCCTGATTTATCCCAGAACGAGAAAATACGGCGGTATCGTACTGGCGGCTCTTCTGCTCGATTTTCTGATCCTGAATCTGGGGATCAAGAATCTGGTGCACCGGACCAGACCCTTTGACCAGTACGCGGATCTGATCCCGCTGATTGCCCGTCCGCGGGATTTTTCCTTTCCGTCGGGACATTCCGGAGCCGCTTTTGCCGCGGCGGGAGCGCTCTGCATGTCGCTTCCCGCCGGGAAGAAAAGATGGGGGTACGCGATGCTTGTACTGGCCGTACTGATCGGATATTCCAGATTGTATGTCGGGGTTCATTTTCCCAGTGATGTCCTTGCAGGCATGGCGGTGGGCCTGTTCTGCGGGTGGCTGGCTGTCAGGGGCGCGGAGCGGGTCTGCCGCCGCGGGAAAAAAGAAAACGACGGAACAGAAGCAGGACAGGATGGATCTCAGGAAACGGAAGCGTAGACGCGGACGATATCTTTGGGTTAGAGACAGGAGGATGCAAAATGGGAAGAATCTATCATGGAATTGAGGAACTGACAGGACATACGCCGCTTTTGGAAATGAACCGTTTTACGGAAGGCGAAAAAATTGACGCGCGGCTGTTTGGAAAGCTGGAATTCCTGAATCCGGCAGGCAGCGCCAAGGACAGAGTGGCACTTGCCATGATCGAGGAAGCGGAGGAAAACGGAACCCTGAAGCCCGGATCGGTGATCATTGAGCCGACCAGCGGCAATACAGGGATCGGTCTGGCGGCTTTCGCGGCTGTGAAGGGCTACCGGGCGGTGATCGTGATGCCCGATACCATGAGCGTAGAGCGGCAGAAGCTGATGACAGCCCACGGAGCGGAACTGGTCCTGACGGAGGGGGCGAAGGGCATGGCGGGAGCCATCGAAAAGGCGGAGGAGCTGAAGAAAGAGATTCCCGGCAGCATCGTGGCGGGCCAGTTTGTGAACCCGGCAAATCCCAAAGCCCATTATGTGACTTCCGGTCCGGAAATCTGGGATGATACGGAAGGGATGGTCGACGTTTTTGTGGCCGGGATCGGTACGGGCGGAACCATCACAGGAGTGGGCCGGTATCTGAAGGAAATGAACCCTGCGGTGAAGATCGTGGGCGTGGAGCCGGCTGATTCGCCTGTACTGGAGGGAGGACAGGCCGGACCTCACGGGCTGCAGGGAATCGGCGCGGGATTTGTGCCCGATATTCTGGACACATCTGTCTATGATGAGATTGTCGCCATTACGACAGAAGAAGCCTATCAGGCGGCAAGAGCGGTCGCGGTCCGGGAAGGGTTCCTGATCGGCATTTCTTCCGGAGCGGCGGTGGCGGCTGCCGTGAAGCTGACAGAAAAAGAAGAAATGAAAGGCCGGAATATTGTGGTTTTTCTGCCGGACTCCGGCGAACGCTACCTGTCGACCGATCTTTATGGAGGGCAGGAATAAAATGGCTTACTGTACAGAATGCGGGACAGAGCTGAAACTCAGATTTCTGGACAGGGAGGGAATGATCCCTTACTGTGAAACCTGCGGCGCCTACCGGTTCCCGGGGTTCAGTGTCGCCATCAGCACCATTGTTTACAGCCCGGACGCGCAGAAGATCCTGCTGATCAAACAGTACGGACGCGACCGGAATATCCTGGTGGCCGGCTATGTGAACAAGGGAGAGGCGGCGGAGCACGCGCTGCAGCGGGAGGTGAAGGAAGAAATGGGACTTCACGTCACAGAATGCTGTTTCAATATGAGTGAGTATTTTGAAAAGAGCAATACGCTGATGCTGAATTTTGCCTCTATTGTGGATTCAGAGGATCTGAGCGGCATGACCGACGAAGTAGATGATGCCGCCTGGTATACGCCGGCACAGGCCAGAGAAGCGATCACCCATGACAGCCTGGCGGAAAAATTTCTTCTGGCCTGGTTTGATAAGCGGGAAACATACGACAGGGTTTTTGATACCTGCAGGTTCTGACATGCCTGTTTTACCTGTCTGCGGGGATCAGGAGCCTTATGTAAGACTGATAAACTCATTTGAGTCCATAAAGCTTCTGTCATGCAGCATTGTTTCCAGAATCTGAAAGACAGACTGATGGGTCTGAGACAGGGGCTGATCCCGATGTTCCAGCAAATAACAGATTCGGTCCGGCGGCGCTTCTGATAATTCGTAAATCTGTACCGGTGTGGAAGGCGGAAGCGCCTGAATTGTGGAATAAGGCAAAATAGCCCAGTATCCGTCCATGGAAAGCAGAGTAGACAGCACAGAGAAGGAATCCACACGGATCTGCATTCCGGACTGCCACCAGTAATCATGCCATTGCTGAAATTCATCTTCCTGATGAAGACAGACTTCGTATTGGGGATCGAGATCAGAAGGCCGGATGGTTTTGATCCCGGAGGCAGAGGTGCTCTTTTTTGCCACATATAATCTCTGGCGGAACAGAGGCCGGATCTGAAGATTCTTCCGGTTTAGTTCCATAGCGGGAAAGCCGAAATCAATATCTTTTCGCTCCATAAGATTAAAAATTTCTTCAGAATGGCGGGAATTGATCGTGAGCTGGGCTTTGGGGTTCTGCGACAGTATTTTTTTATATAAATGACTGAGAAAAGAACGATTATAGCTGTCGATCGCCGCAATGTGAAGATCAATGTGCGGATGGTATCGAATGTCAAACGCCTCTTTCTGAATCTGAGAGAGGCGTTTTGCTATGGGCAGAAAAGCGCGCCCTTCATCAGTCAGACGGATGGAACGCTGTCCTTTTGAACGCTGGATCAGTTTATATCCCAGTTCTTCTTCCAGAAGATTCAGTCTGGTGCTGATTGTGGACTGCGACAGAAACATTTCACCTGCGGCAAGATTGATAGAGCCATATTTGACAATTTCAAGAAAAGTATTCACCCATTCTGTATTCATGCTGTCATGGATCCTCCAAATATCAAGATTTACGATATTATATATCTAAAATATCTGTTAGTCAAGGGCGGGACAATATGCTAAGATGAAATCATCATATTACTTCCCTTTTTATTTAGAAAACTGCTGTAAGGCGCAGGCAGAATCTGAAGCCTCTACAGCGGTTTTCTGATATCAGGTAAAAAAGAAATGAAAGTTGCAGAGGAGGAAACGTCAAGTGGGTATTAGGGAGAGCAGGAAAGAAAATCCGGGGATTGCTTATCTGTGCGCAGTCAGTTTTACGCTTATTTCCGGAGTCGTTTCCGTGGTGAGCAAGGTATGTACGGTTTATGGGATACCGGTGCTGATTGTTGCAGTCCGGTATTTTCTTTCGGCGGCGATCAATTTTGGGATTCATCATACCGGACTTGTGCAGGTGCGGTATCGCGGAAAAGGGAAAAAAGAAATGCTTGTTTTGAGCGGAATCTGTTATTCGGGAAGTTATCTGCTGCAGATATGGGGGCTGCTCTATGTTCCTTCTGTGATCAACGGGATCATGATGGCGACGGTTCCCATATGGACAGAGCTGGCCGCCAGGATTTTTCTGAAGGAAAAAACTTCGATATTGCAGAATATATTCTTGCTGCTCAGTGCGGGCGCTGTGATTACAATGCTGTACATCGGTTCATCGGATGGCCTGCGAGGATTTGACATAAGAGGTTTTGTATTGCTCCTTGGCGCGTTTTTATTTGAAGCTTTGAATAATATTGTAATCCGTTCGTTAAAAGAAACGTATTCGTCAATGGAAATCAATTTTGTCTCATGTCTGGTTTCTCTGGGAATCTGCAGTGCAGTTTTAGCTGTTCAGGCGGGAACCGGAGCAGTCAGTCTGACGGCTGTTTTGTTTGCCCTGAAAGACTGGAGATTGATCGGAGCCCTGCTGTTTCTTGGAATATTCGGAACATTTGCCGCCGGTTTTTTGAGAGGATATGTATTGCAGCATATGTCAGCGCTCCAGGCTTCGGCATGGTACAATGCAAGCACGCCGGTGGCCGTGATAGCAGGTATTTTGTTCTTGAATGAACCGTTTTACTGGTATCAGCTCATATGTGGAGCGCTGATTTTAGCCGGTGTGATCGGAATACAGATCTGCAAGGAAAAAGATTAATGAAAATATTTATTTGTATTTTTCTTCGCAGTAAGCGCAGCGGTAAATCTGGTTTTCCTCATCCGCAAGCAGGAATACATGGGGCAGCTCCTGCTCAATGGAAGTGATGCACCTGGGATTCTTGCATTTGATCACATTAGTCAGCTTTTTGGGAAGCTTTACCGTGCGTTTTTCAATGATCTTTTCGTCCTTTATGATATTCACGGTGATGTTGTGGTCGATGTAGCCGAGCACGTCCAGATCCACCACGTCCAGTCCGCCTTCAATTTTCAGGATATCCTTCCGTCCCATTTTGCTGCTTCTGGCATTTTTGATAATGGCCACCTGGCAGTCCAGCTTGTCCAGCTTCAGATATTTATAAATATCCATACTTTTTCCGGCCTGGATATGATCCAGCACGATGCCGTTCTTCAGTCCGCCGATATTTAACATAGAGCTTCATCCTTTCTAATATAATGAATGGGGGTCAAAACCGTCCGGGCATCAGCCGGTTCAGTCCTCAACGGTGATGCCGAGCAGGGTCAGGATCAGAGCCATGCGCACATATACACCGTACTGGGCCTGTTTGAAATAGGCTGCCCTGGGGTCATCGTCCACCTCTACGGAAATTTCATTGACGCGGGGCAGGGGATGGAGAATGCACATGTCAGGCTTTGCGTTTTTGAGCTTGGCCTTGTCCAGAATATAGCAGTCCTTCATGCGGATATATTCCTCTTCGTTGAAGAAGCGTTCTTTCTGGACTCTTGTCATGTACAGAATATCAAGAGAAGGAATGGCAGAATCCAGATCCCGCACCTCGGTATAGGGAATATTGTTGGCGTCCAGTACATTTTCCCGGATATAGCTGGGAACCCGCAGCTCTTCCGGAGAGATCAGGATGAAACGGATCCCCGGATAGCGGACCAGCGCATTGATCAGAGAATGGACTGTGCGTCCGAATTTCAGGTCGCCGCAGAGGCCGACTGTCATATGATCGAGATGTCCCTTTAAGGAACGGATGGTCAGAAGGTCTGTGAGCGTCTGAGTCGGGTGCTGGTGGCCGCCGTCGCCCGCGTTGATCACAGGAATCCCCGACTTCAGGGCAGCGACCATGGGAGCGCCCTCCTTGGGATGACGCATGGCGCAGATATCTGCGTAGCAGGAGATAACGCGGATCGTATCAGAAACACTTTCTCCTTTGGAGGCAGAGCTGGAATCAGCAGAAGAAAAACCAAGGACGCTGCCTCCTAAATTAAGCATGGCTGCTTCAAAGCTTAAACGGGTGCGGGTACTTGGTTCATAAAATAAAGTGGCAAGTTTTTTACCTTTGCAGGCATTTGCGTATTTTGCCGGATGGGCTTCAATATCACTGGCCAAATCCATCAACTGGTTCAGCTCGTCTACAGAGAAGTCCAGAGGACTTAGTAAATGTCTCATGTATTGATATCCTCCTTTTTTTCTTTTGTACCAGTATATACGAAAATTTCAAAATACGCAATATATTCCATAGACAAATCAGGATATTTTTTGTAAAGTATAAATAGAAGGCCGCAGCTGCCGGACCGGTTTCCAGGTATTAAAACCATGGAATCAGGTGCGGGCTCCGCCCGGCCGGGGAAGTTGGGATCAGTTGGAACAGGGGGAAGAATGAAGAAAAAAAAGAGAGGGAAGACCCATAAAAAAAGAAAATTCAATCTGTGGGAGAGGGCGCCGATGCTTTGTATGGTTCTGGCCGCGCTGGCGGTCATAGCTGTGGTAGTGGGCGCTTTTTTTATAAGAAAAAATGTGGCGGATGGACGGCTTCTCGCTGCTTCGGATACCTTTTGCGAGGGGATTTACGTGGAAAATCTCTCTCTCGGGGGACTTACCATGGAAGAAGCGGAGGAGCAGGTTTCCCGGGCGGTGGAGGCGCGCGCCGTATGGAATGTACAGGCTGATTGCGGCGGCGAGGTCTACAGTGTGGAAAACATCCTGCAGCATGACACGGAAACGGTGCTGGAGGCTGCGTTCAGGCTGGGACATGAAGGGACGGATGAAGAGCGGCTGTCAGACATTGCTCTGCTGAAGCGGAGGCCGAGGTATTTTACGGTGTCTGATTTTTATGATGAAGCGGATCTGGATCAGGCGGTCGCCGCGGTGGCGGATCAGTACGATGTGGCGGCTGTCAGCGCGGCTCTGGTCCGTTATGATGAGGACGCGGGATTTCAGTATTCGGAAGAAAAGCCGGGACGCCAGGTAGACAGAGCGGATCTGAAGAATAAGCTGAAGGAGGCGCTGGACGCGGGAGAATACAGCGCGGTCCTGACCGGCGCCGTTTCCGAGACAGCGCCCGCGCTGAATCTGGAGCAGGCAGAAGAAGCATACACCTGCCTTGCTGAATTCAGTACGGAAGCCGGCGTGAACAGCGAGGACCGGGATCATAATGTGAAGCTGGCGTCCGATACGATCAACAACACTCTGCTGGCGCCGGGAGAGGAATTTTCCATGAATGCCCTGATCGGAGAAACATCGGAGGCACAGGGCTACCGGGAAGCTGCCACTTATGCCCAGGGGCAGGTGGTGCCCGAATTCGGCGGCGGCGTCTGTCAGGTATCCTCCACCATTTACAACGCGGCCGTGTCTGCGGGGCTGAAAACCACGGAGCGGAACAGCCACAGCATGACGGTGTCCTATGTGGAGATGGGAGAGGACGCCATGATCGCCTATTCCTATTCGGATCTGAAATTTGTCAACAATTCTTCGGGAAATATCCTGGTCCTGGTGGATGCATACGGCCCTGCCGTCACCTGCTACATCTATGGGATTCCCATCCTGGAAGAGGGAGTGACTGTGGAAATGGATTCCTATATTGAGGAGATCCTTCCCATTCCCGATCCGGAATATGAGGAGGACGACAGTCTGGCTCCCGGAGAAGAGAAGTACAGGACGCGGGGAAAAGAAGGGTACCGGGTGCTCACGGACCTGGTCACCAAAAAAGACGGGGTGGAGATCAGCCGCGAGTTTCTCCATACCAGTACCTACAGGCCTCAGACTCCGGTGATCCGGAGAAACAGCGGCTGAACAGGAGCAGAACGGCCATACGGAAACGCCTAGAGAACGCGTTCGGCCAGAGACGGACAGTCGGTAATGATGTTATCGGCGCCCAGATCTCTGGCCGCTTTCATTTTGTCCGCGGTATTGATGGTCCAGATATGGAGGGCTTTGCCGGCCGCATGGATCCGGTCCGCGCCCCGGGCGTCGATGTGTCCGGAACAAATGCTGAAAAAGTCGATATTGTCGTCATCGTAATAATCCGATCCGTCCGAGGAAAGAATGTAGCCGGTGGGGATCCGGGGATTTTTTTCTTTTACTTCTTTCAGATACTGATAGCTGACGGAACTGATGACAACCTGCTCTTCCATTCCGGTCTCTTCGATCAGCTCCAGTGCCCGGTCTGTCAGGGTATCGCTTTCCGTGCCGGATTTGAGCTCAATGTTCATGCGGATCCTGCCGCGGCAGACTTCCAGAGCCTGTTTCAGGGTGGGGATTTTTACATCCTGGAATTCTTCGGAAAACCAGGAGCCGAAATCCATGGAAAGAAGTTCCTCATAGGTGAGGTCATGAAGTTTTCCCGTGTCATCGGAAGTCCGTTTGACACTGCCGTCATGGAGCAGCACCAGGACGCCGTCCTTCGTTTCCTGGACGTCCACTTCTACAAAATCAGCGCGGCAGGCGATGGCGGATTCGATGGCGGGCAGAGTGTTTTCCGGCGCCCGGGAAGAATCTCCTCTGTGGGCCGTGATCTGGATGTCCGATTGATGGGAGAATGACAGAAGCGGAAGGATCAGAACCGCGGCAAGCAGAGCAGACAGCAGAGGAAGCAAGATTCTGGCAGATTTCATAAACAGTCTCCTTTCTCGGATTTTACAGATACCATGAGTCTCTGCAGTTTTGACTGTTCTGATACTACCAGAAATTGCTTTCAAAAAAGAAAAGAAAAATCTTTCAGTTGATCGGGGAATGCTGTCTTGGAAAACGGACAGCGGCTTCAAACTGGTCTCCTTTGACGGTAATGCGGAAGGCGCTGCCGCAGGCTTCCGTGTAGGTCCTGGCGATGGCGAGGCCGAGGCCGCTTCCCTCTCCGGTTCTGGCCGCGCTGCCTCTGACGAAACGTTCTGTGATGGTTTCGGCGTCAAAGTCCATATCATAGGACGCGGTATTGACAATGGATACGGAGATGAAATCGGGCTGCTCTTCGGCATACAGATAGATCCGGGTTCCGGGAAGAGAATATTTCAGGGCATTGTCAATCAGGTTCTGAAAGACCCGGTGCATCCTGTTCCCATCGGTGCGGACCATAAGGGGGCTGTCAGGCATCCGGCGGCGGATGGAGAAGCCGGAGGCCCGGATCTTTTCATCCATGTCTCCTAGAGTCTACTCGATCAGGCGTCCCAGATCCAGATCCGTTTCCTGGAGGGTGATATTGCCGCTGGCTGCTTTTGACAGGTCGAACAGATCCTCGACCATCGTATAGAGATATTTGGATTTAGATTCCAGGCGGTCCGCGTAGTCCCGGGCTTCGGGGGAGAGCTCCAGCGAAGAGAGCTGTTCGCCGGCTTCATAAAGGGGCGAATCCCCGGGAACAGGATTGTCTTTTGGAAACGCGCCTCCGGAAAAGCCGCTGATCAGGGAGACCAGCGCCTCCGCGTCTCCCGCGGCCGAACGCTTCCTCACAAACAAAAGGAGCAGAAAAAAAGCAGTGAGGGCGGGCGCCAGGAAAAGAAGGACCGGCATCAGTGCCTACGGCCGGGGCAGGATCAGGGAAACGGCCAGGAACGCGAGCACGGGACCTGAAAGGAAGAGGAGTCCTGCTTCAGCGGGAAGGCGCGGCACATATCCTGTCCGCCGGAGGAGAAGGACTGTCCCGGTGAGCGATGCCGCGCCGAGGACCAGAGCGGCAGCCATGGCAAGCACCACAGGAAAGACTGTGAGGCCCGCGGCTACGAAATCAGCCAGGACGGCGCCCAGGCTGAAACAGAATGCCGCTGCCAGCATGAGCGGCAGAACGGTCAGCTTACTTTTTTCGATTTTGTATCCAATGCCCCACACCACCTTTAAATATTCTGGTTTGTTCGGATTGATCTCCAGTTTGTTCCGGATCCGGCTGATATGGATCATGACGGTGTTTTCCACTCACCCGGTCGCTTTCCTCGGCCTTGGCGGAAAGCATCAGGATCGGGATATTGTTGCCTTCGCGGATCTTCATGGTGGCGGCCAGCCCGTTGGTCTTCGGCATCATCACATCCATGATGATGAGATGGAGCAGACGGTTTTCGGCAATCTGAACGGCTGTGTCTCCGTCGAAGGCTGAATATACTTCATAGCCGTTTTGTTCCAGTATTTCCGAAATGATCCGGTTGATGTCCGTGTCGTCGTCGACGACCAGTATGTGCAGCCTGTCCATAAAAAGTCCCCCTGTATTGAACTAAGATCGCAGTCAGAACCAGTACGGCGTACTGGATCAGCATGTGTATTCAGTATGGCATAATCGAATCGGGATTGCAAGACGGGAAAACGCGCCGGCAGGGAAACCGGCGCGCCTGTTGATCTGTTCTGCGGGAGGGGCTCAGATGTCATTCTGCCGCCTGTTCGGCGTAATCAGTGATGACCAGCTGATCGTAGGGAACTTTTTCCTCCAGTTCTCCGGCCTCCATGAGGATATCCTGGAGGAGGTCAAAGCTTTCCTCAGAGAAGATGAGATCCTCTTTCCAGGTATCCTGGGCGAGATAACGATCGACGATGACAGCGATGGTGCTTTCCTCTGTCTCTTCAAACTGAGGATGGATCACGGCGGCGATTTCCTCAGCTGTGTGGCTGTTGACATATTCCAGCCCTTTCTGGATGGCATTGGTGAATCCCTGTATGATATCCGGATGCTCTTCAAAATAGCTTTGTTTCGCGCAGTAGGCGGTGTAGGGCACATAGCCGGACTCGACGCCCAGGGAGGCAACCACTGTTCCGGCGCCCTCCAGCTCCAGGCTGGTGGCAAAGGGCTCAAATTCCACTGTATAGTCGGCGTCTCCTTCCATGAAGGCGGCTGCGGTCAGGCCGAAATCGATGCTCTGGTCGATATTCAGATCTGTTTTGGGGTCAATTCCGTTCTTTTTCAGGATGTATTCGAACACCATCTGGGGCATGCCGCCCGCGCGTCCGCCCAGCACGGTCCTGCCCTTCAGGTCTTCCCAGGAGAAATCGCTGACGGCCTCTCTTGCCACCAGAAAATTTCCCGCCCTCTGGGTGAGCTGGGCAAAATTGACGCCGTAATCCTCGCTGCCCTGGGCGTAGACGTAAATGCTGGCTTCCGAGCCCATAAACCCGATATCCGCGTCGCCGGAGATCAGGGCGGTCATGACCTTATCCGCTCCGGCTCCGTTGACAAGCGTCAGGTCGATGCCCTCTTCCTCGAAATAGCCGTTTTCAATGGCCACATACTGAGGCGCATAAAAAATAGAATGGGCCACTTCATTTAAGGTGACAGGCGTCAGGCCGCCGGAATCCTTTTTGCCGCAGGAGGCAAGGGCGCAGAGGGCCAGTACTGCGCAGAGCGTGAGGCACAAAAGCTTTCTGGTCAGTTTCTTCATCTTCAAGGGATCGCTCTCCCGTAAAATTTGCTTCATGTTATCTTATGGAACAGAGCGGAAGAGGGTGTGGATTTCTGAAGATTTTGTGAATGTTTTGCCTTTTCAGAGACATTATGATAGAATAAAACCTTACAGAATATGTTTGATCAACAGATATGGAGATGAAGAATATGATTTGTCCTAAATGCGGAAGAAAATCCGAGGGGAAATACTGCAGCTGGTGCGGCGCTCTTCTGGAAAAGGCTGCGCCGGGGAAGACAGATGATTTTTCAGGAATAGATTTTGTGCCGGAGGACGACTGGGGCGGCCTGGAGGAAGAAGACGGAATCTGGCAGGATGCCGGTCAGGATCTGGACGAGACAGTTGTGCTGGAACCGCTGGATACATATGAACCCGGTGAGAAACGGAACGTATACCGGGGAGAGACGGCTTCCGGAACGCCGGGAGCTTTGCGGCCGGGAATGAGAAACGGTCAGGAAAGCGGTTCGCGCGCTCCGGCAGGATCCCGGGGAACGGGCAGGAAGGCTTCAGGATATGAAGAACCGGAGGACGCCGGGGAATGGCAGGATACGGGACGGAAGTTCAGCAAGTACGGGAGAGACCCCTATGATATTCCGGAGTCCGGAGAGAAACGGCGCAGGACCGTTTACGAGGAACAGGTGGTAACGTCCAGGAAGACAAAGAAAAAAGGAAAGGCGGCGTCCGCTGCCCGATTGGTCGGCCGGACAGCGGGAAAGACGGTGGAAAAGACCGTGGGACTGGCAGGACACGGGATCGGTTTGGTCCTGCGTATCGCGTGTCTGCTCCTGCTGGCTGTTACGGTGCTGCGTCTGGGCTTCGTGTTCTGGGGACAAAGAGAGACGCTGGGGGCCCTCAGCCAGGTGGTGGCGGAACGGAATTTTGCCCAGGCCCTGTATGTGATCCTCGCGGTCTGCACAGTGGCTTATGGCCTTCTGTCCCTGCTGTGGCTGTTCAGCCGCAGACGGATGGTCAGTGAGGGAAAACTGCGCAAATTTGATACAGGACGCGGGCTGGCGGCCTTTGTGGTTTATTTTGTACTGGCCTTCGCCGCTTCCCGGACTGTACTGTATCTGCCGGAGGCGCCCAGCGTACTGGGCGGACTGGAGCTGTATTTCCGGGTATTCGTCTCCTGTCAGGGAACTGTATACATATGCTGCGCGGCGGGGATCATCTGCTGCGTGATCAGAAAAATTCTGAAAACGTGAATCTATGCATAAAAAAGTAATTTTAACGATTGTGATTTTGTTTCTTTTGTACATCATACTGGGAGTGGTGCTGCCTCCGCTGAGACACCGGAAAGCCGGAGAACAGGGGAGGCAGTCCTTTACCTCAGAACAGCCGGAGGGCGAGCGGATCCTGTGCCTGGATGACAATGAAGAGGCACTGGCTTCCAGTCCCAATGTGGAGATCCGGTTTTACAATCCCGTCAATCTTCTGCTTCCCTGGAAGCTGAACTACCGGATGCATGACAAATATCTGATCGCCGATGATTTTGTTTATATCATGGGCGGACGGAATACCAATGACCTGTTTCTGGGAGATTATACGGATTCCAAAAATATAGACCGGGATATTCTGGTATACGAGACGGAAGAAGGGGAGGATCATTCCCTGAAGCAGCTGAAGGATTATTTTCAGTCGGTGTGGGAACTGTCCTGCTGCAGGCCGTTCCGGCGCGGCGTGAATGAGGATCGCCTGAAGGCGGCCGGCAGTCTGCGGAGCCATTATGAAGAAGTGACCGCTGTCCATTATCCGGAAGCCTTTGCGCAGACTGACTGGGAAACGGAGACGATGGCGGCGGGAAAGGTGACTCTGTGCACAAATCCGGTCAATCCGGGCAATAAAGAGCCTGTGCTCTGGGCAGTGATGCAGCAGCTGATGGAGCAGGGGGAAGATGTGATCATCCAGACGCCTTACGTGATCTGCAGCAGAGATATGTACAGGGGACTTTCAGAACTGTCTGCTTCCGGAACAAGGGTGCAGATCCTGATCAACGCCATAGAGAGCGGCGCCAATCCCTTTGGCTGCATTGATTATGTGAATGAAAAAGAAGAGCTTCTGGAGACGGGAGCGGAAATGTACGAATGCATCGCGGACCATTCGCTGCATACGAAAACGATTCTGGTAGACGACAGGCTGAGCGCGGTCGGGTCCTACAATTATGATATGAGAAGTACGTATCTGGATACGGAAATGATGCTGGTGATCGATTCTCCTGAGCTGAACCGGGAGTTGAGGGAGCAGGCCGGAGAGCTGATGGATCAGAGCCGGCATGTCCGCCCGGACGGGACTGCCGTCCGGGGCGAAGATTATCCGGATCGGGAGCTTTCTGCCGGAAAGCGGTTTTTTTACCAGATCCTGAGGATTCTGATCATGCCCTTCCGGCATCTTCTGTAGAAAGCTCTTATCTCCGCATCAGTCTGTCCAGATCCGCGTAAAATTCCGGATAGGAGATGCGGACACATTCGCGTCCCCTGATCTCCGGCATATCTCCGCAGATCAGGCCGGCGACGGAAAAGCTCATGGCGATCCTGTGATCCAGCCTGCTGTCGATGACGGCGTGATGCAGAGGACGGCCGCCGTGTATGATCATTCCGTCTTCGGTTTCTTCAACGTCCGCGCCCATGGCCGTGAGGCCTTCTGTCATAACGGCGATCCGGTTGGATTCTTTGACTTTTAATTCCGCCGCGTCCCGGATGACGGTGGTGCCCTCGGCGAAGCAGGCCGCGACGGCGATCACAGGCAGTTCGTCGATCAGGGCGGGAATCACGGCTCCGCCGATTTCCGTTCCGTGAAGGCTGCCGGCTCTGACCAGGATGTCCGCCGCAGGTTCGCCGGAGCAGTCTCTCTGATCCATCAGAGTGATGTCGGCGCCCATGTTCCGGAAGACCCGGAGGATCCCGTCGCGGGTGGGATTGACGCCCACGTTTTTCAGCAGCAGGGAGGAGCCCGGGATCAGGAGAGCGGCTGTCAGGAAATAGGCGGCCGAGGAAATGTCTCCCGGTACGGAAATCTCCTGGGCAAACAGTTCCTCCGCGGGGAACACGCTGGCGGTTGTGCCCTCCGAGGCGATGCGGGCGCCGAAGCCCCGGAGCATGAGTTCCGTGTGATTTCGGGATACATAGGGCTCGGTCACGCTGGTGACGCCATCGGCGAAGAGACCGGCCAGAAGCACGGCGGATTTCACCTGAGCAGAGGCGACGGGAGAGTCGTAGCGGATCCCCTGCAGGCGTTTTCCCCGGATCTTCAGCGGCGCGCAGCCGGTTCCATCCCTGCTTTCGATATCGGCGCCCATGAGGGAGAGCGGGGTCATGATCCGCTTCATGGGACGCTTCCGGATGGAAGCGTCGCCGGTCAGTTCAGAGGAAAAGGGCTGGGCAGCGAGAATGCCGGACAAAAGCCGCATGGTCGTGCCGCTGTTTCCGCAGTCCAGGATTGTCTGCGGCGCTTTCAGGCCGTGCAGACCCTTTCCATGGATCAGTACCTCATGTTCATTTTTTTCAATCGAAACACCCATGGAGCGGAAGCAGTCAATGGTAGACAGACAGTCCGCTCCCTCCAGAAAATGGGTGACCCGGGTCGTTCCCTTCGCCAGGGAACCAAACATAATGCTCCTGTGAGAGATGGATTTGTCACCGGGAACGGTGATTTCTCCCTTTAATGGTGTAATATTCATATGATTCGATCCTTATCATGGTAATATGCGGTGGGGCATTCTTCGCGGAAGGGGTTTATTTGCGGTAGACCGTATAGCGGCACTGGGTCAGGAGCCCGGCGGCCTGCTCAGAGGTTTCTTCGCTGTAAAACTCAATTTTCAGAACGCCTTCCTCAAATTCGCGGTTGTGGATGATGCCGATATTTTTGATGCTGATCTGGTGGGTGGCCAGAATCGTGGCGATGGTGGCAATGGCTCCGGATTCGTCCACAATATCGCAGTACAGGGCAAATTCTTTTTTGATCGGTCCGGCGGAGCGGTCGGGAATGGAATTCCGGTATTCTCTTGAGGTGTCGAACAGGTCATAGATAGCCTGGTCGTCCTCCTCCTGCAGGGAAGTCCGGATCCGTTCCAGGGACTGGATATAATCGCCGAGGATCGACTGGATGTTGTCCCGGTTGGTCGCGCATACCTGCTGCCACATGACGGGGGAGGAGGAGGCGATCCTTGTGATATCCTTGAATCCTCCGGCAGCCACCAGCTTCATGGTCTGAGCCGGCGTGTCCTTGTCCCGGATCAGATTGACCAGGCTGGACGCGATCAGATGGGGCAGATGGCTGATGCCGGCCACGATGTAGTCGTGCTGCCTGTAATCAAGCACCAGAGGCAGAGCCGACAGAGAAAGGGCAATCTGCCGGAATTCTTCCACCTTTTCTGCCGGGGACTGGGAAGTCGGGGTAATGATATAATAGGCGTTTTCTACAAGATGGTCGGTGGAATACTGATATCCGCTTTTTTCTGATCCGGCCATGGGATGTCCGCCGATGAAATTGGCTTCCATGCCCAGCTTCTCCACGGCTTCATGGATATTGGTCTTGACGCTGCCCACGTCGGTGAGAATGGCGTCTTCCCTCAGATAGGGACGGACAGCTGAAAGATAGGCTTCGTTGAAGGAAACCGGCGTGCACAGAAAAATATAGTCGCAGCGGCGCAGATTTTCATCGATGCCCTCCAGGGCCTCGTCGATCACGCCGTCCTTCAAAGCAGATTCCAGCGTGGAACGGTGACGGGCGAAGGCCATGATATGGTGATTTTTATCCGCTCTTTTCAATCCCTTGGCGAGGGAACCTCCGATGAGGCCGAGCCCGATAAAGCCAAATGTCAGGTGCTTCATAACAGATCCTTTCCAGATGTTTTTTGCGGCGGCGGCAGATCCACCGGCCCTCCGCCGCGGCTTCTTATCATGGGTATTTTAGTTCAGTTGGGCGGCTTTGTCAACACTTCTGCACGTTAATGCGTTACGTACTAAAGCGATTTATACAAATTTGATATTTTTGTTGCTATTTTCAAATTTTTTTAGTACAATATAACTAGCCTGTCGAAAGAAATATTTTGACATCTTGTCTGTCCATGCTGGCAGATGTCAGTAAACGCTGATGTGAGTTCGGTGCGGGCAGCGTGGGGACTAATACTGAAAAAGGGAGGAAGTATCTTATGAACGTTTTTGAATCGGAAAGAATCCGCAACGTTGTATTGTTGGGACATGGAGGCGCGGGCAAGACCACTCTGGTTGAAGCGATGGCTCATGTGACAGGAATTACGACGCGTCAGGGGAAAATTACGGATGGAAATACCATCAGCGATTTTGATAAAGAAGAAACAAAACGTCTTTTTTCAATTTCTACGGCAGTTGTACCCATTATGTGGGAAGGGGTCAAGATCAATTTTCTGGATACTCCCGGTTATTTTGACTTTGTAGGAGAAGTGGAAGAGGCTTTGAGCGTTGCAGATGCGGCGATTATTGTGATAAATGCGAAATCCGGCGTGGAAGTCGGCACACAGAAGGCATGGAATTTCTGTGAGAAATACAGTCTGCCCAGGATTATCTTTGTTACCAATATGGATGATGACAATGCCAGCTACCGTCAGGTCATCGAGGACCTGCAGGGGCTTTACGGGAAGAAGATCGCGCCCTTCCATCTTCCCATCCGCGAGAACGAGCGGTTTATGGGCTTTGTCAATGTGGTAAAGATGAAGGGCAGGAGATTTTTGAGCCTCAGTGATTATGAGGAGTGCGAGATCCCCGATTATTCCATGAAGAATCTGGAACTCTGCCGCGAGGCCCTTCTGGAGGCAGTGGCGGAGACCAGCGAGGAATATATGGACCGCTATTTCGCGGGCGAGGAATTTACCTATGATGAGATTTCCATTGCCCTGCGCCAGCATGTAATGGACGGATCCATCGTGCCTGTGCTGATCGGCGCCGGCATCAACGGACAGGGAACCACCATGCTGCTGCAGGCGATCGAGAAATATTTTGTATCTCCCGAGAAGCTGGAGATCGCGGGGACAAACGCCGCTACGGAGGACATTTTCGAGGGCAATTATCAGGACGCGAATCCTCTCAGCGTGAAGGTCTGGAAGACCCTGGTCGATCCCTTCATCGGAAAATATTCTTATGTGAAGGTATGCTCCGGCGTGCTCCGTCCCGATTCTGTTCTTTACAACGCGTGCAAGGAGACAGAGGAAAAGGTTTCCAAGCTGTATGTGATGCGGGGCAAAGAGGCGATCGAGGTGCAGGCGCTGCGGAGCGGCGATATCGGCGCGATCCCCAAGCTGACTGTGACGACGACCGGAGATACGCTTTCCACGAAAGCGGTTCCCGTGATCTATGACAGACCGGAGATTTCCAAGCCCTATACTTACATGGCCTATAAGGCGAAAAATAAAGGCGACGAGGATAAGATCGCGGGCTCTCTGGCGAAGCTGATGGAGGAAGACCTGACGCTGAAGGCCGTGAACGATAAAGAAAACCGCCAGTCTCTGCTGTACGGCATCGGAGACCAGCAGCTGGAAGTGGTTGTGAGCAAGCTGCTCGGACGCTATAAGGTTGAGGTGGAGCTTTCCAGACCGAAGATCGCGTTCCGCGAGACGATCAGGGGCAAAGTAAAAGTACAGGGCAAGCATAAAAAGCAGTCCGGCGGCCATGGCCAGTACGGTGATGTTGTGATTGAATTTGAACCCTCAGGCGATCTGGAGAAGCCCTATGTATTTGAGGAAAAGATCGTGGGCGGCGTCGTTCCGAAAAACTATTTCCCCGCGGTGGAAAAGGGGATTCAGGAATCTGTGCTGAAGGGGCCGCTGGCCGGCTATCCGGTGGTGGGTCTCAAGGCGACTCTGGTATTCGGTTCTTACCATGCAGTGGACTCCTCTGAAATGGCATTCAAGATGGCTACGATCCTGGCGGTGAAGAAGGCCTTTGCGGAGCCGGAGGCGAAACCGGTGCTCCTGGAGCCCATCGCTTCCCTGAAGGTGACGGTTCCCGACAAATTTACCGGAGATATCATGGGAGATCTCAATAAGAGAAGAGGCCGTGTACTGGGAATGAATCCGGATCATAAAGGCAATCAGATCATTGAGGCAGATGTGCCCATGTCAGAGCTGATCGGATATTCCACAGATCTGCGCTCCATGACAGGCGGCATCGGCGAGTTCGAGTATGAGTTCGCCCGTTACGAGCAGGCGCCCAGCGATGTGCAGGCGAAGGAAATCGCGGCGAGAGCGGCAGAAGAATAAAACAGTAAAACAGTGTATAAAAAGAGCCCGAAGAAGGTACCTGAGCGGTCTTCTTCGGGCTTCGCTTTTTTTAAGGGCGGCTGTGCCGGTCCGGGCATCAGTCTTCTTTTTTCTCCACCATGGTGGAATCCGGATCGTCTGCTTTGATCACGTAGCCGCATTCGCATTCCGCGTCTTCTGTTACCCTTCCGCGGACCGTAAACACTTCGATGGGCTTTCCGCACTTCGGGCAGATCCGGTCCTCCGGCACCGGAGTCCTGTATTTTGCTTCACATCCGTCAATTGCAGACATCTTCTGCACCTCCTTTGATGTTCTGAGAACTGTAAATTTTATCCTTCTTCTATTATAGCCTGTCTGTCAAGGGGACGTAAAGTCATATTGTGAGCAAAAACAGCGAAAGAATTCTGAGGGATAGTCTTGCCTAAAACTGGAAAATATGATATCTTCATATTAAGAACTTAAAATTAAGAGCTTAAGAAAGGAGGGAACAGGAAAATTGTCGCACAAGTGGATTCCGCAATGAAAATTGGAGGTGATCAGAGGCAGTATTGAATCAAAATCCGATTACTGATATACTTACTTTGGAAGCGCGGCAATGTGATATCAGTATAAGGAGCAGGTATGAAGTTTAAGAGCGATTTGACAGATGGAGAACTCAGGCTGATGAAGGCGCTGTGGGAGATCGGACCGGAGGCGACCACTGCGCAGATATTGAAAAAGCTCCAGGAGCTGTACGGAGAAAGGCTGACATCCCAGGCGGTGGGAGGATACCTGAATAAGCTCGAAAAGAAGGGGTATCTGGAGATCACCAAGCCGGACCATTATTATAAGGTCTACAGGCCACTGATCGACAAGACAAGCTATATGAAGAAGCAGATGCGGTTCTGGGCCGATTTCTGGGGAGAGAGCACAGTGGACTATGCCATAATGGGGCTGAGCGAGAAGGAGAAGCTGACAGATCAGGAGATCGAGAAGCTGAAAAAACTGTTAAATGACCTTGATTAGCGCGTTTATGATGGTCGTCCTGACCACTATGACAGGAACGATCGTGTTTGGTATGTGGAAGGCGGTCAGCGCGGTCCTGGAGAAATCCGGGAAGATCCGGGTCATCAAAGGCATGCTGAACGTGACGATCTGTTTTTATCTGGTGCCGGTGGTGTTTCTTTATCTGGCCTTCCGCACGGGACTGTTCGGAAATACCAAGACGGGGATCCTGTTCCGGAGCACGCCGGTGTTCGTGAACGGAATGCAGGCCGGGGCTCTTGTCTGGTCCGGCGGATTTCTGGCAGAGGTCATCCGGTATCTGCGCGGCCAGGTGAAGATCAGGAAAGTGGTGCGCCGGAGCTTTGCTTCCGGCGCGCGGATCCGGCGGACCGCGGAGACGATCCGGGCGGAGCTTCAGATCCGGCGGAATATAGAGGTCTGCGTGTGCCCGGGACTGGAAATGCCCATGATCGCCGGTTTTATCCGCTGTGTAATCCTTCTGCCTGAAAAAACGTATACGGAAAGCGCTCTGAGGATGATTCTGAAACATGAGCTGCTGCATTACAGGCATGGTGATCTGATCCTGAAGAAGCTGTGCGCCTGGATCCTGCGGATCCAGTGGTTCAATCCTTTTGTGAGGATCCTGTCTTCCGAACTGGATATCTGGGGCGATGCCATGTGCGATCTGCGGATCTGCTATGGCGACGGCGCCAGTTGGGGGATCGGGGAATATTTCTCCGTGGTGATCGACAATTCCCGGAAGGAAAACGGCGGATTCGGGAACACGATGCGTCTGAAAAGCAGCGCTGACAAGCTGGAACGGAGGATCAAAAGAATGAAAAAGTACAGAAAACAGAACGAGATGAAAAGATGGGCCGCCCTGCTGCTGATGATCTGCTTCACCCTTGCTTCCTCTCTGACGTCCCTGGCGGCGGGAAGAGGCGTGGAGCTGCTCTATAACCGGGCCTACGCGGCTACAGAGGTGCTGGAAACCTCCAATGTACCGGGAGCAGATGACGGACTGGTGGAATTTACCAGGCCCCTGGATCCCGATCAGGTGGTGGTGGATACCGGAGCAGAGGTGAATTTGAATGCCCGCGGACTGAATTACTATGAGTGGACCATACCGGGCGGGGAGCTCTATGAGACGGGGATCTTTTACGCCTCCAAGGGAGACACGGTAGCCATTACAGTCAGTCCGGTTCCCAAAGGAGCAGCCACCACGGCCGGTCTCCATGAGCCCAGCGGCGTGCTCTGGGGCGTGAACGGATATGGTACCTATGCCTACACCTTTACCGTCAGACAGAGCGGCTTCCACCGGGCCTTTGTGGAGAACCGGCAGGCCACGGCGGTAACAGTAGCATTTGTAGTTAACAGATAAAATCAAGGATAAAGGAGAGAGCATCGTATGAACCATCTTGAAATGACGGAGGCGTCCCATAAAGAGACCCGGGAAGACGGAGAACAGCAGGATGCCGTCTGGGGTTGGCCGTCTCCCCGGAGAGAGGGTCTGTATGTGAACGAAGAACAGGATCAGATGAAACGAAATATCCAGGAAGCGCTCCGCTCTGTCGGAGTCTTCGGACATTACCGCGGTTATCATTACTTTACCATGGCGGTCATGATGGCGGCGGAAGATCCGGAAAGGCTGCACGCGCTGGGCAAGGAAATCTATCTGCCGATCGCGGAGCAATGCGGAACGAGCGTCGCCAATGTGGAGAAAGATATCCGCACGATCCGCGACGTGATGATGAGAAACGGGGGAGAAGAGCTCCTGGCAAAGGCAGCGGGCTGCGCTCACTGGAAGGATAAATCTCCTTATCCGAAAGAAATCATTTCCATCTTTGCCGAATATTTTCATCATCAGTGAACCGGCCGCGGCCGCTCATTTGACGAAACAAGGGGAAGGGCTGCTGTTTTTGGCATACTGTCAGGAACAGCAGCCTTTTATAATTATGGATTGATATGATCAGTGATTTACATTGATATTTTTTACTTCTATAAGCTTACTATAATGCAAACAAAAAGAAATGTCAATCTTAAATTTGCGCTCTCACAAAGCGCAGAAGACGGCATTTCTTTTTAAACTGTGACGATTATCCCCTGGATTTTTTCGTTTAACCGTCTGTCTGACTCTTCCGGAGCCGGAGCCGGTACCACAGAAGGACCAGAGCCGACAGGATCACAATGGCGGCGCCGGCGATGAAGAACCATACCTGAACGCCCACCTTTTCCGCCATGGGACTGCTGAGCAGGAGTCCGGCCGGCATGGTAAAGGATGAAATCAGGGTCAGAACGGAAAAGGCGCGTCCCATCTTTTCCGGCGCCACGGTCTCCTGGATATAGGCGGTCAGCGGAATGGTGTGTATATTGCCGGAGGCGCCGAGTCCCGCGCACAGCACCGCGAACAGGATCCACCCCCAGAAGGTGGGCGGGAGGAGACCGCAGACTGCCGAGACGGCTCCCATGCCGAACAGTCCCAGATAAGAGACACGGATTTTCCGGCTGACAGTCAGCACGCTGGAAAACAGCAGAGAGGAAAGGATCATGCCCGCCGCGAATGCCAGCTCCACCAGACTGCCGTGGACAGCCGAAAGACTGAAATAATAACTGGTCATGAGCGGATAGAAAGAGGACAGCGGCCCGTAAAAGAACATGCACAGCGCTTCTGCTGTCACCAGGCAGAGGAGCCTGCTGTCCTGGCGGAATACGGAAAGTCCTTCTTTGAACTGGACCGCCATGGTCTGCCGGTGCTGCTGTCCGGGCTGCAGACGGGGAATCCGGACAGCGGCCAGGGCAGCGCTGGCCAGGACCGCGCCGATCACATCGCTCATCAGAACGACGGACATGGGAAACGCGGCGTAAAGGGCGGCTCCGATGACAGGCCCCAGCAGAAACGAGCCCGCGTTCATGAGCTGCATCCACCCGTTTGTCTTTACAAGCTGACCGGAGGGCACCAGCTGGGGAATAACAGACTGGATGGCCGGCTGCTGGAAGGTGCTGCCGATCCCCCGGGCGCACAGCATGATAAAAATGGTCCAGACCGGCAGGTCAAACCAGAACAGGCACAGGGCGTAGACCATGGCTGTGAGCCCCATCGCCATATCGGAAAAGATGCAGATGAATTTCCGGCTGAACCGGTCGGCGGCAATTCCGGCAAGAGGGCTGAACAGAGCCATGGGAAGGTACGCGGCAATTCCGGACAGTCCCAGCATCAGGGGAGATGCGGTCTGCTCGGCCAGCCACCAGATCATCGCGAACTGAACGCCGTGGCTTCCCAGCAGCGAGACAGCCTGTCCCAGCGCGACGATCAGGAAATTGATTTTCCAATTGTCTTTTTCAAACATTTCTTGATTCCTTTCAGAATTTTGATTTTCGGTTGTCATGAAAAAAGGTAACGGGTATGAAAAGGACAATCGAGTGTTTGGAAATAAAAAACAGATGATCCTCAAAAACGGGTCATCTGTGCATCTGCTTTGCGGATATATAATATGGAGACCGGCATGCCGGACCCGCGGACGCAAAGATCAGCGTCCGCAGACCAGAGGCAGCGTCATCAGTCTATCCGCAAATATGAGCACAGCAAAACAACCCATCATCCATGTGATGAGGATCAGATCCATTATGGACCGATTGTCCTGTGATCAGCGAATAGACGACATCAAGCCACCTCCCTTTCTGAATGTCTTCCTGAGCATATCAGAAAACATGCCGAAAGTCAACTTCTTATTTATTCTTCTCTGGGAAGATTCTGAATGTATGCATAAAGAATATCAGTGGCCGTTTTCCTCTGGCGGGGCGTCAGCGCCTCCAGCTTCCCGGTCAGATCATTCAAAACATAGGATTTTCCCGCATTCACCTCATCCCTCAGCAGCAGGTCGGCGGAAACATCCAGCGCGTTGACAATGTTGATAAAGGTTGCCAGGCTGGGCATTTTTTTGCCCCGCTCGATCTCGCCCAGATAAACTTTGCCGATGCCGGCCTCGCCGGACAGCTGGTCCAGGGTCAGCTTTTTCAGCTTTCTCTGTTCGCGGATTTTCATTCCAAGTTCTTGTTTCGTCATTTTTAATCATCTCCGTAAGTCGTGAACTGTGTGCAGAAAAATGTATTTTCAGTATAACGGTACAAAAAATAAAAAGATACGAGCCGATAGACATAAAAACATGCTGACAGAATGCATCATGCTGACTTTTTTTATTTTTATTCAGCAGGTTCTGTATATGAGAAAGATTGTTTTAATGCACAATCGGTGAAAAGATGATATAATGCACAATAGCCGGGCAGTGTGGTCCGACCGCACAGCAGAATGAACGACAGACTGAAGGAGAGTGGACATGGAGACAAGAAAAATTTTAAAGAACAAGTATTACCTGTACATGACGGAATTTTTCGCCGGCATGTCGGTGATGGCAGTGGAGCTGGGGGCCAGCAGACTGCTGGCGCCGTATTTCAGCTCATCTCAGATTGTGTGGACGATCATCATCGGGACCATTATGATCGCGATGGCCCTGGGAAACATCTGGGGCGGCAAGAAAGCCGATAAGAATCCCAATCCGGACAGGCTTTATATGAGACTGATCATTGCGGCCATCTGGATCGCCGCCATTCCTCTGGTTGGGAAATATATCATTCTGGGGATTTCGGCGCTCCTGGTGTTTACAGTCAGCAATAATCTGCTGATCTGGGCGGCGTTTCTGGCCTGCATGGTGATTTTTGTGTTTCCCCTGTTCCTTCTGGGCACAGTGACTCCGTCCCTGGCGAAATATACGGTGGACAGCCTGGAGGACAACGGAAAAACAGTGGGAACCCTGGGGGCCTTCAATACCATCGGAAGCATCATCGGCACCTTTCTTCCAACCTTTGTCACGATCCCGGCGGTGGGAACCTCTGTTACATTCCTGATTTTTTCCGGGATTCTTCTGGTGCTGGGGCTGGTCTATTTTATCAGCGCCCGGACAAAGCTGGCAAAATGCATCGTCAGCGTCGTTCTGTTTCTGGTCTGCAGCGTTTCCGCGTTTTTTGACAGCTTCGCTTTCTGGGAGACCAATCTTTTATACGAGGGAGAATCCATCTACAATTATCTTCAGGTGAAGGAGGACGAGGACAATGTGATCCTGTCCACCAACGTCCTGTTCGGCGTTCAGTCCGTGATGCCCAAATCCGGCGGCCTGACGGGCATGTATTACGATTATGCCCTGGCCGCGCCTCTGATGGCCGGCGTTTCCGAAAAGGAAGATTTCAATATTCTGATCCTGGGAATGGGGACCGGCACCTACGCGAAGCAGTGTCTGGAATACTTTGACGGCGTGACTGTGGAGGGTGTGGAGATCGACCAGAAGATCACGGACCTGGCGGGGGAATATTTTGAACTTCCCGAAGAGGTGAAGGTGACCACCTATGACGGCCGGGCGTATCTGGGGGCTGTCGACGAGACCTACGATGTGATCATGGTGGATGCCTATCAGGACATCACCATTCCCTTCCAGATGTCCTCTCAGGAATTCTTCACCATGGTGCGGGATCATCTGAAAGAGGACGGCGTCATGGTGGTCAATATGAACATGCATACGGATGAGGAGGGAAACATCAATCAGTATCTCTCTGATACGATCGCTTCTGTGTTTGACACCGTCTACACAGTGGATGTGGCCCATACCACCAACCGGGAGCTGTTCGCGTCCAGAACCGACGCGGGAATCCGCCGGTTTGGCGAAGAGGCTGCGGCGCTGGAAGACAGTGAGCTGAAGGAAATGATGCAGACAGTGGATGCCCAGATGCAGGAATATGAAGGAGGAACGTATCTCCTGACCGACGATCAGGCTCCGGTGGAGCTTCTTGGCATGGCGGTCATTGACAGTCTGATTCAGGATGAGCTGGGCTATTATAAGCAGGTATTTGAAGAAGGCGGGATCCAGGGGCTTCTGGAGAGCTTCTGACAGTTCCGGCCGGGGAGGATTTTTATGTATGATGTGATGATTATCGGCAGCGGTCCGGCCGGAGTTTCGGCGGCGCTGACGGCAAAGGCCAGGAATCTGGATTTGATCTGGTTCGGGAGCAGGAACCTGAGCAGAAAGATCACGAGAGCGGAAAAGATCGTCAATTATCCGGGACTGACCGCGGTATCCGGAAACGAGATGAAAGACGCTTTTCTGCGGCAGATTGAAGCGAGCGGGATCACCCTGACGGAAGCCAGAGTGGATTCGGTCTATCCTATGGGAGAAAGCTTCATGGCGTCGGCGGAAGGACAGATTTATGAAGCGCGCAGTGTGATCCTCGCGGTGGGCATGGAAACGGCGAAGGTCATACCCGGCGAGGAGGAATTTCTGGGACGGGGCGTCAGCTACTGCGCCACCTGCGACGGAAATCTGTACAGGGGAAAACGCCTTGCGGTGGTCTGCACAGATCCGGAACTGGAGGATGAGATCGCCTTTCTGGCATCGCTTGCCTCCCATGTGACGGTGTATACAACTTATAAGACATTCAGCCTGGAGGCGGAAAACCTTTCCTGGAAAAACGGATACCCTCTGGAGATCGGCGGGACGGACCGGGTGGAATCAGTCACGGACCGGGACGGAACAGAAGCGGCGGACGGCGTGTTTTTCCTGAAGGCAAGCATCAGCCCGGGCATTCTTTTGAGAGGGCTGGAGACGGAAAACGGCCATATTGTGGTAAAGCGGGACCAGAGCACCAGCGTGGCAGGCTGCTTCGCGGCCGGGGACTGCACGGGACGGCCTTACCAGTACGCGAAGGCGGTGGGCGAGGGAAACGTGGCCCTGCACAGTGTTTTGAATTATCTGAAATGACAGTGAAAAGAGAGGCGACAGAAGATGAAAAGAGAAAACTGTTGGGATTCCTACGGAGAACAGGAGATGGCAGAGCTGGAAGAAATCTGCGGAAGATACAGAAAATGTCTGGATGCGGGCAAGACAGAGCGGGAATGCGTCAGTCTGGTGAAGGAGATGGCAGAACAGGCGGGTTACCGGAGCCTTGAGGCGGTGATTGCGGAGGGAACGGGCCTGAAGGCGGGCGACAGAGTGTATGCCTGCCATATGAAAAAATGCATTGCCCTGTTCCAGATCGGAGAAAAACCGATCTCCGAAGGCATGAACATTCTCGGAGCCCATATTGATTCGCCCAGGCTGGATATCAAACAGAATCCTCTTTATGAGAAGGAGGGCTTTGCCTATCTGGATACTCATTATTACGGCGGGATCAAGAAATATCAGTGGGTGACGGTGCCCCTGGCCATTCATGGAACTGTGGTCAGGAAGGATGGCTCCTGCGTGCAGGTGGTGATCGGAGAAAAGGAGGAGGATCCGGTCTTTGTGGTGACGGATCTGCTGGTTCATCTGTCGCAGAAGCAGATGACAAAGCAGGCCGGAACGGTGATCGAAGGCGAAAATCTGGATATCCTGTTCGGCAGCAGGCCGCTCAGAAAGACGGAAGAACTCGATGAAACGGAAAAAGAGGCGGTCCGCGCCAATGTGCTGGCGCTGCTCCGGGATACATACGGAATAGAAGAAGCGGATTTCCAGTCGGCGGAGCTGGAGGTGGTTCCCGCGGGAAAATCCAGAGAATGCGGATTTGACAGGAGTATGATCCTGGGATACGGACAGGATGACCGGGTCTGCGCCTTCACCTCCGTTTTTGCCATGCTGGATATGGGACCGCTGAAGAGGACGGCGGCGTGCCTGCTGGTGGATAAGGAAGAGATCGGAAGCGTCGGCGCCACCGGAATGCATTCCATGTTTTTTGAAAATACGGTCATGGAACTGCTGGCGCTCACCGAGGGAGAATCCATGCTGCGTCTGCGCCGGGCGCTTCAGCGTTCGCGGATGCTTTCCTCCGATGTCAGCGCGGCCTATGATCCTCTGTACGCGGATGTGTTTGAAAAGAGGAGCGCGGCCTTCTTCGGAAAAGGGCTTTCCTTCAACAAGTTCACAGGCAGCCGGGGGAAAAGCGGCTCCAATGACGCCAACGCGGAATATCTGGCCGGCATCCGCCGCGTGCTGGATGAGGCCGGCGCGGCGTATCAGTTTTCCGAGCTGGGAAAGGTAGACGCGGGCGGCGGCGGAACCATTGCCTATATCATGGCCAATTATGGAATGGAGGTCATCGACAGCGGCGTGGCAGTCCTGAACATGCACGCTCCCTTTGAGGTGAGCAGCAAGGCGGATATTTATGAAGCCGTGAAAGGATACCGGGCGTTCCTGAACTGGAACTGACCGGAAAAGAGACAGAACAGAGAGCGGAAAAGCAGCAGAAAAGCGGGGGTCCCAAATGTCATGAACTGGCATGGGGACGCCCGCTTTTCTCAAAAAGGCCGCCGTGGGCAGACCTTTGCCCTTTACTGGATTCCGGGGATTTTGGGAAGCTCCGCGAAGGCTTTTTCCAGATCTTCGTCGGTGGGGATGAAGTCTGTCATTGTGCCGTTCAGATAAGAACTGTAGGCGTTCATGTCAAAATAACCGGTTCCCGTCAGGCCAAAGAGGATGGTCCTGGCCTCGCCGCTTTCCCTGCATTTCAGCGCTTCGTCGATGGCGGCCCGGATCGCATGGGAGGATTCGGGCGCGGGCAGGATGGTTTCCTGCTTCGCGAAGAATACCGCCGCTTCAAACACCCTGGTCTGCTCAACAGACACGGCTTCCATATAGCCGTCATGGTAAAGCTTGGAAAGGATCGGGGACATGCCGTGATACCGCAGGCCGCCCGCATGGCTGGCGGAAGGAATGAAGCCGCAGCCCAGTGTGTACATTCTCGCAAGGGGAGTGACCCTGCCTGTGTCGCAGAAATCGTAGGCATAGCGGCCTCTTGTCAGCGAAGGGCAGGAGGCGGGCTCCACGGCCACAATTCTGGGATTGGATTTTCCTGTCAGCTTATCCTGCATGAAGGGCGCGATCAGGCCGCCCAGATTGGAGCCGCCGCCGGCGCAGCCGATGACGATATCCGGATATTCATCCAGCATTTCCATGGCCATTTTGGATTCCAGGCCGATCACGGACTGATGCAGGAGCACCTGGTTGAGAACGGAGCCCAGCACATAGCGGCAGCCCTCCGTGGTGACTGCCTTTTCCACCGCCTCGGAAATGGCGCAGCCCAGGCTTCCGCTGGTATTGGGATCCTTTTCCAGGATGGCGCGTCCCGCGTTGGTGGTGCTGCTGGGGCTGGGAATGATCTCCCCGTCAAAGGTCTGGATAATGGCTTTCCGGAAGGGTTTCTGCTCATAGGAGCATTTTACCATGTAGACCGTGAGCGGCAGGTGGTAATAGGAGCAGGCCTCTGCGAGAGCCGTACCCCACTGGCCGGCGCCGGTTTCGGTGGTCAGGCTGGTCAGGCCCTGCTTTTTCGCGTAATATGCCTGGGCGATGGCCGAATTGAGCTTATGGCTGCCGGAAGTATTGTTGCCTTCGTATTTGTAATAGATCTTTGCCGGGGTGTCCAGCGCTTTTTCCAGGTTGTAGGCGCGGATCAGAGGGGAGGGACGGTACATTTTGTAGAAGTCCTGAACCTCTTCCGGAATATCAACGTAGCGGGTTTCATTGTCCAGCTCCTGATGGGCCAGTTCCCTGCAGAAGACCGGGTAAAGGTCCTCTTCTGTGACAGGCTTGAAAGTGGCCGGATTCAGCATCGGGTCGGGAAGATCCTTCATATCCGCCCGCAGGTTATACCACTGCTTCGGCATCTGATCTTCGGTTAAATAGAGTCTGTGTGGGATTTTTGTCATGATTTTGTCCTCCTGAAATATTAGTGTATAAAAAGAATCCTGCGGAGCATTTTTGTTTCACAGGGAACGCAGCTTCCTGTGAAATAAAAAAAGCTCCTGTCTCAGTCTGCACTGGGACAGAAGCATGAATTCTTCTGCGGTACCACCCGGTTTGATGCGGAGCATCCACTTGATCCATATGCCAACACATATGCTTCCTTGATAACGGGTGAAGATCCCGTCAGGTATTACTGAGCTTTCGCCGTTCTCCCTGCCCTCATGAGCCCATTCGATTTCCGTTTCCTGCTTCCTTCCACCAGCCGGAAGCTCTCTGTGAAGAAAATAAAAAATCTACTTCTCTCATTCACTGGTTTTTGATTCTTATCAACAATATACTCCAAACAGCCGGAAAATGTCAACCGTTTTTTGCCTTTTTCTGAATCCGGGAAGAAGGGCCCTGCGGTTGAAAAAAAAAGTCAGATGTGCTAATATGGGGAAAGCATGAAGACTATGGCCGCGCGGCCGGACCGGAAGTCCGGACGCGGCTTCAGAAAATCGAGGTGGAGTTATGATGTTGAAGGAAAATCTGGCTGCTGTGGAACAGCGGGTAGAGGCAGCGTGCAGGCGGGCAGGAAGAAAACGGGAAGAGGTTACGCTGATCGCGGTCAGCAAGACCAAGCCCGCGGAGATGATACGGGAGATCATGGATTGCGGCGTAAAGGACTTCGGGGAAAATAAGGTGCAGGAAATGTGCGGCAAGATGGAAGAGATCACGGAGCCGCTTCACTGGCATCTGATCGGCCATCTGCAGAGGAACAAGGTAAAATACATCGTGAACAAGGCCTACATGATCCATTCGGTGGATTCGGTCCGTCTGGCGCAGGAAATCCAGAAGGAGGCTGTCAAGCACGGCGTGACCTGTTCTGTGCTGATCGAGATCAATATCGGAGGAGAAGAGACCAAAAACGGGATTCCGAAAGAGGAAGCCATGGATCTGATCCGAGAAGTGTCCAAGTTCCCCAATGTGAAGGTGAAGGGACTGATGACCATCGCGCCGCCGGTAGAGGATCCCGAGGACGCAAGGGGGTATTTTCAGGAGATGAAAGCCCTTTTTGAAGCGGTGAAGGCGGAGCGGATCCCTGGCGTGGAGATGGAGGAGCTGTCCATGGGCATGACGGGTGATTTTGAGGTGGCCATCGAAGAAGGGGCGACCATGGTCCGCGTGGGAACTGCGATTTTCGGCGCGAGACAGTACGGAACAGCCGAACAGTGAGAAACAGCGCTGTTTGCGGTCCACAGAAGAAAAACGGCAGGAGTGCCGGCCGGAATCCTCATATCTTCGGATATGGGGGTCCGGCCGGTATTGTTTTCAGGAAACTTTACTGTGCCGGCTGACATAGAATAAACTGAAGTCTGTGCAGAGGCGGGATGAAAATATGCCGGATCAGAAGCTGGAAAATCTTCTGAACCTGGCGCTGGACGTGCCGGAGGAAGAACGGGAAAAGTCCATGGATCTGGACGTGGGATACAACAGAGAAGCCAATACCTGGGATCTGATCGTCAAATACTCAGGAGACATCAGAAGTCTGGTGGAGGAAAATGTGAGGATTGTGGAGCTTTTAAACCAGTATGCCATCGTAACGCTGCCGGAGTCTCTGGTGGAGCAGCTGACCCGGGCGCCGCAGATCGAATATGTGGAAATGCCGAAGCGGCTGATCTTTTCCGCCCAGGTGGGGCGCAGCGTTTCCTGTGTCAGCGAGCTTCAGACGGGAACGGAGGGACTGCTGGGCCGGGGCGTTGTGATCGCGGTGATTGATTCCGGGATCGATTACTGGCTGGAGGATTTTATCGGTCCGGACGGAGAGAGCCGGATTTTGTTCCTGTGGGACCAGACCGTGCAGGGAAATCCGCCGGAGGGATATCTGGCAGGAGCGGAATATACCGGAGAACAGATCACGGAAGCAATCAGAACAGGAGACCGTTCTCTGGTGCCATCCCAGGATTTTCAGAATCACGGCACTCCCGTGGCCGGAATCGCGGCCGGAAACGGGGGACAGGGCGGAAGCCGCTACCGGGGCATGGCTCCGGAATGCGGGCTGATCATCGTCAAACTCGGCAATATGGGAAGAGGATTTCCCCGGACCACGGAGTTGATGCAGGCGGTGGATTATTCCGTTCGGAAGATGCTTCAGTACGGATTTCCTCTGGCAGTGAACCTGAGCTTCGGAAATACATATGGCTCCCATGAGGGCAATTCTCTGGTGGAGCGCTATCTGAACGATGTCTCGAACCTGGGGCGTATGGTGATCTGTGCCGGAAGCGGAAACGAAGGAGGCGAGGGCGGACATACGTCCGGAATCCTTCAGAACCGCCCGGAAGGCGCGGACGGGGATGCCGGCAGTGAGTTTGTCCGTTTTACCGTGGGGGAATATGAGACCGGGCTGAACCTGCAGCTGTGGAAATCCTACGCGGACCGTTTTTCTGTTCAGCTGATCACGCCCAGCGGAAGACGGCTGGGTCCCTTCAGTCCGGAGCAGCCGGTCGGGCTGTATCAGACCAGAGAGGCTGAAATTTATGTTTATTATGGGGAACCAAGTCCTTACAGTGCTGCCCAGGAAATTTATCTGGAATTCATTCCGGCGGATACGTATCTGGAAAGCGGCGTCTATCTTCTGAAGCTGATTCCGGAGAAGATCGTGGAAGGGAGATATGATATGTGGCTGCCCGGGGGCGGAATTTTAAGCCGGGCGACCCGGTTCAGCAATCCGACGCCGGATATTACGCTGACCATTCCAGGGGCGGCGGCAGACGTGATCACCGTGGGAGCCTATGACAGCCGTTACCTGACTTACGCGGATTTTTCAGGCCGGGGATATACCCGTGTTACCAACCAGGTGAAGCCGGATCTGGCGGCGCCGGGAGTGGGAATCGAGACCGTCCAGGCGGGAGGAGGATACGGCCCCATGACCGGCACTTCCTTTGCGGCCCCTTTTGTCTCCGGGGCCGCGGCGCTTATGATGGAATGGGGAATTATAAGAGGAAATGATCCATATCTGTACGGGGAAAAGCTGAAGGCATATCTGCGGCGGGGCGCCAGGCCGCTTCCCGGCTTTTCGGTCTATCCCAATCCGCAGGTGGGCTACGGCGCTCTCTGTGTCAGAGACAGTCTGCCCATCTGACCGGTTCTGTGATACAATGGAGACAGATCAGCCAGTCCGTACGGGCGGAAACAGGGCGGGCTCTGACGGCGCCGGTGCGGACAGCGGCGGAGCCAGAGGGACCGGGCGGAGAACATAAAAGTTTTATAAAAGATCAAAAAAAGGCGAATAGATTTACTTTTCTATTCTGCCGCGCTGTGATAAAATAAGGGCAAAATCAGATATGGGAAAGGTGGCGGCAGTGTGACAATCAGAGAACAGCTGGAAGCACAGGAGGCCCTGCTTTTAAGCCCCTATGCATCTCTCAGCAAAAATACAAGAGGACGGGACAGAGAAGAACCGCCCTGCGACATCAGGCCTGTATATCAGAGAGACAGAGACCGGATCCTTCACAGCAAATCCTTCAGACGCCTGAAGCATAAAACACAGGTGTTTCTGTCGCCGGTCGGGGATCACTACCGTACCAGACTGACGCATACCCTTGAGGTCGCGCAGATCGCCAGGACCATCGCGAAATCCCTGCGCCTCAATGAGGAACTGGCGGAGGCCATTGCCCTGGGCCATGATCTGGGACACACGCCCTTCGGCCATGCCGGGGAGGACGCGCTGAACAGTGTGTGTTCAGAAGGGTTTGCCCATTATAAGCAGAGTGTCCGGGTGGTGGAACGGCTCGAGAAGGAGGGACGGGGCCTGAACCTGACCTGGGAAGTGCGGGACGGGATCCTGAATCATCGGACGGCGGGAAATCCCCATACCCTGGAGGGAAAGGTGGTGCGCCTGTCCGACAAGATCGCCTATATCAACCATGACATTGACGACGCCATCCGGGCGGGGATCCTGACAGAAGAGATGATCCCGGGAGAGTATACGGACGTGCTGGGACATACGGTCCGGGAACGGCTGAATACGCTGATACACAGCATTATCCGGGAGAGCCGGGACAGGCCGGAGATCATAATGGCGCCGGAGATCGAGGAGGCCATGAGGAATCTCAGGGCATTCATGTTTGAGAATGTATATACCAACAGCGTTTCCAAGAAGGAGGATCCCAAGGCAAAGCAGCTTCTGGTGGATCTGTTTGGATATTATATGGACCACATCGACGCACTTCCCGCGGAATATCATATGCTGATGGAAATGGGAGATTCCAGGGAACGGGTGGTCTGCGACTACATAGCCGGCATGAGCGACGGCTATGCCATCGACACGTTCACGGATCTGTTCGTGCCGAAGGCATGGAAAGACTGACAGGAGATGGATGTATGTATTATCCGGAGGAACTGGTGGAAGAAGTCCGGATGCGCAGTGATATTGTAGATGTGATTTCTTCCTATGTGAAATTACAGAAGAGGGGCGGAACCTATTTCGGGCTGTGCCCTTTTCATAATGAGAAAACGCCGTCATTTTCTGTGACGCCGTCGAAACAGATGTATTACTGCTTCGGCTGCGGCGCCGGAGGAAATGTTTTTACATTTTTGATGGAGTACGAAAATCTTACGTTTCCGGAAGCGGTGCGCCAGCTGGCGGACCGGGCCGGAGTCGAGCTTCCTCAGGAGGAGGAAAGCGAGGAGGCCAGAAAGCGGGCAAGCCGCCGCGCCAGGATTCTGGAGGCGAATAAAGAAGCCGGACGGTACTTTTATTATCAGATGAAGGGGCCGGGCGGAAAACGGGCCTACGAATATCTGACCGGACGGGGACTCACGGATGAGACCATCAGGCGGTTCGGCCTCGGGTATTCCAATGCTTACCGGGACGATCTGTACCAGTATCTGAAGCACAGGGGATACGACGATGAGCTCCTGAAGGAAACGGGACTGGTGAAGATCGAGGAGCGGGGCTGCCATGACCGGTTCTGGAACCGGGTCATGTTTCCGATCATGGATGTGAACGGAAAGATCATCGGCTTCGGCGGCAGGGTGATGGGAGACGGAGAGCCCAAATACCTGAATTCGCCGGAGACAAAGGTCTTTGACAAGAGCAGAAATTTATACGGGCTCAATTATGCCCGCATCTGGAGAAAGCCCTATATGCTGATCTGCGAGGGGTATATGGATGTGATCGCCATGCAGCAGGCCGGATTTACGGGCGCCGTGGCTTCCCTGGGCACGGCCTTCACATCGGGACAGGCCAGCCTCCTGAGGCGGTATACCAGTCAGGTGATCCTGACCTATGACAGCGACGGCGCGGGAGTGCGGGCGGCCCTGCGGGCTATTCCAATCCTGAAAGAGGCAGGACTGTCGGCGAAGGTCCTGGATCTGAAGCCCTACAAGGATCCCGATGAATTCATCAAAAATATGGGGGCGGAGGCGTTTGAGGAACGGATCGAAAACGCCGTGAACAGTTTCCTGTTTGAGATTGACGTGCTGTACCGGCAGTATGACATGAAGGATCCGGAGCAGAAGACCGCCTTTTATAATGAAACGGCCAGGAAGCTGCTTCAGTTCCCGGAAAAGCTGGAGCGGGATAATTATACAGAGGCAGTGGCGAGACGGTACGGCATTGAATATGAGGCGCTGCGGAGTCTGGTCAACCGGCTGGGCGGCAGGATGGGATTTGAGGAAAGAAAGCCGGAGGAGCCGCGTCCTCCCAGGGAGAAAAAGGATAAGGAGGACGGGATCCGCCAGTCGGAGCGGCTTCTTCTGACCTGGCTCGTGGAAGAGAACAGAGCCTATCCGGCAGTGAAGGGGATCATCGGTCCGGATGATTTTACGGAGCCTCTTTACAAAAGGGCGGCGTCCATGGTATTTGAGGGTCTGGAGGCAGGCAGCCTGTCGCCGGCGGACATCCTGAATCATTTTATCAATGACGAGGAGGAGTATAAGGAGGTCGCGAGACTGTTCAATACTTCTCTGACTGAGCTTACAAAGGAGGAGAGGGAGAAAGCATTTTCAGAGACGGCAAAGCGGGTGAAGAAGCACAGCCTGGATGTAAAGAGCCGCAATGTGACAGATATATCCGCTTTGCAGGAACTCATCAAAGAGCAGGCAAGTTTGAGCAGGCTGCATATTTCTCTCAATTAAGGATAGAATATAGCCGAGCAAGTTTCGTTTTCAGGACGGAATGGGAACGGCAACGGAAGGATGGGAGTTATATGGGAGCGTCAGAACCCCGGCTGGAGGACAAGCTGGCGGCATTGCTGTCGCTGGCGGAACAGAGGAAAAACATTCTGGATTACCAGGAAATCATGGAGGTTCTTGGTGATGACAGCCTGAACGCGGACTGTATCGACAAGACTTTTCAGGTACTGGAGGCCGGAGGCGTGGAAATACAGAATGAAATCGACGAAGGGGAACTGTTTCTGTTCCCGGCGGAGGAAAAGACGGATGCGGGTTTCGCGGAAACAGAACAAAAAACGGAAACGGGACAGTCCTCTGAGGATACGGTACGGATGTATCTGAAGGAGATCGGAAAGATCCCGCTCCTGACCCAGGGAGAGGAGACGGCGCTGGCAAAGCGGATCCGGGAAGGCGATGAGGAAGCGGGCAGACGGCTGGCTGAGGCCAATCTGCGGCTGGTGGTCAGCATTGCCAAACGGTACGCGGGCCGGGGAATGCAGTTTCTTGATCTGATCCAGGAGGGGAACCTGGGGCTGATGAAGGCTGTGGAAAAATTTGACTACAGAAAAGGATACAAATTCAGCACCTACGCGACCTGGTGGATCCGGCAGGCCATTACCAGGGCGATCGCCGACCAGGGCAGGACCATCCGGATCCCTGTCCATATGGTGGAGAGCATCAACCGGGTCATCCGGACTTCCAGGCAGCTTCTGCAGGAATACGGGAGAGAACCGCTTCCGGAGGAGATCGCGAAGCGCATGAACATGCCGGCCGGGAGGGTGCGGGAGATCATGCGGTTTTCCATGGAGCCGGTTTCTCTGGAGACGCCTGTGGGAGAGGAAGAGGACAGTCATCTGGCGGATTTTATTCAGGATGACAGCGCCCAGGTGCCGGCGGAGGCGGCAGCCTTTAGTATGCTGAGGGAGCAGCTGGGAGAAGTGCTCCACACTCTGACAGACAGAGAACGGCAGGTGCTCTGTATGCGGTTCGGGCTTCTTGACGGAGAAGGGCGGACCCTGGAAGAAGTGGGGAAAGAGTTTAATGTGACGAGAGAGCGGATCCGGCAGATCGAAGCGAAGGCGCTCAGAAAGCTGCGGCATCCGAGCAGGAGCCGGAAGCTGAAGGACTTTCTGGAATAGACTTTTTCGGAACAGACAGTGAGGAGAACAGAAGAAAGATGGAATTATCGAGACGTCTGGCGGCCATTGCGGAGATGGTGGAGGAAGGCAGCCGTCTGGCAGATGTGGGAACCGATCACGGGTATCTGCCGATCTGGCTGGTGAAGACAGAAAAAATTCCGTGCGCTGTGGCCATGGATATCGGCGAGGGCCCTCTTTCGCGGGCCAGGGACCATGTGAAGGCCTTCGGCCTGGAGGATAGGATCAGGCTGCGCCTGAGCGACGGGTTTGAGGCGCTTCAGCCGGGAGAAGCGGAGGCGGCGGTGATCGCCGGCATGGGTGGACCGCTGATGATCCGGATCCTGGAGGACGGAAGAGAAAAAATCAGGGATTTCCGTTATCTGGTCCTGTCGCCCCAGTCGGAGATCGCCGATGTGCGGCGCTACCTTCTTTCCCATGATTATGCCATAACAGAAGAAAATATGGTTCTGGATGAGGGAAAGTATTACACTGTGATGAAGGCGAAGCGGGGCGCGGCCGGGCAGGAACCCTGGTCATACATAGAAGAACAGTATGGAAAGCTGCTGCTTTCCAGCGGCAGCGGGACGGTGATCGCCTGTCTGGAAAAGGAGCAGGACAGTCTCAGACAGGTAAGGGATCAGCTTCTGCTGGCCGGATCAGAGAAGGCCAGAGAAAGGCTCCGCCAGGTAGAGGAGGAGCTTCAGAACGCCGAAAGAGCATATCAGACGGCGCTCGCGTCGGCGGAAATGCGG
This sequence comes from Candidatus Paralachnospira caecorum, assembly GCA_904379015.1. Classification (GTDB taxonomy): domain Bacteria; phylum Bacillota; class Clostridia; order Lachnospirales; family Lachnospiraceae; genus Lientehia; species Lientehia caecorum. The sequence goes on along the minus strand of CAJFHG010000003.1, from coordinate 20,120 downwards.
GAAAACCGGCAGAAAGACGGGGAAAGAAAGCCGGACGGAAAGACAGACGGATGGAAAGACAGACGGGAACAGGAAGGAACAGGAAGGAGAGACACAGGATGAAAACATGCAGGATCAGAACATGCAGTGATGTTATGAAATGGTTCCGTGAAAAATGGCCGGAACATCTGGCCTGTGACTGGGATAATGTGGGACTTCTTGCCGGGAGGCGGCAGAAAACGGTCGAAAGAGTCTATGTGGCGCTTGATGCCACGGGGGAGGTGATCGGCGATGCCATAGAGAAACAGGCGGATATGCTGATCACGCATCATCCGATGATTTTCGGGAGCATCAAGAAGGTCAGTGACGCGGATCCGGTGGGGAACCGCCTGATCCGTCTGATCCAGGCGAATATCTCCTATTATGCGGGGCATACCAGTTTTGACATCGCGAAAGGAGGCATGGCCGATCTGGCGGCGGAAAGACTGGGGCTTTTTACCGGCGATACGGTTCCTCTGGAAGTGACCGGAGAGCAGGACGGCGAGCCGGTGGGCATTGGAAAGACCGGTATGATCAGAGAGCCTCTGTCTGTGGAGGAGCTGGCGGAAATCGTGAAGGAACGGTTTGGTATTCCGTTTGTCACGGTTTATGGGAACCGTCCGGGTCAAAAACTGGAACGGATCGCCATTTCTCCGGGATCCGGCAAGAGCATGATGGCAGCCGCCGCGGAAGCGGGAGCGGATGTGCTGATCACGGGAGATATGGGGCATCACGAAGGTCTGGATCTGGCAGAGGAAGGCATCGCGCTGATCGACGCGGGGCATTACGGGCTGGAGCACATTTTTGTGGATGCGGTGGCGGACGCCCTTGAGCGGGAAGGGCTGGAGGTCTTCCGGGCGCCGGCCGTTTATCCGTGCCGGGTGCTGTAGGCGCCGGCGGTCCGGACAGGAATACAGACAGGCTGGAGACAGTAAGATAGACAAAACAGTAAGGTTCAGAAGAGGAAAGGGAAGTATATGTGGACAGTATTTCATGGCGGGAAGGAGATTTCCGTTCAGAAAGGCATGACGTTGCTTGAACTGGCAGGACAGGTGCAGGGGGAATATGCCCATGAGATTCTTTTGGCTTCGGTGGATGGAAAGCTTTCGGAGCTGTACAAAAAAGTGAAGGACAAAAGCAGAGTCGAATTTCTTACGGCAGCCGATAAGCCGGGATTCCAGACTTATAAGCGCAGTATGATCTTTCTGCTGGTAAAGGCCATCTACGCGGCTGCCGGGAGCGGGGTCCTCGAAAAGGTGCTGGTGGATTTTGCCATCAGCAAAGGGGTCTATGTGGATGTGCGGGGCCGGGTCCAGGTGGATGAGGCATTTGTGGAAAAAGTGGCGGAAAAGATGAAAGAACTGGTGGAGGCGGATCTCCCTCTGGAAAAGACCAGTGTGTCCACCGATGAGGCGGCGGAGATGTTCGGGAGATTCAAAATGTATGACAAGGAAAAGCTGTTTCATTACCGCCGTGTTTCCAAGGTGAATATCTACAGCATCCGGGATTTCCGGGATTATTATTACGGATATATGGTGCCTTCTACCGGCTGCCTGAAATACTACCGGCTGTATGCCTATGACGGCGGGATCGTGATTCAGATGCCGACGCTGGCGGATCCGGAGACCGTGCCGGAGTTCGTGCCGGAGGAGAAGGTCTTCCGGTGTCAGAAAGAATCTTCCAAATGGGGAGAGGATCTGGGCGTAGACACGGTGGGAGATCTGAACGACCGGATCGTAAACGGCGAGATCGGAGAGCTGATCCTGGTCCAGGAAGCGCTTATGGAAAAGAAACTGGGGGAGATCGCCACCTCCATCGCTCAGGACAGAAAGAAAAAGTTTGTCATGATCGCGGGGCCCTCCTCTTCCGGAAAGACCACCTTTTCCCACAGGCTTTCCATTCAGCTGAGGACGCTGGGATTAAAGCCCCATCCCATCGCGGTTGACAATTATTTTGTGAACCGGGAAGATACGCCGAAGGATGAAAACGGGGAATATAATTATGAATGCCTGGAGGCCATCGACGTAGAGCTGTTCAATCATGATATGCAGGCGCTTCTGGCAGGGGAAACCGTCCTGATGCCCACCTTTAACTTCAAAAAGGGAAAGCGGGAATATAAGGGAGATACGCTGACCATGGGAGAGGAGGATATCCTTGTGATCGAGGGGATCCACGGACTCAATGACCGGCTTTCCTACAGCCTTTCGCCGGAAAACAAGTTTAAGATCTATATCAGCGCGCTGACACAGCTGAATATAGACGAACACAACCGGATTCCCAGCACAGACGGACGCCTGATCCGCAGGATGGTCCGGGATGCCAGGACCCGCGGAACCTCGGCAAAGGACACGATCGCCATGTGGCCTTCGGTGCGGAGGGGAGAGGAAGAGAACATCTTTCCCTATCAGGAGTCGGCGGACGTGGTGTTCAATTCCGCTCTGATCTATGAGCTGGCGGTGCTCAAACCCTACGCGGAACCGCTTCTGTTCGGGATTCCGCGGGATGCGCCGGAGTACATAGAGGCAAAGCGTCTGCTGAAATTTTTTGATTATTTCCTGACGGTCGTCAGCGACAACATTCCGCAGAATTCTCTCCTCCGGGAGTTTATCGGAGGAAGCTGCTTCAATGTGTAGTGCTGCGGAACATAGAGTTTGATCCTCAAATACCCGTGAATGCCGGTATCCAGCAAATTAACGCCTGCTGGATACCGGCATTTTTCAGGTCGGGGGGGGGTGATGCCCGTGCTTACCGGGATGCTTGGATTCCGTGAGGAATCGCAGAGTATCACACTCTGCGATATATAAAGGAAAATATGCGGAATCATCGCCATCTGTATCCATCCCGTGTTTCTCTGACTATCCGGCTGACTGCGGCCAGTCTGCAGCGGAGCGCGCAGGGCAGGACAGTAACGAAAAATCAGGGATCCAGGAAATGAAGTTTTTCCATGTTTTTGCGCTTCATTTCCATGGAACAGTGAACGTATCGATTGATTGTAACAGACGCGCTGGAGTGGCCAAGAATCTCACTCAGGGTTTTTACATCGACACCTGCCTCAATACAGCGCGTGGCAAATGTATGGCGAAGTGTATGAAAATGAACGTCCTTCAGTTCACAGCTCTGCATATACTTTTGTAAACGGAACTGCAGGACCCGGGGTTCCATATAGCGATGGCTTCCTGTCAGGACAAAAGTGTCCGCTTTTTCCGGAAGTATTTGTCTGCAGAGTCTGACTGCCGGAGCCATTAGAGGAATGACGCGGACAGATGACTGGCTTTTGGGCGGTCCGATGATAACGGATGTCTTAGATGAAGTGCCGGAGGAATTGTTTTTTAATCTCTGCATGGTCTTTTCTACCTGAATCAACTGGTCATCCAGAGAAATATCGCTGCAGCGGAGCGCGCAGAGCTCGCCGATCCGCATACCTGTGCAAAGAGACAGCAAAATTCCAAATTTACATAAATCCATATCGGTCAGCAGAAAATCGGTCAGTATTTTTTGTTCGGCAGAGGACAGCACACGGATTCTGCCCTGTGTCTATTTGGGGTAAATGATGTCGATCGGCTCAGTTTTTCCCGGAAATTGTTTTTGTACATATTTGAGAATGGAATGGAGAATCAGGAGGATATCCTTTGCTGTTTTGGGAGCCAATTTCCGCTCATTCAGCAGATACTGACTGAACGCGCTGACTGACGGAGACTGAATCTCATGCGGATAACAGCTTCCGAAATATGGCTTGATATGCTTTTCCAGGACCGTTTGGTACTTGACATAAGTAGACGCGTGAAGCCTGGGCTGATTCATCTGAAGCCAGGCGTCACAGCAGTCTTCAAAGGATGCCTGCGCCGCGGAACTGACCGTATGGGCAGTCTCGGCATATTCCTGTTTCGCTCTTTCCATCTGTGCCTTGGCTTCTGAGTATGTTTTTCCATAGCAAAAACCGTATAAAAGCTTTCCGGAAGCCGTTCTTCCCTTGTGATAACGGGCTTCCCACCGTCCGTCTTTTCTTTTGAAAATATTTTCACCAGTTCGCATCATTCCAGATCCTTTCATTTTCATAAATGCGCTCCCCATAGTCTGGCGGGCGATCAGGCAGTCAGCGCTTGTACGGTGACTGCGAATAAAAATTTTTAAAAGTTTCTTTTTTTATTTTTATCGCATTTTTTGTGTTTTTTTGGCATTTGAAGTCTCGGACTTATTGAAATTTGTATATTTTCATGATAGAATAAAAAGAACTAGAGGATAAACAGGTCGGTTTTACTATATCGCAGAGTGTGATACTCTGCGATATAAAGACAAAGTTTGTCGGCAGGAGGAAACGGACTGCCGGTAAAAAATACACATGGGGGAATGGGGTATGGAATCGGTCACCTTCAAGACAGTTCCGGAGACTCTGGACCGGGAAGCGGCGGTTCAGCAGGAGATATCCGGAACTTCTCATACCTACGATATTTCAATATCCGGTATATCTCAAAAAAGAATCTATTTTTTCTTCAAGAGGAGCTTCGATATTGTGTTTTCTGTTTTCATGGGAGTGCTCCTGATGATTCCCATGCTTGTGATAGCGGCACTGATCCGCCTGGATTCGCCCGGATCCGCTTTATTCCGGCAGGAACGGCTTGGAAAAGACGGCAAGCCTTTTATTATCCTGAAATTCCGTTCCATGCGGCTGGACGCGGAGGAGAACGGGCCGCAGTGGGCGGAGAAAAATGACGGCCGGTGTACCAGAATCGGGCGCGTGCTCAGAAAAACACGTCTGGATGAGCTTCCGCAGCTGTGGAATATTCTCAAGGGAGAGATGAGTCTGGTGGGTCCCAGACCGGAGCGGGCCTGTTTTTACGATAAATTTGAGACATATATTCATGGGTTCCGCAGCCGGCTGGCGGTTAAGCCGGGACTGACCGGCCTGGCGCAGGTCAACGGCGGATATGATCTGAAGCCGGAGGAAAAGATTATTTTCGATACAGAATATATCGCCCATTGTTCTGCAGGCATGGATCTGAAATGTATTATGAAAACAGTAAAACTTGTTTTCACGCATAAGGGGGCGAGATAATTGCACGGTTGTCAGAATATGTTGGCAGGAGACGAATATCTTCCTGTCGGCTTTTTTGTGGCCGGGCGGTATTTTGCAGATGACAGAATATGGTGAAGCAAATGAAGATAGCAATTCTTGCCAATGATACAACTTATACATATAACCTTCGGGGGGAACTGATCCGGCAGCTTCTGGATCGGGGAGAGGAGATCCTTGTGGCCGGGCGTGTTTTATCCTTCCGTGAGGAGCTGATCCGGATGGGATGCCGTCTGGCGGATGTGGATACGGGCCGGCATGGAAAAAATCCCCTGCAGGATCTCAGGCTGCTGAAGACATATGTCGCTCTTCTGAAGAAAGAACAGCCTGATGTGGTGCTGTCATTCAATATTAAGCCGAATATTTACGGCGGAATGGCCTGCAGGCATCTGAAAATTCGTTTTCTGCCCAATATTACCGGGCTGGGCAAAGCGCTGGAATATCCGGGAATGATGCAGAAGCTTACCAAAAGGCTTTACAGGATCGGAATCGCGGGGGCGGAATGCGTATTTTTTCAGAATAGGGAAAACCGGCGTTTTTTTGAAAAAAACCGTTTGCTGAAGCCGCGGACGAAGACGGTGCTGCTTCCGGGATCGGGCGTGGATCTGGAGCGTTTTTCCCCTCTTCCTTACCCGAAGGGAAAGACAACACATTTTTTGTTCGTCTCCCGTCTGCTGAAGGAAAAAGGAATTGATCTGTATCTGGAAGCGGCAAGAGTCATTACAGAACGATATCCGGATACGGTGTTCCATATTTGCGGCGGCTGTGATGACCGCAGATATCAGAAAATTGTTTCCCAGGCTGTATCCGACGGATATGTCCGGTATCATGGAGAGCAGAAATCTGTGCGGCCGTTTTATGAAATGGCGCATTGTATCGTGCATCCCTCTTATTATCCCGAGGGAATGTCTAATGTACTTTTGGAGGCCGCGGCCAGTGCCCGGCCGGTCATTACAACTGAACGGAGCGGATGTGCGGAGACCGTGGACGACGGAAAAAGCGGATATCTGATCCCGGTACAGAATCAGGCTGCCCTGGTGGATGCCATAGAACGGTTCCTGAAACTCGGCAGAGACGGGCAGGAGCAAATGGGTCTTATGGGAAGAAAGAAGGCGGAGGGGGAGTTTGACAGAAGACTGGTAGCCGGAAAGTATATCCAGATGATCACCCGGGATGACGGTGAAGGCGAAGAGGTGCGGCAGTTTTGGACTATAAAAGGATCATAAAAAGCCGGGCTGTCCGGGAAAAAATCCTGCGAATGCTGTCCTTTATACCGGACAGAATGATGCTGAAGATTCAGTACCGGATCAAAACCGGAAGAAGGCTGCGGATTGACGATCCGGTGCGTTTTACAGAAAAGCTTCAGTGGTACAAGCTATATTATCGCGACCCGGAAATGATCCAGTGCGTTGATAAATTTGAGGTGCGGGATTATGTCCGCGGCAAAGGATACAGCCATATCCTGAATCAGTGCTATGGAGTGTTTGACAGATTTCAGGATGTGGATCCTGACAGACTGCCGGAGCGTTTTGTCCTGAAAGATACGCTGGGGAGCGGCGGCAACGCGGTGATCCTCTGCCCGGACAGGGAACAGGCAGACTGGGCACAGATCCGAAAACAGACAGACGCATGGTGCGCTGTCCCCCTGGTGCGCGGCGGAGGCCGTGAATGGCCTTATTATTCCGGAAAGCGGCACCGTATTCTGGCTGAGGAATATCTGAAGCCTGCCGCGGGAGAAGAACTGCTGGACTATAAATTTTTCTGCTTCGGCGGAAAGGCGGAGTTTGTGTATGTGTGTTCCGGACGCCGGGGCGGCAGGTCGGTTCAGATCGATATTGTGTCTCCGGATTATGAAAAACTGGATGTCGTTCGGGTCAATGATGAGCCTACAGCGCCGCTGCCGGAAAAACCGGAAAATTTTGAAGAGATGCTGCGTACCGCGGAAGCGCTCAGCGAGGGTTTTCCTCATGTGCGCGTGGATCTTTATGATCCAGACGGCACGGTCCGCTTTGGGGAGCTGACATTTTTTAATGCCAGCGGCTATATGATCTATGATCCGGATCAGTTTGACATTGACATAGGAAAAAAATTTACGCTTCCGTCCGGTCCGGCAGAGACTGAGGACAGATTCAGCGGGAGGCGCAGACAATGAGAACCGTACTGGCGACACAATTTACCATTACACAGTGTCAGGACAGATATTATACAAAAACAGCTTTTGCGGATATTCTCCGCAGATATGCGGAGGCTTTTGGAAAACTGACCCTTTGCGTGCCTTTTCGGCGGGCTGAACGGCCGGATGAAATCTGGGCGGATGTTTCGGACGCTGTGAGGCGGATCATTCCGGTTTCCAGGAATGAGAGTATCCTGGGCCTGAAAAGGAATGAGATGCGGCGGGCGATCAGAGAAAGTAATCTGGTGATTGTCCGATGTCATTCTTTTGTCGCGTTTCAGGCCGCGGATCTGGCTAACCGTGAGAAAAAGCCGGTTTTGGCGGAGGCGATGGCCTGTCCATGGGACGCGCTGTGGAATCACGGCATAAAAGGAAAACTGCTGGCGCCGTATATGTTTTTGAAAATGAAACAGGTTATGAGACGCGCTGATTACGCGCTCTATGTAACGGAGCATTTTCTGCAGCGCCGGTATCCCTGTCCCAATCTGAGCGTCGGAGTGTCGAATGTGGCGCTTCCGCCGGCCTCTGTCCGGATTTTGTCCCGCCGTCTGAAAAAAATTGAAGGGCAGGATCGGAAGACGATCACGCTGATGACCTGTGCCGCTGTGAATGTCCAGCATAAAGGACAGCAGTTTGTGATCCGCGCCATTCCGTTTCTGAATGCCCGGGGAATCCGCGCAGTTTACTACTGTGTGGGCCAGGGGGATCCCGGCCGTCTGAAAAAGCTTGCGGAAAAAACAGGCGTGGAGGATCAGGTCGTTTTTACAGGGGTGGTTCCGCACGATCAGATATTTGATTTGCTGGACCAGTGTGATATTTATCTGCAGCCCAGTCTGCAGGAAGGGCTTCCGCGGGCACTGATCGAGGCGATGAGCAGGGGGTGCCCCTGTATCGGAGCGAAAACCGCCGGTATTCCGGAACTTTTGCCTCCGGAGTGTCTGGTATCCCGCCGGGCTGTCGGCGAAATCGCGGACCGGATCTGCGGGATGCTGAAGGACGGACTTGAGGGATACGCAAAACAGAATTACAGGAGGGCGGGAGAGTTTGCTTCCTGCTTTCTGGATGAACGCCGAAACGCTTTTTTTGACAGAATACGGCAGGATACAGCTGGCCGGAACGAAGAGGAATCAGTATGAAAGAGCAGCGAAGCATCAATCTGACAGATATTGCAAGCCTGTTTCTGGCTGTTTATTTTATATGGTATTGTCTGCCTTTTATGCGTGCTACTTTCCAGTCCAGTCTGCATAAATATGTGTTTTTTGGCTGTTTTGCCATAGGCGCGGCGCTTCTCGCGGCGGCGAGACTGCAGCATAACGGCATGGCAATCGCTTTTCAGGCGTGGCACAGCATTCTGGTTCCGGTGGTCCTTTATATGATCGTCATGGGTGTCCTGTTCCTGTGCCGGATCGGAGATGCTTCCGAACACATCCGTGTCAGCTTTACCTTTTGGGGAACTGCGATTATTTATGGGCTTTTTTCCTTTGACAAAAACGCGCAGACCAGATTTGGAAAGTTTCTGCTGCTCCTGTTCGGCATTACGACCATAACTTCTGTGGCAGGCGTGTTTATCGATAATTCCGCGGCCCGCGCGATCGCAAACGCTTCTCAGCGGGAAGAGGCGGTTGCGAGAGATTATCAGCTGATGAGGAAAAATATCAGCGGGATCTATCTGTTTCAGTGCCTGGTGATCCTCGTGCCGGTGACAGTGATGATGATCCGCTGCAAAAAGAAGCCGGTATGGGCCATTCTGCTGCTGATCTTCATTGTGTCGGCAATCCTGAAGGCGTCCTTTACGATTCCGCTGCTGATCCTGTTCGCAGGATGCGGCCTTGCTCTGATATCGAATCATAAAATACCGGCTGCGATGATTCTGCTGCTGATTCTTCTGGTTCTTGCTGTGATCCCCCTGGATGCGGTATTTGAATTCCTGGCGGAGATCATTCCAAATCATTATATCAGCGCGCGCATGGAGGATGTTTCGGTGTTTTTCAGCCAGCACAGCATTCAGGGAGACCTGCAGCTTCGCCTGCGGTGCTATCAGTATTCTCTGCGCGCCTTTTTTCAGAATCCTCTGGGGGTCGGGCCCTGGTACAGTTATGTGGTGGGCGATCACGGCATCGGCTATCACTCAGAAATACTGGATGATCTGGCCAGATACGGCGTGTTTGCGGCGGGATTTTATCTGTGGTTTTTCTATGAATATATCCGGATGATGAAAGAGCAGTGGTCCGGGATCGGTCTTCAGAGCGCAGTCTTTCCGGTTTGTACTGTGTATGCTCTTTTCCTGCTGCTGAATATCGGATTCCGGTCAGCGGATGAAAGTATTTTTATCCTTTATATATTGCCGGGACTGCCGGATATGCTGCTCAGCTTCGGCAGGGACAGACAGAAGGTTTTTAAAGAAGCAGGAGGTGAACCGGGATGACGCGGGTGCTTCAGATTCTTTCTTCGCTGAAAGAGGGCGGAGGGGTTCAGACCATGCTCCGGAATTATTATTCTCATATGGACCTGTCAGGGCTGCAGACAGATTTTGTGGTCTGCGGGAGCCAGATTGGCGGTATGGAGGCATGGTTTGAGGCACTGGGCAGCCGGATCAGGCATATCCCGCCCAGAGGGCAGAATCCTGTCGGAAATCTGTCCGGCCTCCGGAATATTTTGCGGACCGGACATTACGATGTCGTTCACTGCCACCAGGATTACCACGGGGCGGCGGCCATTGCCATGGCAGAACATTATGGAGTGAAGAAGAGGATTATCCACAGTCATCAGGCATACCCTCCCGAAAACTGGCTGCAGAGGACAAGGAGAAGGATTTCTGTTCCGGGACTTCTGCGGAGCGCCACGGATTTTGCCGCCTGCGGCCGGATGGCAGGAGAATGGCTTTACGGCAGTGAAATGATGGAGTCCGGGCGGGTCCAGATCCTGCACAATGCCGTTTCTCCCGGGCGTTATGCCTTTTCCGGAGAAAGCCGGGAAAGACTGCGCAGAGAGCTTGGGATTGACAGAGACACAGTGGTGCTGGGACATGTGGGAAGATTTTCCAGACAGAAAAATCATGCGCTCACAGTCAGGATTTTTGCGGAGTTCAGCAGACACCACCGCGACTGTGTGCTCCTTCTGGCCGGAGACGGTGAGCTGCGTCAGGATACCGAAAAGCAGGTGAGAGAGCTGGGGCTGGAGGAAAAAGTGCGTTTTCTGGGAATCCGGCAGGATGTGCCGGAGCTGCTCAGCGCTATGGATCTTTTCCTTCTTCCTTCCAGATGGGAGGGCCTTTGCTTTGTGATGATAGAAGCCCAGATGAACGGTCTGCCGGCAGTCTGTTCATCCTATGTTTCCCGGGATGTGAAGCTGGCGGACAATGTGTTTTTTACCGCGGATCATGCGTATGATGATCCTGCGGCATGGAGCTGTCTGATGGAAAAGGCTCTTTCCGCCGGAAGAGGAGATTACCGGGAAGCAGTGGCCGCGGCAGGCTATGATATCTGCCGGGAGGCCAAAAAACTGGAGGAACTTTATCGTGGTGTATAAACCGGTTCCGGGAGAAAGGAGTGTGGCCTGATGGCAGCGCCTCTTTCAGGGAAAAAAATCGCAAAAAATGCAGCCATGTCCGTTACAGCTCAGCTGGTCTCGGTTCTGGTGGGGTTTGTACTGAACCTGGTTGTTCCAAAATATATCAGTGAATATGATTATTCTTACTGGCAGACGTTTCTTTTGTATTCTCAGTATCTGGGAATTCTGCATTTCGGCCTGCTTGATGGCATCGTACTGCGGTATTCCCAGTATGATTATGGAGAGCTGGACAAAAAAAGCGTCCGTTCCCAGTATCTTGCGGTTATGGCGGCGGATCTGGTTCTTTCGCTGGTCCTGCTGTTCTGGGCACTCTTCTTTTTTACCGGAGTGAACCGGGTGCTGGGGATTTTGCTGGCCTGTACCATTTGTATTGAAATTTCATATAATTATATTTCTTTTACCTTTCAGATCACCAATCGCATTTTTCGGTATGTGGCGTATATTGCGGCATACCGGACTGTGTACTGTATTCTGGTGCTGGGCTGCCTGATCGCGGGGCTGGGAGAATACTACTGGTTCTGCATGGTATATCTGGCGGCGGATCTGGCAGTGATCCTTTATTTCGGCCTGCGGTACAGCAGAGAGCTGCTGGTCGGGAGGCTTCTTCCGGCGGGAACGCTTCTGAAGGAGCTGAAGGAGAGCATTTCCGTGGGCATCTGGCTGATGCTTTCCTCCTACGCGGCAAATTTTCTGGTGGGTTCAGGAAAAATGATCATCCAGTGGCGCTGGGGCGCTCTGACCTTTGGAAAGATTTCCCTGGCCTTCAGCCTGTCCAGCTTTGTGCTGCAGTTTGTGACAGCCGTCAGTGTCGTACTGTTTCCATCGATCAAACGGATGGATGCTGGAAAGCTGCCGGATATGTACTGCAAAATCCGCAACGCGATTTCGCCGCTGATGTTTCTGGCGATGATCTTTTATTATCCGGGCTGTGTGCTTCTGGAGCTGTGGCTGCCCAAATATGTAGAGAGCGTCCGATATCTGGGCATCCTGCTGCCGATCGTGATCTATACCTCAAAGGTCAGCCTGCTGACCAATAATTATCTGAAGGCGTATCGGAAGGAGCGGGCCATGCTTCTGATCAATGTGGGATCTGTTGTATTCGGGGCCGCGCTGTTTCTGATCTGCGCCTGGGGTGTTGGCAGCCTGACGGCTCTTCTGGTCGCGATTGTGCTGGTGATCATGCTGCGCTCTGTCCTGTCGGAGATCATTGTGACGCGGGTCATCGGGATTCGCCTTTGGAAAGAGTTTGTCCTTGAATTTGCCATGACGGTGCTGTTTATGACCGGTGCCGCCTTACCGGTCCGCTGGCAGGGATGTCTGCTGTACGGGCTGTGCCTCGGCGTTTATTATTACATAAAAAGAAGAGAGATCAGAGGGCTGTTCCGGTCAGTCCATAAAAAGAAAGCTGATTGAAGATACGGAGGAAATAGAGAAAATGAAAATCGCAGTTGCCGGAATGGGATATGTCGGTCTGTCTCTGGCTGTGCTGTTTGCCAGACACCATACAGTTTCTGTCATGGATCTGGCAGAAGAAAAGGTAAAGCTCCTCAGTCAGGGGAAATCTCCTGTCCGGGATCCGTATATAGAATCATATCTGAAGAACGGCGGTCTGGATCTGACCGCAACGACGGATGAACGTGAGGCATATGAGGGCGCGCAGTTTGTTGTCATTGCGGTTCCCACCAATTATGACGCGGAAATGAATTCCTTTGATACCACCGCGGTGGAAGCGGTCATCCGGACCGTGATCCGGTACAACCCTGATGCGGTCATGGTGATCAAAAGTACGGTGCCCATCGGATATACCCAGCATGTGCGCATGCTGTTCCGGACAGACAATATTCTGTTCAGCCCGGAATTCCTCAGAGAGGGAAAGGCGCTTTACGATAATCTTTATCCCAGCAGGATCATAGTAGGAACGGATATGGACAGCCCTCAGCTGATGGGCCAGGCAAAGCGCTTTGCGGCACTGCTTGAGGAAGGGGCCGAAAAGCCGTCTGTTGAGGTCCTGTTCATGGGGTTTGCCGAGGCGGAGGCCGTCAAGCTGTTTGCCAATACGTATCTGGCCATGAGGATCAGTTTTTTCAATGAATTGGATACCTATGCAGAGATCATCGGGCTTGATACAGAACAGATCATCCGGGGCGTTTGCCTGGATCCCAGGATTGGAATGTATTACAATAATCCTTCTTTTGGCTACGGGGGATACTGTCTGCCCAAGGACACCCGGCAGCTTCTGGCCAGTTATGAGGGAGTGCCGGAAACCATGATCCAGGCGGTGGTGGAGGCAAACCGTGTCCGTGAGGATCATATTGCAGAACAGATCTGCCGCAGGCTGGAGCAGAGCGGATCTGTGCCGGGGGAGAAGGAAAAAACCGTGGGGATTTACCGTCTTGCCATGAAGGCAGATTCAGACAATTACCGCTTCAGTTCGATCTTCAGTGTGATTGAAAGACTTTTGGAACGCGGCCTGGATCTGATCATATATGAGCCGATCATGGAACCGGATAAAACGGTATCCGGATGCAGGCATATAGAGGACCTGGAGGCATTCAAGCAGGAGGCGGATCTGATCGTTGCCAACCGGTTTGATCCCTGCCTTCTCGATGTGCAGGATAAGGTATATACAAGAGATTTGTTCAGGAGAGACTGAGTATGAAAGAGAGAAACATAGCGCTGAGCGGAAAAACTGTTCTGATCACAGGAGGAGCGGGTTTTATCGGCGCGAATCTGGCACAGCGGCTGCTTTGCGGAACAGAGCCGGTACGGATCGTGGTGATCGACAATCTGAACGATTATTATGATCCGAACCTGAAACTCTGGCGTTTGGAGCAGATCCGGGCGGCTGTCCGGGATCGGGCGGCGGATGGAAGCAGCTTTGAGATGATCCGGGGATCCATTGCGGACGCGCGGACGGTGAGGGAAGTGTTCCGGCAGTTTGCCCCGTCTGTCGTGGTCAATCTTGCCGCCCAGGCAGGAGTCCGCTATTCCATTGATCATCCGGACGCTTATATTGAATCCAACATCGTGGGGTTTTATAACATTCTGGAAGCGTGCCGCCATTCTTACGACGGAGGCGCGGAAGGAGTGGAACATCTGGTTTACGCCTCATCCTCTTCTGTCTACGGCGGAAATAAAAAGCTGCCCTACAGCACAGAGGATCAGACGGATACTCCGGTGAGTCTCTATGCGGCCACGAAAAAGGCGGATGAGCTTCTGGCCCATGCTTATGCCAGGCTGTACAATATACCGGCCACCGGCCTCCGGTTCTTTACTGTTTACGGTCCGGCGGGTCGGCCGGATATGGCATATTTTAAATTTACAGATATGCTCCGGAAAGGGGAAACCATCAGGCTTTTCAATTATGGAAACTGTAAGAGGGATTTTACTTATGTGGATGATATCACGGAAGGGATCCTGCGGGTCATGGGCTGCGCGCCGGAACGCCGCCAGGGTACGGACGGCCTGCCCATCGCTCCGCATTCAGTATACAATATCGGGAACAGCCATCCGGTCAATCTGCTGGAGTTTGTGGATATCCTGCATCAGGAGCTGATCGGCGCGGGGGTGCTGCCTGCGGATTTTGATTTTGGCGGTCATACGGTCCTGGCCCCTATGCAGGCCGGCGATGTGCCTGCGACTTATGCGGACACGGAGCCGCTGGAACAGGATTTTGGATTTAAGCCTGCCACGGATCTCAGAACAGGGCTCAGACGGTTCGCGGAATGGTACCGCGATTTCTACAGCGGGAATAAAGCGGAGGATCAGATCAGTGAATGATCAGTCTGTTTTCAGGGCTGATAAAATTGATAAATCAAAAGAGGAGGGGTTAACATGAAACAGATCAGACGATGGACGAGAGTCCTTTCATTGGCTTTGTGCATCTGTATGCTGGCAGGCCTTCTGCCGGTGCAGGCTCTGGCGGATGAAACGGAAACAGTCCAGGCACTTTCCGGGGATGCCCGGGAGATCACCAAGGGAAGCCCGATCGACGGCACCGATTACTATGTGACTTCCCTGAAAAACTATGCCATTGCGCCTGACATTTCGGAAAAGGTGATCATGACCAATACGGCCGAGGGGGATTCCCAGACGGTCGCCAATGTCATGGAGATGGATCTTTCCAATGGCTATGTAAAGCTCGCCGCGGGCTACGGCAGCCTGAATCCGGCATCGGAGGGCTGGAAGCTGGCGTCTACGACAGAGCAGGTGCGTCTCTACGAAAACGCTTACCAGGAAAATGTTGTGGGCGGCATCAACGCTTCCCTGTTCAACATTACCAGCGGAGAACCCATGGGTTATCTGGTCATGAAAGGCGTTACCTACAAAAATGATACAAGCCGTGCCTTCGTCGCTGTTTTTGATGACGGTTCAGTGGGAATGTATGACAAAGGCGTGACTCTGGCGGACGCGGAAGCGATGCAGAGTGAAAAACAGGGGCGGGCCGTCAAGGTGACGGAGGCCATAGCGGGCTGGGTCGTTCTGGTGGACGGAGAAACCGTAGCAAGCTCCGGTTCCAATCCGGGCTATTATTCCCGCAGCGCCATCGGCATGAAGGCGGACGGGACGATCGTGATGCTCCAGGCAGACGGGACCATGGCTCCCCGGTCTGTGGGATATACGCTGGAGGAAATGGGATGCATGATGAAATCGCTGGGCTGCGTTTACGCGCTGGAGCTGGACGAAGGCGGTTCCTCCACCTATGTCTCCCAGAGGGAAGGCGAGAGTGACGTAACCATGCGCAATACGCCGGCAGGCGGCAGCGAACGGGGAATCAGTACCTCTATCCTGGTCATTTCCACAGCGCCCTCCAACGGCGAGTTTGATCATGCGAGCCTGACGCCCAACAATGAGATCTACACACCCGGTTCCCAGGTGGCGCTGACTGCCGTCGGCATGGATTATTCCGGCGCCCTGGCAGACAGTATGCCGGAATCTGTGACATGGGCCCTGGCCGAAGACAGCGCCGGCATGGGTACGCTGAGCCCGGGGGCGGTCTCCGGCAATCAGACTGCCGCGGTCTTTGCCTCCAACGGGACCTGCGGCACGGCCACGGTCAATTTGTTATACAACGGCCAGGTCGTGGGCAGCACCGCGGTCCGGATCCAGGATCCCGATACGCTCAGCTTTACCAGCGACGAGGTGAACCTGAGCTATGGAGAAGAAAGTGATCTGGGGCTTGTGGCCAGCTATCAGAATGAGCAGGTCAATCTGAAAGACGGTGATATCCAGTGGTCCCTGACAGACGATACGGCGGGAACATTTTCCGGGAACACGTTTATTACCACCAGTGACGTGCAGGTTTCTGTCAGTCCGACTGTCACGGCTGTTTACGGAGAGCTTTCCGCCAGCACGGTAATCAACGTGGGCAAACAGCCCACCATTATCCTGGACGGCGGCGATGAGGACGGCTGGGATTACAGCAATATCGGGACAACGGTGACAAGTTTTGATGGCATGGCGCCGGACGCGGTCGCGACTTACCATTATGCCGGACGCGGCGGCGTAGTCCAGGGCTCTGTGGTTTCCGATACCGATGAAGAATATGCGGATATTGTCCGTTTTGGCCATAATGCCATCCGGCTGGATTATGACTGGACGGGGCTTACCGGTACTGACGGCGCGTGTCTGGGACTGGGAAGCTACATCGATGTTCCCGGAACTCCCACAGCCATTGGCGTCTGGGTTTATGTTCCAGAGGGAGTGCCGGTACCCTGGCTGAGAGCGCAGATCGCCACCAGTCCGGATGGAAAGACCTATACCAACGCTTATATCAATTTCAACAGCGGCGGCGCTGATGATACGGTGAGAAGCGGATGGCAGTATCTGGAGGCAGATCTGACTCAGTACTCTGGTACCAGGATCCGGGTCAACAGCGGCATGCTGTTCCGGGCCATGGCCGGAAATGCTCCCGGATTCGGCTGGTATACGACAGACGGTGTGCTGCTGGATAAGAGCCAGCTCAAAGGATATATCATCATCGACAATGTTTCGATCGTTTATGGTGCCAACAATCAGGATGTGACCAACCCTGAAGTGACCGCGGTCCAGCTGATCAATGATGACGGCACCAGGAGTGAGCTGGAAAACGGTACAGTGGTGACGACAAATGAACCAGTTTTCTTCGCGGCCTACGACGACTGTGAAGAGACGGATCCCTTCGCCACGGGGATTGAGTCCGCGTATTTTTATCTGGACGGGACATATTACAGCCCGGGACAGAAGGATAACCTGGGCAGTACGCTGACCGGAGTGAAGCTCCCCAACGGTCCTCATTCTCTGACCTTTTATGTAAAGGACGGCTATGGAAATGTAACCCGTGAGACCCGTTATTTCACAGTAGAAGGCTCAAATCAGTATGAGCAGGACGGGGAGATCAAAGATTATACCTGGGTAAATCTGCAGTGTGATCCCACGCCGGTTGTGGGAGAAAACTGGCAGCTTCATCTGATGACCAATCAGCTGGCGGATCTGACTCAGCTCAGCGCGGATATCAGCATCAGCAGAGGATATCCGGTCACCGGTGTGACCTTCGCTCCGGGCGTGACCGGTACATACAGCTACGACGAGAACCAGGGGATTCTTACGGTTCGGGTGACCGGCATAGACGAGTCCGCTGCCGGAACAGAAATCGCAGCGATCGATGTTTCAATTCCCGTGACGGCCATGCAGGGAAATTCTGTCAATGTGCAGGTCACGAAGGGAGAATATTCTGTCCGCGATGCACTGAGCGGCGATACCAGTCCGTGGACATACTGGATGGGCTTCAGCATGCCGCTGACCAGTTACCAGATCGGCGCGGCTTATGTGATTTCAGCCGGCACGCTGGTAGTGGGCATGCCGGGGGTTATCACGGCGAAGGCCGGAGACGAGCCGGCGGCGGGTCTGGATATTTATTACAATGATGATCAGAAGCTTGGCACTACGGGAGAAGACGGTACGCTGACCACTTCTGATCTGACGGCTTCTGCCGGAACGTATACACTGTACGGTATGGATGCCGATGGCAGACGTTCCTACATGATCAGAGTCAGCAGCTATGAAGCAGCCGGCGAGGACGGCGCGCCGCAGTATATCCATTTTAATGTCACAGAGGATGCTGCTTCGCAGAAAAATATTTCCTGGGTCAGCAGTCCTTCGCATTCGGAAGAAAGCGCCCAGATCCGTCTGTCCCTGAACGAGGACATGGCAGACGCGGAGGTGAGAAAGGGCATCAGTACCCTGGTTTCCTACAGCCAGAGCGGAGTCGTGAGCCGTGTGAATTCCGTGTATCTTATGGGACTTTCCGCGGGAACAACCTATTATTTCCAGGTGGGCGACGGAACAGTCTGGTCTGAAATCCGTTCCTTTACCACAGCGGTCCGGAAGGACAGTACCAAACTGTTTCTTCTGGCGGATATTCAGGAGGAGGATGCGCTTACCGGATTCGGCAATATTGCAAATATCCTGAAAAATGATCAGTATGATCTGGGAATCCAGACCGGCGATGCCGTTGACAATGTCCGTTATTATGACCAGTGGGAAGCTGCCCTTGGCCTTTTCGGGATGGAGGGCGTGGCAGACACAGATATTCTCCATGTGGTAGGCAATCATGAGGCGGACGACGACGGCAACAATGCCATGGCGGCGAAAAGTATGTTCAATCTGGCCGGCGACTGGTACTCCGTGGAGTACGGAAACGTCTACATCGCGGTGCTGAACCATACTCAGAACAGGGATAAGCTGGAGCAGTTCAAACAGTGGCTGGTAGAAGATGCGGCTGCCACAGAATGTGACTGGAAGATCCTTGTAACGCATGTACCGGTTTATTATACCAATCCTACAGGCGGCGGAGAATCTTATCAGGCCGTCCTTCCGGAGGCGATTGAAGCGGCCGGCATCGATTTCTTCTTCGCGGGCAACGACCACAGCTATGCCAGGACAGCGCCGCTGACCGGCGGTGAGGTCAACGAGGAAAACGGCGTTGTATATTATATCTGCGGTTCTACAGGCGGAAAATCCTACAGTGTCGTGAACAATCCGGATTTCCACTTTGAAGTGGCGACAATAGATTTTGAGAGTGTTTACATGACAATGGAAACGGATCGGGATTCGGCCGTTATCACAGCCTATAATGTAAACGCGGACGGCAGTGTTTCAGTCCTGGATCAGTACACCAAGGAGAAAAAACGCTGTGAGAATGATGAACATACTTATCTCTTCGATCGTGAGACCGGACGGCTGAGATGTACAGTCTGCGGATATGTCAGCAATGCGCTGGAAGAAAAATATTCCGGCTTTGTCACAGAAGAGACAAGCGGACGGACCATGTATCTGGTGGCCGGTGTTCCGCTGACTGGCAGCATGCACTATGAGGACAGCTTCTATTTCGCTGATGACGAAGGCTATGCTTACGATGGCGAATATGAGATCGGCGGAGAAATCTGTATTTTTGAAGACGGTTATTTTGTGGCTGGCAAGAACGCGGAGGTACTGGCGGCCGGCCGCGCCGGTGATACAGTTGACTTTATCCTTTACGCGGACGGAGTGTTCAAATTCGTCGGAACCGGTTCGACCTATGATCTGGACCGTGTGTGGAACAGTCCCTGGTATATCTGGCGCAGCAGGGTGAAAAAGCTGTATGTGGATCCTGCTATTACAGCGCTGTCCGACTGGGCCGTATATTCCTGCAGAAATCTGACAGAGGTTTCCTTCGGAGAGAACAGTCAGCTGACGCGTATCGGAAAGAATACTTTCTGCCGCTGCTCCAGTCTGAAGGAACTGATCCTGCCGGAAGGCGTGACGTATATTGGCTACGATGCCTTTACAGATTGTACGGCGCTGACCTCAGTCTACCTTCCTGACGGCGTGAACTCGATCATGACCAATGCTTTCAGCGGGGATCAGAATGTGGTGCTGAGCGTGGGCTATAACAGCTACGCGAAAGACTGGGCGGTTTCCAGGGGCATTGCCTATGTAGAACGTGATCCGGTTCAGATCGCGTCCGGCGCCTGCGGAGAGAACCTGAGCTGGACGCTCGCCAGCGACGGGCTTCTGACGATTTCCGGCACGGGAAGTATGGCATCCTATTCCGGAGAGACCAATATTCCCTGGTACAGCTACCGGACTATGATCACAAAAGTGGTGATCGGAGCGGGCGTGACGAAGCTGACGAACAACGCGTTCTGCGGCTGCATCAATCTGACAGAGGCAGAGTTCGCGGAGAACAGCAGTCTGACGATGATAGGCGGAGGAGCGTTCAAGAGCTGCAGCAGCCTGGAGAGCATCCAGCTGCCCGAGGGCCTGACC
>CAJFHG010000002.1 GCA_904379015.1 Candidatus Paralachnospira caecorum | reverse complement strand
AAATTTAATCCGTCAGCAATGAAAAACACGTTACAGTGTATTGAACGCAGACTGATAAAATGGGCAATGTGCAAGTATAAAAGTTTTCGTGGACGCAGGCAGAGGACTGAGAAATGGCTCTCGTCTATCAGGAAACGAGAGCTGAAGCTGTTTGCTCATTGGAGCAGGATGTACTCGTATTATTAAATGATAAGAGCCGTATGAAGGGAGACCTTCACGTATGGTTCCGTGAGAAGTTTGAGGTGAAAGTCCTCTTACTTACTCGACTGAGAGGACGGGGGCTAATCACCCCCTCCTACTCGATTTATAGAAAATTCCGACTGGCGTAGACATAGAAGCGAAAGAGCCCCCTGATTCTCCATAGCAAATTGGAGTCAGGGGGCAAAGAATCAATATATGCTGCTGCTTTATTTCAGCAGGCCTTTTATGGAATCTGCCAGAGAGGTCAGCATCAGGTAGCTGCTGGTCGCGCCTGCGTCCAGCACGCCGCGGCTTCTCTCGCCGAGACGGCTTGCGCGGCCGATCTTTGCGACCATGCCTTCTGTGGACTGCCAGCCTTTTTTCGCGGCATCCTTCATGTCGTCGAGCGCCGCGCTGAAATCTTTTCCGGCCTCAAGAGCGGCACAGTAAGCGTCCCTTGCGGGAACGATGGCGTCCAGCAGGCATTTGTCACCGGGCTTTGCGCCGCCGATGTCCATAACGCCTTCTGCCGCGTTGCAGATCATATCCTTGAAAACTTCAGCGTCGATTTCTTCCTTATCCTCGGAAGCCATAGCCATTTCATCAAAGAATACGCCGTAAAGCGGTCCCATGGAACCTCCGATGTCGTCCTGCAGTGTGGAACTCAGAACGCTTAACCCCTCAGACATGCTGAAGGTCTTTCCCGCCAGTCTCTCGCCGGTCATGGTAAAGCCTTTGTTCATATTGATACCGTGATCGCCGTCGCCGATCTTTCCGTCAACCTCGCTTAAAAAATCTTTGTTATCCTGGATCGTCTTGACCAGATCAAGAACGATGGAGCCGCCTTCGCTGTTTTTGAATGTCATCATGATCAGTTCTCCTTTTTAATGTATGATTAAAGCTGTTTCAGTCCCATGGAATCTGCGGGCATGTCGATGCATTCCCTGAGCTCGTCATCCAGTTTCATAACGGTCAGAGTCACGCCCATCATTTCCAGAGAGGTGAAGTAATTTCCCACATAAGCTTTGTGAACCTTGATTCCTTTTTCCGTGAGCACTTCTTCTACCTTATTGTAAACAATGTACTGTTCCATGACCGGTGTGGCGCCCAGGCCGGAAAGAAGTACAACAACTTCATCACCGGATTCGAAAGGAAGATCGGGGATGATGATGTCAAGCATTTCCACAGCCATTTCATCGGCGGTCTTGATCGGTTCTACTTTGATGCCGGGTTCGCCGTGATGTCCGATGCCCACTTCCATGGTTCCGTCTTCAATGGTGAAGTTGGGATGTCCGACAGCGGGGATGGTGCAGGGAGCCGTGCCGATTCCGACAGAACGGGTATTGTTGATAGCCTTCTGGGCTGCGGCGATCACCTCATCGAGATCTGCGCCCATAGCGGCCTTCGCTCCGCCCACCTTCCACATCAGGACCTCGCCGGCCACGCCGCGGCGTTTTTCCAGCTCTGTCTTGGGCGCGGAAGCGCAGTCGTCATTGGCGACCACTGTTTTTACGGTGATGCCTTCTTTTTTGGCGTTTCTCACAGCCATCTTGACGTTCATATTATCGCCGGCATAATTTCCGTACAGGCAGGCAACGCCTTTTCCGGAATCAGCTGCTTTGATGGCGTCCAGGAATGCCTTCGCGGTGGGGGAGGAGAAGATCTCGCCGACTGCGACCGCGTCGCACATATTCTTTCCGATGTAGCCGATGAAGGCAGGCTTATGTCCGGAGCCGCCGCCGGTGACGATTCCGACTTTGCCTTCCACAGGGGCGTTCACATATTTCAGGACCCTGGGATTTTCTGTGGTGGTGACCAGGTCAGAATTGGCTTTTACAAAGCCCTTTAACATATCTTCTACAACAAAATTCGGATCATTGACAATTCTATTCATGGAAAATACTCCTTTTCTTCGATTATTTGCGGTAAGATGCTTCCACTTCCATAATGCGTTCTACTTTGGGGGTTGAGCCGCCGCCGGCAAAGTCGCATTTCAGCCAGATATCAACCAGATATTTGGCCAGCTCGACGCCGATGACCCGCTCGCCCATGCACATGATCTGGGCATTGTTGCTTTTTCTGGAACGTTCTGTGGAGAAGGGATCATGGCACACGGCCGCCCGGATGCCGGGAACCTTGTTGGCGGTGATGCACATGCCGATGCCTGTGCCGCAGACCAGGATGCCCCGGTCGAATTCTCCTCTTGCCACCGCTTCGGCTACCTTCTGCGCCACATCCGGGTACAGGATGACTTCGCCTTCCTCGGCGCCGAAATCTGTGTATTCGATGTCCTCCTTTGTATCCAGATGCTTCATAATCGCCACTTTCAAGGAGTAAGCAGCTTCATCACAACCGATTGCAATTTTCATTGTTATTTCCTCTTTTCTATAGGATGGCCCGCAGGCTGAGCCGATCGTGCCGCGGGCCATATGAACTTGATGCTGCAGTTTTTGCCTGGAGTTACATTTCCGCCGCGATCGCTTTCAGGTTCGCGAGACCGTCGCGGGCAAGATCTTCGCCGGTGGGAGCAAGCTTGCGCCAGATCGCGCAGTTGCCGGCCAGCTCTTCAAAATTGGGATCGAAGGATTCGATCACCATAGGTCCGTCATAGCCGATGTCATGGACAGCCTGGAAGAATTCTTTGAAAGGAACATGGCCTGTCCCGGGGATTCCGCGGTTGCTCTCGTTTACATGAACGTAGCCCAGATATTCCTTTCCGCAGGTTCTGACGGCGTCGCCGAACTTGGCTTCTTCGATATTCATATGGAAGCAGTCGAGATGGACTTTAATGTTGTCCCCGCCCACATCCTTGCAGAATTTGACCGCGTCCTCCGCCACATTCAGGAAATGGGTTTCAAAACGGTTCACGCATTCCACGCAGATGGTGACGTTGCCGGTTGCCTTGGCATAAGCGGTGTTTTCCTTCATGCACTCGACGGCCCATGCCCACTCCTCATCGGTACGGGGTTTTTTGGTCAGATAGCCCCAGCCGGCATAGTTCACGCCGCCCAGAATGGGAGAGCCCAGATCATTGCAGATGTCAATGCATTTTTTCATGGCGGCTACAGAGGCTTTTCTGATCTCCGGATCGGGGGAAATCGGGTTTGTCTCTGCGGTAAGGGTCGTGGTGCATACGCAGTCGATGCCGACCTTTTCCAGCTCCTTCTTTACCGCTTCTGTGGGGAAGGTGTAAGGATTGGAGATCGCGAAGTCGATGACTTCAAAGCCCATTTCCTTCGCCTTGGAAATGACCCACAGATCTTTTTCGCTGAAGCTTTCAGCCCAGATAAAACTGTCGACGCCAAATTTGAAATACATAGTGTTTTCCTCCTGACTTTTATTAAACTGACGCAGGAACTTCGGGATTGTTGTTCGCGAAATTCTGCAGGATTACAA
This sequence comes from Candidatus Paralachnospira caecorum, assembly GCA_904379015.1. Lineage (GTDB taxonomy): Bacteria > Bacillota > Clostridia > Lachnospirales > Lachnospiraceae > Lientehia > Lientehia caecorum. The sequence continues at coordinate 135,338 of CAJFHG010000002.1, read as the reverse complement.
GGGGCTCATAGGTGCTTCCGTTGGTGATCCGGATGCCTTTCTCTGCGGCTGCCTCAGACACAAAGAATTCATCGGCAGTCAGATCTTCGTAGCGGACGAGCTCGGGAGCCTGGCATTCAAACTTTCCGAATGTGCCGTGGCCCTGGGTCAGAAGCGCGCAGTAGCACGCGGAATCCTTCAGCACATAGCTCTGTCCGGGCAGAACGGTGACCTCCTTGGCGGCGACCCATTCGTTGGCGTAGGCAACCCATTTTTCAACTGCTTCTTCTGATTCGCAGCGAACCTTCGGAGGACGGAAATAAGTCTCCTTGTAATCGGGACGGGTGCTTTCCTCCCAGTCGATCTGAGCGAAAATCGCGTCCAGATCGTCTTTTTCCTCTTCCGGGATGCAGTCGGTGAGCAGATTGTGCGGGTTCACCTCACCCATGGTCACATTTTCCATGATGGTATTGACATCACTGTTCCACTGCGGCTCGTAGGTGACCAGAGACGCGGGAGCGTGGATCACGCCAGGCGGCGTGTACCAGCCGGTTCCGATCTGGATCCTGTAGGCCCTGGACAGCTCTGTGATCCGGTTGTCCTTAATGTCATAGTTCCTCAGGCATTCCATGACCTCTTCCTTTTTGGTAGAAGGATCAAAGCCGAAGTAGGTCAGAGGGAATCTTCCGAGATAGGAGCAGTTGTACTGAGGCGGAAAATAATAAGCCTCAGGCTTTCCGTGCATACCGATCCGGTTTGCGCTTTCCTCTGTCAGATGAAGATGATGGAACAGCGGCTTGTCATAATCGTACAGCTTCGCGAATGTGGGCCATGTCCCGTATTTGTCCATCAGGGAATCGCCGATGAGATCGGCGCCCAGTTCATCTACAAAATCCTTAAAAAGCGCTTTCGCTTTGGTTGCTCTGTCAACAAGTACATAGCTCATGCCCTCTGTCTCACCGGTTTTGGGACCGTTCAGCGCTTTCGCGAGAGAGCCGAGCCATCTTTCACAGATGCCGCCCCTGTCCATGCCAAGGGCGAAGTAGTCATCAGGATGCAGTCTCAGCCGGCGGCCGGGCTCGTTGAATCCGCGCGGAACCCATGTGGGGGTCAGCTGCAGAATGCCTTCGCCGTCTTCAAAGACTTTTCTGATTGCTTCTTTTGACACCATATACGCCTCCTTTGATTAAGTGTTTATGTATCAATTTAATCATTGCCGCTGTAAAAAAGACTTGTCGGAGAAGAGCAGGCGGAACTGTGCAAAATGACAACGCCTTCTTCCCGATTATTTATAGATTACACGGTAGAAGGGGAAATGTCAAGAGAAAACAGTCATATTTCACATGAAAGGGGTAAAAAAATTGTTAATAATTACTAATGACTTTTTGAGGAACGCAGAAAAAACCCTGTAAATATGATGAAACGGGAAAAAGGGAAAAAGTGTCAGGCGTTTCCGGGAAAAAATCACAAAATGATTGCCTTTTCCAGCCACTTAATATAGAATAAATAGAGTTGGCAGCATTGAAAACTGCGGCGGGATTTTTGAAAGGAAGGTGCGGAAGATTTGGGAGAAAACAGGAATGACCCGGATCTGGAGAAAGAGCAGAACTCCAGTGAAAATGAAGTGACAGAAACGGAAAAGAAAGAAGAAAAAAGAGGACTGTTCGGCGGAAAAAAGCGGGAACGAAATGACAAGGCGATGCTTTTCATCTATGTGCTTGCCGCTGTTTATCTGCTGATGACAGCCTATAATATCATAAGGGATCTGGTGGACGGAAAGATCGAAGGATATATGCGGATCGTATCCGGGCTGTCCGGCGTGATCTTCGCGCTGGTGGCTGTCTGGGTCCTGTTCAGCTGCTGGAAAACTTATAAAAAAATGAAGCAGAAAGAGGAAGAAGAAGCCAGAAAGCTGGCGGAGGAAAACGGAGAGACTTACGAGAAGCCGGAAAAAACGGGCCTGTTTGGTATGGGCATGACCCAGGGCGCGGCTCCGCAGCAGCCCTCTGTCGCATCCCGGGCGGCGGTGTACTGCAATCCGGCGGATGACGAGGACGATGAAGAAGAAGACGGTACGGACGAAGACCGCACAGACGAGGAAGCGGATCCGGAACAGACAGATGAGCGGGAAGACGGCGCGGATCAGAAGAACCCGGACGAAGAAGCGGAAAAGTAGGCGGCCTGCTGCGCGGAGCATCACACGGGAACTGACAGTCTGTGTGAACGGCGGCGGAAAGGAGCAAAAATGGCAAAGAATGTGATAACGGATGAAACGATCGAGTATGTGGGAATTCTGGCGAAGCTGGAGCTTTCCGATGAGGAAAAGGAGCGGGCCAAGCAGGATATGGCCAACATGCTGGATTATATTGATATGCTCAATGAACTGGATACAACAGGAGTAGAACCCATGTCCCACGTATTTCCTGTGAATAATGTATTCCGCGAGGATGTGGTGGAAAACGGAAATGACAGAGACCGGATACTGGAGAACGCGCCGGAAGAAAGAGACGGCTGTTTTGTGGTTCCGAAGACCTTTGAGTGAGCCGGGAAGTAAAAGGAGGAAATACCGTGGATTTGATGAGTCTGACAGCCGTAGAGCTGGGAAAACGGATCAGGGCGGGAGAAGTCAGTGTGAGGGAGGCCGCTGAGGCGGCCCTTGCCGCGGCCGGCGCCCGCGAGGAACAGGTGCACAGCTTTGTGACCCTGGAAGACAGAGAAACAATCATGAAGAGAGCCGATGAGGTGCAGAAGCTGATCGACAGCGGAACCCTTTCCTCGCCTCTGGCCGGCGTGCCGGTGGCGATCAAGGACAATATGTGTACGGAAGGGCTTCTGACCACCTGCAGTTCCAGGATCCTGGAGAATTTCAGGCCCACTTATACGGCGGAGGCTGTTCTCAATCTGGAAAGAGCCGGGGCGGTGATCATCGGAAAGACCAATATGGATGAATTTGCCATGGGAAGCACAACGGAGACTTCTTATTATGGAGTGACGAAAAACCCCTGGAATCTGGAGCATGTGCCCGGGGGCTCTTCCGGCGGTTCCTGTACGGCAGTGGCTGCGGAGGAGTGTTCCTACGCGCTGGGGTCTGATACGGGAGGTTCCATCCGGCAGCCCAGCTCCTTCTGCGGCGTGACCGGCATCAAGCCCACCTACGGAACGGTCTCCCGCTACGGCCTGATCGCCTATGGTTCCTCTCTGGACCAGATCGGCCCCATCGCGAAGGACGTGACAGACTGCGCTGTGATTCTGGAGACGATCGCCTCCCATGACAGGAAGGACAGCACCAGTGTGGCAAGAGAGGATTACCGGTTTACGGAAGCCCTGGTGGACGATGTCAAAGGCATGAAGATCGGGATTCCGAGGGATTACTTTGGCGACGGCCTGGATCCCGAGGTGAAGGCCGCAGTCCTGGCTGCCGCAAAGAAGCTGGAAGAAAAGGGCGCGGTCCTGGAGGAATTTGACCTGAGCCTGGTGGAATATGCCATTCCGGCCTATTATGTGATCGCGTCTGCCGAGGCCAGCTCCAATCTGGCCCGTTTTGACGGCGTAAAATACGGATACCGCACGGAGGAGAGCGCGGGTCTCCATCAGATGTACAAGAAGACCCGTTCCGAGGGCTTCGGCGAGGAAGTCAAGAGAAGGATCATGCTGGGATCCTTTGTGCTCAGCAGCGGTTATTATGATGCCTATTATCTGAAGGCGCTCCGGACAAAGGCCCTGATCAAGCAGGCTTTTGACCGGGCCTTTGAAAAATATGATCTGATCCTGGGGCCGGCGGCGCCCACCACGGCGCCCAGGCTGGGCGAGAGCTTAAGCGATCCGATCAAAATGTATCTCGGGGATATTTACACCATTTCGGTGAATCTGGCCGGCCTTCCGGGAATCAGTGTTCCCTGCGGCACAGACAGCAGGGGACTTCCCATCGGAATGCAGCTCATCGGCGACTGCTTCCAGGAGAAGAAGCTGTTCCGGGCGGCCTATGCCTTTGAGCAGACCAGAACTTATGAACGGTGCCCGCTGGTACAGAAAGGAGTCCACTGAGATGAGCAAACAATACGAAACGGTCATCGGACTTGAGGTCCATGTGGAGCTGGCCACAAAGACAAAGATCTTCTGCTCCTGCAGCACCCAGTTCGGCGGAGAACCCAATACCCACACCTGTCCGGTGTGTACAGGCATGCCCGGATCTCTTCCGGTGCTCAATAAACAGGTGGTAGAGTATGCCGCCGCCGTCGGTCTGGCCACCAACTGCGAGATCACCCAGTACTGCAAGTTTGACAGGAAGAATTATTTTTATCCCGACAATCCTCAGAATTATCAGATCTCTCAGCTGTATCTGCCTATCTGCAGAAACGGAAGCGTGGAGATTGAGACGGAAAATGGGAAAAAGAAGGTTGGGATCCACGAGATCCATATGGAGGAGGATGCCGGAAAGCTGATCCATGACGAGTGGGACGACAGCTCGCTGGTGGATTTTAACAGAAGCGGCGTTCCGCTGATCGAGATTGTTTCTGAACCGGATATGCGGTCGGCTGAGGAAGTGATCGCCTATCTGGATAAGCTGAGACTGATCATCCAGTATCTGGGCGCCTCCGACTGCAAGCTGCAGGAGGGATCCATGCGGGCCGATGTGAACCTGTCTGTCCGGGAAGTGGGAAGCGATACCTTCGGGACGAGAACGGAGATGAAAAATCTCAATTCCTTCAAAGCCATTTCCAGAGCCATCGAGGGAGAGCGGCAGCGTCAGATCGATATACTGGAGGACGGGGGCCAGGTGGTCCAGGAGACAAGAAGATGGGATGATGCCAGGGGCTGCTCCTACGCCATGCGCTCCAAGGAGGATGCCCAGGATTACCGGTATTTCCCCGAGCCGGATCTGGTGCCGGTGGTGATCAGCGACGAATGGCTGGAGGAGATCAGAAGCAGACAGCCGGAGCTGAGAGATGAAAAACGGGTCCGTTATCAGGCGGAATATGGAATTCCGGAATATGACATTGACATCATTACTTCTTCCAAGAAGATGGCCGATATTTTTGAGGAGACCATTGCCCTGGGATGCAGGCCGAAGGAGGTTTCCAACTGGCTGATGGTGGAGACCATGCGCCTTCTGAAGGATGAGGATATGGACGCGGACGACATCCGGTTCAGTCCGGCCCATCTCGCGGCTCTGATCGGCCTGGTAGAGGAAGGCAAAATCAACAGGACAGTGGCCAAGGAGGTATTCGAGGTCCTGTTCCGGGAGGACACGGATCCGGTTTCCTATGTGGAGGAAAAGGGCCTTTCCATGGTGCAGGATGAGGGCGCGCTCCGCAGTACCATCGAGGAGATCGTAAAGAATAATCCCCAGTCTGTGGAGGATTATAAAAACGGAAAGAAGAAAGCCATCGGATTCCTGGTGGGACAGACCATGAAGGCAATGAAGGGAAAGGCAGACCCTGCTATGGTCAACCGGATTCTTATGCAAATCTTAAGTTAATATTCATAGAAAAGCTCTGGTCAAATCCGGAGAAGTATGGTAGAGTGGTTGTACAGAAAATAAAAAGACTGTAAAATTTATTAAGAAAGTATAAAGAAGGAGAACGGTTATGTGGAATATGCCGGTTTTTAACACAGACTTTTACCACTTTGCCAATTGGTTTCTGCTGTACAGTATGCTGGGATGGCTGCTGGAGTCTGCCTATATGTCATTCTGCAACAGGCGTCTGACCAACAGAGGCTTTGTCAGGGGGCCGATCTGCCCCATATACGGCGTGGGATTTCTGGGCGCGTATTTTCTGTTCCGCCCCATTTCCCACAACTGGCTGCTCCTGTATGTGGTAGGATGCATTTCCGCCACTGCTCTGGAGTTTGTAGTGGCGAAGATCATGCTCCGGGTCTTCGGCGCTGTATGGTGGAATTATGAGAATAAGCCCTTTAATTACAAAGGGATTCTCTGCCTGGAAAGTACCCTGGCCTGGGGGCTTTACGCGATCTGTCTCTTTGCTTTCGTCCATGACGGGATCTCGCGGCTGTCCGACAGCTACAGCATGACGGTGGGAAAGATCCTGGTGATCGTGGGATTTGTGTATTATGTCAGTGACTTTATTTACTGCATCATGCGGGCCAAACGAAGCGAGGGACTGGACAAGGACGGGATCCTGGTCAAGACAGAATAAATCAGATGAGAAAAAGGATGCTCTGAGTGGAAGTTCAGAACATCCTTTTTTATAGTGTTGTGTCAGAGAACTTTATTTATGGGAATCCTCCTGCGCGTCTGCAGATTTTTCCTCATCGGATGGTTCGGGCAGATACATTTTTACCCATGCGATCCGGTTTTTATCCATGGCCTCCACGACAAAGCGGATCCCGTCCTTTGTAATACTCTCGCCGGCGGTGGGAACATGGTCCAGAACACCGATGATCAGGCCGCCCACAGAATCATAATCCTCGGAAGAAAGAGAAAGGCCAAGGGCTTCATTCAGATCATCCAGCTTCAGAGAACCTTCTACCCGGTACTCCCGTTCGCTGATGGCCTGAATGCTCTTCAGCTCATCCTCGTCATACTCATCCCGGATCTCTCCGACGATTTCTTCCAGAAGATCTTCCAGGGTGATCAGACCCGCTGTCGCTCCGTATTCGTCCAGTACAATGGCCAGACTGACAGAATTCTGGCGCATTTCCATGAACAGCTCGGAGGTCTTTTTGAATTCATAAGTAAAATATGCTTCCCGCAGATAATCATGGATCCGGAACGGATTTTCCTGCTTATAGAACAGCAGATCCTTCATATTGATGATTCCGATGATGTTGTCTGTGGTATCCCGGTAGACGGGAACCCGGGTAAACATATTTTCACGGAATATTTCCATCAGTTCGTCATAGGTGACGTCTTCGCTGGCCAGCACCATATCGATGCGGGGCACCATGATATCTTTGGCCTGAGCGTCGCCAAAATCCACTACATTGTTGATCATCCAGCGCTCTTCGCTTTCAATGACTCCCTCTTCATGACTGACATCCACGATGGTACGGAGCTCGTTTTCCGTGATCGTTTCTGTCTTGGCAGTGGGATCCGTGCCGGTCAGCCGGATAAAGCTGTTGGCCAGGAAATTCACGATAAAAATGACTGGAGTCAGGATTTTCATCAGCACATTTACGATACCGCAGAACCTGAGCGCGATCTTTTCCGCTTTGACAGTGGCCATGGTCTTGGGAGAAATCTCGCCGAAGATCAGGATCAGCAGGGTAATGATACCAGTGCCGAGTCCCACGTAGGCATTGCCGAAGGTGTTGATCATAAAGGAGGTCGTGAGGGCGGAAGCGCTCAGATTGACCACATTGTTTCCGATCAGAATGGCACTCAGCATCTTGCTTTTGTTTTCCACTACCTTTTCCAGGATCGCGGCCCTTTTGTTTCCCTCTTCCACCAAAGTCCTGATGCGGACGCTGCTCACCGTGGTGAGGGCCGTCTCCGAAGAAGAAAAGAAGGCTGACAGCATAATAAGTACAATGAGAAAGATAATCTGTATGGCGTCACTTGGGTCCAAAAAAAATCACACTCCTATATTTAGTATTTGAAAACGATTTTACAATACTGTGCAGGAGATGTCAATACGGGGGGATCCGGCGCGGAGGCCCGCCGCCCGTTCACGGAACGTACAGTTAAATGCACAGGCGGGATGCTTTCGTACCCCTTCCGTGACGGATCTCCCTACAAAAAAAGAGTGTGCGGCAGACATACGCACACTCTGATCATGTCTTACATTTGGTTTTTCCCATGTCTATTCTCATGGACTGTCGTTTCCTTTGCTCTGTCTGGAGCAACACGGTACGATGTATGCGGTCAGCTGAACATGCCGCCCAGGGCGCCGCCGGCTGCGCACAGGAGAAAACTGATCACGATCTGCGCTATGCCGGATCCGATGCTTTTCTGGATCAGAAGAGAGAGCAGGAGCAGGACTGTAAAATAGAGAAGGCCCGACAGAGCGCCCCACAGAAACCGCCTGGTCTTCAGTTTTTTCCCGGTGAAAAATCCCCCTGCCAGACAGGACAGCGCGTAGATGCCGTAGATGCCTGCCTGGATCTGCCCTCTGGCCAGCTTCAGTTTGTAAAGCAGAAAGGAAAGGAGAAGCAACAGGATTCCCGTTATGATATAGGAGATCAGCAGGGAAAATGCAAGGACAAGAGGTTTGCTTTTGGAAACAGGAGCCATGAAATTACCTTCTTTCTGAATATTCCGAACAAGATCCGGATACGTTGACTGGATACGGAAACGGTCCGGCAAAGCTGAACTGTTATAAGATATGAAGAAAAGAAGGAGAAAAGACCTTTTCTTATGGAAGATTCTGTGCTATAATACTTTAAATTGGGTTTAGATGAGGAGGATAGGACAATGAAGAGAGTAAAGACATTAACAACCAGTACCCTGAAGGAATCCATGAAAAAGGGCGGCTGCGGCGAGTGCCAGACATCCTGCCAGTCCGCATGCAAGACATCCTGCACAGTAGGAAACCAGTCCTGCGAGAACCATAAATAATGCCGCAGGGAGATAAGGGAAACCGATATGATGACGAAGACACTTTGCAGCAGCGAAGTGTCTTTCATTCTGTTAGAGAGGAGAACATGGAAAGGTGATCCATCAGTACAAAAGCAATGGATACAATATTGTGATGGACGTGTGCAGCGGCGCGGTCCATGTGGTGGACGATGTGGTATATGATGCCATTGCCGTTTACGGGGAAAAAGGAGAGGAGGCTGTAAAGGAAGCGCTTCAGGACAGATATCCTGCTGAGGATATCGGGGAGGCCATTGACGAGATCAATGAGCTGAAGGAGGAAGGACTTCTTTTTACAGAGGACGTATATGAGCAGTATGTGACAGATTTCAAGAGCAGGAAAACCGTGGTCAAAGCGCTCTGTCTTCATGTGGCCCATGACTGCAACCTGGGATGTCTTTACTGCTTCGCGGAAGAAGGGGAATATCACGGACGCAGGGCCATCATGAGCTATGAAGTGGGGAAAAAAGCGCTGGATTTCCTGATCGAGAATTCAGGAAACAGGAGGAATCTCGAAGTGGACTTTTTCGGCGGCGAACCGCTCATGAACTGGGACGTGGTGAAGCAGCTGGTAGCTTACGGCCGTTCCAGGGAAAAAGAATGCAACAAAAACTTCCGGTTTACGCTGACCACCAACGGTATGCTCCTGACGGATGAGGTCATGGATTTCCTGAACCGGGAAATGGCCAATGTGGTGCTCAGTATCGACGGACGCAAGGAGGTCAATGACCGGATGCGTCCCACCCGGAACAAAAAGGGTTCCAGCTATGACATTATTATGCCGAAATTCAAGAAATTCGCGGAAAAGCGGGGCAGCAAAAGCTATTACGTGAGAGGAACCTTTACCCGGTATAATCTGGATTTCTCGAAGGATGTGCTTCACCTGGCAGACGAAGGCTTTGACCAGATTTCCGTGGAACCGGTGGTGGCGCCGCCTTCTGCCGACTATGCGATCCGGGAAGAGGATCTGCCGAAGATCCTGTCGGAATATGATGAGCTGGCAAAGGAGTTCATCAGACGGAAAAAGGAAGGAAGGGGCTTCAACTTTTTCCATTTCATGATCGACCTGACTCAGGGGCCCTGTGTGGCAAAACGGCTTTCCGGATGCGGGTCCGGGACGGAATATCTGGCGGTGACGCCCTGGGGCGATCTGTATCCCTGCCACCAGTTCGTGGGGCAGGAGGAGTTCCTTCTTGGAAATGTGGACACCGGCGTGACCAACACGAAGGTACGGGATGAATTCAAACTCTGTAATGTGTATGCCAAGGAAAAATGCAGGAACTGTTTTGCCAGGTTTTACTGCAGCGGCGGATGCGCCGCCAACTCCTACAATTTCCACGGCTCTATTACGGACGCTTATGATATTGGATGTGAGATGCAGAAAAAACGGATCGAATGCGCGATCATGATCAAGGCCGCCCTGGCGGATGAGGAGCAGGAAGATGTATAAGATTCTGGCAAAAGACGGACGGGCAAAGCGGGCAAGGCTTTCAACTGTCCACGGAGACATTGAGACCCCGGTATTTATGAACGTGGGAACGGCTGCCGCCATCAAGGGCGCGGTGGCCACATCTGATCTGGAGCAGATCGGCACACAGGTGGAGCTGTCCAACACTTATCATCTCCATGTGCGTCCGGGAGACGAGGTAGTAAAGCGGCTGGGAGGCCTTCACAAATTTATGTCCTGGGACAGGCCGATCCTGACAGATTCCGGCGGATTTCAGGTGTTTTCCCTGGCCGGGCTGCGGAAAATCAAGGAGGAGGGCGTCCATTTCCATTCCCATGTGGACGGCAGGAAGATTTTTATGGGACCGGAGCAGAGTATGCAGATCCAGTCCAATCTGGCCTCCACCATCGCCATGGCCTTCGACGAGTGCGCGCCGGCAAAGGCAGAGAGATCCTATATTGAGAATTCTGTGGCCCGGACGACAAGATGGCTGGCCAGGTGCAAGGCGGAGATGGAACGGCTCAACAGCCTTCCTGACACCATCAATCCCCGCCAGCTTCTGTTCGGGATCAATCAGGGCGGAGTTCTGGAGGATGTGCGGATCCGGCACGCGGATACCATATCGGAGATGGAGTTGGACGGCTACGCGGTGGGCGGTCTGGCCGTTGGGGAGACCCATGAGGAAATGTATCATATTCTGGATGTGACCGTGCCCCACCTGCCGGAGAATAAGCCTACGTATCTGATGGGAGTGGGGACTCCGGCCAATATCCTGGAGGCAGTGGAAAGAGGCGTGGACTTTTTCGACTGCGTATATCCTACCCGGAACGGCCGTCACGGTCATGTGTACACCAACCGGGGAAAGCTGAACCTGTTCAACGCGAAATACGAGCTGGACGACCGTCCCATAGAGGAAGGCTGCGGCTGTCCGGTTTGCAGACGCTACAGCAGAGCCTATATCCGCCATCTTCTGAAGGCGAAGGAAATGCTCGGAATGCGTTTTTGTGTCTTGCATAATCTGTATTTTTATAATACAATGATGAAGGAGATTCGGGAGGCGATCGAGGAGCATCGCTATTCCGAATATAAAAAAGAAAAGTTAGGACGCATGTGCGGTCCAGAAACAGAATCAGAAGAAGGAGATTGAAGGAATGGGAACAGTAGGAATGATTATTTACATTGTGATTATTGTCGCCGTGATGTATTTCATTGCGATCCGCCCTCAGAAAAAGCAGCAGAAACAGCTGCAGGCTATGATCTCAAGCCTGGAAGTGGGCGACAGCGTGGAGACGACGAGCGGATTTTATGGTGTGATCATTGATATAACAGATGACATGGTGATCGTGGAGTTCGGGCAGAATAAGAACTGCCGCATCCCCATGGTCAAGACGGCCATTTCCAGAGTGGAAAAGGCAAACGCGCCGGCAGAATAAATTGCGGAAACCAGTTGACGGATTCTGTGAAGTGTGTTATATTATTAACGTAAATAAAAGGTCTCGGTCGCTGGCGGGAAAGCGTGAAAACACGGTGCAGCCGGGATCCATATAAGCCGACCGTCTGGGCAGCATTTGTACTTTGCGAATGCTGCCCTTTTATATTCTCATTGGGGGCGGCGAAAGTCAGAAGGAGGAAGAGGATTATGTTTAAAGACGAGTTTCAGGCAGTGGCCAACGCGGGAAAGGCAAAACGGAATCTGATGAAAAACAATCCTGTCGGATACTTTATCGCGGCCATGCTGGCAGGTATGTTTGTAGGGTTCGGCGCGCTGATCAGTCAGTGTATCGGTTATGCCATGACGGCAGCCGGAGCAGCCGGCGCGGTTAAGATCACCACGGCATTTGTTTTCGCGTCCGCTCTGAGTCTGGTGGTGATGGCAGGCTCTGAACTGTTCACCGGAAATAACTTTGTGATGGCGTCAGCTTCTATGAAAAAAGAGGTTCCGTGGAGCGATACGATCAAGCTCTGGATCTTCTGCTATATCGGCAATCTGGTCGGTTCTTTCCTGATCGCGGTGCTGTTCCATTTTACAAAGGTTCCGACAGGCGATCTGGGCGCGTACTTTGCCAATACAGCGGCCACAAAGGCATCCGGCGACATCCTGGATCTGTTCTTTAAAGGCATTATGTGCAACATCTGCGTGTGCCTGGCTGTATGGTGCGGAACAAAGATGAAATCCGAAAGCGGCAAGCTGATCATGATTACCTGGTGCATTATGATCTTCATGGTATGCACATTTGAGCACAGCGTTGCCAACATGACCTACTTCAGCATTGGCATCCTGGATCCCAATGGAGTGGCAATTTCCGGAAGCGGAATCGCGGCAAATCTGATCGCGGTAACATTGGGCAATATGGTGGGCGGCATTGTGTTCACGGCGCTGCCTTACTATCTGATCAGCAGAAAATAAAAAACCGGCAGACTGGCCGGTTATACATCACTGCTTCCCGGAATGCGGAAGCGGGTAAGATCCCCCTTGGACAGAGAAGGCGATTGCCGGAGCTGCCGAGGGGGATTTTTTATTTCATAGGAAACTGCGTTCCCCATGAAACAAAAATGCTCCGCAGGATCGCACTGCGGCGGAGTGGAATATATCGCTGAAGCGATCCGCCGCAGGCGGAGAATCCTGCAAAGCAGGATTCTTTTTTATGCGGTGGGGGATCAGTTTATTTCTGAAATGTGGATTTGGGTATTGACAGCACAGTGACAATATTATATATATTATATATACACAATATTGCGTACCCATGGGAGAAATCAAATGAATATTTACATCAGCAATGCAAACGGCGAACCGATCTATCAGCAGATCGTGACGCAGATCAAAGCGCAGATCATTTCAGGAGAACTGAAGGAGGGGGACGCGCTGCCCTCCATGCGTCTTCTGGCGAAGGAGCTGCGGATCAGTGTGATTACGACAAAACGGGCCTATGAAGAGCTGGAGCGGGAGGGATTTCTGGTTTCCTACACGGGAAAGGGAAGCTTTGTGGCGGCCCCGAACCGGGAATTTCTCCGGGAGCAGAAGCTGCGCGAGGTCGAGGAGCATCTGGAAAAGGCGGCTTCGGCGGCGAAAATGTGCGGGATCGGCAGAGAGGAGCTGTCGGAAATGCTGAATCTATTAATGGAGGAATAACGGAGGAGTCAGGATGGAAGATCTGTTGAAGCTGGAACATGTGTCAAAACGGTACCGGGGGTTTTCTCTGGAGGATGTGAATCTCACCCTTCCTGCCGGCTGTATTATGGGCCTGATCGGGGAAAACGGAGCGGGAAAGACGACCACCATCAAGCTGATCCTGGACCTGGTCAGAAGAGACTCGGGAACGATCCGGATCTTCGGAGAGGACAGCCGGTCGCTCAGGCGGAATATCAAGGAGAGGATCGGCGTGGTCATGGACAGCTGCTGTTTTTCTGAAGAGCTTACGGGCGTTCAGGTGGGAAAGGTCATGCGGGGAATCTACAGGAACTGGAACCAGGACCAGTACGAGGAGATGCTGTCCCGTTACGGGATCAGCAGAAAGAAACTGATCAAGGAGTATTCAAAGGGCATGAAAATGAAGCTTTCTCTGGCGGCGGCTATCTCTCACAGCGCAGAGCTGCTCATACTGGACGAGGCGGCCGGAGGTCTGGATCCCAGGGCAAGGGAGGCGCTTCTCGAGACCTTTCAGGATTTTGTCATGGATGAGCGGCACAGCGTTTTTGTATCGTCGCATATTCTGAGCGATCTGGAAAAGGTCTGCGATTATATTACCTATATTCACGGCGGGCGCGTCCTGTTTTCAGAGGAGAAGGACCGGCTTCTGGAGTCCTACGGGATCGTCCACTGCACAGAGCGGCAGCTGGAGGAACTGGACAGAGGCGCTGTGGCCGGCATCCGGAAGACCGCTTTCGGCCTGGAGGTCCTGGTGAGGAAAACCGCGCTTCCCTCCGGATGGTCCGCGGATCCGGCGAATCTGGAAACGGTCATGTTATATTACGGCAGGGAGGCGTAGAATGATGAGAGGGCTTTTGCGAAACGACTTTATGACGATGCGGAAGGTGATTCTTCTGTATGTGGCGATTCTGGCATTTTACTATATTCTGATGCTGGTTCAGAGAGGAACGGGCGGGAACGGCGTGGAGGGCATGCAGTTTATTGTTGTTCTGTTCAGCGCGATGATCGTGATCTATTCGTTTTCCTACGGGGAAAAATCCGGCTGGCTGGGTTACGTGAACGTGCTTCCCGTGACCAGGACTCAGGTGGTGGTGAGCAAATATCTGATGACCGTGATCTGCATGTGCGCGGCGGCCGCCGGGGGTATGGCCATACAGGCCGCCGTGAACCTGACAGCCGGTAAAGATCCGCTGGACGGCCTGTTTTATATGGGGATCGCGCTCATGGGGGCCGCCGCTTTTATGTCTGTGGTGATCCCTCTGCTGTTCTGGCTGGGATCAGAACGGGGACGGGTCGCGGTGATCCTGGTGTTTATGATTCCCTTCGCTGTGCTTCTTCTGATGGAGAAGCAGGGGATCCGGATTTCTGTCAGCGGCGGAACGCTGGAGCGCCTGATGCCTGTCCTGGCCGCGGGCACTATGGTCCTTCTGGCAGTCTCCTGTCTGGTATCCTTAAGTATTTACAAACACAAAGAATTTTAGAAATATTTTCTTAATACAATTATAATCTGATTGATGGTTGACAAAAGTTGACTGAAGAGCTACAATCTCCACAACATAAAACGCTGCGGAAATTGAGGATGAAAATAAAATGGTCCGAAAATTGAGCGGCATATACTGAAAAGGAGAAAAATTATGATTTGCCTGGAACATGTGTCAAAGGTGTACAGCGGAATGCATAAGGCTGTGGATGACTGCACGTTTTCTGTTGAGGACGGAAAGATCACAGGATTTATCGGTCCCAACGGAGCAGGGAAGACAACGACGCTCAAGATGATCACGGGGATCCTGGAGGCGACGGAAGGGACCATCACCCTGGACGGGAGCGATATCAGGAAAAAACCGATCGAGGCAAAGAAAAAGATCGGATTTGTATCGGACAATCCGGACAGCTTCCTGCGCCTGCGGGGCCTGGAATATCTGAATTTCATGGCGGATATTTACGACGTTCCGACGGAGGGCCGCAGAGAGAAGATCCGGGATATGGCGGAACGGTTTGAGATGACGGACGCCCTAGGGGACAAGATCCTCAGCTATTCCCATGGTATGCGTCAGAAGATCATGGTCATGGGAGCGCTCCTGCATGATCCCTCCCTCTGGGTGCTGGATGAGCCGCTGACCGGTCTGGATCCGAAGGCGGCCTTTGAGCTCAAGGAAATGATGCGCGAGCACGCGGACAGCGGCCGTGCCGTCCTTTTTTCCACCCATGTGCTGGAGGTGGCGGAGAAGCTTTGCGACAAGGTGATCATCATCAACAAAGGGCATATCGTATTCCAGGGTACGCTGGCCCAGCTGAGAGAAGGATACGCGGAAGGAATGAGCCTGGAGGAGATCTTCCTGGCGGTGACAGAACATGCGTAAATATTTGATCCTTACTGGGAAGCTTCTGAAGTCCGGCCTGGGGGACATGACAGCTTCCGGAAACAGCAAAAAGAAGAAAAGAAGGCTGAGCGGCGCTGCCGTGTGGCTGATCCTGCTGGTCTGTCTGCTGCCAATGATCGGGCTGCTTTATCAGGCGGGGGCAGGCGCCTATGACCTTCTGGCCCCCATGGGACAGGAGGGCGTCGCTCTGGATTTCGCGTTTTTTGCCGGCTCCATCATGAGCTTTGTGTTGGGATTTCCCATGATCATCTCCGTATTTTACATGACCGGAGATGTGGAAAAGCTGCTCTATATGCCGCTGTATCCCTGGCAGATCGTGGGGGCCAAATTTACCATTTCCCTGCTGTACACATACCTGACCTCCCTCTATTTCCTGTGTCCGTTCCTGGTGGGATACGGAGCGGCCTCGGGAGCGGGCGTTCTTTACTGGATCTTCATGGTGATCGCCGTGCTGGCGGTTCCGGTCATGCCGCTGGTCTACAGCGCCATCATATCCATGATCATCATGAGAGTGTTCAAGCGGGTAAAAAACAAGGATTTCCTGAGCATTATCAGCGTGCTGGTCAGCATCGTGTTCGCCTTCGGCCTGAGCAGCGCCATGTCCGGCATGGAAGAAATGGAAGGCGAGGCCCTGGCGGCGCTGCTGATGCAGGGGAGAAATTCTCTGATGGGCATTATGAACGGGATTTTCCCGTCTCTGCGTTTCCTGGGAAGGAGCATAACGGAGGGGGATTTCCTGTCCATGCTCATATTTCTGGTTATTACGGCTGCAGCGGTGGTGGTTTTCTTCCTGATCGCCCAGAGGCTGTATTTCGCGGGCGCGATGGGAATGCGTGAGACCACTGCCAGGAGAAAAGGGATCTCCGATAAGGAGAGCCGGAAGATCAGCCGCAGAAAAAGCGCAAGACAGGCTTATGTGCAGAAGGAGCTGCGCCTTCTGGTGAGAACGCCCATTTATTTTATGAACTGCGCGATGCTGGTATTTTTGTGGCCGCTGTTCGTGATCATTCCCGTGGGGATCCAGCTGGCGCGGGAGGGAGGCCTCGGAGATCTGGGAATGATTTTCGGGCTGATCGATTTCAGGAGCGGGACGGCCTGTGCCCTGGTGCTGTTTGTCGGCCTGTGCGTTTCGCTGATATCGGGCGTATTCAATTATGTGGCAGGCACCTCCATTTCCAGAGAGGGGAAGAATTTCGCGTTTATGAAGGCCATTCCGGTCCCTTACAGGACCCAGCTTCTGGCCAAGCTGCTGTCGGGCGTCTATATCGGCGTGGCAGGCACGACGCTCTACTGTGTGATCCTGCAGCTGATCCTGATCATCGGGTTCGGACTGCCGGCCTGGACGCTGATCCCCACGGTGATCGGAGGAGTGGCGGCCAATATGATCCAGAGCCTGCTCCAGTTTTTCATGGATCTGTTTCATCCGAAGCTGTCCTGGGAAAGCGAGCAGCAGGCAGTGAAACAGAATATGAACGTGGTGGTGGCGATGTTTCTTTCCATGGCCGCCGGCTTTGGACTGGCATTTCTGATCTTCTGGCTTTACGGGACGGTGCGCATGCCTGTGGCGGCCTTTTCGGCGCTGGTCTGCGCCGGCCTCGTCCTGATCGCGGCGGTCCTTTACGCGGGGGTCATGGCCTACGGGGTCAGACGGATCCGCACAATGGAATAGACATCGCGGCCGCCGGTGAATGGAGGAATCAATATGATCGAAAAGCTTCTGCCTCTGCAGTTTATTAAAAAATCTCCCTTTTACGGGAGCTGTCAGGGGATGCGCTACCGGCTCCGCAGACAGGAGGAGGAGCTGGAGGTCTGCATCTATCCGGAGCCCTTCGCCTTTGACGCGACGCCGGAGGAGAAGAAACGGTATTTTACCTTCGCGTTTTCTGAGGAAGGGTACGAGGAAGCGCTGGCGCTCCTGAACCGGGAGTACGAGGCGGGAACCTGGCCGATTTCCCCTTTACAAAACGACGGGGATATAGTATAATCGGGATGATTACGGACGGCTTTGGCCGGCGGAGTATAGAATCGGAAAGCGATACAGACTGTGAGGAAGAGGAGTATGCCGGCAGCGCATGCAGAGAGGACGGTTCACCGGCTGGAAGGCCGTCCATGAGAGCACTGGCAGAAGGTAGCTTCTGAGTCTGACTGCTGAAGCGCCCTGTTTCCGGGCGGCAGTAGGCAGTCACGGCCAGCCTCCGTTAAAAGGCCAATGAGAGCCGCGGCTGCAGAAAGCGCGGCTGAAAAAAGGTGGTACCGCGGTTATTTCGCCCTTTTCTGTCTACGGACAGGAAAGGGCATTTTCATTTTATGGGAAAGGATGAAAAGAATGAAAAAGGAACTGGAAAAGACTTATAATCCCCAGGCCATTGAAGAGCGGCTGTATGACAAATGGCTGGAAAAGAAGTATTTCCACGCAGAGGTGGACCGGAGCAAAAAGCCATTCACGATTGTGATGCCCCCGCCCAATATTACAGGGCAGCTCCATATGGGACATGCGCTGGACAATACCATGCAGGATATTCTGATCCGCTATAAGCGGATGCAGGGCTATTCCGCCCTGTGGCAGCCGGGAACGGATCACGCGGCGATCGCCACGGAGGTCAAGGTCATCGACAAGCTGAGAAGCGAAGGCATCAACAAGGAGGACCTGACCCGGGAAGAATTCCTGAAGTACGCCTGGGACTGGAAAAAGGAATACGGCGGCCGGATCGTGAAGCAGCTGAAGAAGCTGGGATCCTCCGCTGACTGGGACAGAGAGCGCTTTACCATGGACGAGGGCTGCTCGGAGGCAGTCAAAGAGGTCTTTATCCGGCTTTATGAAAAGGGATATATCTACAAGGGTTCCAGGATCATCAACTGGTGTCCGGAATGCCATACTTCGATTTCCGACGCGGAGGTGGTCCATGAGGAGCAGGCCGGTCATTTCTGGCATATCAATTATCCGGTAAAGGGAGAGCCGGGACGGTTTGTGGAGATTGCCACCACGAGACCGGAGACCATGCTGGGCGATACGGCGGTCGCGGTGCATCCCGATGACGAGCGCTATCAGGATCTGATCGGAAAGACCCTGCTCCTGCCTCTGACGGACAGAGAGATCCCGGTCATTGCCGATGAATATGTGGATAAGGAATTCGGAACCGGCTGCGTGAAGATCACGCCGGCTCACGACCCCAACGACTTTGAGGTGGGAAAACGCCACAATCTGGAGGAGATCAATATCCTCAACGATGACGCCACCATGAATGAAAAATGCGGCAAGTACGCCGGCATGGACCGGTATGAGGCGAGGAAGGCCATGGTGGAGGACCTGAAGGAACAGGGACTTCTGGTGAAGATCGTGGAGCATTCCCACAATGTAGGAACCCATGACCGCTGCAAGACCACCATCGAGCCCATGGTGAAGCCCCAGTGGTTCGTGAAGATGGATGAGATGGCGAAGCCGGCCATCGAGGCGCTGAAGGACGGCAGGCTGAAGTTTGTGCCGGAGAGCTTCGGAAAGACCTATCTCCACTGGCTGGAGAACATCCGCGACTGGTGTATTTCCAGACAGCTCTGGTGGGGACACCGGATTCCCGCTTATTACTGTGAGGAATGCGGGGAGATGGTGGTTGCCAGAGAGATGCCGGAGAAATGCCCGAAATGCGGCTGTACTCATATGACGCAGGATGAGGATACGCTGGATACCTGGTTCAGCTCTGCCCTCTGGCCCTTCTCAACCCTTGGATGGCCGGAGAAAACGCCGGAGATGGATTATTTCTATCCCACAGACGTGCTGGTGACCGGCTATGACATTATCTTTTTCTGGGTGATCCGGATGGTATTCTCCGCTCTGGAGCAGACTGGGGAAGTTCCCTTCCATACGGTGCTGATCCACGGGCTGGTGCGGGATTCCCAGGGACGGAAGATGAGCAAATCCCTCGGGAACGGCATCGATCCTCTGGAGGTGATCGACAAATACGGGGCCGACGCGCTGCGCATGACCCTGATCACCGGAAACGCCCCCGGAAATGATATGCGTTTTTACTGGGAAAGGGTGGAATCCAGCCGGAATTTCGCCAACAAGGTATGGAACGCTTCCCGGTTTATCATGATGAACATTGAAAAGGCGCCGGTCGGAGAAGTCGGCCCGGACGCCCTGACCGGCGCGGATAAATGGATTCTTTCCAAGGTCAATACCCTGGCGAAGGATGTGACGGAGAATCTGGATAAATACGAGCTGGGCATTGCGCTTCAGAAGGTATACGACTTTATCTGGGAGGAATTCTGCGACTGGTATATCGAGATGGTGAAGCCCCGCCTTTACAGCGAGACGGACGGGACAAAGGCCGCGGCCCTGTGGACGCTGAAGACCGTGCTGATCCAGTCCCTGAAGCTTCTGCATCCCTATATGCCCTTCATCACAGAAGAAATTTTCTGCACTCTGCAGGATGAGGAGGAGTCGATCATGATCTCCAGGTGGCCGGAATACAGGGCAGACTGGAATTTTGCCGCGGACGAGAATGCTGTGGAGACGATCAAGGGAGCGGTCCGCGCCATCCGCAATGTGAGGACCTCCATGAATGTTCCGCCGAGCCGGAAGGCAAAGGTGTTTGTCGTATCGGAGGACGAGGGAGTCCGGAAGATCTTTGAGAATGGCATGGTATTCTTCACGACCCTGGCCAATGCCGGAGAGGCTGTGATCCAGGCCGGGAAAGAGGGAATTCCGGAAGACGCCGTATCGGCCGTGACCGCCGGCGCGGTGATCTACATGCCCTTCGCGGATCTTGTGGATGTGTCCAAGGAGATCGAGCGTCTGGAGAAGGAGGAAGCCCGTCTGGAGAAGGAGCTGGCCCGTTCCAGGGGCATGCTGGGCAACGAGAAATTCATAAGCCGCGCTCCGGAAGCCAAGATCCAGGAAGAAAAAGAGAAACTCGCCAAATATGAGCAGATGATGGAGCAGGTGAAGGAACGCCTCGGCCAGCTGCGGAAATAAGGAAGCGGCAGTGATGGAACACAGAATGAATATAAAAGAAGCGGAAGAATATCTCAACGGGATTCCCCGTTTTTCCAGGAAGACAACGATGGAGAACGAGCGGAAGATCCTGAAGCTTTTGGGGGATCCCCAGCAGGGCCAGAAATTTGTCCATGTGGCCGGCACCAACGGAAAAGGGTCGGTCTGCGCCTTTATGAGCAGCATCCTGAAGGAGCAGGGACTTCATGTGGGGACCTTTGTGTCCCCCCATCTGGTGGATATTACGGAGCGGTTCCTGATAGACGGAGAGCAGGTGGAGGAAGCTGTTTTTCTGGATGCCTTTCACAGGATCTATGATCTGTGCATGGAGCACAGGGACGAGATTGTCCATCCCTCGTATTTTGAATTTCTTTTTCTGATCGGAATGCTGATCTTCCGGGAAAAAGGGGTAGATGTCACAGTGCTGGAGGTGGGACTCGGGGGCCGGCTGGATGCCACCAATGTAATCGAAAAGCCGGCCGTGTGCGTTATTGCCTCCATCAGCCTGGATCACACGGAGATTCTGGGAGACACCATTGCCGCCATCGCGGGAGAAAAGGCCGGCATCATCAAGGAAGGCTGTCCGGTGGTCTATGACGACAGCGTGCCGGAGGCCTCTGCGGTGATCCGGAAAACCGCGGCGGGGCTGAAGGCAGAGGCAGTTCCGGTCAGTCCCGGGGATTTTGAGATCATGTCCCGGGATCAGAGCGGAATCTGCTTCCGGATCCGGAAGAAACCTTTCGGGGGCGAGGAATTCCGGGTGTCCTTTGTGGCCGATTATCAGGCCATGAACGCGTCCCTGGCCGCGGAAGCAGCCTGGATCCTCACAGGAACCGCGGAGGGCGTGAAGGAGGGGCTTCTCCATGCTTCCTGGCCGGGACGGATGGAACCGGTTCTGCCGGGTGTCTATATGGACGGGGCGCACAATGACGACGGGATCCGGGTCTTTCTGGAGACAGTGGAAAAGATCCCCTGCAGAGGCAGAAAATATCTCCTGTTTTCGGCGGTCGTGGAAAAGGATTACGAGACCATGATCGATGAGATCTGCCGGGGAGCGGATTTCGCGGGATTTATCCTGACGGAGCTGGACAGCTACCGGGCGCTGCCCCTCGCGAACATCCTCGCGGCATTTCAGAAAAAAACAGACCGGCCCATCTGGAGCTTCGGACATATCCGGGACGCCTTTTCCTTTGCTCTGGAGAAAAAGCAGGACGGAGATCTGGTATTTATAGCAGGGTCTCTGTATCTGGCCGGCAGCATCAAAGCGCTTTTAAAGGAGGCGCCTGTCAAAGGATGACAATTTCTGTCGTCCTTTTTCAATTGTAAAATGCGCCGATTTGTAGTAGAATACTTTCAGTTGTTATGATATACTTTTTTATGTCAATGAATGGCATTTTTGTGTTTCCGGCGGCGGAAACAGGCCGGACAGAAGACAACTGTGCACAGGAAGCTCCGGACGAAGGTCCGGACGCAGTGCGGAAAGGATGAGGCAGCATGCTTAATTTTGAGGAAGAACTGGCCAAGTTCCAGCCCAGCCGGGACATTGACCAGGTGGAAGATACGATCGTGAACCGGGACATCACCGATGTGACGGATATCATGGTGGAATTTCTGAAGGAACAGTACGAGCAGGACGACAGAGAGTAGGAATCATATGGAGTGTTTATATTGCCATCATCAGGTGGTGGGAAACGGCCAGTACTGCCCCGTCTGCGGGCGGGATCTGACCCTGTACAGGAAGGTGATCCGGACGTCCAATACATATTATAATGTTGGACTGGAGAAAGCGAAGGTGCGGGATCTTTCCGGTGCGGCCGTTTATCTGAAAAAGAGCCTGGATCTCTATAAAAAGAATACAGATGCGCGCAATCTTCTGGGACTGATCTATTATGAGATGGGAGAGACGGTGGACGCGCTGGCGGAATGGGTGATCAGTAAGAATCTGAAGCCTCATGACAATCTGGCTGCGGAGTATCTGAAAAAGCTCCAGTCCAAGCAGTCCAGACTGAATCAGATGAACCAGACCCTGAAAAAGTTCAACCAGGCCCTCTACTACGCGCGTCATGACAGCGAAGACCTGGCGCTTCTGCAGGCCAAGAAGGTCATCAGCATGAATCCCAGGTTTGTGAAGGCATATCAGCTTCTCGGCCTTCTGTATCTGAAAAAGGAGGAGTATGCCAAGGCGGAAAAAACGATCCGGGCGATCCTGAATATCGATGTCAATAATACGGCCGCTCTGGCTTATCTGGACGAGCTCAAGGAGATCGCGAAAAACAAAAAGGCGGTCGCGAAGGAAAAGAACAAAAACAGGACGAGAAAAAATCAGGAACGGGACCTGTTCGAGTCGGCGGTCCGCGACGAGTCGATCGTGCCCACTTACCGGGAGGGGACGGGCAGCTGGGCGACAGTTCTGCTGCTGGCAGTGGGCCTGGTGGTCGGCGTGCTGTTCACCTATTTTCTGATCTTCCCGGTGCGGGAGCGGGCTCTGAATGCCGGGTTCAATGAGCAGGTTCTGAGCTACAACGAAAAAATCTCCCAGCGGGATACCACGATTACCAATCTGGAGGATCAGATCAATACGCTGAACAGCGAAAAGACCAATCTGGAGAATGAACTGTCTGCCTATACGGGAGACAGCGGGATCATCAAT
Organism: Candidatus Paralachnospira caecorum; assembly: GCA_904379015.1. Classification (GTDB taxonomy): domain Bacteria; phylum Bacillota; class Clostridia; order Lachnospirales; family Lachnospiraceae; genus Lientehia; species Lientehia caecorum. Next base: position 112,207 of record CAJFHG010000002.1, on the reverse strand, counting down.
GAGTACAACAAGCTGATCAATGTGCTCAATCTCCGGGCGAACGGCGACTATATCGGGGCGATGGACGCGTTCGCGTCGATTGATTCGTCTCTGGTCACCAATGACACGTTCCAGAGCGTTTACAATTCGCTCAATACAGAGTTCAATGAAAGCGGTGTCCAGAATCTGTATAATCTGGGCAGAACTGCCTATGACGCCAGGGAATGGGAGACAGCGGTGACTTATTTCACCAGATGTCTGCAGCTGCAGCCGGATTATCCGGAGGTGATCTTCTATATGGGCGTCTGCTATCAGAATCTGGGCGACTGGTCGACCGCGGTCAGCTATTACAATCAGCTGATCGACAACCCCACCTATGCCAATACCACATGGGGAACAGCCGCGCGGCAGCAGAGAGGATATTAAAAAAAGATCAGGGCCGGGACGGCGGCCCGCTGAAAACAGGACAGAGAGACACATACCAAGGAAAAACGGATGTGTCTCTTTTTTTGTTTCACAGGATCGCGCTGCGGCGGAGTGGAATAGATCGCTGAAGCGATCCGCCGCAGGTGGAGAATCCTGCAAAGCAGGATTCTTATTTGATGCGATAAGGGGAAGAGTCCTTATGAAATCAGATGGGAACAGGAGGAATAAAAATTGGAAAACGGGAAAAACTATAAAGTCAGAGGAAATGTTCTGTATGTGCTGATGCCGAAGGAGGTGGACCATCACAGCAGCCTGGAGATCAAGGCGGAAATCGCGGAAGCCAGAGGAAAAAGGTGCATCACCCGTCTCGTATTTGATTTTGCCAAGACAGATTTTATGGACAGTTCCGGAATCGGAATGATCCTGGGGCGTTATAAAGAGCTGACGGCTGTGGGCGGAGAAGTGTTTGTGGAGCATGTCAGTCCCAGAGTATCCAAAATTCTGGAGATGTCCGGTATTTACCGGCTCATCCGGAACTGGGAAGCAGAAATGTGAAAGGAGAAGAAATAAGATGAACAGCAGCAGCAAAGAGACCGTAAAGCTGGAATTTGAGAGCCGTTCCCATAATGAACAGTTTGCCCGGGTGGTCACGGCGGTTTTCGCCGCCAGACTGGATCCGACGGTAGAGGAGATCGAAGACATCAAAACAGCGGTATCGGAGGCAGTGACCAACGCGGTGATCCATGGGTATGAAAAGGAGGAGGGGATCGTCCGCCTGTTTCTCACTGCGGAGGGAAAGAGCCTGACGGTGGTCGTGGAAGACGACGGGGTGGGCATTGCCGATATCAGACGGGCCATGGAGCCGCTGTACACCTCAAAACCTTCCAGAGAACGGTCCGGCATGGGATTTTCCTTTATGGAGGCTTTCATGGATGAGGTCGATGTGGAATCGGAACCGGGGAAGGGAACCCGGGTGCGGATGGTGAAAAAGATAGGGTCTGTTTTCCCGGTGTAATACATAGGAGGCGCGTATGGACGAGACGATGGAACTGATCCAATCGGCACACGCGGGGGATAAAGAAGCAAGAGACAGACTGGTATCGGAAAATATGGGGCTTGTCTGGAGCGTGGTCCGGAGGTTTCTCGGCCGCGGCCATGAGCCGGAGGATCTGTTTCAGATCGGCAGCATCGGGCTGCTGAAGGCGATCGATAAATTTGATCTGGCCTTTGATGTCAGGTTCTCCACCTATGCCATTCCCATGATCACCGGAGAGATCAAACGCTTTCTGCGGGACGACGGCATGATCAAGATCAGCCGCTCCCTGAAGGAGATGGCGGCGAAGGCCAGAACAGAAAAAGAAAAGCTGGGGACCGCGCTGGGCAGGGAACCAACGCTGGAGGAACTGGCGGCGGCTCTGGAGGTGGAGCCCATGGAGCTGGCGGCGGCCATGGAATCGGGCGCGGAGGTGGAATCTCTCTACAAGACGATCTATCATGGAGACGGGAACGCCATTTATCTCATAGACAAGCTGGAGGACAAAAAGGAGGAGGACGAGGGGGTCCTGAACAAGCTGGTGGTGGCCAGGCTTCTGAAAGAGCTCAAACCCCAGGAGCAGAGGCTGATCGTCATGCGTTATTACATGGACAAGACCCAGACGCAGGTGGCGGCGGAGCTCGGGATTTCTCAGGTTCAGGTCTCAAGACTGGAGAAGAAGATCCTGCAGTCCATGCGGAGGCGCCTGTGAAGAATCTCTGTATAAAAAACAGATTTCGGCTTCATAATACTATCATCAGAAAAGAAAAGGAGATGGTGGTATGTGTATGTCAAAACGGAAAAAATGGATCATCTGCCTGCTTCTGGCGGCCGCGGCGGCCGTGGCGATCGGATACGCGGCGTCGTCAGGAAGAGAAGAGCCGGAAAATAAGGGAACGCTGGTGCAGGCCGTGAAGGATGAGGGCGCCATGCTGAAGGAAAAGATCAGGGACGGAAGCATGTATATCTGTGAAAAAATGAACAGGGCGGCGAGGAAGCTATGAGCGAAGTGCTGTATCTGAAGCTGAACCAGTGTACGGAGGTTCACGGGAAGGAAGTGTTCCTGGGACAGCTGGGCACAGTCTGGTGCCGGGATAAGGCGATCGAAAGCAAATGCAGGGCCCTCAAGGTGCTGAACATCCGGTCAGAGAAAAAAGAACGGTATGTGATGTCTGTGATGGATCTGATCCGCAAGATGGAACAGCTGGATGACCGGGTGGAGATCAATAATATCGGAGAGACGGACTGCATCATTGATTATCAGCCGGCGCCTGCCTGCCGCCCTGTCCGGGAATGGCTCAAAACCGCGGCTGTCTGTGTGATCGCCTTTTTCGGGGCGGCGTTTGCTATTATGACCTTCAACAACGACGGGGATGTGGCGAATGTATTCGGACACATCTATTATCAGGTGATGGGAACGGAGCCCCAGGGTCCCACTGTCATCGAGCTGATGTATTCGATCGGCCTGCCGCTGGGGATCCTGGTGTTTTTCAATCATTTCTCGAAGGCGGCCCTGTCCAGGGATCCCACTCCCATTGAAGTGCAGATGCGTTCCTATGAGACAGAGGTGAACACAACGCTGATCCAGAACGCGGGCAGGGAGGAATCCGGCATTGATGTATCTTAAGCAGCTGTTTCTGGGGATCGTGGGGCTTTGTGCCGGAGGCGTGATCGCGGCCGGGATCTTTGCGTTTATCGTGACCATCGGCGTGGTGGCGCGCCTGATCGGGAAAACTCATACCGCGAAGCATACCCGGCTGATCGAGGACTTTATCGTGGTGGGCGGGACCCTGGGAAATGTGATGAATCTTTATCAGATTTCGATTCCGGGCGGTTATCCGCTTCTGATCCTGTTCGGCCTGGGAGCGGGCGTCTTTGTGGGCTGTCTGATCATGTCTCTGGCAGAAACACTCAACGCGCTTCCGGTCCTGAGCCGGAGGATCCGGCTGGCCACGGGGATCCAGTATATCATACTGGCCATCGCGGCCGGAAAGGGGATCGGAGCGGCCGTCTATTTTTTCCGGCATTTCGCGGGATAGACACCCGATGAAACAGAACAGAGGAGGGAATCATCGTGGAGCAGAAAATCAATGGAACCCGGACGGGACAGAAGCAGGCCGGGCCGGATATGGACGCCAGAGAATATGAGCAGTATGTCAAGCAGGTGACGCCTGTCCACAGCACGCCGCTGAATATGCTGAAGGCGTTTCTCACAGGCGGGATCATCTGTCTCGCGGCTCAGTGGATCACCAATCAGTTTCTGGCAGGCGGAATGGAAAAGGACGCGGCTTCGGCGTGGACGCTGATCATTCTGATCGGCAGCGCGATCATACTGACCGGGCTCAACATTTTTCCGAAGATCGTCACCTTCGGAGGCGCGGGAGCGCTGGTGCCCATCACGGGGTTTGCCAATTCTGTGGTGGCGCCGGCCATCGAATACAAGAAAGAGGGACAGGTATTCGGCATCGGCTGCAAGATTTTTACCATCGCCGGTCCGGTGATTCTGTATGGGACCTTTGCCAGCTGGATCGCGGGCATTCTGTACTGGATTCTGGATATGGCCGGCCTGTACTGGGCCTGAACGGGAAGGGCGCCGCGCCGGCAAGGAGAAGCGGACAGAAATGATGTTGTCAGTATGTCAGTATGACGGGAAAAGGACGGACAGTTTATGGGAAAGAAAGAAGTTCAGACAGGAAAAGCAAGTATTCAGTTCGCGGAAGGCCCCCAGATCATCGGAAGCGCCTCTGTGGTGGGGAAGAAAGAGGGGGAAGGCCCTCTCGCGGAACGGTTTGACGTGATCGAGCCGGATCCCATGGTGGGCTGCGATAACTGGGAGGAGGCGGAGAGCGCCCTTCAGAAGGAGGCGGCAGATCTGGCCATAGAAAAGGCGGGGATTGTCCGGAGTGAGCTGCGGTATCTGTTCGCGGGGGATCTGCTGGGGCAGCTGATCGCCACCTCATTCGGAACCGTGGATCTGGAGCTTCCGATCTTTGGCCTTTACGGCGCCTGCTCGACCATCGGGGAGGCTCTGTGCCTGGGAGCCATGACTGTGGAGGCGGGATACGCGGAGTATGTCATGTCCATGGCATCCAGTCATTTTGCCAGCGCGGAGAAGCAGTTCCGTTTTCCTCTGGAGTACGGAAATCAGCGGCCCCTTTCCACCACCTGGACGGTGACCGGGTGCGGTTCCTTTGTCCTGGGAAGGAAGGGCGGGAGCGTCCGCATTTCCGGGATCACGCCGGGAAAGATCGTGGATATGGGACTGCGGGATTCCATGAATATGGGGGCCTGCATGGCGCCGGCGGCCAGCGATACGATCCTGAGAAATTTTGAGGATTTCGGCAGAGGACCGGAGGATTATGACCGGATCATCACGGGAGATCTGGGAAAGGTGGGGCAGAAGATCCTGCTGGATTTTATGAAGAGCAGCGGGTATGACATCAGCGGCCGCCATATGGACTGCGGGATCGAAATCTTCGACAGCGAAAGTCAGGATACCCATTCCGGCGGGAGCGGATGCGGCTGTTCGGCTGTGGTGCTGGCATCCTTCATTCTCCCGAAGCTCGAGTCGGGAGAGTGGCGGAGAGTGCTCTTCCTGCCCACAGGCGCCCTGCTTTCCAGTACCAGCTACAACGAAGGCAGGAGCGTGCCCGGCATCGCCCATGGCGTGGTGCTGGAATCCGTGGATGTCCGCGCCGCTTCCGGCGGGCGTCTGTAACCGGAGAAAGATCCATTGACATTCCCGGCCAAATAGGATATAATTTTAGCACTGTCACATCTGGCAGTGCTTCTTTTTCGGGAATTCTCCCGAGTGTTACCCAATACAGTGACCAACAGAACAGGAACTGGATCATCCGGCAAAGGTGGTGGTTTTATGACCTGTGCGCCCGGCATGGTTCTGGAAGATACTTACAGGATCCTGGCAGTGCTGGGAAAAGGCGGCAGCGGCACCGTTTATCTGGCGCGGCATATGCGGGGCGGCCGTCTTTGGGCGGTGAAGGAAATCCAGGGCACAAAAAGCCGTCTGATCATGGAGGCAGAGCTCCTCAAGAGGCTGCGCCATCCGGGGCTTCCGGCAGTGGGAGACGTGCTGGAGGCGGAGGGGATGCTTTATCTGGTGATGGACTACATAGAGGGGAAATCCCTGAAGCAGATTCTGGACGAGGAGGGACCTCAGAGCGAAGCGCGGGCCGCGGACTGGGCGCGGCAGCTGTGCCGCGTGCTCGCCTATCTTCACGGACGCAGTCCGCCTGTCATTTACCGGGATCTGAAGCCGTCCAATATCATGGTGCGGCCGGATGGAAGGATTGTGCTGGTGGATTTCGGAACGGCGAGAGAACAGAAAAACGAGGCCGGCGGGGATACCCTGTGCCTGGGCACCAGAGGCTATGCGGCGCCGGAACAGTACGGAGGGAACGGGCAGACCGGTCCGGAGACCGATATTTACGGTCTGGGTGCGGTGCTTTACCATGTCCTGACGGGAAAAAGCCCCGCGGAGCCTCCCTATGGGGGACAGCCTCTCCGGAGACTGCGTCCGGAGCTTTCTGAGGGAATGGAACAGATCGTGTCTGTGTGCATGCAGGCCGACAGAAAGGAGCGGTACCTCTCCTGCGAAGCGTTTCTGGAAGCGCTGGATCATTCGGAACGTCTTGGGGCCGCGTACCGGAGGCGGAAACGGCGCCGCAGGCAGGCGGCCGCGGCGGCGGCGGTGCTCCTCGCGGCGGCAGGGACTGCCGGAGGGATCCGGGAGCAGGTCAGAAGGGCGGAACAGAAGGCGGCCTATGAGGCGTCTCTTGAGGAGGCGGCGGGGACCGCCGGCCGGGAGGAGCGGGAAGAGATCCTCTGCGGCGCCGCAAAAATGCAGCCCCGGCGCGAGGAAGCTTATCAGGAGCTCCTGAAGAGCTTTCTGGAGGACGACGGCGTGTTTTCTGTGGACGAAGAGCTGAAATGGAAGGCGCTTTTGTGGACAGACACGGGCGGAACAAGCTGTCTGGAGCAGCTGGAAGGAAACAGGACTGCCTATGTGCGGGTTTCCTATCAGACGGGACTTCTGTATTTTTACTATTACGGGGGAAGCGGCGGCAGACAGGCTTCGGTCAGATGGTTCAGGGCGGCGGAAAAGGCAGAACCGGAGGTGCAGCTTCCGGCTCATGCCGTATACCGTTCCGGGATACTGGCCCGGATCGCGGACTATTATGAGCTTCTGGATGTGGAAAAACGCACGGGAGACGCCGGGATTTCCTATGAGGATTACTGGAGCGATCTGGTGTCTCTGACAGAGGAGGAGCTGATCCATAAAGACAATCTGGTCACAGCCCTGGTGGTCTACAGAGAAGCCGTCTGGCAGATGGCCCGTCGGGCAGGCGCTTTCCGGGAAGCCGGGGTCACAGGAGAGGAAATGGAAGCGCAGGTCAGAACGATCAGAGAAGCGCTTGCGAATCTGAAGGAACGGGAACCGGAACGGTCCGGGTATGAGGAGCAGATGCTTGCCGAAGCGGAAGAGGGAGCGGAGGCGGCCATGAAAGCCGTACAGGCAGCCTGTCAGAACAATGTATGGGAGAAAGGGATGTGAGAAAATGAAGGATGGAAACAGAAAGCGCGCGGCGGAATGGATCCTGACCGCGGCGGTCCTGGCGGCCCTGGCCTTCGCGGCGGGAACGGCGGGGATCGCGCAGGCGGCTCTCGCCCGGGAAGAAGCTGTTACGGTGGCTTTGGAAGGCGTATGCGCGGGAGAAGAGGGATATTTTCAGGATACGGCGGACGCGGTCATCACAGTTCACGACAGAAATTTCGACCGGAACAGTTTTGCTGTTACCCTGAGGGATGGAACGGATTGGGAGGCGGAGATCGGATTTACGGAGGAGGAAGGGTGGACCGGAGCCTCGGAACTGCCGGAAAAGGAGATTGAACTCACAGGCTGGGAGGAGAACCAGGACGGGAGCTGTTCTGTCCGGTTCCGGTTCGCCGGGGAAGGAGACTATGCGCTGCAGGATATCAGCTGCAGCGATCTGGCGGGGAACGGGATGGTCCTTGAGGAGGGAGGAAGGCTGGTCGTCGACCGCACCGCACCTGTTTTTGAGATCAGCCTGCCGGAAAAGGAACCGCGGGCGAGGGACGGATATTACAGCAGTCCGGTGACGGTCTGGCTGTATCTGAAGGAGAAAAATTTTTCTCCGGAAAGAGGAGAACAGCTGCCGGAGGTTTTGCTGTCGTCCGGAGATCAGGCGCCGGAGCCGGAATCCGTTCTATGGAGCCAGGCGCCGGAGAAGGGCGAGGACTGGTATAAGGGCGCGGTCTTCTGCGGGGGAGACGCGGCCTGGAGCCTTCAGGTCTCCTATGAAGACCCGGCGGGCCGTCCCCTTTCCGGCGAAAGCCGGACGACAGCCGCCTTTACGGTGGATACCACTCCGCCGGACCATGGAAGCATTACCGCCATGGGAGAATCCTGGCAGTCGCTCCTTGACCATGTGACATTCGGAAAATTTTCCATGGAGGCGGAGCCGGTGATCCTGGAGGGAAGCGACAGTGTCTCTCCGGTCGAACCGCTGCGCTACTGCTGTCTGGACCGGGCATTGAGCGCGGAGGAGCTGGATGGCCTCGGCGAATCGGTGTGGAAAACGGGAAATTCTCTGCTGCTGGAGCCGGATTCCCGGAGCGTAGTCTACCTGAAAGTGGTCAATTATGCCGGACTATGCGCGTATTTTAATTCTGACGGTCTGGTGCTGGAGCAGTCAGGGCCCTCTGTCCGGATTCAGATCCAGGGGGAAAAGGACGCCGACAGAATGGTATATCGGGGAGATGTGGCGGCGGAGATCCTGATCAGGGAGGACAGTGACAGCGGCATTCATTCGGGCCTCCGGCGGGCAGACTGGCGCATGGAGACAGACGGCGGAACGGTCCGGGAAGGAACACTGTTTGACATGGAAGAGGGAGCGGCGGAGGAGGTCTGGCAGGGCAGTCTGGAACTGCCCGGTGAATTGGACGGTGAGGAGACGGTGACATTGACAGTCCGGGCTGAGGATTTCGCGGGAAACAGCTCGCAGGCCTCCAGTGTGTTTTCCATTGACGGGACGGCTCCGGACATTCAGATCCGGTTTGATCAGGACGCTCCTGTCAACGGATTTTATTACAGCGCGGCCAGGACCGCACGGGTGGAGATCCGGGAAAAGCATTTTTCAGAGGAACAGGTGGAATTTCATATTGACAGTACAGAGGGCGCCATGCCGGAGATCAGCCAGTGGACGCATGAGGGGACGCTGCACCGCTGCACGGTTTTCTTCCGGGATGACAGCAGCTACCGGTTTTCCGCGGCCTGCGAGGACCTGGCAGGCCGCCGGAGCGGGACGGAGGAGGTGCAGTTTGTTGTTGACACAACGCCGCCCCGGGTGGAGATCACCTTTGAGGAGGCGGAGGCGGGAACCGGGAGTTTTTACAGGACCGCGAGAACGGCCGGGATCACAGTGAAGGAGCGTAATTTTCACGGGGCGGGAGTCAGCGGGACCGTTGCCGTAACAGGGGATGCGGAGGGCGTGAGACAGATCCGGAGCATGCAGGAGGAATTTTCCGGAAACGGAGACACCCACAGGGCCAGGATCCGGTTTGATCAGGACGGCGCCTATGAATGGTCTCTGGAAATAACGGATCTGGCGGGAAACAGTCTGGAGAGGTCCTTTCACACCCGTTTTGTGATCGATCAGACGGCTCCGCGGATTCAGATCCGGGGTGTGGAGGACGGCTCCGCCAACAGAGGTCAGGTATCTGTCCGGATCCTCTGTCAGGATCTGCGGCTCAGGCAGGAGAACTGCGGGGCAGAGCTTTTAAAAGCGGAGGCGGGACAGTGGGAACGCGCGGAACAGGGGATGGAAGAGCGGAGCTCTGCCGGAGAACGGGAGTTTCTGGCGGATGATTTTTCCTATGGGCCGGAAACGGACGGGATGTATTGCCTTCGCGTGTGGGCCGGAGACCTGGCAGGCAATTTTGAAGAACGGCAGCTCCTGTTCTCTGTCAACCGCTATGGTTCGGTCTATCTGGCCGCGGAAGAAACGGCGCGGTGGCTTTTCCCGGAGGATGGATCCCATCCTTATCTGAGGGAGGGACAGGAGGTGGTCCTGGAGGAGTACAACGTGGATGCGGTGGATACTTACAGCCTGACACTGTTTCATGACGGAGAGATGCGCGTGCTGCGGGAGCAGGAGGACTTTGTGAGAAGCCGGAAAACGGAGAACGGAGACTCCTGGCAGGCCTGGGAGTACCGTGTCGGAAGGGAGAATTTTCAGGAGGAAGGAACCTACGAGCTCCTCCTTGTGTCGGAGGACGCGGCGGGAAACAAAATGGGAAACAGTTCGGCCAAGGAGCCGGGGCGGGAGACCGCCGTCACCTTCTCAGTGGACAGAACGGCGCCGGAGGCGCTGATCACAGGCGCGCAAAGCGGCGGGCGCTACAGGACCGGCGAGCAGCGCGTGATTCTGACGGTGCAGGAAAATATGGCGCTGGAGTGGCTGAAGGTATGCGTCGGAGAGGAGGAGAGGGTCTATGAAGGAGCCCTTCTGGCGGAAGAACTCGGGGAGCGGGGCGGAAGCCTGGAGCTTGCCGTGAAGGAGAGCGGCGGCTGGCAGCAGATCAGCGTGTCGGCCGGAGACAGGGCCGGAAATCAGATGGAGGAACTTCAGATGGAAATCCTGGTCAGCTCCAGCATCCTGGTGCAGCTGATGAAGAGTCCGGCAGTGCCGGTCCTGTGTCTTCTGGGAGCTTCGGCATCTGCGGGCGCGGCCGCGGCCTTCGTGATCCGCAGAAGAAAACGGCTGAAAAAAACCGGGAGAGGGTGACGGAAGGCACCTCTCTCCCGGGAATGCTTTTCAGCAGATCAGAATTTTGCTGCAGATGATCACATCATGATATCATCACATGTTGTTCAGCAGCGCTTCATATTCTTCTGTGACCTGCTTCATGACAGAAGGGCCGGGAGCACCCAGCGTCGTCCGCTTTTCCACACAGGTCTTCAGGCTGATCGCCTCATAAATATCCTCTTCAAAAACGGGACTGATGGACCGGAATTCATCGAGGCTCATATCGTCCAGGGAAATGCCCTTGTCCAGACAATAGAGGACCAGCTTTCCTACAATGCCGTGGGCGTCGCGGAAGGGAACTCCGTGCTTGACCAGATAATCGGCCGCGTCTGTGGCGTTGGTAAAGCCGTTCATGGCGCTCTTTTTCATGATTTCGGCATTGAATTTCATGGTGGAGATCATGCCGGTGAACAGCTGGATGCAGCCTTTGGTAGTGTCGATGGCGTCAAAGAGGAGCTCCTTGTCTTCCTGCATGTCTTTATTGTAGGCCAGAGGAATCCCCTTCATGGTCGTCAGGATAGACGTGAGAGCGCCGTATACGCGTCCTGTTTTTCCCCGGACCAGCTCGGCGATATCGGGATTCTTTTTCTGGGGCATGATGCTGCTGCCGGTGCTGTAGGCGTCGTCCAGTTCAATAAACTGATATTCGTTGGAATTCCAGATGATGATCTCTTCGGAAAACCGGCTCAGATGCATCATGATGGTCGCCATGGCGGAGGCGAGCTCAATGAGATAATCTCTGTCGGATACGGAATCCATGCTGTTTCTGGTGGCGCAGTCAAAGCTGAGCAGAGAAGCCGTGTATTCCCGGTCGAGGGGATAGGTGGTTCCGGCCAGGGCTCCGGCGCCCAGAGGGCAGGTGTTCATCCGCTTTTTGATGTCCGAAAGCCGGCCGCAGTCCCTCAGGAACATTTCAAAATAAGCGCCGAAATGATGCGCCACCGTGACAGGCTGCGCTTTCTGAAGATGGGTGAAGCCGGGCATATAAGTTTCAAGATTTTCCTTCATGATCTTTAAAATGGTTTCCAGAAGCGCTTTCAGCAGGGCAGCCATTTCGTCAATCTCATCGCGGACATACAGTTTCATGTCCAGGGCGACCTGATCGTTGCGGCTGCGGCCGGTATGGAGTTTTTTTCCGACCTCGCCGATCCGTTCAATCAGGGCAGCCTCCACAAAACTGTGGATATCTTCGGCGCCGGGATCGATCTGCAGGGACCCGTTTTCCAGATCTGTCAGGATACCGGTGAGTCCGGCGACAATCTGATCTTTTTCCTGGTCAGTGAGAATCTGCTGTTTGGCCAGCATGGTCACATGGGCGATGCTGCCCTGAATGTCCTGCTTATAGAATCTCTGGTCAAAGGAAATGGATGCATTGAAGCGGTTGACCAGTTCATTTTCTTCTTTGGTGAAGCGTCCTCCCCATAATTTCATGGTATCTTCCTCTCTTTCTCATCTTTTTTATCTTCAGGCAGTGTATCCGGTTCTTCTTGTTCTGAGTTCTGCGGATCCGGGGGCCCGCTGCTCCGGAGCCGTTCTCCGGCGCTTTGCAGGAAAGGGCCCGGTGCCGGCCGGGCAGTGGGGGACGGCATCTCCGGTCCTCCGAAAAGGGTGGTGTCCGATCCGTCCGGATACCGTCTGCGGCCGCGGCGCTTCAGCAGAGTAAGGCCGGCAAGCAGGATCAGAGAAACGAGGGAGATGATAATCCCCGTCCGCAGACTTTCCGGTTCGTAGCTCAGCTCAATGGTGTGGGAGCCGGCTGCCAGAGGGATTGCCAGCATGGTATCGGCGAACTGGACCGGCGTTACTTCCTCTCCGTCCACTTTTACTGTCCATCCATTTTCGTAGGCAATGGACATGTAGAGAAGGCCGTCCTCGGAAGCGTTGACCCGTCCGGACACAGAGGTATCTGTATAGGAATCGGTGATAAAGGGCTGGCTGTTCAGCCGGTTGATGCAGTTGTTCAGCTGGCTGATATCCAGCCGGTAAGCGTTGGCAGTGAAGCTCTGCTCATTCTGTTCAGTGGTCAGAGTGACGGTGGTTCCGGCCTCGCATTTTCCGATATCCAGCAGATAGCCCCGGTTTACATCGGAGAAGGTTTTGGTTTTGCCGTTTATGGAGACGGTCACATCTTCAATGGAGGAATTGGTCACGTCCAGATAGATGTAGCCGCTTTCTGTCACCGTAAAGGTATACTGGCCCGGGGAAGCAGTTCCGTTGCCCAGAGGAACCAGAATGTCGCCGCAGTTGGTGGCGGCGGTGGCAAAGGAGTTGATCACCATGGCCGGGTTGCTCAGCTGATAGTCCCAGCGGAGCTCGATGTCAGAGGGAAGCATAAAACCAATGGATAAAGAATAGCGGTTTTCATACAGCCTGACATTACCGTCCTCTTTGATGAGTGTGTACAGATCGCTGTCCAGCTCCTCGGTTGACAGCGTATATTTGACGCCCAGGAGCGCCGAGGTCAGCGGCGTGGCGCCGGTGAAGCTGTAGGCGTTGGTATTTCCTTCCAGTCCGAATTCTTTATAAAAATTGCTCAGGTTCGCGTTGGCTGTAGAGGAAAACAGGGAGGCGGACCGGTAACCGGCCAGAGCGCCGTCGTTTTTGGTCTTCCGGGAATCCTTTTCGATGCGGAACAGACTGCTGTCCTCCTGTTCGATATATTCCGCCAGCGCCCGGTAGGAATCCTGGTTTTCCAGGTAGGCGGTGCGGCTGGTGGTGGTGACGCTGGTTACAGCTGTGTTCATGCTGGATTCAATGGCGATCACCATGATGGCAAGGATTGCCAGAGTCGGCTTCCAGGCTTTCCTGTTTCTGTAATAGTACAGAAGGAGCGCGTAGATCCCCACGAAGAGCAGTGTCAGATAATAGCTGCGGAAATCCATGGTTCCGTTGTCGATCATCAGCTCGCAGGCAAAGATAAAAATGACGGCGCCCCAGAAGCTGCCCGCCAGCTGGGCGGCGGTATTCGCCCTGATATTTTTGTAGGCTTCAAAGCACATGGTCAGGAGCAGGGCGATATACAGGAAAGACTGTCTGGCCGGCAGGCTGTTGGGATAGTGAAAGCCGTGCCAGATGAAGTTGGGGATGTTCAGGGAAAATCCCAGAAGCATGACCAGAAGAAGGACGCCTTTGGCAGCCTTTTCTCTTCTGGGAATGCGTCTGTTCATCATATAAAGGGGCAGCAGGATCAGCACGCCCACACCGCAGTAAATATTGGGCCAGTGATCCAGGCCGATTTCAGTTTCCACATTGACAAAATGTCTCGCCAGCATTTCCACGCAGGAAAAATAGGAGGTGAGGGTTTGGGGAAAGCTGATGTCGCCGGAGGCGGTCATGGACAGCGCGGCAAGAACCGGAAGCAGGAGAAAAGCGGCGAGTCCCCCTGCCAGCAGGGAATAAACCGCAAAATTCAGACATTTTTTCATCATTCCCCTGCGGTCCCGCTCCATGATCATCAGCGCGATGAAGTACAGGACCAGAAAGATGCAGATCATGATGGAGATATAATAATTGGAAATGATGGACAATGCCAGGCAGATGCAGTAGAGCAGGCATTTGTTTTCTCTGACCAGCTTTTCCAGCCCCAGCAGGATCAGCGGAGTCAGCACAAGGCAGTCCAGCCACATGACGTTCCAGCTGTAGGCGGCCATGTAGGCGGACAGGGCATAGAATACGGCAAAAAAGGACAGACCGAGATCCATTGTTTTAAAGTGTCTGCTCAGATAATAACAGAAAGTGAGTCCGCACAGACCGATCTTCAGAATGACCATGTAGGAAAGAAATTCGATCATCAGACTCTGGGGCACAAAAAATGCCAGCCAGTTAAGCGGACTGGCCAGATAATAGGCGTAGAGGGCCACAAAGTTGGAGCCCAGGCCGATATTCCAGGAATAAGCGAGGCTTCCCCCGGTTTTGAGCTTTTCCATGAATTCGTTCATGAAGGGCGCGTACTGATGGTACATGTCGGTGCGCAGAAAGCTGTTGCTGCCGAAGGGGAAAATCTGTCTCTGGATAAAAATCCCCAGCATGATGAGGACCGGGAGAAAAAAGGACAGGAGAAACGGTGCTTTCTCCAGCATCGTGGTTTTTTGGCGGTTTTGGCTTCTGAATCGGAGTTTGGTGTTAGTCATGCTGTGAACTGCCTTTCTTATGATCAAGATTGCTTTCTTTTATGATATAGATGGGCCGGTCCTTGGCTTCCATATATATGTGGGCGATGTATTCGCCCAGGATGCCGATGGAAAGCTCGATGATGCCTCCCAGGAACAGGACGGCGCACAGGGTCGTCACATAGCCGGGCACGTCGATCCCGAAGATCAGCGTCTGGATCAGCGTGATGATGATATAAATAAACGCGATGCAGGATATGAGAAATCCCATGCCGGAAACGAGTCTCAGAGGAGCGATGGAAAAGGACGTGATCCCGTCAACAGCGTATTTGAAGAGACCGCGGAAGCTCCATTTGGTTGTGCCCAGAGTGCGCTCCACGTTTTCATAGGGGTACCATTTGGTCTTATATCCGACCCAGGCGAAGATCCCTTTGGAAAAGCGTTCCACCTCGGAGAGTTCCAGGATGGAATCCACCATCTGCCGGGTCATGATGCGGAAGTCGACGGCTGCCTGGGGCATCTTCACGTCGGACATCCGGTTGCTTATTTTATAAAAAAGACTGGAAAAAGCGCTGCGGATGCGGGATTCTCCCTGACGGGAGGTGCGCCTCGCGGCGGAACAGTCATAGCCCTCCTCGATTCCCTTCATCATTGCGGGGATCATGGCCGGCGGATGCTGCAGGTCGGCGTCCATGATGATCACCAGATCACCGGAGGAATTTTTCAGACCCGCGTACATGGCGGCTTCTTTTCCGAAATTTCTGGAAAAAGAAAGATAACGGACGTTGGGATGTGCCTTCGCCAGTCCGTACAATTTAGAAAGGGTGGCGTCGCTGCTGCCGTCATCCACAAAAATGTAAGTAAACTGATATCCTGTCATGGAAGCCACGACTCCATCGGTAACGCGGTAAAAAGTTTCGACGACTTCCTCTTCGTTATAACAGGGAACAATGATATCTACAGAAGTCATGATGTCTCCTTGTCCGCCGCCCTGTTTTCCGCGTCCGCGGCAGCAGACTGAACTGATCAAATTTGTAACAGGACGCTAACCTATATTGTAGTATACCCCGTGATAAAAGTAAATGAAGAAAAATTTAAAAATTTATGTATAAAACCGGAAAGGGAGGAATACACATAATAATAGCCCAAACGATGGGCGTCTTAAAAGGACGAAGCAGATTTGAAAGGAGAAATACGAATGCCAGAGAAAATCATGGAGAACAACAAAGTAACCGTAATCGGGGAAATCATATCAGGTTTTACCTTCAGTCACGAAGTATTCGGAGAAGGGTTTTATCTGACGGAGGTCTCGATCAACCGTCTGAGTGATCAGACAGATATCATTCCTCTTCTCATATCGGAACGGCTGATCGACATCACAGGAGATTACACAGGGATGATCGTGGAGGCTTCCGGACAGTTCCGTTCCTACAACCGGCACGAAGGAACGAAGAACCGCCTGGTTCTGTCCGTATTTGTGCGGGAGATCGCGTTCCTGGAGGAATTCAGCGATTACACCAAGACCAATCAGATTTTTCTTGACGGTTACATATGCAAGACGCCGGTCTACAGAAAGACGCCCCTGGGACGCGAGATCGCGGATCTTTTGGTGGCTGTGAACCGCCCTTACGGGAAATCCGATTATATTCCCTGCATCGCGTGGGGAAGAAATGCCAGATACGCTTCCGGATTTGAGGTGGGAAGCCGGATCTGCGTGTGGGGACGGGTTCAGAGCAGAGAGTATGTAAAGCGGTTGAGCGATACGGAAAGTGAAAAGCGTGTGGCATATGAGGTATCCGTAAGCAAGCTGGAATGGATCGAGTAAAACACTGTGCGGATGAATAATCAGAAAAATCAAGCTGATGCCATATAATTACGAATAAAGTTGCATTATCCTGTAAACAGTGGTAGAATTATGAAAAATACGAATGTGGAGCCTGGAGGGGAACCATGAAAAAAGGAATTGTTCAGGTCCTATGCGGAGAAGGAAGCGGAAAGAGCGCCTGTGCCATAGGACTGGCGGTGAAAGCAGCCGGCAGCAATCAGAATATTGTGATCATCCAGTTCCTGAAAGGGAAAAATGAGGAAAGCGAGATGAGCAGGCGGCTGGAACCGGAAATCAAGGTGTTTTCTTTTGAAAAATCGGAAAAGCCTTTCTGCCGGCTTTCAGAAGAAGAGAAAAAGGAAGAGGCGTCCAACATGCGAAACGGGGTGAATTTCGCGAAAAAGGTGCTTTCTACCCGGGACTGTGACGTACTGATCCTGGATGAGATCCTGGGGCTTGTGGACTGCGGTATTATTGAAGCGGCAGATATCGCGCGCCTTCTGGAGGCGAAAGATGAGGATGTGGATGTGATCATGACCGGGATCGTATTTCCGGAGGAGCTGAACAGCTGTGTGGACAGAGTGACCCGGATCGACTCCAGGGATATCAAGAATCCGGAGACAGACGCGGAATAATCCCCGGTTCCTGTCTGCCGCAGGTTGACAATCGGAGCTGTTGGTGTTATGATGGCATAAACTGTTAACTGAATAACCAAAGTAGAGGTCGCGTTTTTCATCAGTAGGCCGGTGGATGTGAACAGGCACAGAGGATACCGGGAGAAAGGGAAAGACGCCGAAGGGAGGCTTGGCCTGCATAGAGATCCCCTGGGCATATGGTTAAGAGCTGTATGACTGTCATCCAGCCGGATGGAGCGCTACTTAAAGTATTTTCGGCATGGCTGTTTTCATGCTGGCGATGCGTCTTTAAGAGCTGACTTTCCGGTCAGCTCTATTTTGTGTTATTTCGTCCATGAATGTGAAGGAGGAAACAAGAATGGCAATTTTCAAAGGTGCAGGTGTGGCAATCGTTACGCCGTTTCATGAAGACGGAAGCGTGAATTATGAGAAGCTGACAGAGCTTCTGGAGGAGCAGATCGCCGGCGGCACGGACAGTATCATCATCTGCGGAACGACCGGGGAGGCATCTACGCTGACCCATGAGGAGCATCTGGATGTGATCGGGCATGCCGTTAAAGTGGTGAACGGAAGAATCCCGGTCATCGCGGGAACCGGCTCCAACTGTACGGAGACGGCGGTCTATCTTTCCGTGGAGGCGGAAAAACGCGGCGCGGACGCGCTTCTTCTGGTCACGCCCTATTACAACAAAGCGACTCAGAAGGGCCTGATCGTCCACTTTACCAGGGTGGCGGAATCTGTGAAGCTGCCGATCATTCTTTATAATGTACCTTCCCGCACCGGATGCAATATTCTTCCGGAGACCGCGGTGTATATGGCGAAGCATGTGCCGAATATCGTGGGCATCAAGGAGGCCTGCGGCAATATTTCCCAGATCGCGAAGCTGGCGCATCTGGCGGACGGCTGCATCGACATTTATTCCGGAAATGACGATCAGGTGGTCCCGATCCTGTCTCTGGGAGGCATCGGCGTGATCTCTGTGCTTTCCAATGTGGCGCCCCGGCAGACCCATGACATGGTCATGCATTATCTGGAGGGAAGAACCGCCGAGAGCACCAAAATGCAGCTGGAGGCGCTGCCGCTGATCGACGCGCTGTTCTGCGAGGTCAATCCGATCCCGGTGAAGACGGCCCTGAATCTGATGGGAAAAGAATGCGGCCCCCTGCGCGGACCTCTGTCGCCGATGGAGCCTGAGCATGTGGAACGGCTGAAAAAGGCCATGACAGAATACGGAATCGCCCTGAAGGAGAACTGATTATGATAAAAGCAATCATGCATGGATGCAACGGCCATATGGGTCAGGTGATCACCGGACTGGCGGCCGCGGATGACGAGATCGAGATCGTGGCGGGGATCGACCTGTCTGATCATATTCAAAATACTTATCCGGTGTTCACATCTCTGGATGCCTGCGAAGCGGAGGCGGATGTGATCATCGATTTCTGTTCGGCGGCAGCAGTCGACGGACTGATCGATTACAGCGTAAAGAGGCAGATCCCTGTGGTGATCTGCACCACGGGCCTGTCTGAGGAACAGATGGAACGGATCCGGGAGGCATCGAAGTCGGTGGCGGTCCTGAAATCTGCCAACATGTCCCTGGGGGTCAACATGCTGTTCAAGTTGCTGAAGGAAGCGGCGCGGACTCTGGCGCCGGCCGGCTTTGACATTGAGATCGTGGAGCGGCACCATAACCAGAAGGTCGACGCGCCCAGCGGAACGGCCCTGGCGATGGCGGACTCCATCAACGAGGCGCTGGACAATGTGTATACTTACAAATTTGACCGTTCAAAGGAGCGGGCAAAGCGCACAAAGCACGAGATCGGCATCAGCGCGGTCCGCGGCGGAAATATTGTGGGCGAGCATGAGGTGATCTTTGCCGGTACCGACGAGGTGGTGGAATTTAAGCATACGGCATATTCAAAAGCTGTGTTTGCCAAGGGCGCCATTGAGGCGGCAAAATTCCTGGCGGGAAAGCCGGCGGGATTTTACGATATGAGCGACGTGATCGGCTGATTTCCATATTTTTCCATAGTAGATTTTCTCCTGATGCACATATTATAGTAAACGGCAAATGTGGCGTTTCTTATAAAATAGGAAAGAATATGCAAAAAAGGAGAAAGGCTATGAAAAAAAGAGTATTGATGACGGCAGTGCTGGTTCTGATGTCGGTGTTTATGCTGGCCGGATGCGGAAATAAAAATGACAGCGGCAGCGGAACGACAAACGGGGCAGAGACGCATGGATCAGAGAGCGGAAACGACGACGGAAACGGCGTAGATAAAGAAAGCAGCTCTGATCGCGGTACTCAGGGAACCGATTCCGGGACAGCGGCGGATGAAACAGGAAACAACGGCGTGCTGGATGAGCTGGGAGAAGACGCGAAGGATGCCATGGATCAGATGGAATCCGATGTGAGCAGCGGAGTCAGAGACGCGACCACGAAGGCAGAATGACAGAATATGCCGTCTGAAAGGCAGGAGAACAGGAGCCCGCATCGAGCCAGTGGATGCGGGCATTTTTTTCTGTCCGGCTGCGATTCTGCAGGAAAGCGGCTGCCGTGTCCGCGAAGGCAGCCGTTTTCCTGTAAAATCGGACTGTTTCCGGCGCTTTTTGGTGAAATTTGCAGTTGCGTTATTATAAACCTTATATTATAATTTGCTTGTGTGTGACGACCATTTTACTTTTTATAAGGAAAGAGGAGACGAATCATGAAAAAACTGGATTTACTGTATGAGGGAAAAGCAAAAAAGGTTTTCGCGACAGATGACCCGGATGTGCTGATCGTAGATTATAAGGATGACGCGACGGCTTTCAACGGACTGAAAAAGGGAACAATCGTTGGAAAAGGCGTGATCAACAACCGCATGAGCAACCATGTGTTCCGGATGCTGGAGAAGGCAGGCGTTCCCACTCATTATGTAGAAGAGCTCAGTGACAGGGAGACGGCAGTAAAGAAGGTGGAGATCGTTCCTCTCGAGGTGATCATCAGGAATGTGGCGGCAGGCAGCTTTTCCAAGAGAATGGGCGTTGAAGAGGGAAAATCCCTTGCGTGCCCGATCCTGGAGTTCAGCTATAAGAATGATGATCTTGGCGATCCGTTCATCAATAAATATTATGCGCTGGCCCTTGAGCTTGCCACAGAGGAGGAGATTGAAACGATCACCAATATGGCGTTCAAGGTCAACGAGCTTCTCTGTGAATTCTTTAAGAAAGCCAACATCCAGCTGGTCGATTTCAAGCTGGAGTTCGGCAGATACAAGGGCAGCATCATCCTGGCTGACGAAGTGTCTCCGGATACCTGCAGACTCTGGGACATCGATACCCATGCGAAGCTGGACAAGGACCGCTTCAGAAGAGATATGGGGGGTGTAGAGGACGCGTACCAGGAGGTGTTCAAGCGCCTCGGCCTGTAATGCAGCCTGTGTATCCGGCCGGATATTCATTCAATGATATGCAGCCTGCGGTCAGCAGCCTGTATTGCCTGGCCCGTCCATCGGTACGGGCCGGCCTCATTTTGGAAAGGACATAAATTTATGCGAAATTTGCCGTATGTGACATCTGACGGCTTTGACGGACTCCATGAGGAATGCGGTGTTTTCGGAGTCTATGATTTTGACAGAAATGATGTCGCCCCCACGATTTACTATGGACTTCTGGCTCTTCAGCATCGCGGACAGGAAAGCTGCGGCATCGCAGTGAGCGATACGGAAGGGCCAAAAGGCCGTGTAAAGGTCCATAAAGGAATGGGCCTTGTTCCGGAAGTCTTTACCGCGGACGCGCTGAACGGACTTTCCGGGGGAGATATCGGCGTGGGACATGTGCGCTATTCCACGGCGGGGTCCAGCACCAGAGAAAACGCGCAGCCGCTGGTGCTGAATTATATCAAAGGAACGCTGGCCCTTGCCCACAACGGAAATCTGGTCAACACGCCGGAACTCCGCAGAGAGCTGGAGTACGACGGCGCCATTTTCCAGACGACCATCGATTCGGAGATCATTGCCTACCATATCGCGAGGGCGCGGGTAAAGGCGAAGACTGCGGAGGAAGCGGTGGGAATGGCTATGCGAAAGATCGTGGGCGCCTATTCCCTGGTGATCATGAGCCCGAGAAAGCTGATCGGAGCCAGAGATCCCTTCGGATTCCGGCCGCTCTGTATCGGAAAACGGGAAAACGCCTATATCCTGGCTTCAGAGACCTGCGCTCTGGACACAGTGGGCGCGGAGTTCATCCGTGATGTGAGGCCGGGGGAGATCGTCTGCATCACCCGGGACGGCATCCAGTCCGACACCAGTCTCTGTCCCAAAGACGGAAAAGCAGCGAGATGTATTTTTGAATATATTTATTTTGCAAGGCCCGATACCAGGTTTGACGGCGTGAGCGTGTATCATGCCAGACTTGCGGCCGGCCGGTTCCTGGCGAAGGATCATCCGGTGGAGGCGGATCTGGTGGTGGGCGTGCCTGAGTCGGGGAACGCGGCGGCCCAGGGATACGCCCAGGAATCGGGGATCCCTTACGGAACCGCCTTCGTGAAAAACAGCTATATCGGGCGGACTTTTATCAAACCGAAGCAGAAAAGCAGGGAGTCCAGCGTACAGGTAAAGCTGAATGTCCTCAAGGAATCTGTGGCGGGGAAGCGGATCGTCATGGTGGATGACTCCATTGTCCGCGGAACAACCTGCGGCAGGATCGTGGGAATGCTGAGAAAGGCAGGGGCCAGGGAGGTCCATGTGAGGATTTCCGCGCCGCCTTTCCTTCATCCGTGTTACTTCGGCACTGACATTCCTTCGGAGGATCAGCTCATCGCCCATGGCAGGACAGTGGAAGAAATCTGCCGGGAGATCGGCGCGGACAGCCTGGGTTATCTGTATCTGGACCGGCTGCCCCAGATGGTGGAGGGGCTTCCCGTCTGTACCGCCTGCTTCAGCGGCGATTATCCGATCGCGCCTCCCACGGAGGATATTCGCGGCGAATATGCCAGATAGCCATATCAGAACAGAAACAGTCAAGAAAGGAAAACGGATATGTACGATAGATACCAGAGCCCTTTGTCAGAGCGCTATGCCAGCCGGGAAATGCAGTATATTTTTTCGCCGGACAAGAAGTTCCGCACATGGAGAAAGCTGTGGATTGCCCTGGCTGAGGCGGAACATGAGCTGGGACTGAATATTACCCGGGAACAGATAGAGGAGCTGAAGGCCCATCAGGATGACATCAACTATGATGTCGCGAAGCAGAGAGAAAAAGAGGTGCGCCATGACGTCATGTCCCATGTGTATGCCTATGGCGTGCAGTGCCCCAAGGCAAAGGGGATCATCCATCTGGGCGCGACTTCCTGCTATGTGGGGGATAATACGGATATTATCCTGATGACAGAGGCGCTTCGACTGGTGAGGAAAAAGCTGATCAATGTGATCGCCGAGCTTTCTAAATTCGCGGAGAAATATAAAGCGCAGCCCACCTTGGCGTTTACCCATTTTCAGCCGGCCCAGCCGACCACTGTGGGAAAAAGAGCCGCGCTGTGGCTTCAGGATCTGGTGATGGATCTGCAGGACGTGGATTATGTGCTGGGAACCATGAAGCTGCTGGGCTCAAAGGGAACGACGGGAACCCAGGCGAGCTTCCTGGAGCTGTTCGACGGAGATCATGAGAAGGTCAAGCAGCTGGATCAGAAAATCGCGGATAAAATGGGATTTGACGGGTGTTATCCCGTATCCGGCCAGACCTACTCAAGAAAGGTGGACAGCCGGGTGCTGAACGTGCTGGCCGGCATTGCCCAGAGTGCCCACAAGTTCTCCAACGATATCCGTCTTCTCCAGCATCTGAAAGAAGTGGAGGAGCCTTTTGAGAAGAGCCAGATCGGCTCATCGGCCATGGCCTATAAGAGAAATCCCATGCGCAGCGAGCGGATGGCGTCGCTGGCGGATTATGTGATGGCTGACGCCATGAATCCCATGCTGGTCGCTTCAACCCAGTGGTTCGAGCGCACGCTGGATGATTCAGCCAACAAGCGGCTGAGTATTCCGGAGGGATTCCTGGCGGTGGACGGCATCCTGGATCTGTATCTCAATGTGGTGGACGGCCTGGTGGTTTATCCGAAGGTGATCGAGAAGCGCCTGATGTCCGAGCTGCCCTTTATGGCTACGGAGAATATTATGATGGACGCCGTCAAGGCAGGCGGAGACAGGCAGGAGCTTCATGAAAAGATCCGCACTCTGTCCATGGAGGCCGGAAAGAATGTGAAGGTGAACGGACAGGAGAACAATCTGCTGGAGCTGATCGCGGCAGATCCCGCTTTCAATATGACCCTGGAGGAACTGAAAAAGACCATGGAGCCCTCCAGATATGTGGGACGTTCCAGAGAACAGGTGGAAGAATTCCTGGCTGAGGTGATCGCGCCGATCCTGGAAGAAAACAAAGAGCTGCTCGGCGTGAAAGCGGAAATAAACGTTTAATTGAGGAGGACGAAAGAATGGTAAGAGCGATTGTGGGAGCGAACTGGGGCGACGAAGGAAAGGGAAAGATCACGGATATGCTGGCGGAAAAGTCTGATATCATCATCAGATTTCAGGGCGGCAGCAATGCGGGGCACACCATTATCAATGATTATGGAAAATTTGCGCTGCATCTGCTTCCTTCCGGCGTTTTTTACAGCCATACGACCAGCATCATCGGAAACGGCGTGGCTCTGAATATTCCGTATCTGGTGAAGGAGATCCGGTCACTGGAGGAAAAGGGCGTGCCCACTCCGAAGATCCTGGTTTCCGACAGGGCGCAGATCATGATGCCTTATCATATGCTTCTGGATGCCTGTGAGGAAGCGCGTCTGGCTGGCAGGTCCTTCGGCTCCACAAAATCCGGAATCGCTCCCTTCTATTCTGACAAATACGCGAAGATCGGATTTCAGGTCAGCGAGCTGTTCGGAGATCCGGATGAGCTGATGGACAAGGTGAAGAATGTCTGCACCCTGAAAAACGTGCTGCTGGAGCATCTGTATCATCAGCCGCTCCTTCAGCCGGACGAGGTGTTCGCGGAGCTGATGGAATATAAGAAGATGATCGCGCCTTATGTATGCGATGTGTCCGCGTATCTCCATGAGGCTCTGAAGGAAGGAAAGAATATCCTGCTGGAGGGACAGCTGGGTTCCCTGAAGGATCCGGACCATGGAATTTATCCCATGGTAACCTCTTCCTCCACTCTGGCGGCCTACGGCGCCATCGGAGCGGGAATCCCTCCTTATGAGATCAAAAATATTACGGCTGTGGTGAAGGCTTACTCCAGCGCCGTGGGCGCGGGCGCCTTTGTCAGCGAGATTTTCGGCGACGAGGCAAATGAGCTGAGGAACCGGGGCGGCGATGGCGGAGAATACGGCGCGACCACCGGACGTCCCAGAAGAATGGGATGGTTTGACGCGGTGGCGACCCGCTACGGCTGCAGGATCCAGGGGGCGACAGAGGTGGCTCTGACCGTGCTGGATGTGCTGGGATATCTGGATGAAATTCCGATTTGTGTCGGATATGAATATGACGGCAGGGTGGAAAAGGAGTTCCCTGTGACCTCCAGGCTTTCCAAGGCAAAACCTGTTTATAAAAAGCTGCCGGGCTGGAAGTGCGAGATCCGCGGGATCCGCAGTTATGACGAGCTTCCGGAAAACTGCAGGAATTACATCAATGAGATCGAGAAGGAAATCGGCGTTCCGATCACCCTTGTCTCCAACGGACCGGGCAGAAATGAGATCATCGAGAGAACGCCGCTGATCTGATTTCCGGGAATTTTTACGAAAGGGAAACGCCCATGATTCGTACCATTATTTTTGACATTGGAAATGTGCTGGCGGATTTTAAATGGCGGGAATATCTGGACAGCTTTTCTCTTCCGGACGAAGAACGTGAAGCCAT
Source organism: Candidatus Paralachnospira caecorum (assembly GCA_904379015.1). Classification (GTDB taxonomy): domain Bacteria; phylum Bacillota; class Clostridia; order Lachnospirales; family Lachnospiraceae; genus Lientehia; species Lientehia caecorum. The sequence goes on along the minus strand of CAJFHG010000002.1, from coordinate 87,459 downwards.
TGAACGGGTTCTGTTCCTCAATCCCAGATGGCAGGAAATTGACAGAGGAAAGGTTCCGGAGGATGAGATCCTGGCGGAGGCCTGCGCGGAGGCGCCCCGGTATGAGGCGTCGATCCGGCGGATTTATTCCGGCGCGGCGGAGGCTGTGAGCCAGAACAGCTATGCGCCTGCTCTCCTGCGCAGTCTGAAGGAGCTGGGTTACAGGATCTATATTCTGTCCAATTATGGAAAGACTTTTTTTGAGGACCGCCTTTCCTGCTTTGAATTCCTGAATTATGTGGACGGCAGAGTCGTCTCTTACGAGGTGCATTCTGTGAAGCCGGAACCTGAAATTTATGAGGCGCTTTTGGAGCGCTACAAGATCAGGCCGGAAGAGGCTGTGTTTTTTGATGACCTGCCCCAGAATCTGGAAGCGGCAAGACGGTTTGGCCTCAGCACAGTGCTGGTGACCGGATACGAATCCATCGTAGAAGGTTTGCGGAGCTTTGGCATCGAAATCGAATAGATCAGGCGGAAGACGCGGAAACGGACTGTACGGAAAGGGGATCCCTGACCGGAGCAGTCCGTTTTCAGGTTTCGCGGCCGCGATGCTCTCTTGCGGCCGTGATGGTTTTCTTCAGCCAGGCAGAGTCAGCCTCCGCGCCGGGAGCCGGAGCGACTGCGGACAGCCGCAGATGGCCGTGCTGTCAGAGCACGGAGCAGATCCGGACTGCGGCAGTAAACAGAATGCAGGAGAGCATGCCGAACAGGGTCGGAAGCAGGACGGCGGCCAGGGTCCAGCGGAGGCTTCCCGTTTCTTTCCGGATGGTCAGGCAGGTGGTGGAGCAGGGCCAGTGCATCAGGGAGAAGAGAATCATGGAAACGGCAGTGGTCCAGGTCCAGCCATTGGCGGACAGGAGCCGGAACAGCTCGGCGGCGCTGCCGGATTCCACCAGACTTCCGGCGGACAGATAGCTCATGAGGATAATGGGCATGACAATCTCATTGGCCGGGAAGCCCAGAAGGAAGGCAAGCAGGATCACGCCGTCCAGTCCCATCAGCCTTCCCAGGGGATCCAGGAAGGCGGAACCCCACTGGAGCAGCGTTTCCCCGCCCAGCCTCAGATTGGCGGCCAGCCAGATGACCAGGCCGGCGGGAACGGCGATCATGACGGCCCTTCCAAGGACAAATAAAGTGCGGTCCAGCACGGAACGGACCAGTACCTTCCGGATCTGGGGAAGCCGGTAGGGAGGCATTTCCAGAATGAAGGAGGAGGGAGCTCCCTTCAGGACGGTGGCGGCCAGAAGCCGGGAGGCGGCGAAGGTCATCATGATGGAGAGGGCAATGACCGCGGTCAGGATCAGGGCGGCCGGAAGGCTTCCCAGGATCCCGTTCTCCGTTCCCACAAAGAAGATGGTGATCAGGGAGATCAGGGTGGGGAAGCGGCCGTTGCAGGGAATAAAGGTGTTGGTCAGGATTGCGATGAGCCGCTCACGGGGGGAATGGATGATCCGGCAGCCGGTGACGCCTGCCGCGTTGCAGCCCAGCCCCATGCACATGCACAGCGCCTGTTTGCCGCAGGCGGAACATTTTTTAAAATGATGATCCAGGTTGAATGCCACTCTGGGAAGATAGCCAAGATCTTCCAGCAGCGTAAACAGAGGAAAGAAAATGGCCATGGGCGGCAGCATGACGGCCACCACCCAGGAGGAGACCCTGTAAATGCCGGAGATCAGCAGGCTCCGGAGCCAGTCCGGGGCGTGCAGGGCTCCGGCCAGCGCGGCGAGCCGTATTTCCAGCCAGTCGAATCCGGCGCTCAGCAGGCGGCTGGGATAGTTGGCGCCGCTGATGGAGAGCCAGAACAGAAAGAGGAGCAGGAGGAGCATCAGAAGCGTGCCGGTGACCGGGCCGGTCGCGATCCTGTCAGCCCGGAAATCACGCTTCCGGTATCCGGGATTTTCCCGGACAGCCGTCTGCCGGGCGGCCACTTCCGCTTTTTTCATCGAATGGTCCGGAGGCGCTTCGCAGGTCTGGTAAAAAACCGGTGAAGCGCCGCAGAATTCCTCTGCCGCGGCAAGGAGCCCTTTGATTCCCGATCGTTTCGCGGCGCTGATTCCGACGACCGGAACACCCAGAAGCTGCTCCAGCAGAGCGAAGTCAATGCGGATTCCCTTTTTTTCCGCTTCGTCACAGAGATTCACGCAGACGATCACATTGGGCGTGAGGGACAGGATCTGGAAGACCAGCGCGAGGCTCCGTTCCAGACAGGTGGCGTCACAGACGGCGATGATCAGCTGATAGGCGCCGGAACAGACGGCCTTTGCGGCAATTTCCTCTTCCGGGGAGTCGCTCAGGAGAGAGTAGGTGCCGGGAAGATCCGTCAGAGAAAACAGAGTATGTCCGAAACGGCACTGGCCGTCCGCGCAGGCGACGGTTTTTCCTGTCCAATTTCCGGTATGCTGGTGAAGACCCGTCAGGGTATTGAACAGGGTGCTTTTCCCGACGTTGGGATTTCCGGCCAGAGCCGCCGAGCAGCGGGACAGGCAGGCGTCGTTTTTTCTGGTGCGGCGGGGAAGAGAGTGGTTCATATGAGACGGGCCTCCTCCGCTCTGTGAACAAGTATGCCGGAGGAATCCTCCTTTCTCAGAGCAATCATGGAGCCCCGCAGGTCAAAGGCAGAAGTTTCTCCGTTTTTCTTTCGCAGGATGCAGGTGATTCTGGTGCCCGGCAGAAATCCCAGTTCTGCCAGACGTCTGGCCTGCTCTGTGCCGGACAGGTTTATGAGAACGGCTTCCTCACCGGGAAGCAGCTGATTCAGAGGGATGGAAGAGGACATATGCGGCCTCCTTCAGACCGGAATATAGATGTTGTTATACAATATGAAGAAAGAGATGTCCTGGTGAAACGGATAAAAAGTCTGAAATTAAAGCAAAATAAATGTGTATTTAAAACAGATGAAATATTATTTTTTATTATTGGGTAATGTACACAATTTAAAGTTGCGGCACGGGAAAAATTTTCCTAAAATATACAATAAAGACTTGACATGGTGACATATATGATATAATATGAAGACAAGGTAACTGACAGTAGAACCCAATAAAAAGTAATTTAGGAGGAAGTATACTATGTTAATGAACATGGCTGATTTGTTGGCAGTAGCCAATGAGCACAATTTCGCTGTTCCTGCTTTTAATGTAAGCAGCAGTATGATCCTGAAAGGTGTGATGCATACCTGTGAGGAGATGCAGGCGCCTGTTATCATTGCCATTCATCCCGACGAGCTGGAGTTCGTGGAGGATAGCTTTGTAAAGGCTGTAATCGATGAGGCAAACAAGACGACCGTACCGGTTGCGGTTCATCTGGATCATGGCTCGAAGTTTGAGCAGGTTCTGCGTGCGATTCAGGATGGTTTTACTTCCGTTATGATCGATGGCGCGCATCTTCCTTTTGAAGAGAATATCGCCATCACAAAGAAAGTAGTAGAGGTTGCTCATCCTGTAGGAGTTTCTGTAGAGGCAGAGCTGGGAACCATCGGTACAGCTGATGATTACGGCGAGGCCGGATCCAAAGAGATCATCTATACAGAAGTGGATGACGCAGTGAAATTCATCAAAGAGACAGATATTGACGCCCTGGCGATCGCCATCGGTACAGCTCACGGTCTGTATCCGAAGGACAGAAAGCCGAAGCTGGCTCTTGACAGACTGAAAGAGATCAAGGCAAACGTAAGCATTCCGCTGGTACTTCACGGCGGTTCCGGCAACCCCGATGATGAGATCGCTCAGTCCGTTAAGCTTGGCGTGAACAAGATCAATATCTCCAGCGATATCAAGGATGCTTTTTATCAGGAATGCCGCAAGGTGCTTCAGGATCAGGCAATCCGTGAGCCCATGGCGATCTATCCCAAGTGCATCGACGCTATGAATGAGGTTGTTCGTCATAAGATCAATCTGTTTGATGACGCTGACAAGGTGAAATATTACTACAATAAATAATCATCTGTCTGCATAAGCAGAAAGATGAAAATTGAAATGGAATCATGATTGATTCATGATTGAATCATAAAATCATTTAATCATTGCGCTGAAAACATCCCTGCGGAGTAGGACAACTCTCTGCAGGGATGTTTTGCGCAGAGGCGCAGAGGCGTTCCGGCAGTGATTGAGAAGGAACAGGAAAAAAGGGTGCCAAAAAGCGGCGTGTCATACCGGAAAACTCCGCTATGGTACGCCGCTCTAATGGGTCCGTTTCAGAAATTACAGTTTGCAGATGCGCATCATGTCAATGGCGCTGTTTCGTTCGTGAGGCCCGCCGGAAATCACAATGGTATCGCCCTCCTCCACAATGCCGGACTGGAGAGCGATCTGTTCGGCATGATGGAACAGGCTGTCTGCGCTGGATTGTTCCACGGCCAGGAAAGGATAAACGCCCCATGTCAGATTCAGCTGCCGGAGCGCCTTCTTGTCCACGACAGGAGCGATGATGGGCACTGCCGGACGGTAATCCGAGATCATTCTGGCGCTGCGTCCGGTCCGCGTAACAGCCACAATCGCCTGAGCATCCAGATAATGGGCGGATGTGATCGTGGCGATCGCCACAGATACCGCGGGAATCTTCGCCAGGCTGAGCTGATCGTGCTGTTCGGAAAAACGTTCTTTGTAATCAATATTCTTTTCGGCCGCTTCCGCGATGTCGGCCATGGTCCGCACGGCTTCGGTGGGATAATCGCCGGCTGCGGTTTCGCCGGAGAGCATGATCGCAGTGGTGCCGTCATAAATGGCGTTGGCCACATCCGATACCTCTGCTCTGGTGGGACGGGGATTGTGAGTCATGGATTCCAGCATCTGAGTCGCGGTGACTGCGTGTTTGCCGGTCAGGTAGCATTTATTGATGATGGTCTTCTGAATGCCGGGAAGTTCGCGGAACGGGATTTCCACGCCCATATCGCCTCTGGCTACCATGATGCCGTCGCTGACCTGCAGGATCTCATCCAGGTTTTCGATGCCCTGGGTATTTTCAATCTTCGCGATGATCTGGATCCGTTTCCCGCCGTTGTCATTGAGAAGCTTGCGGAGTTTGCGGATATCGTCGGCCGTTCTGGTGAAGGAAGCGGCGATGAAATCCACGTCCTGGGAAATGCCGAACAGGATATCATTCCGGTCTACGTCGCTGATGTAAGGCATGGGAATGTTCAGGTTGGGAATGTTGATGCTTTTATGGTTGCTGACGGTGCCGCCGTTGATGACACGACAGACAACGGATGTCCCGTCGATCCGTTCCACAAACATGGCGATCTTGCCGTCGTCGATCAGAATCCGGGTGCCGATGCTCACACAGTAGGAAAGGCCGCTGTAGGTGATGCCGATCCCCTCCGCTGTGCCCGGCTCGTCGGAAGTGTGCAGGGTAAAGGACTGTCCGGCCTGAAGCTCGGCAGAACCGTCCTCAAAGTCTTTGAGCCGGATCTCCGGCCCTTTTGTATCCAGAAGGAGCGCGATGGGATGCCCCATTTCAGCGCTCAGGCGCTTCACTCTCTCCATTCGTACTTTCTGTTCTTCATGGGTGCCGTGGGAGAAATTGAATCTTGCGCAGTCCATGCCGCTGCTGATCAGAGAGCGGATGGCTTCATCGGAATCTACTGCCGGTCCCATTGTGCAGATGATTTTTGTTTTTCTCATATCGATTACTCCTTTATTTTTTTAACGGTTCAGTCTTGATCATTTGGATATATTCGAGCGTCTCATAGCCGTATTTCCGGTAAATGTCCATGACCTGGGCATTTCCGGGGGCGACTTCGAGCCTGTAGGCCGCAGCGTCGGTGTCATACTGGGTGAAAAGCCACCGGAAAAAGGCACCGGCCAGTCCGCGCCCGCGCATATCCGGGCACAGGTAAAGTTCCTCCAAGATCACGAGAGGTCCGCCGTATTCAGTGGTCCATGAAAGAGAAAGAAGCGCGTATCCGGCTGTTATCCTGTCAGAGGATTCCAGCATCAGACAGCGCAGATAAGGGTTTCCGCTTAAGAAAGCGTTCAGATTTTTTTCCGGTATTTCTTCTCTGAAACCGTGAAGAGCGGCTCCTGAATCATAAAAATCCCGCACCATGGCCAGAAAGTTTTCCCGATCCTGCAATGTCATATCTCGAATTATCATAAATAAAAACCTCCTTTTATATCATAGTTGATATTGGAAAAAATAGCAAGTAAATTGCCGGATAAGACGCTTGCCAAGAAAGTGCCGGGCCGATATAATGAACAGAGAAAATCCATGTACAGAAGACGGCAGATACCGGATACAGAATATAAAAGGAGCAGCAGATGGAAAAACAGAAAAAAAGAGGAAGCAGGATCCGGAACGTGATCCTGGCGGCGGCGGTCCTGGTCTTTGCGGTTTCGGCCTGGCAGCTGGTCTCCATCTATCTGGAATACAGACAGGGATCGGATGAATACGACAGGCTGGCCGACGCGGCGGAGGAATATCTGGAGGCGGCGGCAGATACGGGGGAGGAGGCGGCCGGTCAGGAAAGCGGCGGAATCCGGGAGCCGCGTCCCTGGACGGAATTTTTTCTTTCCATGCAGGCACAGAACCCGGACTATGTGGGCTGGATCAGGATCGGAGATACCCAGATCGATTATCCCATCGTTCAGACAGAGGACAATGACTACTATCTCTCCCATACCTTTGAGAGAACGGAAAACGCGGCGGGAACCCTGTTCGTGGACTGCAATATCACGGAAGCCATGGAGGCAAAGCATGTGATCGTCTACGGCCATAATATGAAGAACGGTTCCATGTTCGCGAATCTGAAAAAATTCAGAGACGACAGTTTTTTTGACGGGCACAGGACCTTTCAGGTGTTTACAGAAACAGGGTTTTATACTTATGAGATTTTCGCGGTGTATGTGACGGAACCTGACAGCGACGTTTATACCATAGGATTTGCGGATGAAGCGGATTTTATGAATTATATCGGACAGGCAAAGGAGCGATCAGAACAGAAAACGGATGTAACTGTATCTTCGGAGGATCACATCATCACACTGTCCACCTGCGTCAATCACAATCAGGACAGACTGGTCGTCCAGGCCAAACGTTTAAAATCTTAAGTGAAAAAGCTGAAAGTACCGAAAAAAGTGCTTGCATTTCTGAAGAAAATGAGGTATGGTAAAAGGCAGATGGAGTCAGGGCTCCCAAAATAAGACTTGATAACCGAACGAAGACGTTCCACAAAGGGCGTCTTCTCTTTATTTATCGGGTCCGAGGATAAGATTATGGAGGAAATATCTATGTGTGAGAAAACTTTGAACATCGAAGAGATTTTTGGTGAAAATGTCTTCACGCTGGGCAAGATGAAAGAACGTCTTCCCAAAAAAGTGTATGCAGAAGTGAAAAACATCATAGACCACGGCGGCGAGATGTCCCTGGCAACTGCCGATGTGGTGGCCAAGGCCATGAAAGACTGGGCGGTGGAGCACGGCGCGACCCATTATACCCACTGGTTCCAGCCTCTTACAGGGATCACGGCGGAAAAGCATGATTCCTTTGTGACCAATCCCGATGAGGAAGGCCATATGCTGATGGAGTTTTCAGGCAAAGAGCTGATCAAGGGCGAGCCGGATGCTTCTTCCTTCCCGTCAGGCGGTCTGCGCGCTACCTTTGAGGCGAGAGGCTATACAGCCTGGGATATCACATCTCCCGCGTTCCTGAAGGAAGACGCCACAGGCGTGATCCTCTGCATTCCTACCGCATTCTGTTCCTACAAGGGCGAGGCGCTGGACAAAAAGACGCCTCTGCTCCGTTCCCTGGAAGCGCTTTCTGAGCAGGCTCTGAGGATCGTGAGACTGTTCGGCAATACGGAAGCGACGAAGGTAACGGCGTCCGTCGGACCCGAGCAGGAGTATTTCCTGGTGGACCGGGATCTGTATCTCCAGAGAAAGGACCTGATCTATACAGGACGGACCCTGTTTGGCGCGCCGGCTCCCAAAGGACAGGAGATGGACGACCATTACTTCGGCGTCATCAAAGAGCGGATCGGTTCCTTTATGAAGGATCTCAATATTGAGCTGTGGAAGCTGGGCATTTCCGCGAAGACGCAGCATAATGAAGTGGCTCCGGCACAGCATGAGCTGGCCCCGATCTTCAATAATGCCAATATCGCGGTGGACCACAATCAGGTGGTCATGGAGACCATGAAAAAAGTGGCGCAGCGCCACGGACTGGCATGCCTGCTCCATGAGAAGCCCTTTGCCGGCGTGAACGGTTCCGGAAAGCATGACAACTGGTCCATCTGTACGGATAATGGCGTGAACCTGCTGGATCCCGGCGATACGCCCAATCAGAACATCCAGTTCCTTCTGGTGCTGGCCTGCATCATCAAGGCAGTGGATATTCACGCGGATCTGCTCCGTCAGTCGGCCGCGAACGTGGGCAATGATCACAGACTGGGCGCCAACGAGGCGCCGCCGGCGATCATTTCAATTTTCCTCGGCGAGCAGCTGGAGGATGTGGTCAAGCAGCTGATCGAAAAAGGCGAGGCGGCTTCCTGCAAGGAAGGCGAGCGCCTTTACACCGGCGTCAGCACCCTTCCGGATCTGATGAAGGATGCCACCGACCGGAACAGAACTTCACCCTTTGCTTTTACAGGAAATAAATTTGAATTCCGTATGGTAGGATCCTCCGATTCCATCGCAAGCCCCAATACGACCCTGAATGCGATGGTTGCGGAAGCCTTCTGCGAGGCTGCCGATATTCTGGAGAAGGCCGACAATTTCGATATGGCCGTTCATGATCTGATCAAGGAATACCTGACAGAGCATCAGAGGATCATTTTCAACGGCAACGGTTATTCAGAGGAATGGGTGGCTGAGGCAGAGAGGAGAGGATTGCCCAATATCAAATCCATGGTGGATTCCGTATCCAGCCTGACGACAGAGAAGGCTGTAAAGCTCTTTGAGAAATTCCATATTTTCACAAGAGCGGAACTGGAATCCCGCGCCGAGGTTCTGTATGAGACTTATGCCAAGGCAATCAATATTGAAGCGCTTACCATGATCGATATGGCCGGCAAGCAGCTGATCCCGGCGGTGATCAATTATACGACGGATCTTGCCGCCTCCATCAGCGCAGTGTCTGAGGCCTGCCCTGAGGCGGATACAAGCGCTCAGAAGGATCTGCTGATTGAGACCTCCGCCCTGCTTTCTGAATCTCAGAAGGCGCTTAAGACACTGAAGAAGGTGACGGCGGCAGCGGCGGCAGCGGAAGAAGGAGAGGTTCAGGCGAGAGCGTATCATGATACGGTGATGCCTGTTATGACTGATCTGAGAACCCCTCTTGACAAGCTGGAGATGATCGTGGATAAGGATCTTTGGCCGATTCCTTCCTATGGTGATCTGACATTTGAGGTATAATCAAAAAGACTGCACGATACAGACAGGGATCCCGCGGATGCGGGATCCCTGTCCGATCTGTGCTTTTACCGGCGGCCGATTATAAAAAAACATATAAAAAACCCCTGTTTTGACGAGGAACAGGGGTTTTTTATATAGTAGTAAAAAGGGAGGAGAGCTGAAGACAGCTCATGTTATGAAAAAAATATTGAGACATTCGCTGACGCTTATGCACCGAATATAAGATAATGTCCTTTTCAGCAGTTGCTGTTTGTTGTTTTGTTCTTATGGTTACAGTATATGCGGCAATCGTGAAGAAATCATGATGTGTCTGTAAAAAGATTTTGAATGATATTTGAACAAAATATGAACAGTAGACAGATGCCGGATCCTCTGGTAAAATGAAAAAAGAACAGTTGCAAAGGAGCGTTCCATGGTTATTACATATAAATGTCCCGGCTGCGGGGCGCCGATGGTTTTTGATCCGGAGAGTCAGAAGCTTTCCTGCGGACACTGCGGGACGGAGCTCACGGTCGGGGAATATGAAGAAAAATATGGAGAACCGGACGAGCGGGAGGAGACGGAAGAAGAGCGGCGTCTGAGCGGCGGATCCGAGACGGTGGAGACAGAGGAAGAGGGCAGACGGATTTCGCCGGACGACGGACCGACGATGAACGTGAAAAAATATCATTGTTCCTCCTGCGGCGCCGAGGTGATCACAGACGATACGACGGCGGCGACCGTGTGCAGCTTCTGCGGAAGCCCGGCTTTGATCGAGGAGCGGATGGAGGGCGCGAAACGGCCCGCCCAGGTTCTGCCCTTTGTGATCACCAGAGAGCAGGCGGAGGAAAAATTCCGCGCATGGACCAGGAAGGGACTTTTTACGCCGGGGAGCTTCCGCAGTCAGAGTACAGTTGAGAAGCTGACTGGTATCTATGTGCCTTTCTGGCTGGTGGATTATGACACAGACGTGCGGATCAGGGCTCACTGCACCAGGACGAGGATCCGCAGGAGAGGAGATTCTGAATACATTTACACCGACCATTATGATGTGTACAGACAGATCGGGGCCCAGTTTGAGAAGATTCCGCTGGACGCTTCCCAGAAAATGGACGATGAGACTATGGATCTTCTGGAACCCTTCAATTACGCGGCTCTGCAGCCCTTTGACATGCCTTATCTCTCCGGCTATATGGCCGAGGCCTATTCCTATACCTATCAGGATATGCAGGGACGGGGCAGACACAGGGCGAGAGAATACGCGCTGGAGTCGGCGAGGAGCACCATCCAGGGCTACGGCAGTGTTCAGATGAGGGAACAGCATCTGAAGATCGATGAGACAAAGGCAGAGTATGTCATGCTGCCCGTATGGATGCTGAATTACCGGTATAAAGGGGAAAACTATCAGTTTGCCCTGAACGGGCAGACCGGAAAAATCGTGGGTTCGCTGCCCCTCAGCATCGGAAAAGCCCTGGGCTGGTTCGCCGGTCTGACTGCCGGGATTTTCGCGGTGATGATGATAATGGGAGGAATCGTCGGATGAAAAAGAAAACGGGCTTCAGGAAGATGCTGCTTTTGTGGGCGGCCTGCTTCCTGGCGGCGGCTCTGCTGTGCGGATTTGACGAGAATGAACAGCGGGTTTACGATGGCGCGGAGCTTCTGACCGCGGCTGAGGAGGAGGAACTGCAGACGCTCCTGACACAGCAGGCTCAGGAGGCGCGGCAGGATCTGATCGTGGTGACGGTCAGCGACAATGAAGGCAAGAGCGCGCAGGCATACGCGGATGATTTTTATGATACCCATGGGTTCGGATATGAGCAGGAAAACGGCTCCGGCGTGCTTCTGCTGCTGGATATGGACGGACGGGAAATTTATATCAGTACCGCGGGAACAGCCATTGAGGAATATACCGATGGGGAGATCGAGGACACACTGGATGTCCTGGTGCCGCTCATGCAGGACGGAGCCTATATGGAGGTGTGCCGGACATTTGCCGGGGAAGCGGTCCGGTGTCTGACAGGCGGAGATACCGCTCAGAATGGCGCGTACGATGCCGGCAGCGACCGTTTTACGGAATATGACGCCGGCGGAGAGAAAACGAACTGGCTCGGCAGGGCGGGAATCTGCCTGCTGGGGGCGGCCGTGATATCCGGAATCATTGTGTTTTTCATCGCCCGGGGCAGGAAGAGCCGGATGACGGCGGGGAGCGGCACGTATCTGAAAAACGGCAGGATCGATATCCGGCAGAGCAGCGACCGGTTCACCCATACGACGGTGGTGGTCAGACAGATTCCGAAGGACAACGGAAGTTCCGGCGGTGGCCACAGCTCTTCCCATGTGAGCAGCGGAGGCCGCAGCCATGGCGGCGGCGGAAGAAGTTTCTGAAATAATGAAATAAGAAGGAGAATGAATAATGGAAGGAAAGAAAAATCCTGTAGTGACGATCGAGATGGAGGACGGAGGCGTGATCAGGGCGGAGCTTTATCCGGATATCGCGCCCAATACAGTCAATAATTTTATCAGTCTGGTGAAGAAAGGATTTTATGATGATCTGATTTTCCACAGGGTCATCAACGGATTTATGATCCAGGGCGGCTGCCCTCTCGGTCAGGGAACCGGAGGACCCGGGTATCAGATCCGGGGAGAATTCGCGGCAAACGGATTTGACAACAGACTGGCCCATGATCCGGGCGTGCTCTCTATGGCAAGGGCAATGGATCCGGATTCAGCCGGATCTCAGTTCTTCATCATGCATATGAAAGCGCCTCATCTGGACGGACAGTACGCGGCATTCGGAAAAGTGACCGAGGGAATGGATGTGGTGGACGCCATTGCCAGAACCGCCACAACCTACGCAGACAGGCCGGTGAAGCCGCAGGTGATGAAGAAAGTAACGGTGGAAACCTTTGGGGAGGAATATCCGGAACCGGAAACTTGCTGAGGCAGCGCTGCGGAAGAAGGGAATACAACATGAAGAGCCGCCGCGAATCGGCTTCGGGGACGGCTCTCCATGTCATATTAATATAATGTGAGGGAAAACAAGTGCTGGCAGTCCGTAAAGGTAAGGAAAGGATAGTTGTTTTCAGGTCCTTTACGGAAAAGAGCTGAGGCTCTCTTGCCAGTACAGAAAAATCTGCTTTCGGGAAAGGGATTTCCCCAAAACAAATAAGGCGCGCCGATCAATACCAGCACGCCTTTGTTCTGTACAATTAATATTATATACATGTCAGGAAAAATGTCAAACCTTTTTGCGGAAAAAGATTGTTTTTCTTTGGATACAATATTATACTGACATTGATTCATGCAGGAGGAATGAAGACAAGGAGGGGACGGATGAATATTGAAATCAGGAGTGAAGTGGAACAGATCCGTAATTACGCAGTTAATCTGAGAAAGTATTTTCATCAGAATCCGGAGCTTTCCCTGGAGGAATGGGAAACTTCAAAGCGTATCAAGACAGAGCTTAAGGAGATGGATATCCCCTTTATTGAGACGGCCGGAACAGGGGTGATCGGTCTTCTGGGAAACGGAGAGCCGGTGATCGCGCTGCGGGCGGATATTGACGCGCTGAAGGTGGAGGAAAAAAATGAGGTGGGTTATAAGTCCTGCAATCCGGGCGTCATGCATGCCTGCGGCCATGATGCTCATATGGCGTCCCTGCTGGGTGCTGCCAAGATTCTGAAAGCCCATGAGCAGGAGCTGAACTGTACCATCAAGCTGATCTTTCAGCCTGCAGAAGAAGTATGCAAGGGCGCGAAAATGATCATGGATGCCGGATACCTGGATCATGTGGAGCAGATTTTCGGCCTTCATGTGTTTGCGGATATTCCGGTGGGATATATCAATATCGAGCCGGGGCCGAGAATGGCAGAGTCCGATCTGTTTAAGATTACGATCAGAGGCCGTCAGGGTCATGCTGGCAAGCCTCAGCAGTGTGTGGATGCGACTGTAGCGGCAGCTGCCACGATCATGAACCTGCAGCAGATTGTCAGCCGGGAGACCAATCCCATTGACGCGGCGGTGGTGAACATCGGACATGTGGTCTGCGGAACCGTGCGCAATGTAGTGGCCGGAAACGCGTTTATGGAAGGGACTGTGCGCACCTTCTCGAGAGACGAGGGGAAGCGGATCGCGGCGGCTGTCCGCAGGGTGGCCATGGGAACGGCCGCCACATATCACGCGACGGCCGATGTGGAATATGTGTTGTCTGCCCATCCCGCGGTGGACAACGATCCCGGCGTGGCGGAGCTCGCGCTGGCCGGAGCGCGGAAGGTGTTTCCGGAGGAGGCGTTTATCGATGTGCCGAAGATGATGCTGGGAGAGGATTTTTCTGTTTACCAGCAGAGGATACCGGGCGCCTTCGCTTTTATCGGAGCGGGAAATGAACAGATGGGACGGGCTTATCCCAACCATCACGAGAAATTCAACATAGATGAAAAGGCGGTTTCCAACTGCATTATGGTATATCTGGCCTATGTGCAGGAGTATGTCAACAGAAGAGCGGAGGCGCAGAAGGCAGAAGCCGCTCCGGGAAAGACAAAGGAGAAGGCGGGCGCTCAGGAATCCGGTATTTTCGGAAAACTGCAGAAGCTGCGCCGGGACAGAGAAAAATCATAAGAAAATTGTATTTTTTATTAAAATTGTGTATACTGAGAATACAAAATACTTACTGCGGAGTGTACCATGAGTGATGAGATGATTCTCCGGGCTTACGGAAAAATCAATCTGGGACTGGATGTTCTGGGAAAGCGGCCGGACGGATATCATGAAGTAAGAATGATCATGCAGACTGTCACACTTTATGACAGGCTGAGGATCAGACGGACAAAAGAGCCGGGCATCCGGCTTTCCTCCAATCTGTATTTTCTTCCCACGGGGAAGGACAATCTGGTTTACCGGGCGGCGGAGCTTTTGATGAAGGAACGCGGCGTAAAAGAAGGCGTTTCCATTACGCTTCAGAAGTGCATTCCGGTGGCGGCAGGCATGGCAGGGGGGAGCAGTGACGCCGCGGCCGCGCTCATCGGCGTCAACCGGCTGTTTGGCCTGGGTTTTACCCGGAAGGAGCTGATGGAGCGGGGCGTCAGCCTGGGGGCAGATATTCCATACTGTATCATGCGGGGGACAGCCCTGGCGGAGGGCATTGGCGAAAGACTGAGACGGCTGGCACCCATGCCGGAATGCTTTATCGTTCTCGCGAAGCCGCCGGTAAGCGTATCGACGAAATTTGTGTATGGGAATCTGAAAGCAGATGAGATCAAATCGCATCCGGATATTGAAGGAATGGAACGGGCACTGCAGACGGGCAGTCTGGAAGGCATCGCCGCATGCATGGGAAATGTGCTGGAGACGGTGACCATAGCGGCTTATCCGGTTGTAGGAGAAATCAAGGAAAGAATGCGGGAAGACGGCGCTGCCGCTGCCCTGATGAGCGGAAGCGGTCCGACCGTGTTTGGCATATTTGAAGAAAAAGAGGCAGCGGATCGCTGCCGGATGAAACTGAGGACAGACGGACTGGTAAAACAGGCATATACGGTGAGACCGTTTAACAAGAGAGTGTAAGACGGAGGTAACGGATGGATGGACTGAAGGTGAACGAGAATGAATATCTGCCGCTGCGGGATGTGGTATTTAATACGCTGCGCCGCGCAATTTTGAGAGGAGAGCTGACGCCGGGGCAGCGGCTGATGGAAATTCAGCTGGCAGATAAGATGGGAGTCAGCCGGACCCCTGTCAGAGAGGCCATCCGGAAACTGGAGCTGGAGGGCCTGGTGGTCATGATCCCCCGCAAGGGCGCGGAGGTGGCGCATATATCCGGAAAGAATCTGAGGGATGTGCTGGAAGTGCGCCGCGCTCTTGAGGAGCTTTCCGGCGAACTTGCCTGTGAACGGATGACGGAGGAGGAATTCCGGCTTCTGGAGCAGGCCAACCATAAATTCGCCTCCGTCATCGACAGCGACGACGTGACGATGCTGGCGGAGGCTGACGAAGCGTTTCACTCTCTGATCTATCAGGGAACAGACAATGAACGTCTGGTGCAGATGGTCAACAATCTGAAGGAACAGATGTACCGCTACAGGGTGGAGCATATCAAGGACAAAAGTCAGAGAAAAGTGCTGGTGAAAGAGCATCAGGGCATCATTCAGGCTCTTGAGGCCAGAGATGTGGAACGGACCAGAAAGATGATCAGAGATCATATTTACATGCAGGAAGTGATCGTGACGCGGATCATCAGAGAACAGGAAAAATAAAAATTCCTGTGAAATGGGAAAAAGGGGCAGTGCCGAGAGCACGGCCCCTTTTAAAATAAGGAAGAAAAGAATTCAAACAGGCGGAAGGATATTTTGGGCTTCGTGTCAGATTCCGCGTTCTGCCCGCGCAGGGCGTCATAGGTGTCTTCTTTCAGAATGGCTCCGAGCCGGGCTTTGGATTCATCGGGGACGACGCTGTAGGTAGAATCGACAAAACAGAGGGAGGGGTACAGGACACACCACCAGTTCTGTCCTTCTCCTTCGCCGATCACAATGCGAAAGGCATCGTAGGTTCCGCAGGGAAAGGTCAGATCGCCGTAGGTTTTGGTGGGAAAATACCAGGGTTCCAGATACAGCGATACCGGGTAGTCTTTTCCCGCCGCCGTGATCACGGAGACAGCAAGATCGTGAATTGCGTTCCAGCGGCTTCGGATGAGGTCTTTGGTCTCCTTCAGATCCGCGTCTTGGGGGATTTCCTGCTCCAGATATTCCAGAACAGCGCTTTTGACCTGGAGCTTCAGGGCCTGATCCTCTTCGGAGTCGCTGTTAGCCAGCACATGGAAACGGAGAATATGTTCGGACAGATCCTCTCTGACGGCCTCCACGGAAGGCGAGGTATCCAGAAAAAGAGAAACGCTGGCGGCACACAGCAGGATCAGCAGTAAACTCAGCAGCAGCTTTTTTTTACGCATGATAGAACACTCCTTTATGTAAAATAGGAAGGAAGAGTTCTCCCTTCTTTTGAAATTCTTCCCTGCTTTTCCAGATTTATTACAATTAAGCGTTGAACAAATGCGTAAAGCAGGGTAAAATGAGAAAGTAAGTGAGAAAAACGGGCGGGGCCCGGGATGATTATATTGAGAAAAGAGGAATTTGACGTGGCAAAACAGACAGTAGCGGTGCTTTTCGGCGGACAGTCGTCGGAGCATGAGATTTCCTGCATTTCCGCAGTGACAATCATTGAGAATATGAATACAGATAGATACGATACAGTGCTGATCGGCATTACCAAGGATGGAAAGTGGCTTTCGGTGGATTCTCTGGAAGCAGTGCGTTCCGGTTCATGGAAGGATGGAACGGTTCGGGCGGTCCTGTCTCCGGACGCGCAGATGAGGGCGGTACTTTTCATAGACGGCAGCCAGGTCACAGAGAAAAAAATCGATGTGGTGTTCCCCGTCCTGCATGGAATGTACGGGGAGGACGGCACGGTACAGGGGATTTTTGAGCTGAGCCGGATTCCCTATGTGGGCTGCGGCGTATTGTCTTCTGCTGTGTCCATGGATAAATATTATACCAAGATCATCGTGGATACGCTGGGGATCAGACAGGCGAAATATGTTCCTGTCCGGCGCGGAGAGCTGAAGGACATGGAGTCCGTGGTAAAACGGGTGGAAGAGAACGTGCCGTATCCGGTGTTTATCAAACCCTGCAACGCAGGCTCCTCCAGAGGAGTATCCAAGGCAGAAAACCGGGAAATGCTGGAAAAGGGACTGCTGGAGGCGGCAGAACACGATAAAAAGATCCTGGTTGAGGAAACAATCGTAGGCCGGGAAGTGGAGTGCGCCGTCCTCGGCGGAAATGAGGTAAAAGCCTCCGGCGTGGGGGAGATTCTCTCCGCCGCGGAATTTTATGATTATGACGCGAAGTACCATAACGCTGAATCCAGGACGGTTCTGGATCCGGAGCTGCCTGGTGGGGCCGCGGAGGAGATCAGAAAGGACGCGGTCGCCATCTTTAAGGCAGTCGACGGTTTCGGCCTGGCGCGGGTGGACTTTTTTGTGACTGCGGATACGGGAGAGGTGGTCTTCAATGAGATCAATACCCTGCCCGGATTTACCTCGATCAGCATGTATCCCATGCTCTGGGAAAACAGGGGGATTTCAAAGCCCCAGCTGGTCGAAAAGCTGATCCAGATGGCTTTTTCCAGAAAGGAGAAATAAATGGGGAATGACGCACCCATCGGGGTATTTGATTCCGGGGTAGGCGGTCTGACGGTTGCCAGAGAGATCATGCGGCAGATTCCGGAGGAGCGGATGGTGTACTTTGGAGATACGGCGCGCCTCCCCTACGGAACCAAATCCAAACAGACGGTGATCCGTTATTCCCGGCAGATCATCCGCTTTCTGAAAACAAAACATGTCAAGGCCATCGTGATCGCCTGCAATACGGCTACGGCGCAGGCGCTGGAGGAGCTTCAGAGCGAGACAGAGATTCCTGTGATCGGCGTGATCGACGCTGCGGCCAGAGTTGCCAGCAGCGTGACAAAGAACGGCAGGATCGGGGTGGTCGGCACCACCGGAACCATTGAAAGCGGAATGTACACCAAGGTTCTGAAAAGCTACAATCCGCGGGTGCAGGTCTACGGTAAAGCATGCCCGCTCCTGGTATCTCTGGTGGAAGAGGGATGGCTCCATGATTCTGTCACGGAAGAGGTGGTCAGCCGCTATATGAAGGATCTGGAATACAAATCCATCGACACCCTGATCCTCGGCTGCACCCATTACCCGCTGCTGCGTTCCGTGTTCCGGAAGGCCGTGGGAGAAGCCGTCACGCTGGTCAATCCTGCCTATGAGACTGCCATGGAGCTGGGACGGCTGCTGGACCGGGAAGGGCTGCGCTGCAGCGCGGACGCAGGCCCTGCCGACAGCAAATATGAGTTTTATGTGAGCGACGCGGCAGAAAAATTCTGCAGCTTTGCCAACTCCATTCTTCCTTACGATATAGAGCAGGTGCGGCAGATCAATATAGAAGGCTACGAGTCGGAGGAGCGCGCGTATTAAGGGAAGAAAACGGGATAGAAAGGGCGGAGGGAAAACGGCATGCAGAAAGATGTGATCATATTTCTGGGCAGTATTCAGAAGGACGGCACAGCGGACGGCGGCAGGATCGAGGTGATTACGGCCGGAAGTTATTATTATAAGAACGGAAAGCATTACATTATATATGAAGAGCTGCCGGAGGACGGTGGTCCCGTGATCAAAAATGTGATCAAGATCCACGAAGGGATGACGGAGATCATCAAGAGCGGCGATGCCGGCGCCAGAATGGTGTTCGAGGAGAATAAACGGCACGTTTCTTACTATGAGACAGCCTTCGGAAAAATCCTGGTGGGGATCCGCACCAGCCAGATCCTTGTAGAGGAGGAAGAGGACCGGCTCCAGGTGCACCTGGAATACCGGCTGGAGATGGAAAGCGCTCATGTGACGGACTGCGTGGTGGATATCCGGATCGAGTCCAAGGAGACCTGTAAGATCGATCTGACCGGACGGTGAGAAAGGAGCGTACAAAGAGGAATGAACCCGGAGGAGCGGTTTATTCCTTTTTTAATGCGGCGATTTCTTCCGGAGTAAGGGGACGGAAGGCGCCCGGCGCCAGGTTTTCGTCAAGAGAAAGACTTCCCATGGAAAGACGTTTCAGAAAGAGGACCGGAGCGCCTATCGCATGGAACATGCGCTTGACCTGGTGATATTTGCCTTCACAGATGCTCAGCTCCACTTCTGAGACAGCGCTTCCCTCCGGAGAGGGGATGACGGAAAGAAGCTTTGCTTTCGCGGGAAGGGTCAGGGCCTTTTCCCCGATCTCTACGCCCGACTCCAGTTTTTCCAGATCTGCGGCCGTGACGGAGCCCGCGGCGCGCACATAATAAGTTTTTTCTACATGATGCCTGGGAGAGAGCAGGCGGTGGGCCAGCGCTCCGTCGTTGGTGATGAGGAGCAGTCCTTCTGTGTCTTTGTCCAGGCGTCCTACCGGAAAAAGCCCCCTGCCCGGAGCATCTTTCAGAAGGGACAGCACGGTAGCGGCGCTTTTGTCTTCTGTGGCGGAGACAAAACCGGCGGGCTTGTTGAGCATATAATAGAAAAATTCGGTGTGAGTAACAGGAACGCCCCGGCAGATCACGGCATCTGTTTCCGGACAGATTTTTGTTTCCGGCTTCAGGACCACCGTGCCGTTGACGGAGACAGCGCCTTTCTTCAGGAATGTCTTGACCTGGCTGCGTGTTCCGAGCCCGGCATCCGACAGAAATTTATCAAGACGGACTGTTTTCATGGAAATCCTCCCTGCCTGCGACTGATTTCCTTCACTATAGCAACAGGATCCGCTGCTGTCAAGAGTGCCGCCGGCGCATTGACGCAGGGGAGGGTTTCAGGTAAAATGGAAAAGGCAGGCAGGATCCGGCTGGACGATCCGGGATCACTGCAGGAGAGGAGAGTAAAATACAGATGGCAGAAAGAATACCCAGACCGGGTGAATTTTACCGGCATTTTAAAAACAGGATGTATCAGATCGTGACTGTGGCAAAGCATACAGAGACAGGAGAAATCCTTGTGATTTACCAGGCGCTTTACGGTGATTTCAGCGTTTACGCAAGACCGCTGGAGATGTTTATGAGCGAGGTGGATCATAAAAAATACCCCCGGGCGGCTCAGAAATACCGGTTTGAGCGCTGCACCCCGGGAACAGGGGAGGGAGATCCGCGCGGAGAACAGGAAGATTATGGGAAAAAGCCTGCGAAAAATCCGGAAGAACGGCTGTTCCGGGAGCAGCAGCAGGAGAAGCAGTCCAGGCTGGAGGTGTGGAAAGAAGGAGAAGAAGAGACAGATGGGGACGGAGCGGAATATATCAGCGTCAACCTTTTTTCCGACGGAGAAGATTATGAAGAGGCCGATGAGCTGTCCGGGCAGGAAAGCGTGGTGCTTCCCCGCAGCGGCCGGTCGGAAGAGAGAGAAGACGATTTGTGGAAGTCGCTGACGGATGAAGCGGTCCAGGCGGCCGGAGAGGAAAATGAGGAGGATGAAGACGGGACAGAAGCGGTAAGTCCCAGATTCCTCGATTTTCTGGAAGCGCGCACCTTTGAGGCGAAGGCCGTGATCCTGGAATCCATGCGGGAAGAACTGGACGATGCCATGATCGACGGACTTGCCATGGCGGTGGATGTGGAGATTCCGGAAGGCCCCATAGAAGAACGGTACCATCAGCTGGAGCAGTGCCTCAGAACAATGGCGAAATATGAGGACGGGAGATCCAGATAAAGGACAAAAGCCGGATTTTACCCAGGGTTTACAGGAGATTTTCAGGTTGGGACTTGACATTGCTGGATTCCCTTTATATAATGATATGGCGTGCATAAAACGCTGTCTGTTTTTGCATGCGTAAATTTAACGAACAACCAGTATTACAGGAGGTGAAAAACATGCCCACATTCAACCAGTTAGTGAGAAAGGGTAGACAGACATCCGTAAAGAAAGCAACCGCTCCCGCTCTGTTAAAGGGATACAACTCTTTAAAGAAGAGAGCGACTGACGAGGCAGCTCCTCAGAAGAGAGGCGTCTGCACCGCAGTGAAGACCGCTACCCCCAAGAAGCCTAACTCAGCACTGAGAAAGATTGCCAGAGTACGTCTTTCCAATGGTATCGAAGTAACAAGCTATATCCCCGGTGAAGGACACAACCTTCAGGAGCACAGCGTTGTTCTGATCAGAGGCGGCCGTGTAAAGGACCTGCCCGGTACAAGATACCATATCGTCAGAGGAACACTGGATACGGCAGGCGTTGCCAACAGACGTCAGGCCCGTTCCAAATACGGCGCGAAGAGACCGAAAAAATAAGGCAGTCGAGAATCAAGGATTTGTATTAGTGCACGGAATGTAGCATATTTTTCCCTGTAAGACGGGTCATATAGAAAGCCGCAGACCGGCGCGAACATACAAACGTGTGAGTACCGACGATTTAATTTTTATAATTAAGGAGGGAAGTAACGTGCCTCGTAAAGGACATACCCAGAAAAGAGATGTGTTAGCAGACCCGCTTTACAACAACAAAGTTGTCACAAAGCTGATCAACAACATTATGTTGGACGGCAAGAAGGGTGTTGCTCAGAAAATCGTATACGGCGCATTCGAGCAGGTAGCTGAAAAGACAGGAAAGCCCGCCCTCGAGGTGTTTGAAGAAGCAATGAACAATATCATGCCTGTACTGGAAGTAAAGGCAAAACGTATCGGCGGCGCCACCTATCAGGTGCCGATCGAGGTAAAGCCTGAGAGACGTCAGGCGCTGGCTCTTCGCTGGCTGGTTCTGTTCTCCCGCAAGAGAGGAGAAAAGACCCAGAAGGAGAGACTGGCAAACGAACTTATGGATGCGGCCAACAATACAGGCGCAGCCGTAAAGAGAAAAGAAGACATGCACAAGATGGCAGAAGCAAACAAAGCATTTGCGCATTACAGATTCTAAAAGGAGGAAAATCCCTTGGCTGGAAGAGAATATCCTTTGGAGAGGACCAGGAACATTGGTATCATGGCTCATATCGATGCGGGTAAGACGACTCTGACGGAACGTATTCTGTATTACACAGGCGTGAACTATAAGATCGGCGACACCCACGAGGGCACAGCTACCATGGACTGGATGGAGCAGGAGCAGGAGAGAGGTATTACCATCACTTCCGCGGCTACAACCTGTCACTGGACTCTGCAGAAAGAAAACAAGAAGATGCCGGGCGCCCTGGAGCATCGTATCAATATCATTGATACTCCCGGACATGTTGACTTTACCGTTGAAGTAGAACGTTCCCTGCGTGTGCTGGACGGCGCTGTGGGTGTGTTCTGCGCGAAGGGCGGTGTGGAACCTCAGTCAGAAACTGTATGGCGCCAGGCTGATAAGTATAATGTACCCAGAATCGCGTTCATCAACAAGATGGATATCCTGGGCGCGAACTTCTACAACGCAGTAGATATGATCAAGACCCGTCTTGGTCATAACGCCGTTCCGGTTCAGCTGCCGATTGGAAAAGAAGATGACTTCAAGGGAATCATTGACCTGTTTGAGATGCAGGCATATATCTACAATGATGAGAAGGGCGAGGATATTTCCATTGAGCCGATTCCCGAGGATATGAAGGAGCAGGCTGAAGAGTACAGAACTGCCATGATCGAGGCGATCTGCGAGACAGACGACGATCTGATGATGGAGTATCTGGAGGGTGAGGAGCCTTCTGAGGAAGCGCTGAAGGCCGCTCTGAGAAAAGCAACCATCGCGGTTGAGATCATTCCCGTACTGTGCGGAACCGCGTACAGAAACAAGGGCGTACAGAAGCTTCTGGATGCCGTTGTGGAATATATGCCCGCGCCTACAGACATTCCTTCCATCAAGGGGACCGATCTGGACGGGAATCCCATCGAGAGACATTCATCTGATGAAGAGCCTTTTTCCGCTCTGGCCTTTAAGATCATGGCCGATCCTTTCGTAGGAAAGCTGGCCTTCTTCCGGGTATATTCCGGAACCATGAACTCCGGTTCCTATGTGCTCAACGCGACAAAGGGAAAGAAAGAGCGTGTGGGACGTATCCTTCAGATGCACGCAAATAAGAGAATGGAGCTGGATAAGGTTTATTCCGGCGACATTGCCGCAGCGGTCGGCTTCAAGGTAACAACTACAGGTGATACCATTTGTGACGAACAGCATCCGGTTATCCTGGAATCCATGGAATTCCCGGAACCTGTTATCGATATTGCCATCGAGCCCAAGACAAAGGCCGGACAGGACAAGATGGGCGAAGCTCTTGCGAAACTTGCTGAAGAGGATCCCACCTTCCGCGTGTCCACCAACCCTGAGACGGGACAGACCATCATCGCAGGTATGGGTGAGCTCCATCTGGAGATCATCGTAGACCGTCTGCTCCGCGAGTTCAAGGTGGAGGCCAACGTGGGCAAGCCTCAGGTTGCCTATAAGGAAACCATCACCAAGGCTGTGGATGTGGACAGCAAGTACGCGAAGCAGTCCGGCGGCCGCGGCCAGTATGGTCACTGTAAGGTACGCTTTGAGCCCATGGATGCCAATGCTGAGAAAACCTATGAATTTGTTTCCGAGGTTGTCGGCGGCGCCATTCCGAAGGAATACATCCCTGCGGTAGACGCCGGTATCCAGGATGCGATGAAGTCCGGTATTCTGGGCGGATTTGAAGTGCTGGGCGTTAAGGCAACCTGCTACGATGGTTCTTACCATGAAGTAGACTCCTCTGAAATGGCATTCAAGATCGCCGGCTCCATGGCCTTCAAGGATGCGATGCAGAAGGGCAATGCCGTGCTGCTTGAGCCGATCATGAGAGTCGAGGTTACAACTCCCGAGGATTACATGGGCGACGTAATCGGCGACATCAACTCCCGCCGCGGACGGATCGAATCCTTCGATGATGTCAACGGGTCCAAGCTGATCAAGGGTTATGTTCCCCTGTCAGAGATGTTCGGCTACGCAACGGACCTTCGTTCCAAGACTCAGGGACGTGCGGCCTACTCCATGTTCTTTGAAAGATACGAGCAGGTACCGAAGAACGTACAGGAAAAAGTTCTTGCCGAAAGAGGCAAATAAGGCTTGAAAAACCTATGGTTTTGCAATATAATGATATTCAGTTGTGAAACATCGAAACGAAAATAAAAATAAAAAATGAAGCCCGCCAGGGCAGGATTGAAGGAGGACTTTTAAAATGGCTAAAGCTAAATTTGAAAGAACCAAGCCCCATTGTAACATTGGTACAATCGGACACGTTGACCACGGCAAAACAACCCTGACAGCCGCTATCACCAAGGTTCTGGCTGAGAGAGTTGCCGGAAACGTTGCAACGGATTTCGACAATATTGACAAAGCTCCCGAAGAGAGAGAGCGTGGTATCACAATTTCCACAGCACATGTAGAGTACGAGACAGAGAAGAGACATTATGCACATGTTGACTGCCCCGGACATGCTGACTATGTAAAGAACATGATTACCGGTGCTGCTCAGATGGACGGAGCGATCCTGGTAGTAGCTGCTACTGACGGTGTTATGGCTCAGACAAAGGAGCATATCCTTCTGTCCCGTCAGGTAGGCGTTCCCTATATCGTTGTGTTCCTGAACAAGTGCGATATGGTTGATGACGAAGAACTCATCGAGCTGGTTGAGATGGAAGTTACAGAGCAGCTTGAAGAGTACGGCTTCGAGGGATGCCCGATCGTAAAGGGTTCCGCTCTGAAGGCTCTGGAAGATCCCAGCAGCGAGTGGGGAGACAAGATCATGGAGCTGATGGACACGGTTGATGATTATATTCCCGATCCTCAGCGTGATACAGATAAGCCTTTCCTGATGCCCATCGAGGATATCTTCTCTATCACAGGCCGTGGTACTGTTGCGACCGGTAGAGTAGAGCGTGGTGTAATCCATGTATCTGATGAAGTAGAAATCGTTGGTATTAAGGAAGAAACACGTAAAGTAGTTGTAACTGGTGTTGAGATGTTCCACAAACTGCTTGACGAAGGCCAGGCTGGCGACAACATCGGCGCTCTGCTTCGTGGTGTTCAGAGAAACGAGATTGAGAGAGGACAGGTTCTTGCAAAACCCGGTACTGTTACCTGCCATAAGAAATTTACGGCTCAGGTTTACGTACTGACCAAGGACGAGGGCGGACGCCATACTCCTTTCTTCAACAACTACAGACCTCAGTTCTACTTCAGAACAACAGACGTTACAGGTGTTGTAAATCTTCCCGATGGTGTTGAGATGTGCATGCCTGGCGACAACGTAGAGATGACAATCGAGCTGATCCATCCCATCGCTATGGAGCAGGGTCTTACCTTCGCTATCCGTGAGGGCGGACGTACAGTTGGATCCGGCCGTGTTGCTTCTATCATTGAGTAATTAAAATACGGTTTTGTAATTTAGGCTTTCGGAGAATTTCTCCGGAAGCCTTTTTTTGGATGTCGATGAGATCAAGGCACTGCTGTTTGCCAAAGAAGGCACAGATGGGGAGACGCCGGAGGAAGAAAATTTCTGGGTTGTGGATATCCGGTAAGGGAAAAACCGGCCGGAACGCTTTAACAGCGTTTCCGGCCGGCCGCAGTTTCTCAGGATGATTTTGGATAGGTTATTTTAAAAGCTTTTCGGTTAATTTTTCCAGCTCTTCGCGGATGGAAATGTGCTGAGGACAGACCTCTTCGCACTGTCCGCATTTTACGCACTCGTCGGCCCGGGCTTTTCCATGGCCGCCTACCAGCCATTCTTCCTGATGAAGGGCGGCATCTTTATTGCCGTAAAGGGTCAGGTAATTCATAGCTGTAAAGGAGCCGGAGATGCCGATGTTGTTGGGACAGACTTTTGCGCAGTAGTTGCAGGTGGTGCAGGGAATCAGCGGGATTTTGCTTAATTCTTCCTGCGCTTTCTTTAAGGTGGCCATTTCTGATTCGGACAGACCGTTAAAATCCTTCATGTAAGAAAGATTATCCTTCATCTGTTCAACGCTGCTCATGCCGGACAGCACAGTGATGATGCCTTCCAGATTGGCTGCGAAACGGATGGCCCATGAAGCGGGAGAGGAATCCGGTTCAGCGGCTTTCAGGACAGCTTCAACGGGAGCAGGCGGAGCTGCGAGCATGCCTCCTTTGACCGGTTCCATAATGATGACCGGCTTTCCGTGCTTTCTTGCCATCTCATAGCAGGCACGGGACTGAACCGCAGGATTTTCCCAGTCGGCGTAATTGATCTGAAGCTGTACGAATTCCATTTCCGGATGATCGGTCAGGATTTTGTCCAGTTCCTCCGGGGTAGAATGGAAGGAAAATCCGGCATGTTTGATGAGGCCTTCCTTTTTCTTTTCCTGGATCCAGCTCCACATATCAAATTGATCGAAATACTGAGTACGGTGCTCGCCCAGATTGTGGAGCAGGTAAAAATCGAAATAGCCGGCGCCTGTCTGCTTCAGGGACGTTTCAAACTGGGCTGTGGCATCCTCTTTTGTCTTGCAGTTGATCCATGCGGCATTTTTGGTAGCCAGCTGATAACGATCTCTGGGATAACGTTCCACCAGCGCCTGACGGATGGCATCCTCGCTGCCTGCGTAGGCCCAGGCAGTGTCAAAATAGGTGAAGCCAGCGTCCAGATACAGATCAACCATTTCCTTGACCTGTTCGACATCAATGACTCCGTCCTTCTGGGGCAGGCGCATCAGGCCGAATCCAAGTTTTCTGATTTCTTCTCCCAAATAAGTCATGGTTTACCTCCTGTCTGTTTTGATAAATAGGTCAGAACATCAGTATCTGACTGGATTATATCGAAAATCCGGTTGACGCTGAATACTCAAAAAGGATATAATTGTATTGCAAAAAAGTAAATAATAAAGTTTTGTTTATAAACAAAAATGAAAAGGGTGAAGGTATGTACAACCGGCAGATTCAGACCTTTGTGACAGCAGCCGAATGCGGGAGCTTCACAAAAGCGGCGGCAAAGCTGTTTATTACGTCGGCATCCGTCATGAAACAGATGAACGCGCTGGAGGAACGGCTGGGAATAGAGCTGTTTAAAAGGACCAGCAGAGGAATTGTGCTGACTCCGGCCGGAATCTCTGTTTACAGAGACGCCAAAAGGATAATCGCCGAGTCGGAGCAGGCAGTGGAGCGCGCGAGACAGATCGCAGGTACAGAGCGGCATATACTCAGAGTCGGCACTTCTCTTCTGAATCCCTGCAGGATCCTGATGGAGTTCTGGAAGGGAACCTGCGGAGACAATCCGGCCTTTCAGATCCGGATCGTTCCTTTCGAGGACGACAGAAAAACCATCCTGACAGTGATTTCATCCCTGGGAAAAGAAATTGATATCATCTCCGGTTCCTGCGGCTCCCGGGAATGGGGCAGAAGGTGCAGCATTTATCCGATCGGACAGTACCGGGTCTGCTGTGCCGTGTCCCGCAAGCACAGACTGGCCGGAAAGAAAAAGCTTTCCGTCTCTGATCTGCGGGGAGAAACGCTGATGATGGGAGCCAGGGGAGATACGCCTCAGCTGGATGCGCTTCGGACAGAGCTGGAAACAGAATATCCTGAAATCCACATTATGGACACGGATTTCTTTTATGACGCGGAGGTTTTCAATACCTGCGATCAGATGAACTGTGTGCTTCTCACATTGGAAGTGTGGAAGGATGTGCATCCGTCCCTGATCACCATTCCGGTGGACTGGGAATATACAGTGCCCTACGGACTGCTGTATTCCAAGAATCCGTCGCCTGCTGTGGAAGCCTTCGTGGAGGTACTGAGGAAAACGAAAAAATGCTGCGGTTGACAGAGGCTGAAAAGCTTTTTATAATATACACATACCCCTTTGGGTATCAGGAGGTGAGTCGAACATGAAACAGTGCATGGATGCCGATAACCTGCACCGCAGACTGAAAAAAATTATCGGGCAGGTACAGGCGATCGACCGGATGGTGGATGAAGACGTGCCGTGCGAGGATATTCTGGCATTGATCAATGCGGCGAAATCCGCTCTGCATAAAACCGGACAGGTAGTTCTGGAAGGTCATATCAAACACTGTGTCCGGGACGGGATCGAACATGGGGACGCGGATAAGACCATTGAGAGCTTTACCAAGGCGGTGGAGCGATTTGCCAATATGAAATAGGAACAGCAGCCGGGGATTCTGTCGGTCAGGACAGGAACTCCGGTTTTTCTTTGCTTTATAGAGAACTGTGTTCCCTATGAAACAAAAATGCTCCGCAGGGATTCTGCTTGACAACCCATACCCCTATGGGTATAATGAACATATACCCCTATAGGTATAAAGGAGGAAGCTATGAAACAGCTGATCAGTAAAACGGAAGCTTTTCTGGAATGGGGAGGGACCAGAAAAGAAATCATACTTCTTGTTATCTCGGGAATTGCTCTTTTGGCCAGTATACTGGATCTTGTTCCCCTGCCCTTTGATCCGGCATGGATCGCGGCCATTCTCTGCGGGATCCCGATCATACTGGAGGCGGTCATCGGTCTTGTGACAGCCTTTGATATCAAAGCGGATGTGCTGGTATCCCTGGCGCTGATCGCTTCTGTCTGCATTGGAGAGGATTTTGCCGCCGGCGAGGTGGCTTTTATCATGCAGCTGGGCGGACTGTTGGAGGATCTGACAGTCGCGAAGGCGAGAGCCGGCATTGAGCGGCTGGTTCATCTGACGCCGCAGACGGCGCGGCGGATCGCTGGAGACCAGGAGGAGATCATACCGGCTGAGCAGGTGGTGGCAGGAGACGTTCTGAGGGTTCTGCCAGGGGAGACAGTTCCGGCGGACGGCCGGATCCTTTCGGGACAGACCTCAGTCAATCAGGCAGTGATGACGGGCGAATCTCTGCCTGTAGATAAGGCGGAGGGCGATGAGGTCTCCAGCGGCACAGTCAATCAGTTCGGTACCTTTGAGATGCGGGCAGAGAAGGTTGGAGAGGACAGTTCCATTCAGAGAATGATCCGGCTGGTGCAGTCAGCGGACGCGGGAAAGGCCAAAATCGTGGGGATCGCGGACCGGTGGGCAACCTGGATCGTGGTGATCGCGCTGTCGGCGGCGCTGCTTACCTGGCTGATCACAGGACAGGTGATCCGCGCGGTGACGATCCTGGTCGTTTTCTGTCCCTGCGCTCTGGTGCTGGCGACGCCGACTGCCATTATGGCGGCCATCGGAAATGCCACAAAGCATGGATTCCTTGTGCGGGAAGGGGACGCGCTGGAACGTCTGGCCGGAGTGTCCAAAATTACATTTGATAAAACAGGGACGCTTACTTACGGTACGCCGGAGGTCGTTTCCGTGAAAAGCGTTTCGCCGGATTATGATGATGCCGGGCTGTATGCGCTGTGCGCCGCGGCGGAGCAGTTTTCGGAGCATCCGCTGGGAAAAGCTGTGGTGCGCTGCTTCCGGAAAAAAGAGGCGAAGCCGCTTCTGAGCACGGAAAAATTTCAGATGCAGCCGGGGCAGGGAGTCATCTGTGAGGTAGAAGGAAAAGAGGTCCTTGCCGGAAACCGAAAAATGATGTTTTCATGGGGGATCACACTGCCGGATCAGGTGGTTTCCGATTCGGAAGCCTGGCGGATGAAAGGCTGTACGGTGATCTACGTGGCTGCGGACGGCAGTCTGGCAGGATATCTGATCCTTTCCGACACAGTGAGAAAAGAAAGCAGGGAGATGATCGAACAGCTGACAGCGCTTCATGTGGAACCGGTCCTCCTGACAGGAGATCACGAAAACGCGGCGGCGGCCATTGCGCGAAGCCTGCATATTCGTGAGGTACATGCCCAGTGTCTTCCGGAAGACAAAATGAAATGGATTGAGACTTATCAGGGCAGAAAAGAAGCGGTCTGCATGATCGGAGACGGAATCAATGACGCGCCGGCACTGAAGAAGGCGGATGTGGGCATTGCAATGGGCGGCGTGGGAAGCGATATTGCGGTGGATGCCGCGGATATCGCGCTGGTGGATGATGAAGTGAAAGAACTTCCCCATCTGGTCGCTCTGTCAAAACGGATGATGGTGACCATCAAATGCAATTTAAGCTTTTCCATGGGGCTGAATTTCCTGGCCATCATTCTCGCCATCACGGGAGTGCTGAATCCGGTTGTGGGCGCTCTTGTACATAATGCCGGCTCAGTGCTGGTGATCGTCAATTCAGCAGTATTATTAAAATGGAGGAAGAGAAGATGATTTTTAATGTGATCGGACTGATTATTGGCATCATGATCCTGGCAGCAGGGATTTATTATCTGGTGAAAGAAAGACATGACGCGGAGTCAAAGAAGATTTATACAGTTGTGACTGTGATCGGACTGGTGGTGACCATTGTGGTTGCGGTCAAGTGGATACTGGAAATCATATAAGGACAAAAGATAAAAATAAAAGAAATTCAGGATTAATCGACTTATACCCCTTTCTGTGATATGATGATAACGGTGCGATCATAGAACAGAAAGGGGTATTTATAAGATCTGATGTCTGAAAACGGGATTAACATTTCCTGTGATCTGACGGAACCTTGACAGAGATGTGATTAGATCATTGCATATGGAGAGAGGTGAATTCTGTGAATTTTGATATGTCCCGATTTGACTCCTACCGAGAGGATAACCGACGTGAAGTCAAAAAGGCGAAAGGCGGACTTCCGCTGTCTCTTTGGGAATCTTATTCGGCTTTTGCCAACTGTTATGGCGGAGTCATTATCCTTGGCGTAAAGGAAAACGAAGACGGAAGCTGGTATATGACGGGACTGGACAATGCGGCAAGACTGCGAAAAGACTTTTGGGATACAATTAATAATAAAAATAAGGTTTCGATCAATCTGCTGACGGACAATGATGTAGAAATATTTCAGGAAAACAACGGGATCATAATGGTGATCCATGTTCCAAAGGCAAAGCGTGAGCAGAAGCCGGTTTATATAAACGGAGATATGTTTAGCGGAACCTTTCGCAGGAACTGGGAGGGAGATTACCATTGCGACCGCAGCGAAGTGCTTGCAATGCTTCGAGATCAGCCGGAGGAAACCGCAGATATGAAGATTTTGCAGGATATGTCTCTTGAAGTACTGAATCCGGAAACTGTGCGTGCTTACCGTAACCGGCACATGGTATATAGAACAGAACATGTATGGGAGCGGCTGAGCGATGAGGCATATCTGGAGAGAATAGGTGCTGCGAAGTTGTCTGTCGGAGATCATATGCTGCATCCTACGGCTGCCGGACTTCTCATGTTTGGGGAAGAGTATAAGATTTTATATGAATTTCCTGAATATTTTCTGGATTATCGGGAAGTCCTGGATCCGACGATTCGCTGGACGGACAGACTGCAGTCCAGCTCGGGCGACTGGACCGGAAATTTATTTGATTTTTTCTTCCGGGTTTATGGGAAGATTGTCAGGGATTTGAAAATTCCTTTTAAGCTGGAGGGAATTACTCGGGTAGATGATACACCGGTGCATAAGGCGCTGAGAGAAGCTCTGGCGAATTGTCTGGTAAATACAGACTTTTATGTTCCAAGGGGGATTGTAATCCGGAAAGACGAGGACTCCATTATAATGGAGAATCCGGGGAGCATCAGAACCGGGAAAGCGCAGATGCTGAAAGGCGGTATATCAGACCCCAGAAATAAAGCGTTAATGAAAATGTTCAATCTGATCGGGATTGGAGAAAGAGCCGGAAGCGGGGTACCGGATATATACAGCGTATGGGAGCAGCAGGGATGGAAACAGCCGGAAGTAATAGAAGAATACGGACCGGACAGAACCATTTTGAAATTATCGTTTGTAAGAAAAACGGCGATAAAAAATGGCGATAAAAAAACGGCGATAAAAAATGACGATAAAAAGAGAGTGACAAAGAAAACAGCACAGCAGTTGGAATGTATTCTGGAGTATATGACTCCTGCTCAGGAATATAAAATGAGTGAACTGGCAGAAGTTCTCGGTGTAAAGGAGTCAAGGGCAAGAGTTCTGGTAAATGAACTTGTAAAATCAGATAGAATAGAGGCGGCTGGAAAAAACAAAGGACGCAGATACAGATTAAAATAATCGCGGGAGATAATGCTTTATCGACTTATACCCCTTTCTGTGATATGATGATAACGGTGCGATCATAGAACAGAAAGGGGTATTTTCTATGGGAAATACGTCTGTTAATAAACAAAACAGTGAGACAGAAAAGTCGTCAGAACATATCAATATCGGCCTTGTCGCCCATGTGGATGCCGGCAAGACAACGCTCGCGGAGAGTATTCTGTATCTGACCGGGAGCATCCGGAAGCTTGGACGGGTCGATCACAAAGACGCGTTTCTGGATACGTATGAGCTGGAGAAGGCGAGGGGCATCACGGTATTCTCCAAACAGGCAGAATTTGATCTGGGGACGATGAAAGCGGCCCTTCTGGATACGCCGGGGCATGTGGATTTTTCAGCGGAAATGGAACGGACGCTGCAGGTGCTGGATTATGCGGTCCTGATCATCAGCGGAACGGACGGAGTCCAGGGGCATGTGGAAACGCTGTGGCGGCTTCTGGAACGGTATCAGATTCCGGTCTTTATTTTTGTCAATAAAATGGATCTGGACGGAATGGGGCGGGAAGCGCTCCTCGACCAGCTGAAAAAAAGGCTGGATGAACGGTGCATGGCGTTTGATGAAGAACGGGATGAAGAGAAATGGGCCGAGGAGCTGGCTGTGAGCCGGGAAACGATTCTGGAGCAGTATCTGGAGACAGGCGAGATCCGGACCGAGGATATTCAGTCCCTTATTCGGGACAGAGAAGTTTTCCCCTGCTATTTCGGATCGGCTTTGAAACTTCAGGGTGTGGAAGCGCTTTTAAAGGGGCTGGAACGCTACGCCGCATGTCCGGACTATCCGGATGAATTCGGAGACAGGGTTTATAAGATTTCCAGAGACAGCCAGAATAACAGGCTGACGCATCTGAAGGTAACCGGGGGTATGCTGAAGGTGAAAATGCCGGTGCGGACCGGAAATGATCCGGGGGACGGGACGGCGGGGCAGGAAGAGAAAGCGGACCAGATCCGGATTTATTCAGGGGCATCCTACAGGACTGTTCAGGAGGCGCCTGCCGGAACTGTATGCGCGGTAACGGGCCTGGACGGCACATACTGCGGCCAGGGCCTGGGAGCAGAACACGGATCAGAGCTGCCGCTGCTGCTGCCGGTTATGAATTACCGGATCCAGCTTCCGGATGAGAGTGACGTTTATCGGACATTTCTGCAGCTGCGGGCGCTTGAGGAGGAAGAGCCGCTGCTTCATCTGGTATGGGAAGAAAGACTGGGAGAAATCCATGCCCAGGTGATGGGAGCAGTTCAGATTGAAATCCTGAAAAGCCTGATCAAAGAGCGGTTCGGCATTTCAGTGGAATTTGGTGCCGGAAGCATTGTGTACAAGGAAACGATCCGGAATACGGTGGAGGGCGTCGGGCATTTTGAACCGCTGCGCCATTACGCGGAGGTCCATCTGCTCATGGAGCCGGGAGAGCCGGGGAGCGGTCTCCAGTTCAGTTCAGTGTGCAGCGAGGATATGCTGGACAAAAACTGGCAGAGACTCGTGCTGACTCATCTGGAAGAAAAACATCACAGAGGCGTTCTGGTCGGAGCGGAGATCACGGACATGAAGATCACGCTGACGGCGGGAAGGGCTCATCAGAAGCATACGGAAGGCGGAGACTTCAGGCAGGCTACATACCGGGCTGTCCGTCAGGGACTGAGAACGGCGCAGAGTGTCCTGCTGGAACCGGTATATGAGTATCAGCTGGAAGTGCCGTCTTTCGCGGCGGGGCGCGCTCTGGCGGATCTGCAGAGGATGCAGGCTTCTTTCCCGGCGCCGGAGACAGACGGAGATATGTGTCTCATAAAAGGGACTGCGCCGGTGGCGTGCATGCAGGGGTATCAGTCGGAGGTGCTGTCCTATACAAAGGGCAGAGGACGGTTGTCCTGTCTGCTGTCAGGCTACGCGCCCTGTCATAATGCGGAAGAGGTGATCGAGGCCGCGGGCTATGACGCGGACGCGGATCTGGACAATCCTTCAGGCTCTGTTTTCTGTGCCCATGGGGCCGGATTTGTGGTGCCCTGGGATCAGGTGCCTCAATATATGCATGTGGAAAGCTGTCTGAAAAACAGGACAGAAGAGCCGGACCCTGCGCCGGACCGTATGGAGGACAGAGATGTTTTTGCGGGGACGGAACACGGCAATGGCGCGGAAACCGGCGGAAGAAGGGAAAGCTACGCGTCTTTCCAGGCCTCGGAAAAAGAGCTGGAAGAAATTTTTGTCCGGACTTACGGGGCGGTGGAGCGCAGGCGGAGCGGCTTTGGAAAGACGGTCCATCCCGGCAGCGCGGATATCCGGAAAACGGCCCGGCGGCAGGGACAGAGCGCCGGACCTGGGAAAAAAACGGCAAAGGAGCCGGAGAAAGAATATCTGCTGGTAGACGGCTATAATATTATTTTTGCCTGGGAGGAGCTTTCGGAGCTGGCAGCAGTGGATATTGCCGCCGCCAGAGGAAAGCTGATGGATATTCTGTCCAATTATCAGGGCTATAAAAAATATACAGTGATCCTGGTCTTTGACGCTTACAAGGTGGAAGGCGGCACGGGCGAAATATTCCGTTATCACAACATCCATGTGGTTTTTACGAAAGAGGCGGAGACGGCGGATCAGTATATTGAGAAGACGGTTCATGAGATCGGAAAGCAGTATCAGGTCACTGTGGCGACTTCCGACGCGCTGGAGCAGGTGATCATTATGGGACAGGGAGCGAGACGGATGTCCGCCGCGGGACTGAGGACGGAAATCGAAGCGGCGTCTGTGGAGATCCGGGAGATCTGCAGGGAGCATCCGGGCGGAGGAAAGCATTATCTGTTCGATCAGCTTCCGGAGGAGATGGCAGATTATATGGAAGATGTGCGGCTTGGAAAACAGAAGCTTTCTCCGGAAAACGGGAAACCCGGAGAAACATGAATCTGAGGGACATTTCATGGACAGAATACTTCATTATACGGTGAGAGAAGAGGAGAATGGTCTGCGGTATGAGCAGATCCTGCGGCGGAAAGGGTATTCCAGGCAGTGTCTGGCGCATCTGAAGCAGAATTCCGGCAGCTTTCTGGCAGACGGAGAAAACAGATATCTGAACCAGCGCGCGGGGATGGGAGAGCGGCTGACAGTCCGGATCAGCGAACGGGAAAGCTCAGAAAAGATTGTTCCGGTCAGCCTGCCGCTGGATCTGGTTTATGAGGATGAAGACATCCTGGTGGTCAATAAACCGGCCGGAATGCCGACCCATCCCTCCATGAACAATTATGCCAATACGCTGGCCAACGGGCTGGCCTGGTATTATCAGTCCCAGGGAAAACCGTTTATATTTCGCTGCACCAACCGTCTGGACCGGGATACGTCCGGACTGACTGTGATCGCGAAACATATGCTGAGTTCCTGCGTGCTGTCGGCGATGGCGGTCCGGAAAGAGATCAGAAGGGAGTACAGAGCCATTGTGCGGGGGCATGTGGAGCCGCAGGAGGGTACGATCGATGCGCCTCTCGGCAGAAAGCCGGGATCGGTGCTGGAGCGGACCGTTGATTTTGAAAAGGGTGAGAGTGCTGTCACGCATTACCGGGTCGTGAAGGAGCAGAATGGCCACAGCCTGGTGGCGCTGGAGCTGGAGACGGGGCGGACCCATCAGATCCGGATCCATATGAAATATCTGGGATTTCCGCTGGTCGGAGATTATCTTTACAATCCGGATATGGAGTATATCGGCAGACAGGCGCTTCATTCATACCGGCTTTCCTTTCAGCATCCCATCACCGGCGAACGCATGGAATTTACCGCGCCGCTTCCGGAGGATATGGAGCGGATCATAGGACCGGCAGGAGAAGCAGGAAAGCATTGACAGCGGTTTGGCGGTGCGGTAGAATGAAGTGTCTGTTTCAAATACTAAAATCTGAAGATATATGATGGAGGAAGAAAAAATGGTATTCGGTTTGCTGAAGGATATTAAAAACGGGGAATACCGGGTGATCGCCACACCCTCTGAAATCTCGACAATCGTCGGAGACGGTCATACGGCTCTTGTCCAGAAGGGCGCCGGTGAAAAGGCGGGATTTGAAGATGAAGAGTATGCCGCGGCGGGAGCAGAGCTGGTGGAGACTGCGGAGGAGATATACAAAAGAAGCGATCTGGTGACCAAAGTGAAGGAAATCGAACCTTCTGAATATGGAATGCTGAGAGAAAACCAGATCATATTTACCTGTATCCATCCGGCGGCCCATCCGGAGGAAGTACAGGCCATTCTCGACAGCAGGGTGATTGCCTTTACGGCTGAGGACTCCCACCGATACGGATCCCCCAACTGCGAGGCGGCAGGAAAGCAGGGGGCTCTCATGGGACTGGAGTCCATGCTGACCATCAACGGAGGAAAAGGAAAATTTGTCAGCGGCCTCGGCGGAGCGCCCGGCATGAAAGTGCTGATCCTCGGCGGCGGCGTCGTGGGGCAGGCAGCGCTTTCCGTTCTCTATGCGCTTGGCGCCTGGGTCACGGTAATGGACATTAATATCGGCACTCTCAGAAGCCTGAGCCGCCAGTATCAGGAACGGGTCAACACCATGATTTCCACCAGGGAGAATATCGCGAAGCTTCTGCCGGAGACCGATATGGTGCTGAACTGCGTGAAATGGCCCAAAGGACGCAAGGATTATCTGATCGACAGAAGCATGCTGAAGCTGATGGGAAAAGGCTCTGTGATCGTCGATATCAGCAATGACGAGCAGGGAGCCATTGAGTCCTTCCACGAAACGACTCATGAAAATCCGAGATATATTGAAGAGGGCGTGGTGCATTACTGTGTGAGCAATATCCCGGGCGCCATCGCCAATTCCACGTCGATCGCCTACGCGGCGTCGGTACTGCCTCATTTCAGGAGCATCCTGAACCTGGGCGTGAAGGAGGCCTGCGCGAGAGATGGATTCTTAAGACGGAGCCTGACCGCGTACAAGGGATATCTGACCCATGAGGAGACGAGCGCGCTTCAGAACCGTCCCTGGGTACGGCCTGAGGATATCCTGGGGCTGGAGGGGCGCAGACTGGATCCGGCGCCGCCTGCCACGGTTACCAGATCAGAACATTACATTCCGGCGGCAGAAATCAGAGCAGACTGACCGTTTTCCTGAATCATCCTCTGTCTGAATGAGGACGATTCAGAAAATCGTTTTATGCAGAAGAAAAATTCTAAAATTATGGAAACATTTATTGCTCTCCAGGCCAACGGGACGAAAAGTCGGACAGAAAAATGTTACAGAATTATTGACATATTTTTAGGAAGTTGGTATAATTTATGACATATGAGGCATAGCATAGTTTTCACAAAAATATGACAGAGATGTTACAAAACGGTGAAAATGGGGTCGGTTTCAGCAGTACGGGGACATAGAATCGCGTCAGGAAGCCGGCGCAGGCAGGAAAAAAGGCTGCATTCATTACAGACGTAACAAAAATGTAATATGCGGCATGGCTGAAACACTGGAGGTTGTATTTATGAGAAAAAACAGGATTGTTGTCACAATTGGCTGTGTGTGCGCATCCGTGTTAATAGCGGGAGTGTCCTCCATCAATGCGGCGACTAAGGTTGAGATTGATTCCGCGGTGGCAGGAATTTCCGTAGCAATGAATAATTTTTACGCAGGTTCTGCGAACCCCGAAACTGAGCTGAAGGATTATCTGAAGGGCGCTACCGAGGCCGCGACTTCTTCCCAGGTGGAGGCAGAGGTCCAGGAGGCGGCGCAGGAGCCCGTTCAGGAGGAAGAAGCTTCTCCTTATGCCAATCTGGCAGTATCCCAGGTGGGCACGGATGAGGGATATGTCAATATCAGAACAGACGCCAGTAGAGAGGCAGAGGTTGTAGGAAAGATTTACAACAACTGCGCGGCGACGATCGAAGAGACCGTGGAAGCGGCAGACGGAACCTGGTATAAGATCAGTTCCGGATCCGTGGAAGGATATATCAAGGCGGATTATTTCGTGACCGGCGACGAAGCAGAGCAGGTAGCTATGCAGATCGGCAAGAGCTTCGGCAGAGTCAACGCCGGCGGTCTGAGACTGAGAGCAGAGGCGAACACGGAGAGCGCCGTGATCGATACGCTGTGGGAGGGCGATACCTATACCGTTGTTGATCAGACGGATGATTTCGTTCAGCTTTCCCTTGGACAGGATGACGACGGAAATTATGTGACCGGATACGTCGCAAAAGAGTACGTTGATACATATGTACAGTTTGATGAGGCGGTGTCCCTGGAAGAAGAGCAGGCGCAGCAGGAAGAAGAAACAAGACTTGCGGAAGAAGCGCGGGCAGCTGAGGAAGCGCTCGAGGAAGCGGAGACTGAGGCCGCGACGGAGCGCGAGACGACCTCCAGACAGGAGCAGGAAACTGAGTCTTCCAGAAGAGAAGAGACAACGACAGAGGCTCCGGAAACAGAGGCTCCTACAGAGAGCGTGTCCAACGCTACAAGGAGCGCCATTGTTGCATACGCGAAGCAGTTTGTGGGAAATCCTTATGTGTACGGCGGAACCAGCCTGACCAACGGAACAGACTGCTCCGGATTTACACAGGGCGTGTACGCGCACTTTGGAATCAGCATTTCCAGAACTTCACGCGCGCAGGCAAATAACGGAACCAGGATTTCTGTCAGCGATCTGCAGCCTGGCGATCTGATTTTCTACGCCAGCGGCGGAAGCATCTACCATGTTGCCATGTATATCGGCGGCGGCCAGATCATCCATGCGATCGACGAGGCTCACGGTATTGGCATCAGCAGTCTGAATACAAGCAGAGTTTACTGTGCGGTATCCATTCTGTAAGGATCCGGCGGACAGGCGGCAGCATAAAAAAGAAATTGATAACACAAGATCGGGCGGTGTGGCCGGTAGCCACACCGCTTTTTTTGCGCTCGTCGGGCGCACGTTTGACATCGATTCGGAACAGAAAACGATGCCGGATCGAAGAGGATGATTTTTCCTCTGGGAAAAGGTTGACAACCAAGGGGGAAATTGCTATAATCGTTTACGTGGTTGTAATAAATTCGTAATAAATGTATGAAATATGTAACAGACGAAGTGATTTGGAGGAATTCGATGAGAAGAACAAGAAAGCTGATTGCGGCAGGATGCCTTTGTGCGGCGATGACAGCGGGAAGTGCGGCTTATATGTTTCCTGGCGCAGCAGGCCTGGTAATGGCAGCTCCTTCGTCTGCCGTTACTGTGACTTTGAATACAGCGGGAACGACAGACAGTGTGGCGGTAGGCGCGGCGGCGCTGACTGCGGCGGCGAGAGTGGGAGTCGCGGCGGCAAAGACAGAAACCGCGAAGACAGAGTCGGCAGCATCCGAAAGCAGCTCGGCTGCATCGGCGGAGACAGCCGCAACAGCCCAGAATGAGCAGACGGCGGCCGAAACATCAGCAGCCACTGATGGAACCCGGGAAACGGCAGCTGAAACAGCGGAGACGGTATCTCCCTACGCGGACGTAGCCGTATCCCAGGTGGGAAGTGATGAGGACTATGTCAATATCCGCAGCAGCGCGACAACCGAGTCGGAGATCGTCGGAAAGATTTACAATAACTGCGCGGCTACGATCGAAGAGACGGTAGAGGCAGCCAACGGTACATGGTATAAGATCCATTCCGGTTCTGTGGAAGGATATATCAAGGCAGATTATTTTGTGACAGGCGACGAGGCCGAGGCCCTGGCTCTTCAGATCGGAAAAATGTTCGGATATGTGGAAGAGGGCGGCCTGAGAGTCCGCACAGAGCCGAATACAGAGAGCGAGGTCATTACAAAGCTTTACAGCGGCGAGACCTATACAGTGGTTGAGCCGGCGGCAGACGGATTCGTGAAGCTGTCCCTGGGAAATGATGAGAACGGACAGCCGGTTACGGGATATGTCGCAGAGGAATATATCGATGTGTATGTGAAATTTGACAAAGCGATTTCTCTGGAAGAAGAGCAGGCTCAGATCGAGGCTGAGGAGACAAGAGCAGAGGAAGCGTCGGCAGCGGAGGAATCCGCCCAGCAGGCAGCAGCGTCAAGCACCCAGTCCTCCACCAGAAGCGCTGTGGTCGCCTACGCGAAGCAGTTTGTCGGAAATCCTTATGTGTGGGGCGGAACAAGCCTGACCAACGGAGCGGACTGTTCCGGATTTACCAAGAGTGTCATGGCGCATTTCGGGATTTCTCTTTCCAGAACTTCCAGCGCGCAGGCGGGGAACGGTACAAGGGTTTCTCTTGACAGCGTACAGCCCGGCGATCTGATCTTCTATGCCAGCGGCGGAAGCATTTATCATGTGGCGCTGTATATCGGCGGAGGCCAGGTGATTCATGCGATTGACGAATCCAGAGGCATCGGGATTTCCTCCATGTACTGTATGACGCCTTACTGTGCGGTGGATGTGATCGGTTAAAGATCACAGGCAGACGGGGGTTCGCTTTTTTTACAAAACACGTCCTGGAGATAGTCGGCGAAGGTTTTGGCTACTGTGGACAGGCTGGAATGTTTGCTGTGGATCACAGCGATGGTGGAAGGAGGAAGACTCTGATCCAGGGGCTTCCAGATGCTGTCGGGATGGCTGAGGAGCGGGACCGCGGCCTGGGGCAGAATACCGATGCCGAGCCCGGCGTCAGCCCAGAAAGCGGTTGTCCTGGCATCGTCGTTTTTGCACAAAACGGACATCTCCAGATCCTGGGCATGGAAGGCATCCGTCAGAATTTCTTCCCATCTGCGGTAGATGATCAGCGGCTTGCCGGCAAGAGAGGAAAGGGGAAGAATACTGCGCTCGAGATCAGAAGATTCAAAGAAGCTTTTATGGCCGGCGGCCGTGAGGGCTTCTTTTTTTAATGGAACGCAGTGGAAATCCCCCACGGGGAAAGGGGTGCGCACGACCGCCAGTTCGATCAGTCCGTCCCGGAGGCTTTCGAGCAGCTGATACGTGTTTGCTTCGGACACTTCAAAGCGGATATCCGGATAAGCCCGGTGGAAGTCCAGAAAGCAGCGGCAGAATACGGTGCTGCCCACGGAGGAAACGACGCCGAGCCTCAGTGTGCCGTGGGAACCGCGGCGGCAGTCTGCCAGCTCTTCCATGAGACGGGAGGACATGTGAAGAAGAGCGGAGGCCCTTTCATACATGATCCGTCCTGCGTCGGTCAGCCGGATGGAACGGGGGCCGCGCTCGAACAGCAGGCATCCCGTTTCATCCTCCAGCGCTTTCATCTGGGTGCTGAGCGGCGGCTGCGTCATATGAAGCTTTTTGGCGGCGGCTGAAATGGTTCCTTCATCCACCACAGTCAGAAAATAGGACAGCTGTTTAAAATCCATAGGAACCTCCCGGGCGGCGCGGGTATGCGCCGCCATATGATTTCAATATATTTTCTATATTAATATAATACTATTCATATACCAGCTTTTATGATAGTATAAAGAACGGAAAAAGGCAACAACAATATCACAGAGGTGAAAATATGAAAAGGCTCATGGTGTATCTGAAAAATTACAAGAAGGAATGCGTTCTGGCGCCGCTGTTCAAGATGCTGGAAGCCTCCTTCGAGCTTCTGGTCCCCCTTGTCATGGCGGCCGTGATCGATACCGGGATTGTCAACGGAGACAGAGGCTACGTGATCCGGATGTGTCTGGTCATGATCGGTCTGGGCGTGACCGGCCTGATCTGTTCGGTGACGGCTCAGTACTTTGCGGCGAAGGCGGCGGCGGGATTCGCCACCGGCGTGCGCCACGCTCTGTTTGCCCATATCCAGGGGCTCTCCTATACGGAAATGGATACTCTGGGCACGTCGACGATGATCACGAGAATGACCAGTGATGTCAACCAGACCCAGTCCGGCGTCAACATGACGCTGCGGCTGTTTCTGCGGTCGCCCTTTATTGTGTTCGGAGCCATGGTCATGGCCTTTACCATCAATGTGCGCGCGGCCATGATTTTTGTGGTGACGATCCCCCTTCTGTCCGTGGTCGTCTTCGGCATTATGCTGATCACCATGCCGCTTTATAAGCGGGTGCAGGCGGCTCTCGACAGGGTGCTGGGAACGACGCGGGAAAATCTGACCGGCGTGCGGGTGCTGCGGGCATTTAATAAAGAAGAGGAAGAACGGAAGCGGTTCTCAGAGCGGAATGAGACCCTGACCAGAATGCAGGTCGCGGCGGGCCGGGTCTCCGCTCTGATGAATCCTATTACTTATGTGATCATCAACGGAGCTGTAGTGGCGCTGATCTGGACAGGCGCGATCCAGGTGGACGGAGGAATCATTACCCAGGGAGAGGTTGTGGCGCTTGTCAATTATATGTCCCAGATCCTGGTGGAGCTGATCAAGCTGGCCAACCTGATCATCACCATCACCAAGGCGCTGGCCTGCGCAGGCCGGATCTCAGCAGTGCTGGAGACAGAATCCAGCATGACGGCGCCGGCTCTGGAAGAATGGAAAGGGAACGGCAAAGACAGAATGCCCGCGCCGGCGAAGCCCGGCACAGTGGAGTTCCGCCATGTCTGTCTGACCTATCAGAACGCAGGCGCGGAATCTCTGACAGAGGTGGATTTTAAGGCGGAGCCGGGACAGACCATAGGCATCATCGGAGGCACCGGGTCCGGAAAGTCTTCCCTGGTCAATCTGATCCCCAGATTTTATGACGCGACAAAAGGTTCGGTCCGGGTAGACGGCGTGGATGTGAAGGAATATCCCCTTGAAGTGCTGCGCGGCAAGATCGGC
This sequence comes from Candidatus Paralachnospira caecorum, assembly GCA_904379015.1. GTDB lineage: Bacteria > Bacillota > Clostridia > Lachnospirales > Lachnospiraceae > Lientehia > Lientehia caecorum. The sequence goes on along the minus strand of CAJFHG010000002.1, from coordinate 44,794 downwards.
GTGGTGCCCCAGAAGGCGGTGCTGTTCAAGGGAAGCATCAGCGATAATCTGAAATGGGGAAAAAAGGACGCTTCCCAGGAAGAAATGTGGGAGGCGCTGGAGCTGTCTCAGGCCAGGGAATTTGTAGAGAAAAAGGGGGGCGGACTGGACATGCGGATTACCCAGGGAGGGAAAAACCTGTCCGGCGGACAAAGGCAGCGCCTGACCATTGCCAGGGCGCTGGTGAAAAAACCGGAGATCCTGATTCTGGACGACAGTGCCTCTGCGCTGGATTTTGCCACTGACGCGAAGCTGAGACAGGCAATCCGGGGGATGAAAGAAAAACTGACGGTCTTTATTGTATCTCAGAGGGCTGCATCGATCCAGTACGCGGATCAGATCATTGTGCTGGATGACGGGGAGGTGGCCGGGATCGGGACCCATGAACAGCTTCTGGCCGGCTGCCCGGTTTATCAGGAGATTTATTATTCACAGTTTCCCAAGGAGGAATGCGCCAATGGCTGAGAAGACGGTAAAAAAAGCGTACAGGAAGGATACCATATCCAAGATATTGAAATATGTGAAAAAATACAGGTTTTCTGTGGCGCTGTCTCTGATCCTGGCGGCAGTCACGGTGGCCTCCACGCTCTATGTGCCGATCCTGACCGGGCAGGCCATTGACTGCATCGTGGGGCCGGGAAACGTGGATTTCAAAGGGGTGTACCAGGTTCTGCAGACAGTGGTCACGGTACTGATCATAACCGCTGTTTCCCAGTGGATCATGAATGTGTGCAACAACAGGATCACGTACCGGGTGGTGCAGGATATCCGGAGGGACGCCTTCGCGAAAATCGAGATCCTGCCCCTCCGATACATCGACAGCCATTCCTACGGGGAAGTGGTGAGCCGGGTGATCGCCGATGTGGATCAGTTCGCCGACGGACTCCTGATGGGATTTACCCAGCTGTTCACAGGCGTGATGACAATTGTGGGGACCCTGGGCTTCATGCTCTCTGTCAATGTGAGGATCACGGCTGTGGTGGTCCTGATCACGCCGGTGTCCTTTCTGGTGGCCGGATTCATCGCGAAACGGACTTATTCCATGTTTAAGCTTCAGTCGGAGACAAGAGGAGAGCAGACCGCCCTCATTGAAGAAGCCATCGGAAACCAGAAGGTGGTGCAGGCCTTTGGCTATGAAGAAGAATGCCAGAAACGGTTTGACGAGATCAATCAGAGACTGGAGGTCTGCTCTCTCCGCGCGACTTTCTTCTCTTCACTGGTCAATCCCAGCACCCGTTTTATCAACAGCCTGGTCTATACGGGCGTGGGCATTGTGGGGGCGCTGTCGGCCATCGGAGGCGGGATCAGCGTGGGACAGCTTTCCTGTTTCCTTACTTATGCTAACCAGTACACGAAACCCTTCAATGAAATATCCGGCGTGGTGACGGAGCTGCAGAACGCGGTTGCCTGCGCGGCCAGGATTTTTGAACTGATCGAAGAGGATCCCCAGACGCCCGATAAGGAAAACGCGGGAATTCTGCAGGACGTAAAGGGAGAGGTTTCCCTGGAGCATGTTTATTTTTCCTATTATCCGGAGCAGAAGCTGATCGAGGATTTCAATCTTTCTGTGGAGTCGGGACAGAGGGTGGCCATCGTGGGGCCGACCGGATGCGGAAAGACCACGCTGATCAATCTGCTGATGCGCTTTTATGATGTGGACAGCGGGAGCATCCGGATCGACGGCACACCGATCCGGGACGTGACCAGGAAGAGCCTGAGGAGCAGCTTCGGCATGGTGCTCCAGGATACCTGGCTGAGGAACGGGACCATCCGGGAAAATATTGCCATGGGACGGCCCGACGCCGCCGAGGAGGAGATCATAGAGGCGGCGAAGGCATCCCATGCCCACAGCTTTATCAAGCGGCTGCCCCAGGGATATGATACGGTGATCTCAGAGGACGGGGACAATCTTTCCCAGGGACAGAAGCAGCTTCTCTGCATTACCCGGGTCATGCTCTGTCTGCCGCCCATGCTGATCCTGGATGAGGCGACTTCTTCTATCGATACCAGGACGGAAATCAGGATCCAGAACGCCTTCGCGAAGATGATGGAGGGGAGGACCAGCTTTATTGTGGCTCACCGCCTTTCGACCATACGGGAAGCGGACATTATCCTGGTCATGCGCGACGGAAACGTGGTGGAGCAGGGAAATCATAAGAGTCTCCTGGCGAAAAACGGGTTTTATGCGGAGCTGTATAACAGCCAGTTCGCGGGCAATGTGAAAAATAGATAAAAATAGAAGAAAAAAGTCGAAATAAGAGAAAGATTCTGGTGGAGCTCCGTCGGGGTCTTTCTTTCGTTTCGTATAAAATGCATAAAATCCCCCCATAAAAAGGTGAAATACCCCCTTATTTGCACAAAGGTGATTTGCTATACTGTTTAATGAATATTTGTCCGAATAAGGAGAGGGCTATGAAAAAGGCAAAACGATTAAAACAAAAACTTGCATTTTGTCTGAGTCTTGTGATGCTTGCATCCACATTGCTCGGCACATTTTCTGTATATGCCGCGGGAGAGCTGGCGGCAGAGCAGACCGACGCGTCTGAAGCAGAAGAAACTGTTTATGCGGCCATGCGTCTGAAATTTTATGACATGGCGGTGGGAGGAGATTATGATCCCAATGACGAACGGGTTCAGCCTATGCTGGAATCCATCAATTCAACTGCTCAGAATTACTGGGATAAGATGAACAAAAATCCCGTTTCCAATGCCATAAGCGGAAGCTACCGGGATGAGAACGATCAGGAGATCGAGGGACTGGATTCTTCTCAGGATTACATCTTTTCGGAATATCCCCTGGGACGGAGGCGGCCGTCTTCCACTGTTTACATCAACGCCAATTCACTTCAGTTCACATTCCAGTATCTCCGCGCCATGGCGCTGGCCTATGAGACAAAGGGATGTGATCTTTACCACAATCAGGAAATGCTGGCGGATATCAAGGATGCCGTAAAATTTGTCTATGACAATCATTTTAATCCGTCGATTCCAAGATATGGAAACTGGTTTTCCTGGCAGATCGGCGCCCCGATCTATCTGGGCGAGACGCTGATGCTGCTTTATGATGAGTTCACCCCGGAGGAAATTGAAACCTACGCGACGGCTATGATCCATTATCTGGGAAAGACCACCATGACCGGAGCGAATGCCACCTGGACAGAACGGGTCCGGATGTATACCGGCATTCTCCTGGAGGATCCGGAGTGGCTCGATTTTGTGGCGGAAAGGATGCCGGGTATGCTTTCCTATACCACATCGGGAGACGGATACTATACGGACGGGACATTCGTACAGCATAACATCATTACCTATAACGGCGGTTACGGCCTTATGTGCCTGACGGATTCCGCCTACATCATTTACATGCTGGAGGGTACGCCCTGGGAGCTTGATGAGGACAGTTCCAATATCGTATACCAGTGGGTTCTGGATACATATGAGCCCTTTGTTTACAACGGGCTTGCCATGGACGCCTTCCGGGGACGTGAGATTACCCGCTATGATACCACCCAGCCCAGAGGCGGCCTGATCATTGCCAACGCCATGCTCATGCTGGCCGAGTCCGCTCCGGCCGAGATCGCGGCGCAGTTTAAAGGCGTGATCAAGCAGTGGTTCAGCAACGATTTCATGATCGAGGAGATGAACAACAGCGCGGACACACCCTGGCATAAATTCCCGCTGGATACGGTGGTCAAGGTCAATGAGATCCTGGAGGACGACAGCATTGAGCCCATTGACCTTTCGGGAAACAATTATCAGATGAATGCCGGCGCCAGAACGATCCACTGGTCAGAGGAGGGATGGACCTATTCCATCGCCATGACCTCCAAGCGGATCGCCAACTGTGAGATCGGGGATTCCAACGCGAAGGGCTGGTATACGGGCCTTGGCATGACGCATTTATATAATGAAGACCTGACCCGGTTTGAGGGCGTCAACAAAGCGACCATTGACTGGTACCGCCTGCCCGGCGCCACTTCCATCTACGGAAAGAGCTTAAGCTCCCAGACCCGCAACAACAACAGTTTTACCGGCGGCGTGACCGACGGAACCTACGGCGTGACCGGCATGGATTTTGCCACCAGCAGAAACAATCTCCAGATGAAAAAATCCTGGTTCATGTTTGACGATGAAGTGGTCGCGCTCGGAACCGGGATCGGCGGAAACGGCGAACTGGAGACGACGCTGGAAAACTATATGATCGATGAGGACAACCGTACCTACTCCGTGAATGGAGAAAGCCAGACCATGGCCATGGACGGTGAGGTCATCTCATACGAAGACGCTTCTACGCTGCATATGCAGGGGAACGTAGAAAATTCAGATATCGGCTTTTATTTCCCGAACGGTCTGGATCTGAATGTAAAGAGCGAACACCGCACAGGAAAATGGTCGGATCTGGGTGAATACAATACGGATACCTCTGAAGTCGAGGCTGACTATTTTACAGCCTGGACAAGCCACGGAGAGAATCCGACGGACGCTTCCTATGCCTATGTGCTGCTGCCCGGAAAGACCGACGCCGAGACTGCCTCCTACGCGGCATCCAGCGATGTGGAGATCCTGCAGCAGGACGACACGGCCCACGCGGTCTATGAGAAGAGCCTGGGGATCCTGGGCGTGAACTTCTGGCAGGACGGTGAAAATTCACTGGATGCCTGCGGCGTCCGCAATTATGTCAATTCAGACTCCGCCGCCAGTATTATGATCTCCGAGAATGACAGCGGAATGGAGATCTCCGTTTCCGACGCGACTCTGGAAAACGACGGGTACATCAACGTGGAGATCAACCGCGCCGCCAGGGGAATCCTTGCCGTGGATGACGGTGTGGAGGTGGTGCAGACCGCTCCCAGCATCCAGCTGAAGATCGACGTGAACGGCAGCGCGGGCCGGAGCTTTACCGTGAAGCTTTCCTATGATGAGGTGGAGCTTCAGGGCACAAAGATCCTGTCTGCCCAGATGAACAATGACGCGCTGGATGTTTCCCTGAAAAAGGTGCCGGGCGCCGCTTCCTATGAAGTGGTATACGGGACGGAAAGCGGAAATTACACCAGCACGCTGGAAACAAAGTCTGAGGATCTGAAGATCTACGGACTGACGCCGGGGATGACCTATTACCTGGCGGCCAGGGCAAAGGATGCGCATGGTGTCAGTGCCCTCTGTGAAGAGGTTTCTGTCACAGTGCCGGCCACGACCAATTTCTATGATGAATTTGAAAATTTTGATAAGATGCTCAGCTATTCTTCCGGATGGCTCTTTGACGCGGCGTCTCCGGAAAAATATAACGGAGATTCTACCCGTCTGAAGAGAGCGGCGCAGACCGAGGAATACATTACCTATATGCTTCCAGGACTGGAAGATTTCACATTGGAGGTGTACGGTTACTCCAAGTCGATCGGAGAAATCGAACTCTATACCTCCGCGGACGGCGTGGAGTGGACAGAGCAGGCTTATCAGACACTGGGATCGACTCCTTATGTTGAATGGTACAGGGAGGAGCTTTCTCCCGAGGGCGCGGTCAATGAAGGCGCGAATTATCTGAAGATCGTGCTGAAGAGCCATCCGGCTAAGGTGTGGGCCCCTCAGTTTACCCGGTTCGACGCGACCATGAGAAATTCCAGCGACCTGAAGACCCTTCAGGATACGATGATGAACAACAGCAGGACCTTTGAAGACAGTGGTTTTGCTTTTGTACAGAATACAGAAGATCTTTACGGCGGAGACGGTGATGTGGCCGCGGCTTCGGAAGAGGGAGGAAGTCTTCTCTACAGCTATACCAATCTTCAGACTGCCCAGGTGACGGTATACCGGACCGGGGACGAGACAGTCGAGTTCCTGGCCGGACAGAGCGGAGAGGCGCTTCAGTCTGTGGAGGCTGCTGTGTCCGAAGAGGACGCGGGCGACGGCTGGACCAGGGCTGTGTATGAGATCGCAGCTCTGCCGGATCAGACTGATTTCCTGGAGATCCGCGCGGAAGGCGGCATTGTGATCTCCAATGTATCTCTGGACTATAAACCGGATAACAGTCCGATCCAGAAGATCCGCTTTGACGACAGCGCCCTGGACGGCGTGATCGGTTATGACGCGGAGCCGTTGCTCAAGACGGCGCCCGCCAACGGCATCAGTGAGATCGAATATTCCACCACGGATCAGGATGTGGCCGAGTATGAGCACGGCGTTCTGAAATTTGTGGGAATCGGAGAGGCTGCAGCTACGGCCTCTGTGGCGGACGGAAATTCAGAGGCAGAGCTTCCGATCAGCGTTTATGAGAACCTGGCGCTGAAAAAGCCTGTGACCGTCAGCAGCGTAACCTCCGCTTATCCCGCTTCCAACGCGGTGGACGGCGATATGGACATCACCCGCTGGCAGTCCGGCAGTGAGGGCACGGAATGGATCCAGGTTGACCTGGGACCCGGCGCGACCTTTGACGCGGTGGATATCCAGTGGTATTCCAACGGATCGGACTATAAGATCATGCTTTCTGACGATGGCTCAGACTGGAGGACGATTCAGGAAGTGACAGAGGCCGCGGATGGCGGCTATGTACGATTTGATTTTGAGACGCCTCAGACGGGACGGTATCTGCGGGTTGAGGGAATCAGCGAGCATCAGTATTCCCTGTTCGAGCTGAGAGCCCTGAGCAAAGACGGCAGCGGCATTTCTCCCGAAGAGGTTGTGAACCTGGCGCTTGGAAAAACAGCCACCGCCAGCGCCAATGACCCCAATGATTCCAGCCTGACACCGGAAAAAGCCATTGACGGCAGCGAGAGCACCAGATGGGCGTCCGGACGCAACGACGACCAGTGGTATATCGTGGATCTGGGCGGCGTATGCCAGGTCCAGGCAGTCAATATCCTCTGGGAGGGCGCTGCAGGAAAAGAATATAAGATCCAGATCTCGGATGATATGGAAATCTGGACCGACATGGTCCATGAGACAAACAATTCCGGAGCGGGCTGGAAAGAATACAGTCTGCCCGAGACTTACACCGGACGGTATGTGCGTATGCTGGGGATCAGCCGGGTCAATACCAGATACGGCTTCTCCATGTATGAATTTGAGATCATGGGCGTCAATCTTTCAGACAGAGAGCCCCTGCCCTTCACAGAGATTACTCTGGACAGAACAGAGGTGGGACTGCTGAAAGGACAGAGCACACAGCTTTCCGCGGTCACGAAACCGCTTGCCAACGCGGCCAGCATAGGATGGAAATCTTCTGATCCGGAGCTTGTTTCGGTGGACAGCAGGGGAAGAGTGACAGTGCTGGGAGACGCGGGATCCGCGGTGATCACAGCGTACTCCGTACTGGATGAAAGCGTGCAGGCAGAGTGTGTGGTCAGTGTGATCCCTTATGCCGGCGAGGCCGTGGGAGCGGAATCCGTGAGGATCGCCAACGCGCCGGAGGGAGTGGTTTATACAGGAACCTCCTTTGACCTCACTGCGGTGATCACGCCGGAAAACGCCTCCAGCCAGATTCTGTTCTGGGAAAGCAGTAATCCGGCGGCGGCATCAGTGGACGGAAACGGACGGGTGACGGCAGTCGCTCCCGGAAAGTCCGTGATCACTGTGACCCATCCTTCTTCCGGACTGACAGACAGCGTGGAGATCACAGTAGAGGATGAGCCTTTATATGAGATCACAGTCCGGCAGACGAAGCCCGCGGCCATGGCGGACGCGGTCATCACGGTAGAGCCGGAAGGCCCGGTGAGCGAGGGTACGCCGGTCACGGTAACAGTGGGCGCTGCAGAACAGGGATATCGGTTCCTTGGCCTGACGGCGGCTGACAGTGAAGGCGGAAACCTGGTGCTGGAAGAAACAGGAGAGGCCGGGCAGTACCGGTTTGTCATGCCGGCCGGACCTGTGACGGTTACAGCGGCCTTCGAGACAGATAAGAGCGCCGTGGCGCCTCTGATCGAGGAAGCGGAAGGAAAGCTGCAGAACGCGTATACAGAAGAAAGCTGGAAGGCGCTTGAGGAAGCGCTGGCAGGCGCGAAGGCAGTCCTGGAAGACGAAAACGCGGGCAGCGCTGATGTGAACAGTGCCGTCACAGCCCTCAGAGCAGCCATTGACGCTCTGGTCCTGAAGCAGTTCCAGGATGTGGATCCGGCGGCATGGTATTACGGATTTGTTTATGATGTATTTGAAAAACAGATCATGACCGGATATGATCCGGAGCATTTCGGACCCGAGGATACACTGAAGCGCTCTGAGGCGGCGATGCTCCTTTACCGCCTGGGCGGCTCTGAGGATGTGGAATATGTTTCGATATTCCCTGACGTGCAGGAAGGCGCGTGGTACGCGGAAGCAGTGACCTGGGGCGTGAACAACGGAATTATCTGCGGCTACGAGGACAGCGGCACCTTCCAGCCTGACCGGGAGCTTTCCCGCCAGGAGCTGGCGGTCCTGATGTACCGGTTCGCGCAGTTTATGGAATACGATACCGGAGAGCGGGCTGATTACAGCAGCTATCAGGATGCCGCGCTGGTGCAGGAGTACGCGGCAGAGGCCATGAGCTGGGCAGTGGGAACCGGTGTGGTCACCGGAAAGTATGAGCAGACCGTGCTGGATCCTCACGGAGCTTCTCTGCGCGCGGACTGCGCGGCAGTATTGTCAAGATTTACCGACGAGTATACCCAAAACAATTGATTGGTTAACCCCCCTTAACGGGATGGATGCGCCGCCCGGAGGCGGCGCGTCCGTCCAACCTCCAAGATATGAAAAAGACAGTTGCGATTTTGCTGATTTTGGCGGGGGCTTTGGCGCTGGCGGCAGGCGGATGGTATCTGCTGTCCCGGGAAAGGCCCTGTGAATTTGAATACAGATGTGAGGTTTCTGGTGAAAACCAGCTGAAGGTCACGGTCAGCGTGACCAATTCCTGGTTTTCCAAAGGACGGACATATGAGTTCCCGGTGACAGATCAGGTTGTCAGCTGGGAGGAGGATGCCGCGGCGGAGACTTCCGGCAGCGGCGCGTCGTTGTATGTGGGACGCGGACAGACCGAAAGCCTGACTTATCAGGTGACGCTGGGACAGTCGGGAAAACACGGCGCTCAGGGAACGGCGGGAGAGAGCTTCTGTGTGTTTGACGGCCTTCACGCGCTGCTTCTGCCCGCAGAGGCTTATGTGGAAGGAATCCCGTCGGACGAGGTGCTGATGTCCCGGCTTTCTGTGGTGCTGGAAGTGCCGGAGGGCTGGAGCGCGGTCAATCCATTTGAACAGATGGAGCATGTTACCTGGCCTGATCTTTATGATCTGACAAACGACTGTTTTGCCATGGGCCGGTTTGTCACGGCAGAGCTGACCTCAGAAGAGGGCGGCGTTCTTCGTGTTCACACGGCGGAGAACGGATGGCAGCCGGAGGAACAGGATCAGGAAGCGCTTCTCAGTCTGCTGGACTATTATATCGGACTTTTCGGGATAGAGAAGGAGTATGACGTGATCTTTCTTCCATCGGACACCGCGGTGATCGGCGGTGCGGGACGCCATTCGGTGGGAGCGTCCTTTGACCCGGAGGAGTCAAGGGACTGGGAGCTTTTGAGTCACCGGATGTTTCACGCATTTCTGGACAGCAGAGTGCGCGGACAGAGCATTCATCAGGCGCCGCTTCTGTGGCTGGCCGAGGGGCTTGCCACTTATTATGAGAATATGGCGCTTCAGTCGCTCCCGGAGACTGTGAAGAATCAATTTGGATGGGAAAAAGACAGGCAGCTGGCAGATCTTTATGACCAGTATCTGTATATGCGTTATAAGGAGCCGCTGCTGTATCAGATAGAGCCGGAGGAGGAGGCGGATCTCATGTCCCAGGCACAGGTGGAATTCCTCCACTACATCCAGGCGCCGCTCACAGTGGCCTGGCTGGAGGAGGAGACCGGGAAGGAGAACGCGGTCCTTTCTGATTTGCTGGAGCATTATGATGAGGGGGCCTACTCTGTGAGGGATATGACCGGGCGCCTTCTGGGGAGTGAAGAAGCGGAAAGGGCCTGGGACGCTTATTTTGCCGGCACGGAAGTGCTGCCCCTGTGGCAGCTGGGAACCGTTTCCAGAGAACCGGAGGAGATCCTGGCGAATCTCAATGAGGCGGAGATCACCCTGGGCAGCTGGCTGGATGATGAGCTGGGGTATTATCCCATAGAAACCATGTCGCTGGAGGGACTGGAGACATTGAAGGAATCCGGGCAGCTTGACAGAGTGAGCTACGCGGATGAAGAGACAGAGGAGTACATCAGTCAATACGCTGAGACCATAGACAGCCTGCTGAGGGAAAACTGCCTTCGGGCAGAACTGAGCGGAAATGAGGCGGACGATCCCATGACACGATATGAGGTACTGGGAAATGAGGAGGTTGCAGAGGCCTGGAAAAGCTGGATCAGCGGCGGATGCAAAACGCCGTTCCAAATAGAGTAAAGGGAAGGAGGAAAGCGGTAATAAAGCACGAAATAACATTGAAGGAGGGAGATTATTGAAACGAGTACGATGGAAAAGTGCTTTGGCGGCAGTGATGGCGGCAGCCATGACAGCCGGCAGCTTCGGCGGCTTTGGGGCGTCGACAGCGGAGGCGGCCGATCACGACGGATATACGATGTATATGATCGGAAACGCCCACATTGATACGGCATGGCAGTGGCCTTTCGAGGACACGGCAAGAGATGTTCTGAGCGATACATTCAACAGAGCGGTTGATGCGCTGCAGAAGGATCCGGAAGCAAAATTCTCCATGTCGGCAAGCAAGCATTATGAATGGGTAAAGGAATATTACCCGGAACTGTATGAACAGGTCAAAGAGCTGATTGCCTCGGGCCAGTGGGACAATCCCGGCGGCCAGGTGGTAGAACCGGATCTGAACCTTCCGAGCGGCGAATCTCTGGTGCGCCAGTCTCTGGAAGGACAGCATTTCTTTGAAGAGGAATTCGGCCAGATGAGTACAGTCGGCTATGTGCCGGATACCTTCGGATTCAGCGGCCAGTTCCCTCAGATCCTGCAGAAGAGCGGAATGGATTATTTTGTTACCACGAAGCTCAACTGGCAGAATGACGGAAACAACGGCAATCGGGAAAGAAAATCAGACGTGTTTGTCTGGAACGGCATCAGCGGCGATTCTGTGCTCGCCTATGCCTGCTATCATGATTATGTGTCCAATTACAGTGATAGTGATATCATCACGGCTCTGGACAGAAACCATCAGGAAGGCTATGACACCAACGTGACAGTTGCCGCGGGCATGTTCGGAAGCGGCGACCACGGCGGCGGCCCTTCCTCCAGCGGATATGCCAATTACGAAGGCAAGGTCGTGGACGGAGCTGAGGTCAAGCTGGCCACGATCACGGAGTTCTTCAATGAGCTGAGTCAGGAAGATCTGGACAAGGTCAGAGAAGTAGATGGTGAAATGTACTTTGAAAATCACCGCGGCACCTATACCTCATGGGCGCAGGTGAAAAAGTATAACCGGAAGAATGAGATCCTTGCGGATCAGGCTGAGAAGGCAGCTACGATCGGAAACTGGCTGAATGTGACGGCAGACGCCGATGAAGCCAACATCAACAAAGCATGGGACAGAATCCTGATCAACCAGTTCCATGATGTGCTTCCGGGCTCCTCCATTCCATATGCTTATATGGATACTTACAATGATCAGGAGCTGGCCGAGAGCCTTCTTGAAAATACGCTGACAACCGGCGTACAGGCCATGGGTTATGTGGCGGATACACAGGTGGACGGCGTGCCTGTTCTGGTATTCAACGCGCTCTCCTGGGCGAGAGACGAAATGGTAGAGATGCAGGTGGCCTTTGATGGGGAAATGCCTGAGAATATCGCCGTCTATGACGGAGATACACAGCTGATGACTACGGTGACGGAACGGGACGACGAGAACAACACAGCGACGATCCGGTTCCTGGCCACCGATGTGCCGGCAGTGGGCTACAAGGTATTTTCAGTAGAAGAGGCAGGCGGAGCGGTAACCTCTGACCTGGCTGCTTCCGAAGATGAGAACACCTTTATCCTGGAGAATGATTCTCTGAAGGTGGAGATCGACAAGACCACCGGAAATATCCGTCAGGTATATGACAAAAAGGACGGAAACCGCGCGGCGTTCACAGAAGGCACCGGCAGCGAGCTCCATGTGCTGAGAGACGCGGGCAGCTCAAGCTACGCGGCCTGGGACGTGACAAGAGAAGAGATGAATGCGGAGCCCATCGGCATTCTGAATGAAGCGGATTCTGTTGAGCTGATCGAGCAGACTGCGGAGCGGGTGGTTGTCCGTGTGACCAAGACCTGGGAAAGCTCAGCCATCAGACAGGACATCATCCTGGATGCGGGAAGCGACAGAGTGGATGTGCAGATGGAAGTTGACTGGAATGAGAACCAGCAGATGCTGAAGGTCTCCTTCCCGATCGCGGCGGACGCGGCTCAGGCGAGCTACGAGATGGCTTATGGAAGCCTTGAGAGACCGACCACGAGAGATACTGAGCTGGATGCCAGAAAATTTGAGGTTTCCGGCCACAAATGGGCGGATATCACCGACGACGACGGAAGCCACGGCGTCAGCATCCTGAACGACAGCAAATATGGCTGGGACGCGCTGAATCTGGAAGACGGCACCACAAGGCTGAGACTGTCGGCCCTTCGTTCTCCCATGGGCGCGGATGTGAGATGCAGCGGCTGGGATCCCGATGAGTATTACATCGACAAAACACAGCACAGCTTCACTTATTCCATTTATCCTCACGCGGACGGATGGGAAGAAGCAGATACTGTGAAAGAAGGATATGAGCTCAACTATATATCCGAGGCACAGCAGGTAGAAGCCCATGAGGGAACCTACGGACAGTCTGCGTCCTTTGCTTCCGCGGAGAGCGCGGACAACAACGTGCAGCTGACCGTTGTCAAGACTCCTTATGATGAGGCAGGATCCAAGAATAAACTGATCCTCCGCGTATATGAGTCGGAAGGCAAGGACGGCAGCACGGTGACTCTGACACTGCCCAGCGCTGTGACAGCCGCGAAGGAAGTCAATCTGCTGGAGCATGACGACGAGGATCTGAACAAAGAGATCAGCGTCAGCGGAAACCAGATCACCTTTACGGTTGACAAATATGAGATCACGACAGTTGAAGTGACTCTGGAAGAAAGCGGTCTGGAGCAGCCGGAAATGCAGACGGCAGCGGCAGATCTTTCCGCCTACTACAATGTGGACGGTGTGAGCTACAATGAAAACCGTGCCGACGGAGATTATGACGGTGAGGGCAACACCATTCCCGCCGAGCTCTGGGAGAGCACAGTGACCTACAACAATGCTGTATTTGAACTGGGATCAGCAGAAGACGGAGCGAACAACTTTGTTCAGGCTGAAGGCCAGAGAATCCGCCTGCCGGAAGGCAATTACGACGCGGTTTACATTCTCGGCGCGGCCACATCCGACGAGGCGGCTTCCGGAACCTTTACTGTGTACCAGACAGACGGTACAAGCGTGCAGCAGGAAATCTCCTTTGCTTCCTGGGACGCGAACCTGTCCGGATGGGACCGTTTCTCCAATACCTTCGCAGAAGCGGAAGTCAATGATCAGATTGCCGCGGTCTTCACCCATTTCCACAACGGCGTTGCGGACAGGATGACTGTGGACAACTACCAGTATGTTTATAAGATTTATGTGAATTCTGAGGCCGGACTGGATTCGATCCTCCTTCCTGAGAATTCTGACATGAAGATCATGGCGGTCACAGCCGTGAGCAGCGAGTTCCTGGCAGGCTCCTTTAATGAGACGGCAGTTGCGCAGAGCGTGCCTGAAGTAACCAACCTGACAGCTGAAACAGACGGACTCAGAAATGTGGTCCTGACCTGGGACAGCTCGACCGGAACAGAAAAAGTCCGCATTTACCGCGGCACCAATCCGGATTTTGAGGTAAATGAAGACAGCTGCGTGGGCGTTTCCATGAGCGGAGCGGACAGCTTTACTGATGTTCTGGACAGTGAAGGTCTGTATTACTATAAGGCTGTAGGCGTTGACGCGGAAGGCAATGACGGACCTGTCTCTGAAGTGAGCAACGGTATTTACGGCGGCATCAGCAACGCGGCACTGACCGTGCCTCAGGAAAATGTAACCGCCTGCCACAACTTTAATGGCGAAGATCCTTATCTGGCAACAGATGGTGATGATTCAACCAAGTGGTGCGGCGAAGATTCGACTGGAACTTATCAGCCGACCTGGCTGCAGGTGGATCTGGGTGAAGGCAATGCCTGGGACATCTCCGGATTTACCGTATTCTCTGCGGGTTCAGAACAATCTGCCTATATTGCTTCTGATTATGTGATCCAGGGAAGCAATAACGGAGAGGAATGGACAGATCTTGTAACGGTTACCGACAATAAGCAGAGAGAAAACAACTTTACGCTTGAAGAAAGCGTAAACTACAGGTATTATCGAATTTACCTGACTCAGGCAGTACAGCCGGGATCGACCAGTGAGAATAAGAATACGGCACGTATTTATGAATTTAAGATCTGGGGTCATGAAAATGTAGAACGGGTTCCTTCCGTGAGCAATCTGACTTTGTCAGCCCGTCTGACAGAAGAAAATTCAAGTCAGACCCGGTTTGATGCGTCTTATATATTCTCAGGAGGAAATCTCGGAGACAGCGATGCAGATACCAAGATCGAATGGTTCAAGACCGTGCTGGGTGTGAAGACACCGATTACCGGAGCATCCGGAAAGAGCGTGATCCTTGACAATACCAGCTTCCAGAACTGGAACGAAATCAGCGTACAGGTGACGCCGGTCAATGAAAACGGCACGGAGGGAACACCTGTGGAGGAGCGGATTATCCTCAATAGCACAAATGCTGTGGACGAGCTGGGCAATATCGCGGACAGTGTTCTGGCGGGCAAGCCTGTTACCGATACGATGAATACAGGCAGCGACGAGAGCGGCAGCATGATGGTGGACGGCTCCTTCGGCACCAAATGGTGCGCGGAATATCTGGACGAAAGAGGTCCGGGCGAAGCGGTCATCGATCTGGAAGGCATTTATGACCTGAGCGAGATTGAAATCTTCCATGCCACCTATGGTTATGACAACCGGGTAGAAGGCTATGAAGGAAGAGATACTGACCCGAACTGGAATACCAGGGCATATCAGCTGTACATCAGCACAGACGGCGTGACCTGGGAGCAGATCGCTGATTACAATCAGGATGACGGCGCCAACAAGTCGGAACACACATTTGAACCGGGAACAGTGGTAGGACGTTATCTGAAGATCAGAGTGACGCAGCCGGTCAAGGATAAAGCGTCCAATAATACCTATGCGCTTCGTATTTATGAGATGAAGGCAGCAGGAAAGCTGGTATCCTTTATCGCGGACAAAGTGCCCGATCAGGCAGTATCTACGGTGTCTAACGTAACAATTATCCCCACTGCTTCCTCAGTGGAGAGAGGCGGCAGCCAGAGTTATAGCGCGGTCGTGGGCGGCACCTACAATCCTTCTCAGGAAGTAACCTGGAGCGTAGAAGGCAACTCGTCGTCAGGGACTGTGATTGATGAAAACGGGGTTCTGTATGTTTCCCTCGGCGAGCCGCAGAGTACGGTGACGGTACGGGCTACATCCGTACAGGATCCGTCCGTATCTGGTACTGTGACCGTGACGGTGGCCGGTGATTATGTGCCTCTGAACTTTAAGGATGTGGCATTGAGCGACTGGTTCTATGATTCAGTTTACTATGTGAACATGAAGGGAATCATGACCGGCTATGGCGAGAATCCGACTTCCTTCGGACCTTATGATACCATGAAGCGCGCGGAATTCGCGGCGACTCTTTACAGAATAAGCGGATCTCCTGAGACAGAGATCATAACCAGATTCCCCGATGTGGGAGAAGAAGACTGGTTTATCGGACCTGTTTCATGGGCGGTTGAGGCTGGCATTGTCCAGGGCTATGAAGATACGCAGACATTCCGTCCTTCCAACTCGATCCAGCGTCAGGAAATGGCTGTTATGCTGTACCGCTACGCGCAGTATATGGACTATGACACATCCGAGAAAGCAGATCTGGGAAGCTATGCAGACGCGGACCAGGTATTCGACTACGCACGGGAAGCCATGGAATGGGCTGTCGGAAGCGGAATTATCAGCGGAAAGTACGGCGAGACCCTGCTTGATCCGTCAAGCGGCACAAGCCGTGCGGAGTGCGCAGTGATGCTGCAGCGCTTTATGACAAAATTCGTTCAGGAGTGACGGCTGAACGGGATCAGAAAATCAGTTTGGAGCGGGAGGCTGTATCAGACCGGATCATGAGCAAGCATGACCGGACAGCAGACAGCTGACTGTGACAGGCGGTATCGCCGCCCCTGGCGGGCGGCGGTGCCGCCATTATCAAAATCGGGAGAGAGACAGCAAGGAAGACGGAAGTCCGCGGACGACAGACAGCTTCCGGGAAGGAGAGCTATGACGAAACGGAGAAAAAAACTCTTATGGGGAGGCATTGCGGCGTTGATCGTATGTGTCTGCCTGTTACTGGGGATCGGGATATACTGGTACAGCAGAAGCACGGGAGCTCCGGAAATGACATACGGACTGAGTTATACAGTGAAGGCGGAGACAGCGTCCTCGGGCATTGTCAATGTGGAAGTGAGGATCACGCCGGATCTGAATGAAAACAGGCAGGAAAACGGGGAAGAAGAATCAGAGGAAGGATCAGGTATTTATTTTCAGACGCCGGAATCCGCGTATTCGGATCCGGAATGCGTGACGGAATCAGGAGAAGAGGTTTCTCTGGAGGATCTGAGCGGCGCCTGGAGAATCGATGTAACCTCATCAGAGCCGGTGATATTATCTTATGATGTACGGCTTGGAGAAACAGCCGACCAGAATTCGGGGACCGTTTACGGCGGCT
This sequence comes from Candidatus Paralachnospira caecorum, assembly GCA_904379015.1. Taxonomy (GTDB): domain Bacteria; phylum Bacillota; class Clostridia; order Lachnospirales; family Lachnospiraceae; genus Lientehia; species Lientehia caecorum. The sequence goes on along the minus strand of CAJFHG010000002.1, from coordinate 27,873 downwards.
TTTATGAGGACCTGCTGGTATTTCAGGGAAGTCATGTGCTGGCGCTGCCCTGGGTGGGGCAGGACCAGGCGTCAGATATCGATGAGACGGTGACGGAACTGGCGTTTACACTGAATACAGAATTTGAATGGGACAGCTACATGCCTTATACAGAACCGGGAAGCGGGGAGCATTCCTTTGCCATCGAGAAACCGGACTGGAGCGTGTTTAACGGAATATATCATTCATCCTTCTGCTTTGGTCAGTTTGAAACCATTACGCTGGGGGATGATGAAAGCATTGTGTATCTGGATTCCGCCATTGCGGATCAGGCTGAGGCCGATGATCTGCAGGTGGTCGAAACCTTTTACAGCTATTATAAGAATCTGTTCAACGGAACAGACGCGGAGGCGCCTGTGATGCTGCTCCGCACGGATGAAGAAAACCAGATCATCCTGGGCGGAACGGGGGCCTGCGGCGCGGCTTTGTCTCTGGATATGGAGGTGGCTTCAGAATGTGAGAGAATGTCCAGAACCCTCTATTACGCGTTTTTTGACGGTCTGATCCACCAGAGCGACCTGCGCTACGCGCCGAATCTGTGGCTTTATGAGGGGCTGGCAGATTTTTATGTGGACGATTCGGCAGTGGAGCTTTCCAGCGATCTTCTGACCCGTTACGGGATTGCCATGCAGGATAATCTGGCGACTCAGTACGGCAGATATCTGTATTACATGCTGACGGACACCTCTGTGTCCTCAGCTTCTCCGGACCTGGAAGGGCAGATGACCGTGATCCAGGAAGATTTTTACTATGAAACGAAGGTGCCGCTGGTCATTGCCGTAATTGAAAGCTTTGGAGAGACAGAGGGCAGGTCCGTGCTGATCACCTACCTTCTGGAACACGGGGACGACCAGGAAATGGACTGGAAGGATTTTACAGAGGAAGTGCTGGGGGACAATGAGGCGGCTGTGAATCAGTATCTGTCAGGCGAATCCTTTATTCCCAATTACTGGGGGCTGAACGACAGCCAGATGAGCGAGGGCATCCTTCCCGTGCTGGAAGCCAGGGAAGAAGAGTATGTCAATGAATACGCGGACCAGAACATGAATTATCCGTCTCCTTCCTTTACGCTGCTGGATACGGCTGAGCTGGACGCGGAGATCGAAGAGCGGGGGCTTTCCTTCGGCAGCGAAGAGGTGGAGGCTCTGGTCAGAAATTATTCGGAAGACCTGTATTACTGGATGATGCAGATGATGCTCCGCGCTGAGGTATGCGGAGTGGAAGATCCTGTTACCGCCGAGGGAAAAACCGCGCTGTACGACGCGGAGGCGGACGCGCTCTGGGAAGCGTATACAGGAACAGATTCAGGATCTGAGGAGAGCGGATCCTGAGACCGTATAGCTGCATATCAGAGGCGGGAGCATGGCTCCCGCCTGATATATTTCCGGCAGTGGGTCGTGAAGCACGCCGGAGAAGGCGGTGAACGGACCGGCTACAACACAAAGGATTTCAAGCTTCAGGCAAGAACAGAAGACGGTGAATGGCTGGATATCGACACGGTGGAAAACAATACGGACAGCACGACAAGCCGCTTTGTCCCGACTTTTGAGAGCCGCTATGTCAGACTGTATATCACGAAGGCTGCCCAGGACGGCGAGGCCAACACGGCAAGAATCTATGAGTTTGAGCTGTATCACGGCGTGCAGGCGTCCCTGTTTGAAGACAGCCTGATGAAGACTGAGGGAATCACCGTGGCAGTCAATGACCAGGCCAATGACCAGGAAGGCGCGGAAATGACAGTGGACTTCGATCTGAGTACGAAGTGGAGCTGCCGAAACGCCAACGACGACAACGGCTATTACTGGCTGGAGGTGACATTCCCGGATACCTACCAGGTCGATGCGCTGCATATTCTGAGCGCGGCCAATGAAAACGCGGACTATATCACCAGAGACTTCAGTCTTCAGGTGAAGGAAGACGGCGAATGGAAGGATGTTCTTACCGTTACGGGAAATGACAGGAACCTTTATTATGGAGAAGTTTCCGAAAAAGCCGTCGGAACAGACTGGAGACTTCTGATCACCAAGCTGGGAAGCGAAAACAAGGACAATGCCAGAGTCTATGAGTTCCATCTCTACGGAGAGCAGGTGGAAGTCCTGGATGAGACGATCATCGCGTCACTGGAGAAGTTTGTCAGTGAGACAGCGTCACTGGATTATAATAAGTACAGTAAAGAAAATCAGACAAAGATCCGGGAGGCAGCCGCCGCGGCAGAGAATGCGCTCAGCGCTCTTGAGGAGGGGACTCTGACAGAAGAGGCGCTGGAAGCCGCCGGCGCGCTGGCGGATGAGGCCAGGACACTTCTGGCGGTCAGCGAAATCCAGATCACCCAGGATAAGCCGGAGGCCATGAAAGCGGCGGCTGTTGTGACATCCCCTGCTGATTCGGCCGGAGCAGGCGCTTCTGTATCTGTGACGGTTTCTGATATAGAAGCGGGTTATCTGTTTGCCGGACTGGCTGTTTCCGGAGCAGACGGACAGGCGGTCGAGACAGAAGAGATCACGGAAAACGTTCCCGAAGGAACGAGGCAGTTCCGCTTTGAGATGCCGGCCGGAGCCGTGACGGTTGCCGCGTCCTTTGAAGCGGACAAGAGCGCCATCGCGGATGCGGCGGCGCAGGCAGATGGAAAGCTGGAGGGCGCCTATACAGAAGAGAGCTGGAAGGCTCTGGAGGCAGCCCTTGAAAACGCCGCGGCAGTGGAAGCAGATCCGGATGCCGGAAAAGCGGATGTGGAAGATGCTGTCCGGCAGATCGAAAACGCGCTGGCGGGTCTGGCCCTGAAGCGTTTCCTGGATGTTGACGAAGACGCGTGGTATCATGATATTGTTTACGATGTGTTTGAAAAACAGGTCATGACAGGCTTTGATCCGGAACACTTTATGCCTGAAACGAGCCTGATCCGCGCGGAGGCGGCCATGATCTTCTACAGGCTGAGCGGATCACCGGAGACGGAGTACGTTTCTTTCTTCCCGGATGTGAATGAAAACGACTGGTTCGCGGAACCTGTGAGCTGGGCGCTGGAGCAGGGACTTGTAACCGGCTATGAGGACACGGGCCTCTTCCAGCCTGTCAGAAAGATTTCCAGAGAGGAGCTGGCGGTCATGATCTACCGTTACGCGCTGGAAATGGGATATGATACCAGCGAACGGTCAGATCTGAGCAGCTATCAGGACGGGGATCAGGTTCACGATTTTGCCCGAGACGCCATGGAATGGGCGGTCGGAAGCGGCATCATCACCGGAAAGTATGACCAGACGGTGCTGGATCCCATGGGAACTGCCCTGCGCGCGGAATGCGCGGCGATCCTCTCCAGATTTACAGACAAATACGCGGAATAAAAAACGAGGATGACAGAAAGCCGGTAAAGCCGGCGGACAGAGTACGCCCCGGGACTCATGCGGAAGAGTCCCGGGGCGTATGACTGTCCGGAGGGGTTTGGTTCTGGTGGATACATATCTTAATAAATCTGTAAAACGATATAAAACAGGAGAAATATTGTTTAAAATATACTTGCAATAAGACTAAATATATAATAATATAGTTATATAGACTAGAGGTATTAAAATATTAGAAAAGAGAAAGGACATATTTTGGAAAAAAAAGAATTTAACGACTGCAAAAACTTGAGCGAATGCGAAAGCATGATCATGAAAACCATCTGGGATCACGGAGAGGATATGTCTCTGTCTGATTTAATGGAAGCTCTGCGGACGCGCTATGGGAAGGATTATGCCCGTACGACAGTTTCCACGTTTCTTTTAAAGCTTTATGACAAGGGATTTGCGAGGACCTACCGGAAGGGCAGGAATACCTATATCTGTCCCCTTAAGACAGAGGAAGAATACAGGCAGAAGCTTTTACAGGAAGAGATGGATTTCTGGTATCAGGGCCGGGCTTCAAACCTGGTGGCGGCTCTTGGGAATGGGAACAAGATATCCAGGGAGGATATCAAAGAGATCAGGAGAATTTTGGATGAACTGGACGATTAATCTGACATACATGGTTCTGTTTACGGCTTTCACCGGGAGCTGCCTTCTGGCCGTCTGGTATCCGATCAGTCTGCTGCTGGAGCGGGCAGGATATATGGGGCTGGCCTATCGTCTTCTTCAGATGCTCATCATTTTTTTCCTTGTGCCGGTGTTCTTTATTTTTCAGTATCTGGGAAATTATCAGGGAAGCGGCTGGATCGGGGTTTTTCTGACGCCCTCCCCGGTGCTTCTGATGGTCGGGCAGATATTCACGGCATGCTGGATTGCGGGGGTTCTGGCCATGACAGCAGGCTTTGTGCGGGAGGCGCTTGCTCTTAAGAAAAAGTACCAGGGAATGTTTCCCTGTGAGACTCAGGCAAAGGCGGATCCTATCGTGTTTTTGTTCAGAACAATAATTTCACTGCGGTTGAGGCGGAGGGGTCCTATATTGTAAAGTGACGCAAAGGGGGGGAGGCCAATGGACAAAAGTACAGCAGCAACATTGAATGAAGTGAATGAATGATACCAGCTTTTTGGTAGATACGCAAATAGTCACAGCCACATTTTATAATTGAGGAGGTATATAGTTTATGTATATAGTTATTAGCTTTCTTCTTTTTTTTGGAGCATTTTTAATGGGACCAATGATATGGAGCTTAACTAAGGATTCAAATCCTTCTCACGAAGGCTATATTCCCATGATATATTTAAGTATATATACCGTGCTGTTTATGCTGCGTTTCTGTTTTTTTGGGGGATAAAATCACAATCCAATGACCTTGACGAGTTGTTTGCCGACCTGAAAAAATGAGGAAAACAAAGTACATTGTCAAGTATACGACCAGTTTTAAAAAAGACTACAAACGGGCAATCAAACGCGGTCTGAAAATTGAATTGCTGGAGCAGGTCGTGGCGCTGCCGTCGTATGGGGAAACCTGTACGGCGGTTTTTTGCGTGTAAGGGGGACGCCAAAACGCTGCACTCTTTACCGCTTCGGCTCACGGCCATGGGACTTGTCGTGTTCCTGACGGGTCAGCTGACCGGCGGCCATGCCTCAGGAGTCATTTCCTTGCCGCTGTCCTTCAGTTCTTTCAGAATGAAACATGTAAAAAATATACAAAAAAATTGAATGAATTAGATCGGTATGATACAATATTGATAATTGTGGGCGGGGGATGATCATGAAGACAGATAGGAATCTGGAAGAAACAGAGCCTGCCGAGATTTATAAACTCGAAAAAATATTCAGCGGAAAGGAAGGAACCAATATGACGATTGAGGAAAAATTTGCGAAGCTGGGGGTGGACAACGCGCCCGGACAGGAGGAGCGGCAGAAAGCCGCCGTTCTGGATCTGCGGGGTGAAAAGCTGGAGGGAAGAGAGGTGGACTTTTCCCATGGAGATGTGGATGCCTTTGAGCCCATTCCGGGCTCTCTGGAGACGTTTGAGGAAGGATACAGGGTCGGAGGAAAACAGGCTTATACCCCTTACCGGGGCGGGGCCGGCAGTCTTGCGGATCTGGCCGGGAAGCTTTCGGCCTATACGCAGATGCCCATCGATCCGGATCAGAATCTGATCATTACGCCCGGCACCCAGGGAGCGCTGTTCCTGGCCATGGGATCCCTGGTCAACGCAGGGGACAAGGTAGCCATCGTGGAGCCGGATTATTTCGCGAACCGGAAGCTGGTCCAGTTCTTCGGAGGAGAACTGGTGCCTGTGGAAATGCATTATTTTGAACATGATGACAGAGCCGGGCTGGACCTGGAGCAGCTTGAGGACGCCTTCAGGCAGGGGGCGAAGCTGTTCCTCTTCTCCAATCCCAATAATCCGACCGGCGTTATTTATTCTCACGATGAGATTGTAAAGATCGCGGAACTGGCGGGCAGATACGGCGCCTTTGTCCTGGCGGACGAACTGTATTCCAGACAGATATTTGACGGCCGCCCGTATACCCATTATGGAAGCGCGGGGGATCCCGAGAATCTGATCACCATCATCGGTCCGTCCAAAACAGAATCCATGAGCGGTTTCCGTCTGGGAGCTGCCTTTGGATCGGCGCAGATCATCACCAGGATGGAAAAGCTTCAGGCTATTGTTTCTCTGCGGGCTGCGGGTTACTGCCAGTCTCTCCTGAAATTGTGGTTTCATGAGCCGGAGGGCTGGATGAAAGAGCGGATCGCGGCTCACCAGGCGATCCGGGATGACATTCTGGCCGTACTGCGGGCCGCGGAGGGCGTCCGGGTACGGACCACAGAAGCGGGAAGTTATGTATTTCCCAAGCTTCCGCCTCTCGATGTGACCATCCAGGATTTTGTAAAGATTCTGCGGGTGCAGGCGGGGGTCACCGTTACGCCGGGCACAGAATTCGGCCCTCAGTTTACGGACAGCTTCCGCATCAATTTCTCGCAGGATCATAAAGCGGCAGTGGACGCGGTGAAACGGCTGCTCACTGTGATGGAACGTTACCGCGCATAACCGGGAGGAAAGAAGGATCAGATGAGAATGCGCTGATCAGAATGGAATGACCGAATAAGGAGAAGCGGATGAAGAAAATCGGATTTTTGGGCTGCGGAAAGATCGGCGGCAGCCTTTACAGACATATTACGGAAAACGGCAGGGGAGAGGTGTGCTTCATTCAGGACCCTTTCTGGCCGGCGGAAAAGGAAGCGGTGTGCCCGGTTACGGACGTGGCGGATGAAATGCTGTACAGGGAGGCGGATCTGGTGATTGAATGTGCCAACTCTTCTGTCCTGCGGGAAAACATCCGGTCCATACTGAAGAACTGCGATCTGCTCATGTTTTCGGTGACGGCGTTCGCGGACCGTGAATTTGAAGCGCAGGCGAAGGCGCTGTGCGAAGAATACGGGCGCCATATTTATCTGCCCCACGGCGCGATCCTGGGGCTGGACGGGATTTTTGACGGCAGAAGGGGAATCCGGGATGTGTTTATAGAAACCAGAAAAAGTCCGGCGAGCCTGGGAATTTCCTGCGATGAGAGAACCGTTGTGTTTGAAGGGACCACCAGGGAGGCCTGCGGAGTCTTTCCCCGCAATGTCAACGTCCACGCGGCCGTCGCGCTGGCCGGCATCGGGATGGACAGGACGCGGTCCAGGATCATCGCGGATCCGGCGGTGGATACCAACGAACACAGCATTGCCGCAGAGGGCGACGGATTTGCCTTCCGGCTGGAGATCAGCAGTCTTGGAAAAGGCGCGGTGACAGGCGCGTATACGCCCATGTCGGCCTGCGGAAGCCTGGACCGGGTGCTGGGCTGCGCGGATCCCATTATTTTTGTTTAAATTCTCTTTTTGTTGGAATAACAACGTACTTCCGGTGCTGACTGCGCTATAATGGGCGCAGAAGATAAAGGAGGTGCAGTGATGATTTTCAGCGGATGCTGAGCTGTGTTCAGTGGTGCCAGTACGCGAGACAGTGTGTTGGCGATGAAATGTATGAAAAGATGATGGAAGTCGCGCGCCATAACCGTGAAAAAGAAAGGAGACAGGCTGTATGATACGGAAGATCATTCATATTGATGAGGAAAAATGCAATGGATGCGGAGCCTGTGCGGAGGCCTGTCATGAAGGAGCCATCGGCATGGAAAACGGCAAGGCGAAGCTTCTGCGGGACGATTACTGCGACGGACTTGGAGACTGTCTTCCGGCCTGCCCCACCGGCGCCATTACCTTTGAAGAAAGGGAAGCGGCCGCTTATGACGAGGCCGCTGTGATGGAAAACAGGAAGCGGAATATGCAGGCGGCCGGCATGACGCTGCCCGGGGGCTGCCCCGGCAGCCGTTCCCGGTCTATTGAGCGGAGCGGTCATCAGGATGAACGGAGAAACTCCCCGGTTTCGGAGGATAACCGTCAGGCAGAGTCTGAGCTGAGACAGTGGCCGGTGCAGATCAGGCTCGCTCCGGTAAACGCGCCGTATTTTGACGGGGCGAAGCTGCTGATCGCGGCGGACTGTACCGCGTATGCATACGCGGCTTTCCATGAGACGTTCATCAGAAATCATATTACGCTGATCGGCTGTCCGAAGCTGGACGCGGTGGATTATTCGGAAAAGCTGACGGAAATCATCCGCAGCAACAACATCAAAAGCGTGAAGATCGTCCGGATGGAGGTCCCCTGCTGCGGCGGGATCGAACATGCGGTGAAAACAGCGCTTCAGAACAGCGGAAAATTCCTGCCCTGGAGTGAGACGGTCATTTCCACTGACGGCAGGATCCTCGACGAATAAGGCGGAATAAAACAGGATATACCAGAAAGCGGCAGGGCACATTCATCAGAGAATGAGCTCTGCCGCATATACGATGACGCAGGCGCAGCCCGCCACGCAGACCAGACTTTTTCCCAGATAAGCCAGGACAGCGGCGCCCAGAAAACCCAGCGCCGCGGAGACGGGGCTTGCGGTGGAGTAGAGAATGGCCGGGAAGGTCATGGCGCTCAGGGTCGCGTAGGGAACATAGTGAAGGAAGGAACGGAGAAAGGGATTTTTGATCTCCTTCCGGATCAGCGTCAGCGGCAGCATGCGGATCAGGTAGGTGACAGCCGCCATCACCAGTATGTAGAGATAAATATTGCCTTTCATAAATGTGTTCCCTCCTCTGAGTAGATTTCAGGCCCGGCGGTCATGCCGGGCTGTTTCTGTTTCATAGGAAACTGCGTTCCCTATGAAACAAAAATGCTCCGCAGGATTCTTTTTTATTTACTGCCGGCTTCGTCCTCGTCCGGAACGGGAAACAGAAGCGCCGCGCCGCCTGCCACGACGAGCGTGATCAGGATGATCCGGAAGCCGGATGAAACGGCGCTCAGCACCGGCACATAATAAAAGATTGTGCTCAGGGCGACCGCGCAGAGCACTACGGCCAGCACCGGCCGTTCCTGTCTGGCGGCAGGGATGATAATGGCCAGAAACATGCCGTAAATGGCGATGCCCAGAGCGTTGATGACGGAAGCCGGCAGCAGGTCTCCCGCGATCACGCCGAACAGCGTACCGGCAGTCCAGCCTGGAATGGCGACGGCCATCAGGCCGTAAGAATAAGCAGGCGTCAGAGCCTTTGGCCTGCAGACACTGACGCCGAAGATCTCATCTGTCACGCCGAAGGCGATGCCGAACCGGTGGGCCGGCGCTGTTCCTTTTTTGATCTTCTGTGACAGGGCGCAGGACATCAGGCAGTAGCGCAGGTTGATGACAAACTGGGTCAGAGCCATTTCAAAATAAGGCGCCCCGGCGGCGATCAGCTCAAGGGCGGCGAACTGTCCGGCGCTGGTCAGATTGGTAAGAGACATGAGCGCCGCCTGAAAGGCCGTAAGCCCGGCGCTTTTCGCCTGGATTCCAAAGGCAAAGGCAACTGCGAAATAACCGAGACAGATCGGAAGGCCGTCGTGAAGCCCGGCTTTCCATTCTTCTGTTTGATCAGATGTTTGCAAAGACATTGTTTTTCCCTCCATCGGTTAGTATATAATGAGAAGATCAGGAAGTAAAGAGCACAGACGCGAAAAAGGGACGCCGCCCTTCATTGCAGTTCAATGACCGGGCGGCGCCCCATATATTGCTTCTTTCGGATCATCAGAAATCAGGCTCGATCAGTCCGTAAGTATTTCCTTTCCTTTTATAAACTACATTGACTTCGTCTGTTTCGGCGTTTCGGAATACGAAAAAGCTATGTCCCAGAAGCTCCATCTGTACGCAGGCTTCCTCCGGATCCATGGGCTTCACGGCGAAGCGTTTGGTCCGTTCGATCTTGATGGCTTCCGGCTCTTCCGCCTCTTCTTCAATGTAGGCGTCGGAGAAGGAGGATGCGTTCTGTTTCTGGTCGATCAGCTTTGTTTTATAGCGTTTTAACCGGCGTTCGATGATTTCCTCTACCAGGTCGATGGAGACATACATATCATTGCTGACCTGCTCGGAACGAATGATAGAGCCTTTTACGGGGATGGTGACTTCGATCTTCTGACGGTCTTTTTCCACGCTCAAAGTAACCTGAACCTCTGTGGTCGGAGTAAAATACCGTTCCAGCTTGCCGATCTTTTCATAAATGGCGGATTTCAGACCCTCGGTAATATCGATGTTTCTTCCTGTGATGATATACTGCATAACACCAACTCCTTTTCTGCGTATTCTCGGGAAAAGCGGTCAGAAGCCCTTTTCCCGGCCTGTGAAATCGTGTTTCACAGATTATATAAAAATTATATCATAAGACAAAAAATATTCAAGGCAAAGAGATTAAAAAGATATGAATTGTTTGACAACAAAATGTGAAAAATTGTAGGAACGTGGGGACGGAAAAAGTCAAGGGAAAAAAGGAGGAAAAAGTCGAAATTATTAAAATTCGGTTAAGTTCACAAAACAGATGTTTTTTTTCGGCGAAGAAGAAAGTCCACAAAAAACAATGGGAAAATTGTGGATAATGTGGATAACTCCGTGGACAACTAAAAAACCTTATAAAATCGGTCCCTGAAATTGTGGATAAAAATTGTGGATAATGTGGATAACCCTGAGCCGGCCTTGTCGAAAGTTAAAAAAAGTCCTGTCGAATTGTGCAATCTGTATAAAATGTAAATTTCGTGTCAAAAATCACGCCGGACAGGCCGGAGAAAGGACCGCGGCCGAAAAACAGTTGAACAAAGCGGCGGTTGGTGATACAATAAAACAGATTCTTGATTTGAAAAGTCTTCGGCTTTCAAAAGTAGGCAGGAATAGTCAGGAGCGAAACAAAATGGGTTTAATGCAGAAAATTTTCGGAACACACAGTGAGCGCGAGATCAAGCTGATCAAGCCGATTGCGGATAAAGTCGTCGCCCTCAGGCCGGATATGATGAAGCTGTCCGACGAGGAGCTCCGCGGCAAGACGAAGGAATTCAGGGAGCGTCTGGAAAAGGGCGAGACACTGGACCAGATCATGGCGGAGGCTTACGCGGTGGTCCGCGAGGCGGCCAGGAGAGTGCTCAATATGGAGCATTATCCGGTGCAGATCCTGGGCGGCATTGTGCTCCATCAGGGACGCATCGCTGAGATGAAGACCGGCGAAGGAAAAACGCTGGTGGCGACTCTGCCGGCTTACCTCAATGCTCTGGAGGGCAGAGGCGTCCATATCGTGACGGTCAACGATTATCTGGCAAAGCGTGACGCGGAATGGATGGGAAAGGTTCACGAGTTCCTGGGACTCACTGTGGGCGTGGTGCTCAACAGCATGAACAGCGACGAGCGCCGGGCCGCCTATAACTGTGATATCACGTATGTGACCAACAATGAGCTGGGCTTTGATTATCTCCGTGACAATATGGTCATTTATAAGGAGCAGCTTGTTTTGCGGGAGCTTCATTATGCCATCGTGGACGAGGTGGACTCAGTGCTGATCGACGAGGCCAGGACGCCTCTGATCATTTCCGGCCAGAGCGGGAAATCCACAAAGCTTTACGAAATCTGCGACAGTCTGGCGAAGCGGCTGCAGAAGGGCGAAGCCAGCGGAGAGATGACCAAGATGGCCGCCATTATGAAGGAAGAGATCACCGAGACAGGCGATTTTGTTGTCAATGAAAAGGAAAAGGTGGTCAACCTGACAGCTCAGGGCGTTGAGAAGGTGGAGCAGTTCTTTCATATTGAAAACCTGGCCGATCCGGAGAATCTGGAGATCCAGCACAATATCATCCTTGCGCTGCGGGCCAATTATCTGATGTTCCGGGATCAGGATTATGTGGTGAAGGACGATCAGGTCCTGATCGTCGATGAATTTACGGGGCGTATCATGCCGGGGCGCCGTTATTCCGACGGACTTCATCAGGCCATCGAGGCCAAGGAGCATGTGAAGGTCAAGAGAGAGAGCAAAACCCTCGCGACCATCACCTTCCAGAACTTCTTCAATAAATTCGACAAAAAAGCCGGCATGACCGGTACGGCGCTGACAGAGGAAAAGGAATTCCGCGACATCTATGGGATGGATGTCATTGAAATCCCCACCAATAAGCCGGTGATCCGTATCGACCGGCATGACGCCGTATATAAGACAAAACGGGAGAAGCTGAATGCCGTTGTGAACGCGGTGATGGAGGCCCATAAGAAGGGGCAGCCTGTGCTGGTCGGCACGATCAACATCGACGCGTCCGAGGAGCTCAGCGAGATGCTGAGAAAGAAAGGGATCGCCCACAATGTACTGAACGCCAAGTTCCATGAGATGGAGGCGGAGATCGTGGCCCAGGCCGGCGTGCACGGAGCTGTGACCATCGCGACCAACATGGCCGGCCGTGGTACGGATATCAAGCTGGACGACGAGGCGCGGGCGGCGGGCGGCCTGAAGATCATCGGAACAGAGCGCCATGAGTCGAGACGAATCGACAATCAGCTGCGCGGCCGTTCCGGCCGTCAGGGAGACCCCGGCGAATCCAGGTTCTACATCAGTCTGGAGGACGATCTGATGCGTCTGTTCGGTTCTGAGCGCCTGATGTCCATATTCAATGCCCTTGGCGTGGAAGAGGGCGAGGAGCTGGAGCACAAGATGCTCTCCAGCGCCATTGAAAAGGCCCAGAAGAAGATCGAGGGCAACAACTTCGGCATCCGTAAGCGGCTGCTGGATTATGACCAGGTTATGAACGAGCAGCGCGAGGTGATCTACGCGGAACGGCGCAGAGTGCTGGACGGCGAAAGTATGCGGGACGTGATCTACAAGATGATCACCGATACGGTGGAGAACGCGGTGGACGGCATTATTTCCGATGATCACTCTCCCGATCACTGGGATATCGCGGGACTGACCGATATGCTGTTCCCGATCATTCCCATCAAGCCCATCGAGATTCCCGCGGACGAATACAAATCCTTCAACAAGAGCAAATTAAAGCATATGCTGAAGGAAGAGGCTGTGAAGCTTTACGAGGAGAAGGAAGCGCAGTTCCCCGAGGCAGAGCAGATGAGAGAGCTTGAGCGCGTGATCCTGCTCAAGGTCATCGACAGAAAATGGATGGACCATATCGATGATATGGACCAGCTCAGACAGGGGATCGGTCTGCAGGCCTACGGCCAGAGAGACCCCCTGGTGGAATATAAGATGGCGGGCTATGAAATGTTTGACGCCATGACGGCAAATATCCAGGAGGATACCATCAAGCTGCTGTTCCATGTCCGTGTGGAGCAGAAGGTAGAGCGTGAACAGGTAGCCAAGGTAACAGGAACCAATAAGGATGATACCGCGGTCAACGCGCCGAAGAAGCGGGAGGTAAAGAAGATCTACCCCAACGATCCCTGCCCCTGCGGTTCGGGCAAAAAGTACAAACAGTGCTGCGGGCGTCTGGAAAAATAAAAGAAAGAAGGTGAAGCTATTGGTAGAGCTTGATCAGTTCAAGGCCGATCTCGCGGCGCTTGACAAACCATTAGTGGAAGTGAGGGATTCACTTTGACCTGGCCGGGAAAAGTGAACGGATCGCTGAATTAGAGAAATATCTGGAGGAGCCGGATTTCTGGAATGATACGGCCCGCTCCACAAAGATCATGCAGGAGCTCAAAGGCCTGAAGAGCACAGTGGAGGAATTTCACGAGCTTGAGGAGAAAAAGGAGGAGATCCAGATCCTCCTGGAAATGGGATATGAGGAGAACGACCCCTCTGTGATCCCGGATATTGAGGCAGGGCTGAAGGAGCTTTCGGAGAAGCTGGAGGAGCTGCGTCTGTCCACGCTCCTTTCCGGGGAATATGACAGCTACAACGCAATCCTGACGCTGCACGCGGGGGCCGGCGGTACGGAGTCCTGCGACTGGGCCGGGATGCTCTACAGGATGTATATGCGCTGGGCAGAGCGAAAGGGTTTCACTACAGAGGTTCTGGACTATCTGGACGGCGAGGAGGCCGGGATCAAATCAGTAACGGTACAGATCAACGGTCTGAACGCATTCGGATATCTGAAGTCGGAACGGGGGGTTCACCGGCTTGTGAGGATCTCGCCCTTCAACGCGGCGGGAAAGAGACAGACCTCCTTTGTGTCCTGCGATGTGATGCCGGACATCGAGGAGGACATCGACATCGAGATCAATCCGGATGATCTGCGGATCGATACCTACCGCTCCAGCGGCGCCGGCGGACAGCATATCAACAAGACGTCCTCGGCCATCAGGATCACCCATTTGCCTACGGGCATCGTGGTGCAGTGCCAGAATGAGCGGTCCCAGCATATGAACAAGGATAAGGCCATGCAGATGCTGAAGGCCCGTCTCCTGCTCCTGAAGCAGCAGGAGAACGCGGAGAAGATCTCCGATATCCGCGGCGACGTAAAAGAGATCGGATGGGGAAATCAGATCCGCTCTTATGTGATGCAGCCCTATACCATGGTCAAGGACCATCGTACAGGGGAGGAGAGCGGAAATGTGTCCAGTGTGCTGGACGGCAATCTGGATCCGTTTATCAGCGCCTATCTGAAATATCTTCAGCTGGGAGAAAAAGAACAGCAGAAACAGTAACCACGGCGGACCGGAGTGACCGGACTGCCGCCGGTGCCTGGCAAAACAGGAGAAGGGATACCTGCCCCGGCGGGTATCCCTTAAATTGTCAGAAAATTGTACGGGGTCAAAAAAGTGGTTGCATCTTCATGCCAAATATGCTAGTATTCTTTGTGGTAAAAACACTTGTATCTGTTGGACGGACGCTGCCGGAACAGGGAGTGCCGCGCGGCGCGGGACAGCTGACGTGACAGGCGTGTCACATGGAGGACTTATGGCAGAAGATAATCAATATTATGTAGTAAAAAACAAAGCGGTGCCGGAAGTGCTTCTTAAGGTCGTGGAGGCAAAAAAGCTTCTGGCCTCAGCGAAATCCATGACAGTGCAGGAGGCCACGGAGCGGGTTGGCATCAGCAGAAGCTCTTTTTATAAATACAAGGACGATATCTTTCCGTTTCATGACAACGCGAGGGGCAAGACCATCACCTTTGTCCTTCAGATGGACGACCGGCCGGGACTGCTGTCCATGGTGCTGAAGACCATCGCCGATTACAACGGAAATATCCTGACCATTCATCAGACGATTCCCATCAACAGCGTGGCGTCTCTGACGCTGAGCGTCGATGTACTGCCGACGACCGGCGATACTTCGGCCATGCTGGCGGAGATTGAAAAGCTGGAGGGGATCCATTATCTGAAAATACTGGCGAGAGAGTGAGAGGAGAACAGATGAAAGTTGCAATTATGGGATACGGGACCATCGGTTCCGGCGTGGCGGCAGTGCTGGAGCGCAACCGGGAAAGCATTGCCGGAAAAGCAGGAGATGTTCTGGAAGTAAAATATGTTCTGGATCTGAGAGAATTTCCGGGGGATCCGGTTCAGGAAAAACTGGTCCATGACGTGGATGTGATCATGAATGATCCGGAGGTCGCCATCGTGGTGGAGACCATGGGCGGCGTGGAGCCGGCGTGTACCTTTGTAAAGAAGGCGCTGTCCGCCGGAAAATCCGTGGTGACTTCCAACAAGGCGCTGGTGGCCAAGAAGGGGACCGAGCTGCTGGATCTGGCGAAGGAACACCAGGTGAGCTTTCTGTTTGAGGCCAGCGTGGGCGGCGGCATTCCCATTATCCGTCCCCTGAACCAGTGCCTGACGGCCGATGAGATCATGGAGATCACCGGTATTCTCAACGGAACAACCAATTATATTCTGACGAAGATGGCCACAGAGGGCATTACCTTTGAAACGGCACTGAAGCAGGCCCAGGACAAGGGATACGCGGAGAAGGACCCGACCGCTGATGTCGAGGGTCATGACGCGGGCAGAAAGATCGCGATCCTTTCCTCTCTGGCTTACGGAAGCCAGGTGGATTTTGAGGATATCTATATGGAAGGCATCACAAAGATCACGGACACGGATTTCCGGTACGCGAATGCCATGGGAACCGCCATCAGGCTCCTTGCCACCAGCAGGCGGGCTGAGAACGGATTTTACGCCATGGTAGCGCCTGTTATGATCGGCGCGGATCACCCGCTTTATTCCGTGAATGATGTGTTCAACGGGATCCTGGTAGTGGGAAATATGGTGGATAAGCTGATGTTCTACGGACGCGGCGCGGGCAGTCTTCCCACGGCGAGCGCGGTAGTCGCGGACGTGATCGAGGAAGCGTCTCATCCCCATACGACGCTGCTGACCAGCTGGAGCACCAAAAAGCTGCCGCTGGCGGATATGGGCACCTGGGTGCGGAAATTCTTCGTGCGGATGTCCGGAGGACCGGAACAGAAGGCACAGGCGGAAGCCGCATTCGGAAATGTAGAATATATTGACGCGGGCGTGCCGGGAGAATTCGGATTTGTGACACCGGCCATGTCCGAGGCGGACTATCAGAAAAAAGCGGCCGGGATCCAGGGCGTGCTTCAGATGATCCGCATGGAGGCGTAAGGGGCGGATCGGAGGAAGATCCGCGGAAAACAGGCAGATTGCTGCAGGCGGCCGGAGACGGCTGTGACCGCATAATCAGATAGAAGCAGGAGGAGAATATGTTAGTTGTTAAGAAATTCGGCGGCAGCTCTGTTGCCGACAAGGAAAGAATCTTCAATGTGGCAAAAAGGTGCGTTGAAGATTACAAAAAGGGCAACGATGTAGTAGTAGTTTTGTCTGCGATGGGCAAGACGACGGATAAGCTGATCGAGCAGGCGCATGATATCAATCCGAACCCGCCCAAGAGGGAGATGGATATGCTTCTTGTGACAGGCGAACAGATGTCTGTGGCATATATGGCCATGGCGCTGGCCTCCATGGGAATTCCGGCCGTTTCGCTGAACGCTTTCCAGGTGGCGATGCATACAACTTCAGCCTACGGCAACGCAAGGCTGAAACGGATCGATACGGAGCGGATCCGCAATGAGCTGGACGCGAAGAGGATCGTTCTGGTGACTGGATTCCAGGGCGTGAACCGCCATGGAGATTTCACTACGCTGGGCCGCGGCGGATCGGATACCACGGCAGTCGCGCTGGCTGCGGCGCTTCACGCGGATGCCTGTGAAATTTATACAGATGTGGACGGCGTGTATACGGCAGATCCCAGGATCGTGCCCAACGCGAGAAAGATGAATGAAGTAACCTATGATGAAATGCTGGAATTCGCTTCCCTCGGCGCGAAGGTGCTTCATAACCGTTCAGTGGAAATGGCAAAGAGATACGGCGTGCAGCTGGTTGTGCGCTCCAGTCTGAATTATTCGGAAGGAACTGTTGTTAAGGAGGAGACAAAAATGGAGAAAATGATTGTAAGCGGTGTTGCTTCGGATTTAAATACAGCAAGAGTATCTGTGATCGGCGTAAACGATGAGCCCGGCATCGCGTTCAAACTGTTTAATTATCTGGCTGCGAAGAATATCAACATTGATATCATCCTTCAGTCCGTGGCCCGGGACGGCAAGAGAGACATTGCCTTTACCGTGCCGAAGACCGAACTGCAGGAGGCGCTTGCCATCATTGAGGAGCATAAGGATGTCTTTACAGCCAGCTCCTTCCAGTACGACGAGCATGTGGCGAAGGTTTCCATCATCGGCGCGGGCATGAGCTCCAACCCCGGTGTCGCCGCGAAAATGTTCGAGGCTCTTTACGGAGCGAATATCAACATTCAGATGATTTCCACATCTGAGATCCGCATCACTGTTCTGATCGACGAAAACGACGTGAACCGCGCGATGAGAGCGATCCACGACAAGTTTGACCTGGGCGATGACTGAGAAGCGCGAGAAGGAACAGAAAGGCAGTACAGAAAAGACGTTATATCAGTTGGGACTGGCGGCTATCCTGGTGGTAGCCGCCGCCTCATTTTCCATCTGGTATTTTAAGATCCCGCTGACAGGCCCGCTTTTTGCCTGCCCGGTCCATACGCTGACCGGGTTTTTCTGTCCCGGATGCGGCGGAACAAGAGCGTTTTCCTATCTGTTTCACGGGAAATTTCTGTCGAGTCTGATCTGTCATCCCCTTGTTCTGTACGGGACGGCTGTGTTTGCCGTCTTTATGGTGAGCCATACCCTGGAAATTTTTTCCCGGGGAAAAATACGGGGGATGACTTACCGGCATATTTATATTAAAATAGCAGTAGTGCTGCTGGTCCTGAATATGCTGGTAAAGAACGCGGCCTGGTTCTTTTTCAGCCTGGATCTGACCCGGTGGGCAGGATCCCTGTAGAGACGGCGGCGATTCACAAGAGTTTTGGAGGACTGTAAGATGGACATCATTCAGATACTGGCGCAGGAGCTGCAGATCAGAAAAAGCCAGGCAGAGGCGGCAGTCCGCCTCATCGATGAGGGAAACACCATTCCCTTTATTGCCCGTTACCGGAAGGAGATGACGGGGGGCCTGAACGACGAGGTGCTGCGGAACCTGGATGAACGGCTGAAATATCTGAGAAATCTGGAAGAGAAAAAAAACCAGGTGCTGGAAACCATAAGAGAGCAGGGAGCGCTGACGCCGGAGCTGGAGGCCCAGATCAGGGAGGCGCAGACCCTGGTGATGGTGGAGGATCTGTACCGGCCCTACCGGCCGAAGCGCCGCACAAGGGCTACCATAGCGAAGGAAAAAGGGCTGGAGCCCCTCGCGGATCTTCTGATGCTGCAGATGCTGACGAAGCCTGCCCTCGAGGAGGCGGAGCGCTATATGTCGGAGGAGAAGGGCGTCCTGACGGCCCAGGAGGCTCTGGAAGGCGCCGGGGACATCCTTGCGGAGCGGATCTCGGATGAAGCGGACTATCGGATCTACATAAGAGACATCACCTTCCGGAAGGGAATGCTCTGCGCGGAAGCGAAGGACGAGAAGGAAAAGTCGGTCTACGAGATGTATTATCAGTATGAAGAGCCGGTGAAAAAGGCGGCCGGCCACCGGATCCTGGCCCTGAACCGGGGAGAGAAGGAAAAATATCTGACCGTCAGAATAGAAGCGCCGGAGGAGGATATCATCCGCTATCTGGAAAAGAAACTGATCGTCCGGAACAATGAATATACGGCGCCGGTGCTGCGGGATGTGATCGCCGACAGCTACAAACGCCTCATTGCCCCGGCTGTGGAGCGGGAGATCCGGAACAGCCTGACCGAGGCGGCAGAGGCGGGGGCCATTAAAGTATTCGGGAAAAATCTGGAGCAGCTTCTCATGCAGCCGCCCATTGTGGGACAGACTGTGCTGGGCTGGGATCCGGCCTTCCGGACAGGCTGCAAGCTGGCTGTGGTGGACGCCACGGGCAAGGTGCTGGATACAGTGGTGATCTATCCCACCGCGCCGCAGAACAAGGTGGAGGAGGCCAAAAAGGTCCTGAAGAATCTCATCAGAAAGTACGGGATCACTCTGATCTCCGTGGGAAACGGAACAGCCTCCAGAGAGTCGGAGCAGGTGATCGTGGAGCTGCTGAAGGAGATTCCGGAAAAGGTCCAGTACGTCATTGTCAGCGAAGCGGGTGCCTCCGTATATTCGGCCAGCAAGCTGGCGGCGGAGGAATTCCCTGATTTTGACGTGGCCCAGAGGAGCGCCGTCTCCATCGCCAGACGGCTGCAGGATCCGCTGGCGGAGCTGGTGAAGATCGATCCCAAATCCATCGGCGTCGGCCAGTATCAGCATGATATGAACCAGAAAAACCTGGACGAGGCTCTGAAGGGCGTGGTGGAGGACTGCGTGAACAAGGTAGGCGTGGATCTCAACACGGCATCGGCCTCCCTTCTGGAATATATTTCCGGCATCACGAAGACGGTTGCCAGAAATATTGTGGCCTACCGGGAAGAAAACGGAAGATTTGAAGACCGGAAGGAGCTGCTGAAGGTGGCCAAGCTGGGGCCCAAGGCATATGAGCAGTGCGCCGGGTTCCTGCGTATTCAGAATGGAAAGAATCCTCTTGACGCCACTGCCGTTCACCCGGAGAGCTATCCGGCCGCGGAGAAGCTGCTGGAGAAGCTGGGATATGACAAAGCCCAGATCGCCGCAGGCGGGATTTCCGGGATCAGCAGAAAGGTGACGGACCAAAAGCGGACGGCGGAAGAGATCGGCGTGGGAGAGATGACCCTGGCGGACATTCTGCGGGAGCTGGAAAAGCCGGCCCGGGATCCGAGGGATGAAATGCCCCGCCCGATCCTGCGGACAGACGTGATGGAGATGAAGGATCTGAAGCCGGGCATGATCCTGAAAGGGACTGTGCGTAACGTCATCGATTTCGGCGCGTTTGTGGATATCGGCGTCCACCAGGACGGACTGGTCCATATTTCCCAGATCTGCGACCGTTACATCAAGCATCCTCTGGAAGCGGTCAGCGTGGGAGATGTTGTGGAGGTTCAGGTCCTGAGCGTGGATCCGGACAGAAAACGGATCAGTCTGACCATGAAGACCGGCGGCGGGAAGCAGTGAAGGAAGAAAACGGAGGAACCAAACAGTGGCCACAGTGACAGAAACATACAGTCCGGAAGAAACCTTTGAATTCGGAAAAAAACTGGGGGAGGAGGCAGTCCCCGGCATGATATTCTGCCTGGACGGAGATCTGGGAGCGGGGAAAACCGTGTTTGCCCAGGGATTCGCCTGCGGACTGGGAATTTCAGAGCCGGTGAACAGCCCGACCTTTACCATTGTCCAGGTCTACGATGAAGGACGGCTTCCCCTGTATCATTTTGACGTATACCGCATCGGCGATATCAGTGAGATGGACGAGGCAGGATATGAGGATTATTTCTTCGGGGAGGGCGTGTGCCTGATCGAGTGGGCCTCTGTGATCGAGGAACTGATCCCGGAGAACGCGGTCTGGATCAGAATGGAGCGGGACGCCCAAAAAGGATTTGATTACCGGAAGATTACGGTGGATTAGGAGCTGGCAATGAAAATATTAGGAATCGAGAGCGCTTCTCTGACCGCGTCGGCGGCCATATGGGAAGACGGGATTTTGACAGCAGAATATACGGTGAATCATAAGAAGACGCATTCCCAGACGCTGCTGCCCATGATAGATGAGATTGTGCGGATGACAGAGACGCAGCTGGAGACCCTGGACGGCATAGCCGTGTCCGGAGGCCCCGGCTCCTTTACGGGACTGAGGATCGGTTCCGCTACGGCGAAGGGACTGGGACTGGCCCTGGACAAACCGCTGCTGCATGTTCCCACCCTGGACGCCATGGCTTATCAGCATTTCGGAACGGACCGGCTGATCTGCCCCATGCTTGACGCCAGGAGGGGACAGGTGTACTGCGGCATTTATGAGTTTCATGATGTTTTCCGGGTGATCAGGCCCCAGGCGGCCATGGCTCTCACAGAGCTTCTGGAAGAACTGAACCGGATGGGACGGCCGGCGGTCTTCCTGGGGGACGGAGTGCCGGCGGGACAGGCAGTGATCAGAGAGAAAGCCGGGATCCCCTATGTGTTCGCGCCCTCTTTTTCCTGCGGGCCGAGAGCCGGGGCAGTGGCGGCCCTTGGAGCGGTGTATCTGAAGGAAGGGCGGTCTGAGGCTGCCAGGGACCATGCCCCGGAATACCTGAAGCCCTCCCAGGCCGAGCGCAATCTGAAAGCGGCCCGGGAACAGAAGCCGTGACGGGAGAAAAGGCGCCGGCAGGGGGACAGATCAGAAGGCTCCGGCCGGAGGATGTGCCCGCGGCGGCGGCCCTGGAGCAGGAAATATTCGGGACGCCCTGGTCAGAAGCGCTGATTCTGGATGCTGTGGAAAAAGCGCTGGATTCAGAGAAAAAGCAGAATGGATCCGGAAAGACGCTTCCTCTGGCCTACGGCGCCTACGGCATTTTTATAGAGGAGGAGCTGGCGGGCTACCTGTTCTGCATGGCGGTGGCCGGGGAAGGAGAGCTGCACCGGATCGCGGTCCGTCCGGACAGAAGACGAAAAGGCGCGGCGGCGGCTCTGATGGAAACTTTTTTCCAGTGGCTGAGAGAAGTAGGCGCGGGGGCCGCCACTTTGGAGGTCAGGGCAGGAAACAGCGCGGCGGCGGCTCTGTACCGGAGGTTCGGCTTCCGGGAGGAAGGAGTCCGGAAAGCTTATTATCAGAATCCCACAGAGGACGCGCTGATTTTCTGGTGCCACCAATTTCCTCTATCTAATTCAGAAAAATAAAATTATAATAGCCTTGTAAAGCTTGAAGTGATATTGAAAAGAGCGTAAGAAAGGCTGTGAGGATATGGCAGGAATACAGAATATGCCGGGCTCGCCGAAGCCGGTCAGGATCTGCAACCAGTGCGGGAAAAGAGTCAGGACGGAAGGGGTTCCCCCCTATGAGGAGGGGCTTTCTGTGACCAAAACCTGGGGATATTTTTCCGGAAAGGACGGAGAAGTCCACCGCTTTTTTCTGTGCGAGGCGTGCTACGACAGGCTGACGGCCGGATTTGCCGTTCCTGTGGAAATAGAAGAAAAAACAGAACTTATATGAGGAAAAAACAGTATGCTTGATGTATGTTTGCTGGGAACCGGCGGAATGATGCCGCTTCCATATCGTTCACTGACTGCGCTTATGACAAGGTGTGAGGGCAGTCATTTGCTGATCGACTGCGGCGAAGGAACGCAGACGGCTTTGAGAAAGAAAGGATGGAGCGCGAAGCCCATCGACGTGATCTGTTTCACCCATTATCATGCGGATCATATCAGCGGGCTGCCGGGGTTCCTGCTCACCATGGGAAACGCAGAGCGGACGGAGCCGGTCCTGATGATCGGCCCGAAGGGGCTGGAACGGGTGGTCGGAGCGCTGCGGGTGATCGCGCCGGAGCTGCCCTTTCCCATCCGGTTCCATGAGCTGACTGAGAAGGAGGAGGAGATCCAGGCCGGGCCTTACAGCATCCGGGCCTTCCGGGTGCACCACAATATTCCCTGCTATGGCTACAGCGTGGCGCTGAAGCGGGCAGGAAAGTTCCAGGTGGAGAAGGCAAGGCAGCTGGATCTGCCTGTGCGCCTCTGGGGCGTTCTGCAGCGGGGCGAGACGGTGGAATTTGAGGGAAAGGTCTATACGCCGGATATGGTGATGGGAGCGGAACGAAAAGGGATCAAGGTGGTCTACTGCACCGACACCAGGCCGCTGCCGGTCATTGCGAAGGAGGCAGAAAATGCCGATCTGTTCATCTGCGAGGGCATGTACGGAGAGAAGGAAAAGCTGGCAAAGGCAAGGGAAAACAAGCATATGACCATGTATGAGGCTGCCCGGATCGCAAAAGAGGCACAGCCGAAGGAGCTGTGGCTGACCCATTACAGTCCGTCGCTGATGTGGCCGGAGGATTATATGGAAGAAGTGCGGGGGATCTTTCCCGGCGCGGTCGCGGCGAAGGACGGACAGTCCCTGGAACTGAAATTTGAGGATGAAGAATAATGATGGAAGATGTATATATTTTGGCAATTGAAAGCTCCTGTGACGAGACGGCGGCGGCAGTGGTGAAGAACGGGCGCGAGGTGCTCTCCAATGTGATCTCCTCCCAGATCGCCCTCCATACGGTATACGGCGGCGTAGTGCCGGAAATTGCCTCCAGAAAGCACATTGAAAAAATCAATCAGGTGATCGAGGAAGCCCTGGCGGACGCGGGGATGACGCTGGACGAGATGACGGCCGTGGGCGTCACCTACGGCCCCGGGCTGGTCGGCGCTCTTCTGGTGGGAGTTTCTGCCGCCAAGGCCATCGCCTACGCGAAAAAGCTGCCGCTGATCGGGGTCCATCACATCGAGGGGCATGTCAGCGCGAATTTTATTGAGAATCCGGAGCTGGAGCCGCCGTTCCTCTGTCTGATCGTTTCCGGCGGACATACGCATCTTGTGATCATGAAGGATTACGGTGAATTTGAGATCATCGGAAGGACCCGGGACGACGCGGCCGGAGAGGCCTTTGATAAGGTGGCGAGAGCCATCGGGCTGGGCTATCCGGGAGGGCCGAAGATCGACCGGGCTGCCAGAGAGGGAAATCCCCATGCCATGGAGTTTCCGCGGGCCAGGATCGAGGGGGCGCCCTATGATTTCAGCTTCAGCGGCCTGAAATCAGCGGTGCTGAATTATCTGAATCGTGAAAAAATGGCGGGCAGAGAGGTCAGCCGGAATGATCTGGCTGCTTCCTTTCAGAACGCGGTGGTGGATGTGCTGGTAAGCAGGACGGTGCTGGCGGCGGAGGATTACGGGATCCGGGATGTGGTCATCGCCGGCGGCGTGGCTTCCAATTCGGCTCTCCGGTCCGCCATGAAGGAGGCCTGCGGCAGGAAGGGGTTTCGGTTTTATGAGCCGTCTCCCATCCTCTGCACCGACAACGCCGCCATGATCGGAGCGGCGGCCTATTATGAGTATCAAAAGGGCAGAAGAAGCGGCTGGGATCTCAATGCCGTTCCCAACCTGAAGCTGGGAGAGCGGTAAACCTGAATCTGTAAATGTTTGCGGCGGCCGGAAAAGGCCAGGCAGCGCGATCGGGAAAAGAAAGAAGGAAAGGATCATGGAATATGGAAAGGTGACAGCGATCATTCTGGCGGCGGGACAGGGAAAACGGATGGGATCTTCTGTCCCGAAGCAGTATCTGAAGCTGGAGGGACACGAGATCCTGTACTATTCTGTGCGGGCGTTTGAGGACTGTCCGGCGGTGGATGAGATCATTCTGGTGACGGGCGGCAGGGAGATCGAATACTGTCAGAAGGAAATTGTGGAAAAATACGGATTTTTGAAGGTGTCCAAGATCATACCGGGAGGAGCGGAGCGGTATGATTCCGTGTACGCGGGACTTCTGGCGGCGGATGACTGCGCTTATGTGCTGATCCATGACGGGGCGAGGCCGCTTGTCACGGTGGAGATCATTGAAAAGGTCCTGGAGGGAGCCATGACCTATGATAACTGCACCACGGGGATGCCGGTGAAGGATACCATCAAGGTGGCAGACCGGGAACAGATGGCCGTGGAGACGCCGGACCGGAGCACACTCTGGGCGATCCATACGCCCCAGGCGTTCTCCTATCCTGTGATCCTGGAGGCGCATCGGAGATTCCGGGAAGGAGATTACCGGGTGCCGGTCACGGATGATACGATGATGGTGGAAATGTTCATGCGGAAACGGACCAAACTGGTAGAAGGAAGCTATCGGAACATCAAAGTCACGACGCCGGACGACATTGAGGCGGCGAAGGCGTTTCTGAGGGATCAGGAGGCATGATGGAATATGGACCGGCCGGACGCCGGAATGGGAGAAAACGAAGAAGGAAAGGCGGGGAGCGGAATGGAGAGAGAAAAGACCGGACTGCGGCTGAGGCCCTGGAAATGGGAAGAGCTCGGGCTGCTTCTGCGGTGGCTGCCCGGAGAACGGGAGATGACATTGTGGTGCGCGAGAAAATTTGTCTATCCTCTGACAGAAGCGCAGCTGCGGGCTTACTATGAGGCGATGGAGGAAAACCGGCGCGGCTTTATTTTTGCGGCGCTGGATGAACATGGAAGGACAGTCGGGCACATCATGATGCAGGATGCGGATTATGAAGAGAACAGCATTTATTTTGGCCTGATCGTGGTGGATCCCGAGACGAGGGGAAAAGGATATGGAAAAGAAATGGTTGCCCTGGCCCTTCAGTACGCCTCCCGGATCCTGGGGATGAAGCGGGTTACGCTCAGGGTATTTGACAACAATCCCAGAGCGAAGCACTGCTATGAGACCGCCGGATTCCGTGAGGAAAAACGGGAAGAGGCAGCGGTCGATTTTCATGGGGAGCCATGGACGCTGGTTCATATGGCGGCGGAGCTTTGAGCCCGCCGCCACAGTGATAGATATTTGGAAGATTTCCGCCTGGCTGACTGGTCAGCCAGGCGGTGCTGTTTATTCTCTGCCGTCCCAGCAGTAGGTGCACAGCTTATTCTTGTCGATTCCGACTGATTCGATCATATCGTCGAGACGGTGATAGCGCAGAGATGTGAAATCCAGGCGCTCGCCGATGTGCCGGATCATTTCCTGGTACTCGCTGGTCTCCGGGTCGGAGTAGGCGTCCAGACGGGCAAATTTGTCATTGCCTTCCATCTCTTTGATGACCTGGCGGGTGATCAGATCCATGTCCGAAGAGGAACGGGAGAAATTCAGATATTTGCACCCGTACAGCAGAGGCGGACAGGCGGGGCGGATATGAACCTCTTTTGCTCCGCTTTTGTACAGAAACTGAGTGGTTTCCCGCATCTGCGTTCCGCGGACGATGGAATCGTCGATCAGAAGCAGCTTTCTTCCCTGGATCAGATCGTGAACCGGGATCAGCTTCATTCTGGCGATCAGATTCCGCTGCTGCTGGATCGTCGGCATAAAGGACCGGGGCCAGGTAGGCGTATATTTGATAAAAGGTCTGGAAAAGGGAATGCCGGATTCATTGGCGTAGCCGATGGCATGGGCTGTGCCGGAATCAGGAACACCGGCCACGATGTCAGGATGGACATCGTCCCGTCTGGCCAGTCTGGCTCCGCAGTTATATCGCATCTGCTCCACGCTGATCCCCTCATAGGAAGAGGAGGGATACCCGTAGTAGACCCAGAGGAAGGTGCAGATCTTCATGTCCTTTCCCGGCTGGACCAGTGTGCGGACATATTCCGGAGTCACGACCGCGATTTCTCCGGGACCCAGCTCCTTGTATTCGGAGTATCCCAGGTTGAGATAAGCGAAGCTTTCAAAAGAGACACAGAAGGAATCTTCCTTCTGGCCGATGGCTACAGGCGTTCTTCCCATTTTGTCTCTGGCAGCGTAAATGCCCTTTGGCGTCATGATCAGCATGGTCATGGAGCCGTCGATGATCTCCTGGGCATACTGAATGCCTTCGATCAGATTTTCCTTCTGATTGATAATGGCCGCGACCAGTTCTGTGGCGTTGATCAGTCCGCCTCTCATTTCAAAAAAGTGAAAATGAGAAGAATTCAGAAGCTTATTTACGATTTCTTCTGTATTATTGATCTTGCCGACGGTAGTGATCGCGTAGGTGCCGTGATGGGAACGGATCACAAGAGGCTGAGGTTCATAATCGGAAATGCAGCCGATTCCCAGATTCCCATGCATGGAATTGGCATCACTGTCAAACTTCGTGCGGAAAGGAGAATTTTCTATATTATGAATCGCCCGGTCAAAACCGTTCTCCCTGCTGTATGTGGCCATACCGGCGCGCCGGGTCCCAAGATGGGAATGATAGTCCGTTCCGAAAAACAAATCAAATACACAATCATTTTTGGATGCAACACCAAAAAAACCGCCCATATATTTCTCCTCCAATATAATAGAACTGAAATAGACATTATACGACGTATTTAGTATACCTGAAACTATGTCTGCTCTGCAACCCAAAAATACGCCGGACAGCGGCGCGGAAATCATGCGGAAGCCATGCGGGATCTGCCATAATGGACGGGAAGCGGCATTTCTGAAAAACGAGAAAGCTGCAATTGATAAAAAATACGGAAAAAACATGAAATTCATCATTGACAGATCGGGAAAATAATGCTAGAATCATCTTCGGTGCCTGCGGGAGGCACTGAAAAAGCAAAATCATGCGGAAAAAAATCGAGAAAAAATCAAACTGCCTCTTGACAAGATGCTGTGTTTATAATAGAATAGATAAGCACACTTTTGGAGAGATATCGAAGTGGTCATAACGAGGCGGTCTTGAAAACCGTTTGTCCGCAAGGGCGCGTGGGTTCGAATCCCACTCTCTCCGCTCTGAGTTTTGCTGAAATCCATATGATTTTATTGACAGATCTAATAATTTGAAATAATGAAAAAAACGCGAGAGCGTAAAAAATTCAGGCATCTGGAGAAGTACCCAAGCTGGCTGAAGGGGCTCCCCTGGAAAGGGAGTAGGTCGTTAATAGCGGCGCGAGGGTTCAAATCCCTCCTTCTCCGTTCGGTTCTGCAAAACGGAACTGACTAAAACAGAGCGAACCTTGATAATTGAACAGTATATTCCAACCCCTGAAAATTCTAAAAAGAAGTTTCAGAGAAC
>CAJFHG010000001.1 GCA_904379015.1 Candidatus Paralachnospira caecorum | reverse complement strand
CTGCTTTGATGGAGGTCTGCGACCGGGTGATGAACGGCGAATATGTTTATCCCGAGGATACGCCGGTGATCCGCATCGGGTACAGCAACAGCGCTGAGTTTACCAGCCGGGAGTTTGATATTATCCGGGAGCTGGCACAAGGCAGAAAATATGAGGAGATTGCGGCAGATCTGGATATTACGCCAAACACCGTCAAGTACCACATCAAGAATATCTTGCAGAAAACGGGCTACCAGAACACCTTGCAATTAGTGGCCGAGGTGGTAGAAAAGCGGTTGATTTTGCCGAAATATTAAGGAGGACATAGATATGGGGAATTTAACGGAAAAATATAAAGATAGCTGTCAAGCAAAGGGAATCGAACAACGAGCACAGGTATACTATGAAGACATTATTAGGCGCACTAAATATTTGAATAAAAACGCTTGCGGCGGTGCGGAAAAATTTTATAAGAGTTCTTTAGCATTTGATATGGGGCCAGAGATACAGGCCTTGTTTGTAGAGGCGGCCAGTTTAGTTCGGCCAGACAAATGGAAAACTTGGGAAATACCGGGATATAATGATTTTCAAGAAATAAAAAGTCCAAGAAGCGCAATTCGCTATCAAATAAAAAATGGTAAATACGGTAGATATAAATGGTCAGACGGAAGCATTCATTGCACAAAATCTTTCGGTTTTTTTCAAAAAGACTATGTAGGATTTGACGGTTTTCTAGATAGATTATTCTTAAACAAACGACGTAAGGATCAGGCTCAAAGAGATGCTTTCGATAGTATGCAAAGCTACATAAAGAGAATTAGTGACGAACTTTATGAATCCCAAGAATATGTAACTTTCGGGTATATGCCTAGCGACAGCTTCTTTGACTGTATTCTATATAAAGACGGCAGCATGTTTCCCGATAGTGAGCAATGTCGCTGGTACTTTGAACACTTTGACAAGATGTCGGCTAGTCAAATTGAATCATTTCTCTTACGTGGTATCGAGACCATTAATCGGTAATCTTATTTAGCCGAAAATTCAATTCATTTTCCATTTAGGTAAATAAACATGGGGCATCCCAGAATACAAAAACTCCGGGATGCCTCTTAATATGCGGCTAGGTTTAACGCTTACATGAACTTGGCTATGGAATTTAATTTACTGCTATATCGCATGTCCGTCGCTGGGTGCTCTGTCAGCCGCAAAATCAACATGGCAGAACAACGAGTCCATGATCCAGCCTTTGCAGGTGCTGGAGCTTACCGAAACGGAACACTGCGGATCATATCGATCCCCTGCTGCAAAAGTTCCGCATCAATCGCACCGGTTGCCTGGGCGATTACATGTCCTTCAGCGTCTATGAAGAAGGTGGTAGGCAGGGAATAGGCTCCGTATGTCATTGCCGCATCGGAATCATTGTCATAGAATACAGGAAACGTATATCCGCTTTCCTCAATAAAATCAGAGGCAGTCTCAACGGTTTCACGGCTTCCATCGGTCATGTTGATCATCAGGAAATGAATATCATCGCCCATCTCCAGATATTTGTCATGGAAATCGGGCATTTCCGACTGACAGGGCCCGCACCAGCTTGCCCAGAAATTCAAGACAATGGGGTTTCCGATATAATCGGTAAGATTGACCTCAGCCCCGTTCGCGTCATAAACAGTAAAGTCAGGAGCTAAGGGATTTTCAGGCTCTGTATTTTCTGCTGTATCCTGTGAAGATGCAGGTGCAGTATCCTCCTGCCGGGCAGATGTCACATCTGTCCCTTCAGAAGAGTGCGCTTCCCGGGTTGCGAGGCGGGGCGCGTCAACGCTGTTCCCCAGATTCCGGTACAACAGGTAAGCCCCTCCTAATATCAGGACAAAGGCCAGCAGGAT
Source organism: Candidatus Paralachnospira caecorum (assembly GCA_904379015.1). Classification (GTDB taxonomy): domain Bacteria; phylum Bacillota; class Clostridia; order Lachnospirales; family Lachnospiraceae; genus Lientehia; species Lientehia caecorum. Next base: position 171,414 of record CAJFHG010000001.1, on the reverse strand, counting down.
GATTGGAAGTGTTTTATTGTTTTTCATAAAGCTCCTCCTTATGCCAGCAGATTCAGCAGTCGTCCCATCGTCCCTGTCGCCATAAGGATACCGACAAGGATAAGGAACATGCCGCACACCCTGTTGATGATACCATAGTGCCGTTTGATCCAGTTAAATGCTGACTTTAGATAATCGATCAGGACGGCGCTCAGGATAAACGGTATCCCCAGTCCAAGAGAATACACAAAAAGTAATCCCATCCCTTCAAGCACATGCCCCTGCTGGGATGCAAGCATAAGGGCAGAACCGAGAAAAGCTCCCACGCACGGAGTCCATCCGATGGAAAATACGGCGCCGAACAGCATGGATGAGAAGAATCCGGAATTCAGGGTGCGTACTGTTTTCGCGCCTCCACGGAACAGGTTGAAGCGGAAAAGGCCGAGGAAGTAAAGCCCGAAAAATATCACGACCAGTCCGGAAACAATATTGACTGCCGTCTGGTGGGCCTTTAAAAAGCTTCCGACTGTTCCGGCCAGGGCGCCGAGTATTACAAATACAATCGTGAATCCGGCGACAAATCCAAGCGCGCCGCGCAGGGTTCTTGCCGTACCGCCTTCCCCGCTGCCGGCAAAGTAAGAAAGGTAAACGGGAAGCATCGGAAGCAGGCACGGCGAAATAAATGAGATAATGCCTTCTAAAAATGTTATCGCGTATTACATAAATCACGATCCTCCTTCCCGAATGCTACAGACAGGAACAAACCCACCAATTTTTGTCAAGTCCTTGCCATACCGTCAACACTCAGAATGACACCGGTTATGTACGAGGCTTCATCGGAGGCAAGGAATGCGAAAGCGCTTGCAATATCTTCCGGCTGACCCAGACGGCGCAGCGGGATCTGCGCGATCAGGGGATCAATAACCTCTTTCGGCACTGCTTTCATCATATCGGTCTCGGTAATACCGGGAGCAACAGCATTTACGCGTATACCTTTAGGGCCAAGCTCACGGGCGAGTGAAACGGTAAAGCCATTTACTGCAAACTTGGATGCCGGGTATGCAACCCCTCCCGGCTGCCCATAAATACTGACCATGGAAGAGGTAGACAAAATCACTCCTTTTCCGCGCTCCGCCATATGGTCAACTACCGCGCGGGAAGCATTGAATACGCCTTTGACATTCAGGTTCATTACACGGTCAAAGTTCTCTTCCGTGTATTCTGTAAAGGGAACGCTGTCGGAAACGCCTGCGTTGTTGACCAGGATATCAATACTTCCGTATTGCCGGATGATTTCCTGAAATGCTTCGCGTACAGAATCCAGACTGCTTAAGTCCGGGCTTATTCCTGCAACAACAGATTCCGGATGCTTTTCCTTTAATGTTTCCGCGGCCCTGCCCGCAGTGGCAGGAGAGCTTGCTGTGATGATTACCGCAGCGCCTTCCTGTAAAAACTTATCGGCGGTGGCAAAACCGATTCCTCTGCTTCCTCCTGTAATAACAGCAACTTTATTTTTCAGTCTCATACGGCACCTCCTTGTTTTTTGTGGTTTTAATATATTACAACTAAACAATCTATTCCGTGATATTGTCACGGAGCGGTTCAATTGTCACCGTTTTCCTTGTCTGTGTACTGCATCAGGCCAAAAGAATGACAGCCAGGAAAATTGACAGCAATCGCTTCATGACATTCACCTCTTATTTCGTACTTTACAGATCAACTGTGTCATAGTCCCCATAGGACAGTAAACGCACCAGCTGCGGGGCTTAAACAAAACCATAGTAATCAGTCCGAGAAGGGTTGATGTCAGCATAACGCCGTAAAATCCGAATGCGAACTGTGCAACTCCAGGATGAAAAATGGTCCCATGATAAGCCCAATGCCAGGGGACTTTGAACATCCACAGTACCGTGACAGCCTGCCCCAGATCTCGTGCGCCTGCGAATACAAGATAAGTGTTCCACAGCATCACGAAAAACATAATAAAGAAGAAGACTAGAAAACCGTAGCGGAAGGGCCTGCTTTTCATCCATCCGGGCACATCCCGTTTCTTTGACAATCCGAAACGTCCTCCAAGAAGCCCAAACAGCTGGCCCCTCCCGCAATAACGGTTGCAGTAACCTTTAGTCCCTTTTATAACGGAAATAATCAGGGGAATAAAGAAGCACAACAGTCCCAGCCATGCAAAAAGGATGTTAAAGAACCCAAGGACAAGATAAATAACCGAAAGGATCCAGAGATAGTCATACCATTTCTTTTTTGCCGTTTTCATACGTCCACCTCCCGGATCTCAATGACTGATGCGGGGCATTCTTTTGCGCATTTTCCGCAGCCGACACATTTGTCCGTATCAACAACCGCCTTTATCCCTTTGCAGATCGATATAGCATCCAGCGGGCACACCTTCACACAGCATCCGCAAGCTACACATAACTGTTCTGCAATATACGCATTACGGCGCCTTTTCTTTGTCTGACTCATTTGCAGTTACCTCCGTGTTTTTTATAGTATAACGGCTCTGCCGTATCGGTTCAGTGACTATGTCACAAATCGGAGCTGCCTTTTGGAATCTCCGCCATATGAGATATCAATATAACTACATGATTTCAAAATTCCGGAAATCCTGATAACCGGTCCGGTAGGGGAGCTGTTTTCATGCTGTATTTTTCTAAAAAGAAAAAAGAAATTCTCCATCCAAGAAAAATTTGAAAGAAAAGTACATATTTTACGCGGTCTGCAAAACAAAGCAAACCAGCAAGCTCCTTTAGGGACTGTTGTAAAATGTGTAAAAAATAGAATTATGCAATGTAAAAAAAGAAAAGTATTTATATTGACATATAATCGAATTTGAGATAGACTTGTATTACAATAATATATATCTGATAACTGGAATATGAATAGTAGTTAAGGAATTGTTTCTATAATATTGCACAAACATTTGCATTATATTATAAAATCAAAAAGCATTGGTATGATAACCGGACAGGTAATATTAAAGTGAATGAAATAGTGTTGTTTTCATAAAATATTTCACATTGCGAAAGCAAAGTGTGACGAATAGCTAATTTAATACAAAAGAGATTTTGAGGCGAGTGCAAAATTTCTGAGCGAAATCAAGAAGGAGGGACGAAATGAAAAAGATTTTAAGAGTTGTAGCTTTAACACTGGCTGTCATGTCGTTATTTTCTGTTAGTGTATTTGCAGCAAATAACACGTATTATCAGTTCCTTTTTACGGCTAATAGTCAGAAAAGAGACTCAACCCCAGTAGTAAAAGAGGCAGATGGAGATACCAATGCTTATGTCACTACAATTACTAATCCGGGTGACAGCTTATACAATAGTAATATCTTCATTAATGATGGATGTTTCTATGCGAGGTCAAGGTATACGAAAAATACCGAAGGAGTCAAATCTGATTTATTCGATTTCACAACCAATGAGAGACAAGTCAAACCTTACTTGACAACACCGGTATGGAAGACAACGTACATTTTACGTGCAGAACTGGATCATACAGATTTCACTGGCTCTTCAATGTACCAATGGGTAAGATGGTGTCCATAAATTCATTTGATTAATTAAATGATTAAATATAAAATGGGGAGTAAGTATTCGCATTACTCCCTATTTTTATTGGAAAGGATACTTATCACATATAAATAATGCTACAATTCAAAAAGGTTTAAAGGATGAGGGGTGAAGATATAAATGAAGAAAATAAAAAAGGTTATAGCTCTATTAATATTATCAACATGTATTCTTGTTGGATGCGGGGAAGAAATCAACCCTTCACAGACGGATTCTTCAGAGTCTTTTACCGCAAACGAGGACACAACAGAAACCATAGACTATACCCAACTAAAGAACGGAGATCGGATTGTTGTACAGATCAATGATGATGTATCGTTAGATGCGGAGGTAATCATACCTGAAGAGGGGGTGGATGCTATTGAAACTTGTCATGTACGTGCAGTAGGGTATGAAGGCCAAGAATATGCCTCACGTTTTCATCTCGATACTCCTTTAGAAGAATGGGAATGTTGGGATAGTGACGGTGGTTATGGCCCAGAAAAAATATATGCATATAGTGGACAAATCCATGTAGGAGATACCATGATGGACGGGGGAATACAGCTTGCTTTTGAACTCTCTGTAGGAACTGAGCATTGGAGTCATTGCGATGATTATTTTTATACTTACGGTAGCAATGGAGAAACAATAGCATTTGAAGGGTATAGCGTTGATGAAAATCTGCCGTTTATGACCAAAACAGAAGCAATGGCTTTTGGAAAAGCATATTTAGAAGATGAAATAGGGATGGAACGGGTAGAACCAATCCAGATATACTCCTATTCTCATGAAGGACTGGCACAATATCAACTAGAATTGTATAATGAGATTGACCCCAATATGATGGCAAAGCCGCAGGAAATTGAACTGACAGAATGGACGGATGCTGATGACTGTTATTTGATTGAATATGAGCATTATTTTGGTAATCTTCCCCTATTAAGCACAAGTGTCATTAGGAAAGACGATGCTTATATGCCGCTGGGGATAAGTTACGTTGGATGTACGAAGAATGGAGTAGAATATGTTATGGCAGAACCCAATTATGTTTTAATGGACAGTAAAAAAACAGAGTTTGCTCCATTGGAAAGAATCTTTGAGGAATTAAAACGAAAGTTTGATATGGCGATTACCGGAAAAATAACACTGGATGAGATGAAGCTGATTTACTTTCCGTTCCCGACTCAAGTGGATCCTGATTATCCGTATGAATTTGACTTGCTCCCTGTGTGGCAATTCAGATTTTCACAAGGGGCATATAAAGAGAACGTATACATCAATGCAGCAGATGGTAATGAAGTGAGCTTTTAAGAAGGAGAGTCTATGAAATTTGGTGGGATGCTCCGTTCGGATTTTAAAAGAATGTTCCAAGGAAAAAGCCTATGGGCAGCTATCGTAATAACGGCATTTTTAATTTTAATCAATATTATGCCGGAAACAGGAGCTGATTTAGGCTATGGTTCTCTTTATTATTTGGCTCGGGTCCGCAGAGGAATTGGAGCATTATTAGTGGCCATGACGGCATTGGTAGTATTTCCTTATGGAATGAGCTATCGTGAAGATTTGAAAAATAACTATATCCATGGGCTGCAGATTCGGGGTGGCTTAAACGGATATGTTTGGAGTCATGTGTTAGTAACGGCATTAAGTGCGTTTTTAGTCGTATTTTTAGGCTATTTATTATGTTTCGGAATCTTATCAGTCCGTCTCCCTCTGTTTCGTTCTTATGAGCTGGAAGACATTGCAAATCGGGCTGCATCGGGGACATTGTCAGGGTTTGAACCATTTTTGACCACAGATGCACCCGTGCTTTACCTGCTGTCATCTTTTGGGATCGAAGCTATGGGATATGCCTTTATGGCCGTATTTGCTCTTATGGTGTCGGAAAAGGTGGAAAATGCTTTTATAGTTATGGCAGCACCGGTCATGCTGTATTATGGAAGTATCTTTTTGGCCAATATCGTACCTATTCCCGGCTTTTCTGCTTGGTTTTTGATCATGGAAACCGGCGGTATTTTCCGTGATTTTGCAAACCCGTGGCAGATTCTGTTATGTGTTTTCGGATATTTTGTCTGCCTGATCCTTATAGAAGGTTTGGTATTCAGGCTTTGGATGGAAGGAAGGCGGCATCATGGGTAATGTTAGAAAAGCTCTCCATATCTGCAGAGGAAGCTTCAAAAGAGAATTAGTTTCCCCTCGCATTTATATCGCGTTTTTGTGGTTTTTGTTTCTGATATATTTTATAGTCTCTGTAATTCGTTCCTTTGGTGTATCCGTCGGGCTTCGGACTTCTCCTTGGCTGCTCCCGCTTTTAACTCAGCAAAGCGGGAATCAAATGTTTATTATCATTGGGGCTCTGTTGATTTTTTGCGACGCTCCGTTCCTGCACGCAAACAGCGGATGGCAGATCCTGCGGGCCGGGAGAAAAAACTGGTTTTGGGGGAACATGCTCTACATCTGGGGAATGTCCCTGTTTTATGCACTGGTACTGGCTATTATCCCCATCATTCTTCTGATCCCTCATGTGGCGACGATAAACAGTTGGGGACAGGTATTAGGATCTCTGGCCCAGACTAACGCGGCAAGTCAGTTGGGTATCGGGAACCTGTGTTATGACATTATGAGCCAGTATGAGCCCATCGAGGCGATGATCCTTACAATCCTTCCAATCTGGCTGAATTCTGTTTTGATCGGTATGGTAAATTATACGTTTAACCTGTATGGGAAAAATGGTTCCGGAGCAGTGGTCAGTATTGCCCTTGGGCTCTCACCTCTGATGCTCACCAAGCTGGCCAGTCCAAGAATTGCCTATTATATTGCTCCGCCTTTATGGATGAACCTGTATTATTACAGTAAAGACGGATATGGGGTCGGACCGTCTTTTGGATATGTATACGGGGTATTGATGGGATTGATTGCGGTCCTGACCATTTTTTCCTATCTTGGGATCCGGAGGAAGGACTTGAATATGGTGGAGGAAATATGATGGATAATATTATTGAAGTCCATAATGTGACAAAGAAATTTAAGGAATTGAAAGCTCTGGATAATATTTCTCTGGAATTTGAAAGGGGAAAAATCCATGGGATCGTCGGCCGCAACGGCAGCGGGAAAACAGTGCTCTTTAAGTGCATCTGCGGATTTCTGAAGATGGATGAAGGAGAAATCCTTGTGGATGGAAAACGGATCGGCAAAGAAATAGAGGCTCCTCAGGATGTAGGGGTGATCATTGAAAATCCAGGATTTCTTCCTTCTTATAACGGATATCAGAATTTGAACTTTCTGGCCTGCATCCGTAATAAGATCAAAAAAAAGGATATATTGGAAGTGATCGAACGGGTCGGCCTGGATCCTAAAAGTAAAAAACGTGTGGGCAAATATTCCATGGGAATGCGTCAAAGACTGGGAATTGCCCAGGCTATCATGGAAAACCCTTCTTTATTGATTTTGGATGAACCAATGAATGGTTTAGACAACCAGGGTGTTCAAGATATGAGGAAATTATTTTTAAACCTGAAAGAAGAAGGAAAGACCATTATTCTGGCCAGTCATAACAGGGAAGATATTTCTGTTCTCTGTGATACGGTAGCGGAGATGGACCATGGTCAGATTCTTTCGCGGACATGAAGGGAGTGTGACACAGATGAAAAAAGAAATGACTCCGGCAGAACTGGAGGTTATGCGGGCGGTTTGGAAGGTAATCGAAGAGGGGAATGTTGCCAACACAAGGACCGTGAGAAAAAAGGTTAATGAGAGACGGGCGGAAAAACTGTATGGGCAGGTGATTTACAGCCATATTGAACATCTTCAGGAAAAGGGATATGTGGAGGTCAGACGGACAGAAGAAGGAAAGCGGTATTATGTTCCTCTTGTAAAAAAGGTGGATTATGTGGAAAATCAGGCCAGAAGCTGGGCTGACTTTTGGGAGCAGGGCCGTGTGGAATACGCTACGATGGCCTTGGGAAAGAAGTTGACAAAAGAAGAGAAAGAAGGCTTGAGGAAGTATTTGGATGAACTTGATTAGTTTCTGTTTTATGATTTTAATGACCAGCGTCACAGGAAGTCTTGTTTTTGGTATCTGGAAGATATGCAGCTTCTGGGCCGATCGCTGGAAGGCAATCAGGGAGATCCGTCTGGGACTGACTGGATGCCTGATCTTTTTTATCTTTCCGTTGGCATATATTTATATCGTGACAGTAACCGGATGTTTTACTGACGGAACCAGTTCACTTCTTTTTTTAGGGACTCCGTTTTTAGTAAAATGTTTCAGGCTTTTATCTTTGATTTGGCTGATCGGTGTCACAGTAAGATTGATTCAGCTGCGGAAAAGCAGATCGGGGTTTAAACGGCTGCTGCGAAAAAGTTTTACGGCGGAGCCGTATATTTTGGAATTGTCAGATCAGATTCGTGTGAGACTTGCGATTCGGAAGAGCGTACCGGTCTATACGATTCCCGGACTGGAAGTACCTGCTATTATAGGCGGCAGAAAAGCGGCGGTACTGTTGCCGGACAGGGAATATCCGAAGGCCGTTCTGTCTTATATCCTGGAACATGAACTTCTCCATTATAAGCATGGGGATTTGTTCTGGAAAAAGCTCTGCTTTTGGCTCCGGGTGTTTCAATGGTTTAATCCTCTGCTGGCTGCGGCAGAGCGGGAGCTTGACCGGTGGTGTGACGCTTTTTGTGATCTGGAAATCTGCTATAAAAATGAAACAGAGCAGGACAGAAAGCAGTATTTTTATGCGGTGTTGGAGGGGTGCGGAGAATTTTGTATCCTCCCGGTATCTGGTATGAGATTAAAGCAAAACAGCGAACAAGATATTAAAGAAAGGGCTGAGAGAATGAAAGACTATAAAATGAAAAGCAGAATGAAACGGATATCCGCGGTTATGATGGCATTGTGTTTTGTGAGCTTGTCATCTCTGTCTGTTTTAGCGGCCGGACACGGTACAGATTGCCTGTATAACGCAATCTATGAGCAGACGGAAGAAACAATTGTAGAGGAAACTCAGATAGGGCAGGACATGGAGGAATACGTCTGGCTTCCAGATGAAAGTGTTCAAATCATAGAAGCAGACGAGACCCCAGCTACCAGAGCAGGGAATACATATGTATGGGATATTTCGTCTGGTTCATTGACGCGGACGTCTCAATTTTACGCTTCTGCAGGAAGTCAGATTAACATCACAATATCGACGGATCCTATGAATGCCAAAACGGGAATCGGAATTTACCAGCCGAATGGATATCTGCGGGGAGTTTCCGGTACAGGAAGTTACTCCCATACGTTTACTCTTTATGATGATGGATTTTACAGAGTATATGCCAGAAATGAAGGTACAAGCGATATTACAGCGTATGTTACGGTTGTCCGATGATTGTGCATTGTCTTTGCAGAAAACGTACGGTTGCCTTAAAGCCGCAGCCCCGGGATGCTGGGAGGTTCCCTGGCAGACCCGGGGCCAGTTCTGTTGATATCATTCTTTCAAACATATGAGATATCAATATAACTACATGATTTCAAAATTCCGGAAATCCTAAAAAGTTTGGGAATCGAATGGTACTTTATAAGTCCATGCCTCTTGAGAAGTGGAGCCATTCGATATAATCTAATATAGATGAATGGCGGAAAATCCAACTATTGTATATCGAGGAGGAAAATAAAGTGGGAGACGGTTCGGAAAGAGGAATGCCGGGAGAGTTCCTGCTCCTGTTTACGCTGCTTTTGTGGATCCTGTTTTTGATGGTATATCTTGGCAACAGGAAGAGCAAGCTGAACAAATGGTTTTTTATATGCGGCTTCTTGTTCAGCATAGGTGTTTTTAAAGAATATCTGTACTATTCTCTGTTTCCGCAGCTTATGGCGATGCCGATGCTTGTGATGAGTGAAGCGGCAGCAGAAACAATCTATTCAGTCATGACTGCTGTACCTTATTATTTTGCGACCCCGGCTATGCTTGTGACAGGGCTTTATTTCAGCCGTATGGAAAAACGCAGACCGGGGCTTTTTCCGTGGATCACGCTTATTTCTTTTTTGCCGGGGATCGTGATGAGCATAGTATATCCGATCACAAGGACTCGTTATTTTCAGCTGAATGACAGAACATATTATACGATCATAAGTATCTACAATGTGGCCGTGGCGCTGACAGCAACATTTTTCTTCTTAAATGCCCTGATAAAAGAGAGAAATCCGAAGGTTAAACGTCAGAAACTGGCGATCGCTGTGCTGGCGCTTGTTCCAAGCTGGTTCACGATCATGTCTACGATACCGATTCAGCTCTTTTCTGTGGAGGGGGCGGAAAAAGCATGGCAGGGAAACCTGATCATCATTATTGTACTTGTCGGGATGTATTTCGTTCTCGTGTTCAAAGAGGGGTTCATGGGAAGCCGCCTCAGGCACGAGACATACAGATGGGATCAAGACGAAAAACTGGTCGAACAGACTATAGATACAGTTCGGCATATGATAAAGAACCAGACGGCCAAGATCAACTGGTGCGCCGCGAACATGTCTTCCGGAGCGGGAGAAAAAGAAATCCAGGAGTATGCCGGCATTATACTCCGGGCGACGCGGAGAATCTCGGATTTTTTGAATATCAGTATAAAGGGCGGTTCGGAGTTTAAATGTACGCCGGAAGTTGTCGATGTATACAGTCTGTTAAACGGCGCGGCAGCTGATTTTAAAAAGCGTTATCCGAATGTCAGCATCAGGATCTTATGCCAGCAGGGGAGTGAGGTATTCTGCGATGAGACGCTTGTAAGGGAAGTGCTCCAGAACCTCTTTCAGAACAGTGTAGAAGCTATGGGGGAAGAAGGAACGATAGATGTAGAATTTAAGGAGCGCAGGCGCGGGTTTTTGCATCTTAAGATATCGGACACGGGACAGGGGCTTCCGGACAATATAAGAGAAAATATCTTTTTGCCATATGTATCGTCCAAGAATGGAGAAAAGCATTGGGGCATAGGGCTTTATTATTGCCAGAAGGCGATGGCCGCCCACGGAGGCATGATAAAGGCTGATAACCGGCCCGGCGGGGGAGCTGTTTTCACGCTGTATTTTCCTAAAAAGAAAAAAGGAATGTTAAATCATGGATCAAGAAAAATTTGAAAAAAGTACAGATTTTACGCGGCCCGCAAAAGATTTTCGTGATACAGCTGACGAGAACTCCCGCCAGATATGAGGTCACAGCGGATTGACAAGACTTTGGGCGTGTGGTATAATGCCTGCAATTAAAGATGATAGAGGTGCAGAGTCCATGAGTAAGCCTGCGGAGACGCTCAACCATCTGTGAAGCAGGGAGAAAGGGGCCTTTGCCGAAATGGAACACTGGATTGAGAGGCGTTCTGTTGGCCGGCAGGAGAAGATGCTGTCGGCTGTCACATTCCGTGGAGCGCTATCGTCCTTTCCAAACAGTCTGATCAGATGGAGAATGGGAAAATGGCTATGGCGCTGCGCGCTGTGGCCGTCTTTTATTATACGGGAATATCCCGGCAGGATCTATCAAGACGAAAGGGGAAAAAATTATGAAGAAAATGCTTGTGTTGTTTATGGCGCTGCTGATGACGGTCTCCATGGCCGGCTGCGGCGGTTCGAGTGACGAAGAGGAGGTCGCTTCCGGCGTAGAAGACGGTGTTCTCACCGTTGCCATGGAGTGCACATATGCTCCTTACAACTGGACCCAGACAGACGATTCCAACGGCGCTGTGGCGATCAAGGATTCCAATGAATATGCCAATGGTTATGATGTCATGATGGCGAAAAAGATCTGCGAGGCCAATGGATGGGAGCTGGAGATTGTCCGTACTGACTGGGATTCTCTGGTGCCTGGCGTGCAGACCGGCGTCTATGACGCGGTGATCGCCGGACAGTCCATGACGGAAGAGCGGATGCAGCAGGTGGATTTCGCGGGACCTTATTTCTACGCCTCCATTGTCTGCGTTACCAAAGCCGACAGCCCTTATGCTTCTGCCACAGGCCTGAGTGATCTGGCAGGCGGCAGCTGTACCGCACAGATCGCTACGGTCTGGTATAATTCCATGCTGCCGCAGATTGAAGGGGCTCAGATCCAGACGGCCGCTGAGACGGCGCCTGCCATGCTGATGGCGCTGGAGACCGGTACTGTGGATTTCATCTGTACAGATATGCCGACCGCCATGGGCGCGGTTGCCGCTTATCCTGATATGGTGATCCTCGATTTCTCTGACAGTGACGACGGATTTGAAGTCGATGAGGGAGAAATCAATATCGGCATTTCTGTTATGAAGGGCAACACTGTCCTGAAGGACGCCATCGACAGCGTACTGGACGATATGACGGAAGAGGATTTCACTGACCTGATGAACGAGGCGATCGCTGTACAGCCCTTGAGCGTAGAGTAAACGGTTACGGAAGAAAGGAGCAAACCTTTATGGATCGTCTGATTCAACTCGGTACAGATATTGCGGGTCTCTGGGGCACTTACTGGAAAAGCTATCTGAACGGTATCAAAAACACTCTGATCCTGGCGCTGGTAGCCACGCTGATCGGATGCGTGATCGGTTTTGTCTGCGGCATTCTGCAGACGATTCCCTATTCTAAAACGGATTCTCCGGTGAAACGGTTTTTCCTGGCGCTGATCCGTGCCATCGTGCGGATCTATGTAGAGGTGTTCCGCGGGACGCCCATGGTGCTGCAGGCAGTGTTTGTGTATTACGGGCTTCCGTATTTCACCAATAACGCGATCATGTTCAACAATATCTGGGTGGCCGCGATTCTGGTTGTATCGATTAATACGGGCGCTTATATGGCTGAATCGGTCAGGGGCGGCATCATGTCCATTGATCCCGGACAGACAGAGGGCGCCAAAGCGATCGGCATGAACCATTTTCAGACTATGGTTTATGTGATCCTGCCCCAGGCTCTGCGGAATATCATGCCTCAGATCGGCAACAATTTTATCATCAATGTGAAAGACAGCTCTGTCATGTTTATTATTTCCTTTACAGAGTTCTTTGCGGCTCACCGGGCGGCGGTGGGAGCTACTTATCAGTATTTTCCTTCCGCGACCATTGAAATGATCGGTTATCTGTGCATGACGCTGATCGCGTCCTTCCTGCTGCGGCGGGTGGAGAAATGGCTGGACGGATCGGACAGCTACGAGCTGGCTCAGGCTGACCAGCTGGTCATGTCAGCGGGGACGTACAGTCATCCCAACAGGGGAACACCCTTTGATGAGCACAGCAAAGAGTATCAGGACCGTCCCGGACAGAAATCCGGACGCGGCAGGAGAAAGGGGAGAAATCATGAGCGGTGAAGCGATTTTGGAGATCCGGCATTTGTCCAAGGCATTCGGGAATAATGAAGTCCTGAAAGACATAGATTTTACGGTCCGTCCGGGAGATGTGACCAGTATCATCGGCGCGTCCGGCTCGGGAAAATCTACCCTGCTGCGGTGCATCAATCTGCTGGAAACGCCTACCGGGGGCGAGATCCTTTTTCATGGGGAGAGTATTACCGGAAAGGGCGTGAACGCCTCCGGCTACCGGGCGAAGGTCGGAATGGTGTTCCAGTCCTTTAATCTGTTCAATAACATGACTGTGCTGGAAAACTGCGTGGTCGGACAGGTAAAGGTTCTGAAGAAAAAGAAAGAGGCGGCGAAGGAAAACGCCCTGAAATATCTGGACAGGGTGGGCATGGCGCCCTATATCAACGCGAAGCCCCGCCAGATCTCAGGCGGACAGAAGCAGAGAGTCGCCATTGCCCGCGCCCTTGCCATGGAACCGGAGGTGCTGCTCTTTGATGAGCCGACATCAGCTCTGGATCCGGAAATGGTCGGAGAAGTGCTGGAGGTGATGCAGGGGCTGGCCTCTGATGGAATGACTATGCTGGTTGTAACCCATGAAATGGCGTTTGCCAGAGATGTATCCAATCATGTTGTATTCATGTCGGAAGGCGTGATCTGCGAGGAAGGGGATCCCGGAGAGATCTTTTCCAATCCCCGTCAGCAGCGAACCAGGGAATTTCTGGCTCGTTTCGCGAGAGGATGACGGGGCCGGCGGTTTGCTGAGGTCCCGGGCCGCGTCCGCGAAGCGCCGCAGCTTCAAAACTGCGGCGCGGAGGGACAGCGGCAGCGGCCTGCGCTTTCCGGACGGTATATGCAGCCGGGGATTGTGTCACAGAAAAGCGGTATCGTTCTGCGGCACAGCCCCGGCTGCTTTGTCTTACGGCTCCGGTGATTTCTCCGGATGCTCCGCGGCCGCCTCTCTTTCCTTTAAGAAAGCGACCAGCTCCGCGGCTGTCCTTCCGGATTCCTTCAGCAGTTTATTGAGTTCGGAAAGCTCTGTCTGTTCTTTCTGCCTGCGCAGAGTCTTTAGTTCATTTTTCAACTCCTCCAGCTCTTTTTCCCTGACGGCTGTCAGTTCAAGAAGAGAAGCGATTTTTTCATCAAGGGAATAACGTTTCCTTCCTCTTGGCATGGCGCACCTCCTTGCTGCTGTCCGGAAAAATCCGGCTGCAGGCCCTGAGGCCGGCCGCCGGCGGATTAGATACAGGCTGGTTATATATATGGCTTGTCTTGCGGAAATATGCCGCGGGGGTTGTGGAAAATGGATTTCTGTGTTATAGTAAAGCCGTTGAAACCATTCAGCGGCATATCTTTCCGGCCGGAAAATCTTCTGGAATTTCCCATTTTTCTTTCAGTAAAAACAGGTTGACTTTTGCAGGAAACTATATTACTATTATTAGCAGGATGACGAACATCTGTTCTGATATTTGGAGGGTAGAATATGATAAAAGAAGAAAAGCAGAAAGCTCTGGATTCGGCGCTGGCGCAGATTGAAAAGGCATATGGAAAGGGATCTGTCATGCGCCTGGGAGATTCAGCGGCTCATATGAATATAGAGACGATCCCCACAGGCTCCCTCAGCCTGGATATCGCGCTGGGGCTCGGAGGCGTTCCGAGAGGCCGTATTGTGGAGATTTACGGTCCGGAGTCCAGCGGTAAGACCACGGTGGCGCTCCATATGGTGGCGGAGGTGCAGAAGCGTGACGGGATCGCCGGCTTCATCGATGCGGAGCACGCTCTGGATCCCGTTTACGCGAAAAAGATCGGCGTGGATATTGATAATCTTTATATTTCCCAGCCGGACAGCGGAGAGCAGGCGCTGGAGATCGCGGAGACGATGGTGCGCTCCGGGGCTGTGGATATTGTGATCATAGATTCTGTGGCGGCGCTGGTGCCAAAGGCGGAGATTGACGGAGATATGGGAGATTCCCATGTGGGTCTGCAGGCCCGTCTCATGTCCCAGGCGCTCCGAAAGCTGACTGCGGTGATCGGAAAGTCCAACTGTGTGGTGATCTTTATCAATCAGCTCCGTGAAAAGGTGGGCGTGATGTTTGGAAATCCGGAGACGACTACCGGCGGCAGGGCGCTGAAGTTTTATTCTTCCGTGCGGCTGGATGTGAGACGGATCGAGACCCTCAAGCAGGGCGGAGAGATGATCGGAAACCGCGTCCGCGTGAAGGTGGTGAAGAATAAGATCGCGCCTCCGTTCCGGGAGGCGGAGTTTGACATCATGTTCGGAAAAGGGATTTCCAGAGAAGGCGACATCCTGGACCTGGCGGCAAAGGAAGGAATCGTGGAGAAAAGCGGGGCCTGGTATTCTTATGAGGGCAATAAGATCGGCCAGGGACGCGAAAATGCCAAGACCTTCCTGGCGAATAATCCGGACATTATGGGAGAGATCGAAAGGAAAGTGCGGGTCCGCTATGGGTTTGAACAGGATCAGACAGCTTCGGCAGACACGGAAAACGGGAAAGCAGAGCCGAAGAAGGAAGACCGGGATCCGGCAAACGGACAGGGGCAGACTCTTCGCGGTGGGACTGCGGAACGCGCGTGATGCGTCCGTTTTTTCGGCGCCCGGCCTTCGTCGGCGGCAGTGTAATAATGCTTGACAGTAGCTGGAAAAAAGTTTAAAATTGTATTGTTGCAGTGCTTATGGTATGGACGCCATTACGTGCGATAAGTGATGTACAATGAAAACTAAATAAGGAGGTGCTCCTGTGGGAGGAACTATACTTGCAGTTATTATTACACTGGTTGTTGTAGCTCCTATTGCTTGGTTTGCAGCGATTTCGTACCGTAAAAAAGTATATGAAAGCAAGATCGGGAAAGCAGAAGAAAAGTCAAGAGAAATCATAGACGAGGCATTGAAAGTTGCAGAGACCAAGAAGCGCGAAGCTCTCTTAGAGGCCAAAGAAGAATCCATGAAGACCAAAAATGATCTGGAGAAAGAGGTCCGTGAGAGAAGAGCGGAGATACAGCGATATGAGCGAAGAGTTTTAAGCAAAGAAGAGAACTTGGAAAAAAGGTCCGAGGCACTGGAGAAGAAAGAAGCCAGCCTGACATCAAAAGAAGAAGCTGTGGCCAGAAAAAAGAAAGAGGCCGAAGCGCTCTTTGACAAAGAGGTTCAGGAATTGGAGCGGATTTCAGGATTTACCTCCGAACAAGCAAAAGAATATCTGTTGAAGACTGTTGAAAATGATGTTAAGCATGATACTGCAAAGCTGATAAAGGAACTGGAGATAAAAGCAAAAGAAGAAGCAGGCAAGAAGGCGAAGGAATATGTGGTGACCGCGATTCAGAAATGCGCGGCGGATCATGTGGCCGAGTCTACGATTTCGGTTGTTCAGCTTCCAAATGACGAAATGAAGGGACGGATTATCGGAAGAGAGGGACGGAATATCCGTACACTGGAGACACTTACGGGTGTGGACCTGATCATCGATGATACACCGGAAGCAGTGATTTTATCAGGTTTTGATCCTATCCGGCGCGAGGTAGCAAGAATCGCCCTGGAGAAACTGATTCTGGATGGAAGGATTCATCCCGCCAGAATTGAGGAAATGGTTGAAAAAGCACAAAAAGAAGTGGAGACTATGATTCGCGAAGAAGGTGAGGCCGCCGTACTGGAGGTGGGCATTCACGGAATTCATCCCGAACTGGTGAAGCTTCTGGGTAAGATGAAGTTCAGGACCAGTTATGGTCAGAACGCATTGAAACATTCTATTGAAGTCGCACATCTGTCAGGACTTCTGGCTGCTGAGATCGGCGTTGATGTGCGCGTAGCAAAACGAGCTGGTTTGTTGCATGATATCGGCAAGGCAGTGGATCATGAAATGGAAGGCTCACATATTCAGCTTGGTGTTGAATTATGTAGGAAATACAAAGAATCAGCAACGGTTGTGAATGCAGTAGAAGCACATCATGGCGATGTGGAACCGGAGACTTTGATCGCCTGTATCGTACAGGCGGCAGATACGATTTCTGCAGCCCGTCCCGGAGCCCGTCGTGAGACGATTGAGACTTATACCAACAGACTGAAGCAGTTGGAAGACATCACCAATAATTTCAAAGGTGTTGAAAAATCTTTTGCTGTTCAGGCAGGACGGGAGATCCGTATTATGGTAGTGCCGGAGCAGGTAAGCGATGACGATATGGTTTTGATGGCAAGAAATGTAGCAAAGCAGATAGAGTCAGAGCTGGAATACCCTGGACAGATCAAGGTGAACGTAATTCGGGAATCCAGAGTTACAGATTATGCAAAGTAGGATGATAAATCGGTGAAAGTGGAAGGAATCGAAAGATTCCTCCCGCTTTTTTTCTTTCGCAGGAAACTGCGTTCCCTATGAAACAAAAATGCTCCGCAGGATCGCACTGCGGCAGAAAGGAGAAAGCAGAATGGATGAGATCAGACGGATCAAAAGAGAATTGGCCTACAAAGGCGTGATACTGAATATATACAAGGATTATATGTCTTTGCCCAACGGGAGGACCGCAATATGGGACTTTGTGGAGCATAAAGGCGCGGCGGCGGTGGTGCCGGTGACGGAGGAGGGGAAAATCCTGATGGTGCGCCAGTACAGGAATGCCCTGGAGCGCTATACCCTTGAAGTGCCTGCCGGCGCTCTGAATGATGTGGGAGAGCCAAAGGATATATGCGCGGCAAGGGAGCTGGAGGAGGAAACCGGGTACAGAGCCGGAACTCTGGAGTGGCTGATCAACATAAACACCACGGTGGCGTTCTGCAATGAGATCATAGGAGTGTATGTGGCCAGGGACCTGATTCCGTCCCGTCAGCACCTGGATGAAGATGAGTTTATCAATGTGGAGGAGCATGATCTGGATGAACTCATCGACAGGATTTACAGAGGGGAGATCACGGACGGAAAGACGGTGGCTTCTCTGCTTGCCTATAAGGTGAAAGGCGCATAGGATGGACATTCCCGTCATATAGTGAAATAGCCGGTTCAGTCCGGCGGCAGAACGATCGGACGGGAGGATGTCATGGAAAAAAGGGGAAAGCTCTGGCAGAAGGCATGTATGATATTTGGGATTGCGCTGATCCTGGGAACTGTGGCAGTCAATCTGACTGGAAAAAGCGGACAGAAAAGCTGGGAGGCTTACTTTTCTCATATTGGGGAAGCGCTGAATCAGGAAAACTTTGCCAGAGAACAATATTTTTTCTATGTTATGCGTCTGCGCCTTATGGAGCTGGGAGTTGTCTGGCTGCTGTCCATGACGGCTTTCGGCGGTGCCGTCATGTGGGGAAGCCTGGGCTGGCTTGGCTTTTCGGCGGGAGTCAGGATTTCCCTGGGAACCATGGTGTTTGGAAGGGTGGGGATCCTGTATTTTCTCTGCAGCATTCTTCCGCAGGCTGTTTTTTATGTGCCGGCGCTGATCCTGATGTACGGAAGAGGATTTCAGATATACTTTTTTATGAAAAAACAGAAGGATTTCGGCCAGTACCGGAGACTCCGGATGCCGAAGGATATCCTTCTGCTTTTATTTACGCTTCTGTGTCTGCTGCCGGGGATCATCTGCGAATGCTACATCAATCCCCTGCTGCTGAAATTGTATTTCTGAAATCTGCCGGCGGCCTGCCGCCGGATTGCATCAGACCACGAGATCGGCAATATCATAAATCAGCTGTCTGGATTCCTCCCATCCCAGGCAGGGATCGGTGATGGAACAGCCGTAAATATGACCTCCTACCTTCTGATTGCCAGGTTCGATATAGCTTTCAATCATGACGCCTTTCACAAGTCTTCGGATGTCCAGAGAATGGACGCGGCTGTGAAGCACTTCTTTTACGATGCGGATCTGTTCCTTGTACTGCTTGTTGGAGTTGGAGTGGTTCGCGTCCACGATGCAGGCCGGATTTTTCAGATTGCGCTTGGCGTACATGTCGCAGAGGAGCCGGAGATCTTCATAGTGATAATTGGGCTGGCTCTGACCATGCTTGTTGACGGCTCCGCGCAGAATCGTATGGGCGTAGGGATTGCCGTCCGTATGCACTTCCCAGCCCCGGAAAATGAAGGTGTGCCCGTGCTGAGCTGCCATGACGGAATTCAGCATAACAGAAAAATCGCCGCTGGTGGGGTTTTTCATGCCGACGCCGACTTCCATGCCGCTGGCAGTAAGGCGGTGCTGCTGGTTTTCCACAGAGCGGGCGCCCACGGCCACGTAAGAGAGAAGGTCAGACAGATATCTGTAGTTTTCAGGGTAGAGCATTTCGTCAGCAGCCGAGAGTCCGGTCTCTTTCAGAACCCTCATCTGAAGCTTGCGGATGGTAAGAAGACCTTCAAACAGATCCGGCGCCTTCTCGGGATTGGGCTGGTGCAGGATACCCTTGTAGCCTTCTCCGGTGGTGCGGGGCTTGTTGGTGTAGACCCGGGGAACAATGAGCAGCTTATCCTTTGTATCTTCCTGAACTTTTACGAGCCTGGAAACATAATCACACACAGAATCTTCATTATCTGCGGAACAGGGACCGATGATCACCAGGAATTTATCGCTTTTTCCGGTCAGAATATCCTGAATTTCCTGGTCACGCCGGTGTTTTTCGCGGGTCAGTTCCTCGGACAGGGGGAATTGATGGCGAATTTCCGCCGGAGTGGGAAGCTTGCTGATGAATTCGAAGCTCATGTTGATTTTCTCCTTTCGATTCTGTCTGGTCATAGCAAACATTCTGCATATCGCCCTTTATTATAGTGGGTATTAAATGGGATGTCAAGAAATCAGGCTGCGGCGATTGTCAGGTTTTGCGCTAAATGACAAGAAAATCTTAAGAAATTGGTATAATTCTTCTATAGGAATTGTAAAAAAATCTGCTATAATGCAAGTGTCACGTTATGACAAATATGATACATTTGAAAGGTGAAAAACATGGATAGGTTTATCAGGCGTCTGCCGGAGAAGATCGAAAAGCATCCTGTCCGCAGTGTATTCTGCGCGGCAGTGTTCCTGACGCTTTTTATGGAACTTCTGTCCAGACGCTCCCTGTGGTCGCTGCTTGTGTTTGTCGGGACAAGACCTCATATTTTCCTTTATAATGTGTGCATTGTCCTGTGGACGTTTTCGCTGCTTCTGCTGGTGAAGCGGAGACTGTTCTGGGGAACGGTCATCAGCGTTGTCTGGATGATTCTCGGGATCGCGGATTTTGTCCTGCTCAGCTTTCGCGTGACTCCCTTCAACGGCGCGGACCTGCGGCTGACAAAGGACGCGGTCCTGGTAGCGGGAAAATATCTGCAGTGGTGGCATGTGGTGCTGATGGCGGCGGCTATTGTGGGACTGGCGGTGCTCTTTGTGTTCCTGTTCAGAAAGCTGCCCCGGTCCAGAAGAAAAATCTCTTATCTGAAAAGCGGAATTTTTATCATATTCTCGCTGCTTGCTCTGTTCGGAGCCAACAGTGTGGCGACGGCAGCCGGGATTTTCTCCGCCCAGTTCGGTAACCTGGCGGAAGCGTATCAGGATTATGGATTTTCCTACTGTTTTGCCAACAGCCTTGTGAATACCGGGATCAAACGGCCGGAGGATTACAGTACGGAAACGGTTCAGGAAATCAAAGACGAGGAGATTGTTCCGGAGTCTCACGGAACATCGCCTCTGGTGCTGGAAGAGGAGCCGGATGTGGTCAATGAAACGGGCATTGCCGTGACAGAGCAGACGCCGAATATCATCTTCCTTCAGCTGGAATCCTTCAGCGATCCGATGAAATATCTGCAGATAGAATGTTCCGAGGATCCCATTCCCAACTACAGAAAACTGATGGAGCAGTATTCATCCGGTTATCTGTCGGTGCCTTCTGTGGGGGCGGGAACCGCCAATACGGAATTTGAAGTCATAACCGGCATGAACCTGGACTTTTTCGGACCGGGGGAATATCCCTATAAAACGGTGCTCCAGAAGGAAGTATGTGAAAGTCTCTGTTTTGATCTGAAGGAGATGGGGTATCATGCCCACGCGATCCATAACAATTCGGGGACTTTTTATGACCGGTATACGGTGTTTTCCCAGCTGGGATTCGACACCTTTACCTCCCTGGAATATATGTCTGACTATGAAACGACCTATATGGGGTGGGCGAAAGACAAGGTCCTTACAGAACAGATCGGGACGGTTCTGGATTCCACTACCGGAGCGGATATGATTTATACCATATCTGTCCAGGGACATGGCGCTTATCCGGAGGAACAGGTGATCGAGTCTCCGGATGTCACTGTGACGGGCCTCGCGGATGAAGGCAGTACCAATGCCATGGAATATTATATCCAGCAGATCCATGAAATGGATGAATTTGTCGGAGAGCTGGTCTCCTATCTGAAAAACAGAGGAGAAGAGACGATCCTTGTGATGTACGGGGATCATCTGCCCAGTCTGGGGCTGACAGAGGAAAATCTGGAAAACGGCAATCTTTATCAGACAGAGTATGTGATCTGGGATAATATAGGGCTCACCAAGACGGAGCGGAATATTGAGGCCTATCAGCTGGGCGCCTATGTGCTGGGCAAAGCGGGGATCCAGAAAGGGACCATGTTCCGGTATCATCAGTCCTATCTGGAGGAAAGTGTCCATACAAAGGACGAAAAGGAAAGCTATCTGGAGGATATGAAGATCCTGGAATACGATATTCTATACGGCGAGCAGGATGTATTTGAAGGCGACATGCCCTACGAGGCGACGGACCTGCATATGGGAGTGAAGACGATCGCTGTCAGCCAGGTGCTGAACCAGGGGGAGGGCCTGTATGTGACGGGATGGAACTTTACGCCCAGCAGCGTGATCTATGTGAACGGGAAGGCCTGTGAAACCAACAGCGTTTCGGAAAATCTTCTCTATACATCGGATTTTGAGCTGGATGAGGGAGAAAATAAAATAGAAGTATCCCAGGTGAGCAGTGACAATATTGTTCTGAGCACCTCTGATGCCTATGTGCTGGAAAAATAAATTCATATTGCGTTTGCCGGGCGGTTATGGTATAGTGGGAATGTGCAAGAGAATATTGCCGTATCAAGTGCCCGGATCTGATCCGGGGAAAAGGGAATCAGGTGCGAATCCTGAGCGATCCGGTCACTGTATTCAGGGAGCGGGATCTCGTAATCCATTGCAAACCCTATCATGCGAGAAGGAGAGATCTGCGCGGTGAGCTGTAAGTCAGGAAACCTGCTTGATATGTGAGATGGGCTTCCGTTGAAAGCCGGACATCCGACAGGGTGTAACCCTTTTGAAACCGCTTATGGGTTAAGCGGCCAGAATTGTGAATCTCAAAGCAACAGCAAATGCACAAGATTCGTTGCGAGAATGAGTCCGGATGCGGCGCCGTTCCTACTCGCCGGCTTTCAGCCTTGGGCGTTATGCGATCCGGACTGTGTGCACATTCAAGGGACGAAGCGGGGCGTACTCATTGTGGTACGCCCTTTTTGATGTCACAGGACAGCTTTATAAAAGCGTACAGGAGGAAGAAAATGGCAGTATTATTGACGGGAGGCGCCGGTTATATCGGAACGCATACGGCAGTTGAGGTGGCGAAAAGCGGGCATCAGGTGGTGATTGCCGACAATCTGGCAAACAGCTGCGGGGAAGCGGTCAGACGCGCCGGTGAGCTGGCCGGGACGGAGTTTCCCTTTTATCAGGTGGACGTGGCGGATGAAAATGCCCTGGAGGCAGTATTCCGGGAGCAGACGATCGACGCGGTGATCCATTTCGCGGGGCTGAAGGCAGTGGGCGAGTCTGTGGAAAAACCGCTTGAATATTATCAGAATAATCTGGACAGCACGCTGGTGCTCCTGAAGCTGATGAAGAAATACGGATGCAGAAAGATTGTGTTCAGTTCTTCCGCGACTGTTTACGGCACGCCGGAGCAGGTGCCGCTGACAGAGGAGATGCCTACGGGACGGAGCTGTACCAATCCCTATGGATGGACAAAGGTGTTTATCGAACAGATCCTCAAGGATGCCGCCAGGGCGGACGCGGAGCTGTCGGTTGTCCTCCTCCGGTACTTCAATCCCATCGGGGCCCATGAAAGCGGGCGGATCGGAGAAAATCCCAACGGTATTCCCAATAATCTGATGCCCTACATTTCTCAGGTTGCAGTGGGGAGGCTGAAGCGGCTCCGGGTATTCGGCAATGATTATCCGACGCCGGACGGAACCGGCGTGCGGGATTATATCCATGTGGTGGATCTGGCGAAGGGACATGTGGCGGCGCTTTCCTACGCGGAAAAGAATGCGGGCGTGGAGGTTTTTAACCTGGGAACGGGACATGGCTACAGCGTACTGGATCTGGTGAAAACTTTTGAACGGGTCAATCAGGTGAAAATCCCCTACGATATTGTGGAAAGAAGAGCCGGCGACATTGCCGAGTGCTATGCGGACGCTTCCAAGGCTGAGCGGGTGCTGGGCTGGAAAGCGGAGAAGACACTGGAGGATATGTGCCGGGATTCCTGGAGATGGCAGAAGAACAATCCCATGGGCTACCAGTAAGATATCCGGGCGGCGCGCGTGAACAGGAGCGCAGGAGCTGCCGGGATACCGGCTGGTGTCATAGAATTTCTTCTGTGACAATAAAATAGAAGTAATGATATGAGACCCTGGAGTCGGTGGAATGAAGAAGTTTGCAAAAGTGACGGCTGTCCTTTATCTGATCGTGTGTATGCTGGGCGCTTCCGGAATGGAAGCCCGCGCGTCAGAGGAGGGGCAGCCGTCTGTGATTGATGAGGTCATGGAGTCGGTGGAATCCGGAGAAATGTCGGGGGAGCCGCAGGAGGAAGGACAGCCGGGAGAGGCTGTGGAGGCTTCCGCCCAGCCGGCCGCGGCAGAAGCCGACCTGGGGATCACAGCCCAGTCGGCAGTCCTGATGGAGGCTTCTACGGGAACGGTGATCTATGAGAAAAATCCCGATGAAGCGCTGCGCCCGGCGAGCATCACAAAAATCATGACGCTGCTTCTGATTTTTGATGCCCTGGAATCCGGAAAAATCGCGCTGGATGATCAGGTGACCACCAGCGCTTACGCGAAATCCATGGGCGGGTCTCAGGTATTTCTGGAGGAGGGAGAGGTCCAGAGTGTGGAGACGCTGATCAAATGTATTGTAGTGGCCTCCGGAAACGACGCGGCGGTGGCGATGGCAGAGTATATTGCCGGAAGCGAATCGGAATTTGTCAGACAGATGAATGAGAGGGCAGCCGCTCTGGGAATGGAGCAGACCAATTTTGAGGACTGCTGCGGACTGACAGATTCAGCCACTCATGTGACCTCGGCCAGGGATGTGGCGGTGATGAGCAGAGAACTCATCACCCGGTATCCGGAAATTGAGCGTTACAGCACGATCTGGATGGAAAACATGACCCACACCACCAGTCAGGGCAGCAGTGAATTCTGCCTGTCCAATACCAATAAGCTCCTGAAAATGAGCAATTCATTTACTGTGACGGGGCTGAAGACGGGCAGCACCAGTCTGGCGAAATACTGTGTTTCGGCTACGGCCAGAAAGGACGGAGTGGAGCTGATCGCCGTGATCATGGCCGCGCCCGACTATAAAGTACGTTTCAGCGAGGCGGCCAGTCTGCTGAATTATGGTTTTGCCGGCTGCCGGCTTTATACAGACACCGATGAGGACAGAGAGACGCTGCCTCGGATCCCGGTGGAGATGGGAGTTGTTCCGGAAATTGCCGTGCGTTATGGCGGTGAATTTTCTTATCTCAGTATGGACGGAGAAGATTTCACGTCCATAGAAAAGATCCTGTCTCTTCCGGAAAAGCTGGAAGCGCCTGTGAAAGAGGGAGATGTGGTGGGAAGCCTGACGTATATGCTGGGGGATCAAACTCTGGGAACTGTGGAGATCCAGGCGGCAGAGACTGTGGATGCTGCCGGATATTCCGATTATCTGGGATGGATGTGGGAGTCCCTGTTTTTGTAAAAAATGATCAATATGTACGTAAAGTGCCGGATCCGGTTTTGTACCGGGCCCGGCACTTTACGGTTTCTTTACATGATTTACGCAAACTTTACGGAGTTTATACATAGAGGTGGTATTGAACTTACGAAAAAAGTGATATTTTCTAGGAGTAATTGAAAAGAAAAAGAGAGGAGTGCTTATGAAAGAGTCGAGTTTTAGCATTATAGGAAGCAGCAAGATAAAAAACACGACAGAAAAGGCGGCAAAGTGGATTTTCTTGTTCTGTGGCTTTATAGCGATTGCTGCCGTAGTTGTGATTACAGCCTATATGATCATACAGGGGACTCCCGCGCTTGGAAAGGTCGGAATCCTGGAGGTCCTGTTTGGAACGGTATGGGCGCCTACAAGTGCGGACCCCAGCTTTGGTATTCTTTATATTATTCTGACTTCTATCATCGGAACGACGCTGGCGGTACTGATCGGAGTGCCGATCGGAGTGCTGGCCGCGGTGTTTCTGGCAGAAGTGGCGCCGCCCAGGCTGGCGAAGATCGTGCGTCCGGCAATCGAACTGATGGCAGGCATCCCTTCTGTTATTTATGGTCTGGTAGGACTTTTGATCCTGAACCCGCTGATGTATAAGCTGGAGATGTATATTTTCCGGGGATCCACAACGCATCAGTGGACCGGCGGCGCGAATCTGCTCTGTGCGGTGCTGGTTCTGGCAGTCATGATCCTGCCTACGGTGATCAATATCAGTGAATCTGCTCTGCGGGCAGTGCCAAGGGATTATAAGATGACATCTCTGGCACTGGGTGCGACCCGGATCCAGACCATTTTCAAGGTGCTTCTTCCTTCGGCGAAGTCCGGCATTATCACAGCCATCGTGCTGGGTGTGGGACGTGCCATCGGAGAGGCCATGGCAATCAGTATGGTCGCGGGAAACTCTGTGAATATTCCGTTCCCGTTCAATTCGGTACGATTCCTGACCACCGCCATGGTCAGCGAGATGTCTTACTCGTCAGGCTTACATAGAGAGGTGCTGTTCACCATCGGCCTTGTACTGTTTGTATTCATCATGATCATCAATCTGGTTCTGAGCCGGGTCATGAAGAAAGGAGCGCAAAATGGAGACAACTAACAGTTTATTCGCGAAGCGCAGACGTCCTTCTGATCTGATTCTGACAGGGCTGATCTATCTCTGCGCGGCATTTGCGATCTTTCTTGTAGTGGGAATCGTGGTTTATGTATTTGTCCGGGGCATCGGGCAGGTGAACTGGGATTTCCTGACTACAGTGAGAAGTGCCAGAAGAGGAACCTTCGGCATAGCCGGAAACCTGCTGAATACGCTTTATGTGATCATCATCACGCTGCTGATCGCCACCCCTCTTGGCGTGGGAGCGGCTATTTATCTGAATGAGTACGCGAAGCCCGGCAGGCTGGTGCGGATGATCGAGTTTACAACGGAAACATTGTCAGGCATTCCTTCTATTATTTTCGGCCTGTTCGGCATGGTGTTCTTCGGAACGACCCTGCATCTGGGCTTCTCGATCTTGACCGGCTCTCTGACGCTGACGCTTCTGATCCTTCCGCTGATCACAAGAAACACACAGGAAGCGCTCCGGACGGTTCCTGACAGCTACAGGAGCGGCGCCCTGGGCATCGGCGCGACAAAATGGTACATGATCCGGACGATTTTGCTGCCGTCCGCGATGCCTGGTATTATTACCGGCATTATCCTGGCGATCGGACGTATCGTCGGTGAATCAGCCGCCCTGATCTTTACGGCGGGCAGCGGCTATCTGCTTCCGACCAGCCTGGGAGGAGCCTTCAGCAAGATCCTGGAATCCGGCGGCACACTGACCATCCAGATGTATCTGTGTATGACAAATGCAGAATATGACGAGGCGTTTGGCATTGCGGTCGTCCTGCTGGTGATCGTCCTGCTGATCAACGCCCTTACCAAGTTCCTTACAAAACGGTTTGATGTGACGAGACTGGATGAACGCCAGAAGAAGAAAAAATAGGAGGAGCGATATGCTGGCAAGTAAAATCATTACGAAAGATCTGAATTTATATTATGGCGACAATCACGCGCTGAAATCGGTCAATATGGAAATCAAGGAAAACGCAGTTACCGCTTTTATCGGTCCTTCCGGATGCGGAAAGTCTACTTTCCTTAAGACGCTGAACAGAATGAACGATCTGGTGCCCGGTGTGCGGATCGAAGGAACCGTAACCGTGGACGGTGAAAATATTTATGATCCGGGTGTGGATACAACCCTTCTGCGCAAGAAGATCGGTATGGTATTCCAGCAGCCGAATCCGTTTCCGATGAGCATTTATGACAATGTGGCCTATGGACCCAGGATCCACGGCATTAAGCAGAAGGCGAAGCTGGATGATATTGTCGAAAAAAGCCTTCGTTCTGCGGCGATTTTTGATGAAGTAAAGGACAGGATGAAAAAATCCGCCCTTGGCCTTTCCGGCGGACAGCAGCAGAGACTGTGTATCGCGAGAGCGCTGGCGGTGGAGCCTGAGGTGCTTCTGATGGATGAGCCGACATCTGCCCTGGACCCGATCTCCACGCTGAAGATCGAGGATCTGATGGCTGAGCTCAGAAATCAGTATACGGTGGTCATTGTAACCCATAATATGCAGCAGGCTGCCCGTATTTCTGATTACACGGCATTTTTCCTGGTGGGAGAAATGGTGGAATTCAATACGACCGATGAAATATTCGCAAGACCGCAGGACAAGAGAACCGAAGATTACATCACCGGACGTTTCGGCTGATGCATGGTTCAAAAAGCATAGAAACAGGAGGGTATGAAGTGACTACGAGAATCAATTATCAAATGGAGCTGCAGGAACTGGATGAGTCCCTGGAGGCCATGGCGGATCTGGTGGAAAACAACATCGAGAAGTCATTGGCAGCTTTTGAAAAAAGGAATATTGAGCTGGCGAAGGAAATCGTCCAGGGCGACAGGGCCGTGGATGATATGCAGCGCTCAATTGAGGCGAGATGCCTGTCTTTAATGCTGCATCAGCAGCCTGTAGTGGCAAGGGATCTGCGGCTTGTGTCTTCCGCGCTGAAGATCGTGACGGATCTGGAAAGGATCGGGGACCACGCGCAGGATATCGCGGAGCTGGTGCTGAGGATCAGCGATGCCGGTGTTGTAAAGCATGTAGGGCATATTGTGGAAATGGCGACAAAGGCCAAAGCGATGATGAAAAACGCGATTCGCGCCTATACGACCCGTGACGTGGAACTGGCGAAAAAGACTGTGGATGACGACGATGAAGTGGATAATCTGTTCAATGAAGTAAAAGATGAAATTTCCAAACTGCTTCAGGATAAGACAGAGCCTGTGGATGACTGCGTGGATATCCTCATGATCGCCAAATATCTGGAGAGGATCGCGGATCATGCGGCCAATATCTGCGAGTGGACCGAGTTTAATGAAACCGGAAATGTAAAGAATATCCGGCTTCTGTAATTACAGAAACTACAGACTGCTTTACATAAACTTTACAGAAATTACGGAAAACTGTGATGGTTTGTCATAATGAGCAGTGCTAAACTGTGGTTGTTCCGAGGGAAGCCCCGGAAACAATAAAAGCAAAAAGACGAAAAACGAAGCAAAAAGGAGAGTAAGAAGATGAAAAAAAGATTTTTAGCCGCTGTACTGGCAGGTATGATGGTATTGTCCATGGCAGCCTGCGGAAGCAGCTCAGACGAAACAACAGCAGCAGCTGAGGACACAACAGCTGCGGCAGAGGACACAACGGCAGCAGCCGACGATACAACTGCAGCTGAGGACACAACAGCGGCAGCCGGCGACCTGAGCGGTACAATTTCCATGAGCGGATCTACTTCCATGGAAGAAATGGTAACAGCACTTTCTGAAGCGTTCAGAGAGGCAAATCCTGATGTGCAGGTAAACTCTGAGTTCGTAGGATCCGGCGCCGGCATCGAGGCTGTAACAGCCGGCACAGTTGATATCGGCAATGCTTCCAGAGCGCTGACAGATGAAGAGAAGGCAAACGGAATCGTTGAGAATATCGTGGCAATCGACGGTATTGCGGTGGTTGTGGATCCTGCCAATGAAGTTGCGGATCTGACACAGGATCAGCTGGTTCAGATCTACACAGGCCAGGTTACAAACTGGAGCGAGCTGGGCGGTTCTGACACTCCCATCGTTGTGATCGGCAGAGAGTCCGGTTCCGGTACAAGATCTGCTTTCGAGGAGCTGCTCGCGATCGAAGATCAGTGCGCATACTCTTCCGAGCTGGACAGCACCGGCGCGGTTATGGCAAGGGTTGCGGCGACACCCGGCGCGATCGGATATGTATCTCTCGACGTAGTGGATGACAGCGTAAAGGCTGTATCTCTTGACGGAGTTGAGGCAACTGAAGAGAACATCAAAGCTGGTACATACATTCTGAGCCGTCCTTTCGTAATGGCGACAAAGGGTGAGATTTCCGAGCAGAGTGATCTGGTTCAGGCATGGTTTGCTTACATCGAGAGCGATGAAGGCGCGGCAGTGATCCAGGAGGCAGGCCTGATTCTTCCCGATTAAGGAAAAGCGAAATAAGGATTCAGTTTACAAGAAACTGAAAATGATTTACACTAAGAGGGTGAACAGGATTCCTGTTCACCCTAATGTGCGAATTGGGGAATTTTTATGCCCCGGACTCAGGAGGAATGTATGGAACTTATTTACGTCATTGAAGACGATGAAAATATCAGGGAACTGATTCAGGCGGCTCTGTCGAGCTACGGGTATCAGGTGACGGCCTTTGAGGCGGCGGAGCCCGCGCTGGAGAATATTGCGAAGGACCGGCCGGCTCTGGCTATTTTTGATCTGATGCTGCCTGGCATGGACGGGCTGCAGGCCATTGAGGAAATCAGGAAAAATCCCCAGGTGAGCCGGATCCCGATCATTGTGCTGACGGCCAAGGACAAGGAGTTTGATAAGGTGATCGGTCTCGACAGAGGCGCGGATGACTATATGACGAAGCCTTTCAGTGTACTGGAGCTGGCGGCCAGGGTCCGCTCTCAGCTTCGCCGGGAAAGCGCCAAGGAGCAGCAGCTGGCCGGAAGCCTGAAGGAGGGGAATCTCCTCATCTGTCCGGAGACGAGAGAGGTCTTTTTAAACGGAGAGCTTCTGCATCTGACTCTGAAGGAATATGAGCTGCTGAAATATCTGGTGGAAAATAAGACCAGAGTGGTGACGAGGGAGCAGATCCTCAATCAGATCTGGGGGTATGAGTATGAAGGAGAATCCCGCACTCTGGATATGCATGTGCGCAGTCTGAGACAGAAACTGGGCGAAAGCGGCACGGAGATGATCAAGACGGTCAGGGGAGTGGGATATCGCTTTTACAGTCAGGAGAAGGAAGATTGAAAAAAGCAATTTTTTGGAGATTTGTATGGATCATTCTGCTGGCCCTGGCGGTCAGCAGCACGGTTTTCTGCGTGATCATCAGCAACAGAAGTCTGGAGCAGACCCAGGAGATCCTTGTGGACAGACTATATATGATGGATCATATGCTGGATTATAATGGAGACGTGGAGCAGCAGGTCAGTGAAATCTGCGGCATACAGGGCAATCAGAACAGCCGGATCACGATCCTCGCCCAGGATGGAACGGTTCTGGCCGACAGCGGCGTACAGGATACGGACAGTATGGAAAATCATATGGACCGGGAAGAGGTTCAGGAGGCTCTGAAGGGACAGGCCGGTTATGCGGAGCGTTATTCAGAAACCATTCACAAAAACATGCTGTACGCGGCGATCCATTCAGAAAACGGAGATTATGTGCTGCGTCTGGCCGTCCCCTACGAGGGAATGTACACGTATCTGAGAATGCTGATCCCTGCGGTGCTCATTGGATGCGCGGTGGCGCTGGCTGCTTCATTTTATTTTGCGGTGAGATTTGCAGGATCCGTGACAACGCCGCTGAATGAGATTGCCGGGGAGCTCAGAAAGGTAGATAAGGGCGAGCCGGAGATCTTTATGAAAAATTATAAATACGAAGAACTGAATGTGATCATAGACGCTGTGAACCAGATGTCGGCTGAGATCGGCACTTATGTGAAGAAGCTGGAGCTGGAGCGGATCATCCGGCAGGAATTTTTCTCCAATGCCTCCCATGAACTGAAGACGCCCATCACGTCCATCAAAGGGTATACAGAGCTTCTGGAGAGCGGTCTGGTGACGAAGGAAGAGGTACAGAAGGATTTCCTTTCCAGGATCGAAAAAGAGACGGATCATATGACCAATCTGATCAATGACATCCTGATGATTTCCAAACTGGAGACAAAGGACGTGGAGGTTGAGATGTCTACGATCCAGATTTATCCTCTTGTGGAGGATATTCTGAAAAGCCTGGAACCGATGGCCCGTGATTACGGCGTGAAGGTATATACGGAATGCAAGCCGCTGACCATACGGGCAAATCTTCAGCAGATGCGGGAGCTGATCAACAACCTGATGGTCAATGCGATCAAATATAATAAGCCGGAGGGATCGGTGCATCTGTCCATTATTTCTGACCAGGAGGATATGATCCTGATGGTCAGCGATACAGGCGTCGGAATACCCAGAGAAGCGCAGAGAAGGGTTTTTGAACGGTTTTACCGGGTTGACAAGGGACGCAGCAAAAAAATGGGAGGGACCGGACTGGGTCTTTCCATCGTCAAGCATATTGTCAATTATTACGGCGGCAATATTCATCTGGAAAGTCAGGTGGATGTGGGGACCACTTTCACAGTGCGGCTTCCGGTGATCCAGGAAAGAAAATAAACAAGGCAGTCTTTACAGACTGCCTTAAAATACGAGCTTATATTTACACCAGCTGCCGCGTGTTCCCGGGATAGATCAGTGTGAGACCGGACACCGGCAATACAGCCAAAGACCGCACCCTTCCCAGGACTGGTGTAAAAATGGAGCATAGGGGATTCGAACCCCTGGCCTCAACAATGCGAATGTTGCGCGCTCCCAACTGCGCTAATGCCCCGCAACAGATTCCATTATAGCACAATTTCTGGAAATGTAAAGATGGAAAATATACGAATTCAAGAATTTATTATTCGGAAGCTCCGGTTTTTCATGTCACAGGAAAGCCTTCACTTTCCCATGACAGAAAAGCCGCCGATCATTTCCGGGGGTTCTAATTCAGTTCGGCGATCCGGCTGACGCCCACATAGATTTCAGAAATTTTATACCAGGTCCGGAAGTCCACAACGCCTGTCTGAGGCAGGCCGAATACAGACTGGAATGTTTCTACAGAATTTTTGGTGGCTTCTCCGTAGATCCCGTCGGGAGTCAGAGAGGGAATGGCGGTATAGATGCTGGCAATGGTGTTTAACTGCTCCTGCATCTGGCGGACCTTTGGACCGGTGGATCCGATGGTCAGATTTTCTCCCGGCCAGGAAGCGGGAATGCCCGAAATCTGTTCAGCTGAATTGATGTACATATCCTGTCCGTAATAGTAGCGGAGGATCTCAATGGGAGAATACCCCTGGTCTCCAAGACTTTTAGAACCCCACTGGGTCATCCATCCCGGGCAGGACACCCGCTTTCCGTCACAGTACTGGGTCAGGATCGGCTGTTTGACATCGGGACGCGACAGATAATTGGTAAAAATGTCGTCCACTACCACAGAGATGCTTTCAAAAATATTGCGGCCATAGATCCATTTATGGTCGTAGGCGGTGGAAGAGGTGATGGTAAAATCAAATCCTTTGTTCCTGTACCACTCGGTGTAAACGCGGTTCATGGTGAAGGACATGATGGCCAGTACATTGGCGACGATGGTGCTTTCCGGCCAGTTGGCGTAAATTTCGCTGGAGGCCACGTTTTTGATGTAATCTTTGTAGGGAACGTAATAATTGGGGGCGGAGCTGTCATTGATCGTACCATCGTGTACGACGATGATTTCCGGCACGACGACACGGCTTAAAACAATGCTTCCGCTGTCGGAAATGGGTTTTACTTCCGCCTCCGCGATCTTGGGCGGATATTCGCCGTAAAGCGTATGATCGGGAATCATAATGGTTGGCGCCTCCCCCTCATCTAAGGGACGCAGCCGTATGTTCTGAAGGGCCGTTGCTTCCGGCAGCACTTCTGTGCCGTCGACGGTCTGGGGCTCATAGCCGGGAGCTGTTACGGTGATGCTGAATTCCGAATAAGGCCTGGGTTCTCCGGGATTCATACTGTATTCCAGCGGAGGGGTGCCCAGGGTGATTTCTTCTGTCTGGCCGGAGGTGTCGGTGTTCAGCTGTTCCAGGATCTGGCCGTCTCCTCCGGTCAGGGAAATGTTTACAGTGGCTCCGCTTATGGGAAAATTGTTGAGGGAGGAAGTGACGCTGATCATGAGCTTTCCGGTGTCGGACGCGTCATTCTGCATGATTTTCAGCTGGTTCATGAAAAAACTCCGCAGTTTTGTTTATATTAGTATATGGAAAAACACCGGGATTGGTGATATGATAGGAAAAGAAAAATCCTCTTTCAAAGGGGTTGAAATGTCAGCCGCATTGTGGTAGAATTTTTACAATTTGAGCAAAAGTTGGATGAATGCGCGGTCTCCGCGCATTTTGCAGGACTACGAAAGGAACAGTGGACAGATGAGAGCTTTTCTAATATTGGAAGATGGAACTGTTTTTTCCGGCACCAGTATCGGTTCGGTAAAAGAAGTGATCAGCGAAATTGTCTTCAACACATCAATGACAGGTTATCTGGAAGTTCTGACAGACCCTTCTTACGCCGGTCAGGCGGTCGTCATGACATACCCTTTAATTGGAAATTATGGCATCTGCCATGAAGATATGGAATCGGAAAGGCCGTGGCCCGACGGCTATATCGTGCGCGAGCTTTCCAGAATGCCGAGCAATTTCAGGAGCGAGGAGACGATCCAGCAGTTTCTGGAGCGCTATGACATTCCTGGAATTGCGGGAGTTGACACAAGAGCGCTGACAAAGATCCTCCGGGAGAAAGGCACTATGAACGGCATGATCACCACAAACGAACATTTCTGTCTGGAAGAAGTCCTGCCGAAGATCAGGGAATATTCCCCCAGAGGCGTGGTGAAAAAAGTTACCTGCAAAGAAAAATATGTACTTCCGGGCAGCGGGCATAAGGTGGCGCTTCTGGATTTCGGCGCCAAGAGAAACATTGCCCGTTCTCTGAATCAGAGAGGATGCCAGGTGACCGTATATCCTGCTGATACAAAGGCGGCGGAGATCATCGCGGACGCCCCTGACGGCATCATGCTTTCCAACGGACCGGGAGATCCCAAAGAATGCGTGGAGATCATCGAAGAGGTAAAAAAGCTCTATGAGACGGATATTCCCATTTTCGCCATCTGTCTGGGACATCAGCTGATGGCGCTGGCGACCGGCGGGGATACTTATAAAATGAAATACGGACACAGAGGCGGCAATCATCCGGTGAAGGATCTGGCGACGGGCCGTGTCTATATTTCATCCCAGAATCACGGCTATGTGGTGGACACGGATTCTCTGGATGAAAAGATCGCGGTTCCTGCTTTTATGAATGTGAACGACCGGACAAATGAGGGACTTTCCTATACGGGAAAAAATATTTTTACGGTTCAGTTCCATCCGGAGGCGAGCCCGGGACCGAGAGATTCCGCGTACCTGTTTGACAGATTTATTAAGATGATGGAGGTGGCCAGATAATGCCTAAGAATCCTGATATTAAAAAAGTACTGGTAATTGGTTCCGGACCGATCGTAATCGGCCAGGCGGCAGAATTTGACTATTCGGGTACTCAGGCGTGCCGTTCTCTGAAAGAGGAGGGCATTGAGGTAGTCCTTCTGAATTCCAACCCGGCCACCATTATGACGGACAAGGATATTGTAGATGAGGTGTATATCGAGCCGCTGACAGTTCCCGTGCTGGAAAAGCTGATCGAGAAGGAAAAGCCGGACAGTGTGCTTCCGACCATGGGCGGGCAGGCAGGACTGAACCTTGCCATGGAGCTGGCTGATTCCGGATTCCTGGAGAAGCACAATGTCAGACTGATCGGCACGACGCCGGAGACCATTAAGAAGGCTGAGGACCGTCAGGAATTTAAAGATACCATGGAGAAGATCGGCGAACCCTGCGCGCCTTCTCTGGTGGTCCATGATGTACAGGCAGGCATTGAGTTTGCCAATCAGATCGGATATCCTGTGGTCCTCCGGCCGGCCTATACGCTGGGCGGCAGCGGCGGCGGCATCGCGTCCAATGAGGAGGAGCTGGTCGAGATCCTGCAGAACGGGCTGCGCCTTTCCCGGGTGGGCGAGGTGCTGGTGGAGCGCTGCATCGCGGGCTGGAAGGAAATTGAATATGAAGTGATGCGGGACGGAAACGGCAATGTGATCACCGTCTGCAACATGGAGAATATCGACCCGGTAGGCGTTCATACCGGAGACAGCATCGTTGTCGCGCCTTCCCAGACTCTGGGAGATAAGGAGTACCAGATGCTCAGGAGCGCGGCGCTCAATATCATCGACGAGCTGAAGATCACCGGAGGCTGCAACGTTCAGTTCGCGCTCCATCCGGAGAGCTTTGAATACTGCGTCATTGAAGTCAATCCCCGTGTGAGCCGTTCTTCGGCCCTGGCTTCCAAGGCGACCGGATATCCCATCGCCAAGGTGGCGGCGAAGATCGCGCTGGGATATACGCTGGACGAGATTCCCAATGCCATTACAGGAAAGACCTATGCCAGCTTTGAACCTATGCTGGATTACTGCGTGGTGAAGCTGCCCCGTCTGCCCTTTGACAAATTCATCAGCGCGAAGCGGACTCTGACGACGCAGATGAAGGCGACCGGCGAGGTCATGAGTATCTGCACCAACTTTGAGGGCGCCCTGATGAAGGCGATCCGTTCTCTGGAGCAGCATGTGGACAGTCTGCTCAGCGAGGATTTCAGCGCGGATACAGATGAAGAGCTGACGGCGCGCCTGCACCGGGTAGACGACAGGAGAATCTATGTGATCGCGGAGGCGCTCCGCAGAGGATTTTCCTATGACCTGATCCATGATATCACAAAGATTGACAAATGGTTTATTGATAAGATCGCGATTCTGGTGGAAATGGAAAGACGGCTCCAGTCCGAGCCGCTTACGAAGGAACTCCTTGCGGAGGCAAAGCGGATCGAATTTCCCGACAAGGTGATCGGCCAGCTGACCGGCAAAACAGAACGGGAGATCAAAATGCTGCGGAACGAATACGGAATTCACGCGGCGTTCAAGATGGTGGATACCTGCGCGGCGGAATTCGCGGCGGAGACTCCTTATTATTATTCCTGCTTCGGCAGTGAAAATGAAGCTTCAGGGGAACGGACCAGGAAAAAGGTTCTGGTGCTCGGATCAGGACCGATCCGGATCGGACAGGGGATTGAGTTCGATTTCTGTTCCGTCCACAGTACCTGGGCATTCAGTGAGGCGGGATATGAGACGATCATCATCAACAACAATCCCGAGACAGTCAGTACAGACTTTGACATCGCGGATAAGCTGTATTTTGAACCTCTGACGCCGGAGGATGTGGAAAACGTGGTCGAGCTGGAGAAGCCGGACGGCGCGGTGGTTCAGTTCGGCGGCCAGACGGCCATCAAGCTGACGGAGGCGCTGATCAAGATGGGTGTGCCGATCCTGGGCACTTCCGCCGAGGATGTGGACGCGGCAGAGGACAGAGAGCGGTTTGACAAGATCCTGGAGGAGTGCTGCATTCCGAGACCGGCCGGACATACCGTCTTTACCTGTGAGGAAGCCATCCGGGCGGCTCATGACCTGGGGTATCCTGTGCTGGTGCGTCCTTCCTATGTGCTGGGCGGACAGGGAATGCAGATCGCCATCAATGATCAGGACATTACAGAATTCATCGGCGTGATCAACCGGATCACCCAGGAACATCCGATCCTTGTGGACAAATATCTCCAGGGAAAAGAGATTGAGGTGGACGCGGTCTGCGACGGCGAAGAGGTGCTGATCCCCGGCATCATGGAGCACATCGAGCGCGCCGGCATCCATTCCGGCGACAGCATTTCCGTTTATCCCGCTCAGAGTCTGTCGGATAAGATTGAACGGGTCATTGAGGAATATACAAGGCGTCTGGCAAAGGCGCTCCATGTAAAGGGACTGATCAATATTCAGTTTATCGTGAGTAATGACGAGGTGTATGTCATTGAGGTCAATCCCCGTTCCAGCCGTACCGTTCCCTACATCAGCAAGGTGACCGGCATTCCGATCGTCAAGCTGGCGACACAGGTGATCATCGGCAGCACCATCAGAGAACTGGGATATAAGCCGGGACTGCAGCCCGAGGCAGACTATATCGCGGTTAAAATGCCGGTCTTCTCCTTTGAGAAGATCCGCGGCGCTGATATCGGACTCGGACCGGAGATGAAGTCTACAGGTGAATGCCTTGGCATCGCGAAGCATTTCAATGAAGCGCTTTATAAAGCATTTCTGGGCGCCGGCATCGATCTTCCCAAGACAAAGAAGATGATCATGACGGTGAAGGATGCAGACAAGCTGGAGGCTGTGGAGATCGGACGGAGATTCGCGGCTCTCGGATACAAGATCTATGCCACCAGAAGCACGGCCAGGGTGCTCAATGAAAACGGTGTGAAGGCGATCAAGATCAATAAGCTGGAGCAGGAGTCGCCGAACCTTCTGGATCTGATCCTGGAGCATGATATTGATCTGGTCATCGATACGCCCAACCAGGGCGCCGCGAAAAGCCATGACGGATTTATTATCAGAAGAAATGCCATCGAGACAGGCGTGAATGTCCTGACGGCCATCGATACGGCGAAAGCGCTTGTGACCAGTCTTGAGAACAGAGAAGAGGGTCTGACCCTGATTGACATCGCAAAGGTTAAAAACAGAGGAGAATAGATATGGAACAAGAAAGCTGGGGACGGAGGATCTGGAGACTGATTTATCCTGGTCTCACGTATTTCGGAATCTGTTTTATTGTAGAAGTGATCGCTACGGTGCTGATCGCCATGACAGCCATTGCGGGGATCGATCCTGCCAGCGCGGGGGTGGAGGAGAGACTGTTCAATGAAATGTGGAACAGAGCTCTGTCCATGGCTCTGGAGCTGCAGATCCTGTCAGCGGCCATTACTCTGCCGATCCTGATCCTTTATTATAAAAGGGACAGAAAACGCGACAGAGCGGCAGGAAGGGACCGCCGGTATACGGCGGTTCCGGCCTGGCAGTTTATTTTCATCGTGATCCTTGGATTCGCGGCCTGTCTGGCCGGCAATAATCTGATCACGGCCAGCGGACTGTATACGGTATCAGACACTTATGCGGAAATTTCAGAGATTCTGTATGGGGGAAAGCTTGTTCTGGAATTTGTCGGGCTGGGAATCCTGGTTCCGATCGTGGAAGAATTTATTTTCCGGGGACTGATCTACCGGAGACTGCGGGAATACCTGAATATAGGGCCTGCGGCGGTGATCTGTTCTGTGATTTTCAGTCTGTATCACGGCAATCTGGTACAGGGGGTCTATGCGTTCCTTCTGAGCCTTCTGTTTATCTACTGCTATGAACGGTATCATACCATGGCGGCCCCGATCCTGTTCCACGCAGCGGCCAACATTCTTTCTGTCGCCGTGTCAGAACTGGGGGTTCTGAACGTTATGTATACGTCTCTTGGAGCCTTCTGGACGGGAACGATCCTGTCCTGCCTGATTCTGATCGTGATGGTGTATCTGATTGAACGGTTTGTGCATTCGGAGGAGATCGGGGGCAAACAGACGGCGGACGAAGAGACGACTGCCTGATGGGAAACAATCTTTCCCTATCTGATCATCAAAAAAGGAGAACGGTGTGTCAGCCATTCTCCTTTTATTATTTTATTTGATTAATTGCCTCTTATTTCTGAAGCCACAGAGGCTTTTTTGTTTTTGCCCGTTCTTTGGTCCGTTCTCTTGCGGCCTTCGCGGAAGCGCGGGTGAATTCCGGCTGATAGAAGAAGAAGTAGAGGACAATGGTAAGTACGATGGCAGCCAGTCCGTCCAGAACCGAGTGCTGTTTCAAAAATACGGTGGACAGACAAATGGAAACAGCTGTCAGCGTTGATACCGGGCGGATCCATTTGTGTTTCTGAGAAACAGGGCAGTTCCACCACGCCAGGTTCACGCCAAGGGAGGCGAACACATGAATGCTTGGAAATACATTGGTGGATGTATCAGTCTTATAAAGCGCGACG
Organism: Candidatus Paralachnospira caecorum; assembly: GCA_904379015.1. Taxonomy (GTDB): domain Bacteria; phylum Bacillota; class Clostridia; order Lachnospirales; family Lachnospiraceae; genus Lientehia; species Lientehia caecorum. The sequence goes on along the minus strand of CAJFHG010000001.1, from coordinate 132,407 downwards.
ATCAGCCATGAAAAAATGTTTTTGTCCGGATTCACCGGCGGCCTCATCGTCTGGCCGTTGGGGAACAGGGTACAGATCGTCAGGCAGATGGTCATGCCCGTGAACAGAAGTCCCGTCATCCGGTAAAATTCTTTCTTGGGACGTTTGAAAAGGAAATACGCCACAGATCCCGCTACATAAATAAACCAGAATAAATAAGGAACTATAAAATATTCACAAAATGGAATCATATCGTCCAGGGCAATATGAATATTGGTAAAGGGGGTTCCGACTGTCACGTGCTTTTCCAACCAGAAAAACCATGGAAAATAAATCAGTACATATAAAAGAACCCAGGATTGACGATATTTGCTGAAAAAATTTTTAACTGCTTTCAAAACAATCGCCTTTCTCCCGACTGCGGGTAAGCTCATTTGATTTTTCTGATTATATCATGATTTCCGGTGCGTGGCAAGAGGCCGGAAGAAATCTTTAGAAACAATTCAGAAAAAACACACTCAATTTAATGGTTCAGCATATAAAACGCAGCTTTTTTTCCTCACAGCGAATGGAAATATCTGTCTGCCCATAGCAGGATTCCCCGTCAGCGTGGACAAGCAGAGGCAGATCTGTATGAATGGAGACCTCTCTGCAGGTGTAGGTGCGCACGCCGTTGCAGTAAATGTGCTTTCCGAAAAGGGAGGCAAGCAGGAGAAAGGTCAGCCGCAGTCTGGAAGAACCGGATACAACGCACAGATCCAGACAGCCGTCGGCAGGATCCGCCTTGGGCGCAAAGCAGAAGCCGCCGCCCTCATATTTCTGAATATGAGAGGAAATGAAACGGATCTGCTTCAGATTGACTCTTTTGACGCCGTCGAGAAGAAGATAACCGCTGCAGCTTTTGCAGAGAACGATCCTTTTGATCCCGATCAGCAGGTAAGTCAGCTTTCCAATATGAAGCTGGTTGAAGCTCTTTTTCAGTTTTGTGGTGAAAAGATTCTGGCATACATCCGCGTCATATCCGATCCCGGTGCTGACAATAAAGCGTCGGTGGGCCGGATAGTCCGACATATAAGACAGAATCCCGTAATCAATATATCGGAACTGGTCGGATTTTAAAATCCGGTCCAGTGCTTTTGAGGGATTTCTGGAAAACTTCATGCCCCGCGAAAAATCATTGCCGGAGCCGGACGGAATATATCCGAGGGTTACAGATGAGGACAGAGAAATGCCGTTCAGCACTTCATTCAGTGTGCCGTCCCCGCCCATAACAATGATCGTTTTGGGAGAAGTATCCTTATGTCTGGGTGAGGTCAGATCCGCCGCCAGCTGCACCGCATGTCCTGTGCGCTCTGTCAGATATGCCTCATAGGGGATCCTGTCTCTGTCCAACCGGGTCTTCAGCTTGTTCCATATCCCCAGCCCCTTCCCTGACCGTGAATTGGGATTCACAATAAAGTAATACATAACAATCCTCCTGGGGCCTGGCGGCAGATCCGCCGCCAGAACTGTTTTCATTATAGCAGAGGAAGGGAAAGGATACAAAGAAAAATTTTATAAAGAAAAGTGTAGAAAAAGTCTTGACAATTGGGACAATAAAGGTTATACTAACGAAGCAGTCGCAGTTAAGGCGTGCTTAAAAGCGGGCTGTAGATAATTCGGGATCTTAGCTCAGCTGGGAGAGCATCTGCCTTACAAGCAGAGGGTCATAGGTTCGAGCCCTATAGGTCCCATATGGCGGAATAGCTCAGTTGGCTAGAGCACACGGTTCATACCCGTGGTGTCGAGAGTTCAAATCTCCCTTCCGCTACTCATAAGACGGAAGTCCGGAAGCCTGGAGGAAAAGGATTTCGGACTTTTGTATTACCGTCTGCGGGACGGTTCCAGTATATTTGCGGATATAGTTCATTGGTAGAACACCAGCTTCCCAAGCTGGATAGGCGGGTTCGATTCCCGTTATCCGCTCTCAGTCTTTCATTTGAAGGGACGCTGAACAGGATCATCAGGATCTTTATTATTCTGAAGAACGAGAAAGAGGAGTGCGCCGGTGAGGCCGGATCATAGGATCCGCCGGCATGCTCCTTTTTTTGAATCCAGGCGCGGAAAGCCGGTTTTATGAACGGAGGCTTATATGAGAATTGGAATGGGATATGATGTACACAGGCTGACAGAAGGACGGGATCTGATCCTGGGCGGCGTGAAGATTCCTTATGAAAAGGGACTGCTCGGACATTCAGACGCGGATGTCCTTCTGCACGCGGTGATGGACGCGCTTCTCGGGGCGGCGGCGCTGGGAGATATCGGACAGCATTTTCCCGATACAGATGAGGCATACCGGGGAATTTCAAGCCTGGAGCTTTTAAAAAGAGTAGGGGAACTTCTGGAGGAGCATCTGTTTTGGATCGGGAATATTGACGCGACCGTGATCGCTCAGCGGCCGAAGCTCGCGCCTTACCGGGAGCAGATGCGGAAAAACATCGCGGAGGCGCTTCAGATTCCTGTCAGCCGGGTCAGCGTGAAGGCGACGACAGAGGAGGGACTGGGGTTTACCGGCACGGGAGAGGGCATTGCTACCCATGCCGCGGTTCTTCTGGAGACGGTGGAGAATTTTCATTATGAATATGATCCGCAGTCAGAAGCGGCAGACCGCTGCGCTGACTGCCGCGGCTGCGCGTACCGGAAGGGACAGCCGTGAAAAAGGGGTTGACAAATCAGGGAAAACTGCATAGACTATAGAAAGAAGCAGTATATACTGAAAATGAAACTGATAAAAAGGCATTGAAGGAAAGAGTAGTTCCTGCATGAACAGCAGAGAGGATCTGTCATCGGCTGAAAGCAGATCCGGGGAGGGCAGGAATGAAGTGCATTCCGGAGCCGGCAGGGCGATGGCTGCAGCGTTGCGGCAGTAGCTTTGCACGCACAGCCTGCGTTATGGGCTTCGAGTGAAATGGGGCCGGTGTGTCCGGCGCATTTTATGAAGAGTGGAACCGCGGAGGATCAAACAAGCTTCGTCTCTTTGGAGACGGAGCTTTTTCTGTAGCGGGAAACCATATGTTTTCCCGCGTCCGGGCGGCTGCCGGAGAACGCTGCACGCCGTAAACCGTAAATGCATGTGTATGGTGAGGAGATGGATTCTATGGGATTCATGCGTTATGTGAGAGAACAAATTGATGTGATCAAGGAACGGGATCCGGCGATCAAAACGCCGATGGAAGTATTCCTTTATCCGTGCTTCTGGGCAATTTTAAGTTATCGGGTGGCCCACAAGCTGTATTTGAAGAAACATTATTTCTGGGCCAGATGGATTTCCCAGAGAGCTGCCAGAAAAACCGGGATCGAGATCCATCCCGGCGCGCAGATCGGCAAGAGACTGTTTATTGACCACGGGCATGGTGTGATCATCGGAGAAACTGCGGTGGTCGGCGACAATGTTACGATGTTCCAGGGCGTGACATTGGGCGGAAACGGAAAAGAAAAGGGAAAGCGCCATCCGACGATCGAGGACAACGTCATGATCAGCGCGGGGGCCAAGGTGCTCGGCTCTTTTACGATCGGAGAGAATTCCAAGATCGGCGCCGGGAGCGTGGTGCTGGGGCCCGTGGAGCCGAATTCGACGGTGGTCGGCGTGCCGGGCAGAAGTGTGAAGCGCAACAATGTGCGTCTGCCCAGGCAGGATATGGATCAGGTTACACTGCCGGATCCTGTGCTCGCGGATATCCGTCAGCTGAAGCAGGAGAATCAGGAACTGAGACAGGAACTGGAAAGGTTAAAGGAAATGCTCCGGGTGCAGCTTTGTAGCGACAGACGGAGCGCCTGAGCAGGAGCAGCAGGAAACGGAGCAGGAAGGCTGAGAAACAGGCCGGCCTGCCCGGCAGATTAAACAGAAGGAGTTAAAAGGAGAACCCATGAAGATTTTCAACACACTTTCAAAACGGAAGGAAGACTTTGTGCCGCTGGAGCCGGGAAAGGTGAAGATGTATGTATGCGGCCCCACTGTGTACAACTATATCCATATCGGAAATGCCCGCCCCATGATCGTGTTCGATACAGTCAGGAGATATTTTGAATATAAGGGCTATGAGGTCAACTATGTATCCAATTTCACGGATGTGGATGACAAGATCATAAATAAGGCGATCGAAGAAGGGGTGGACGCTTCCGTGATTTCAGAACGCTATATCGCTGAGTGCAAGAAGGATATGGCGGGCATGAATGTGAAGCCTGCCACAACGCATCCTCTTGCGACACAGGAGATTCCCGGCATGATATCCATGATCGAAACGCTCATCGAAAAGGGCTATGCTTATGCTGTGTCTGACGGGACCGTCTACTACCGCACGAGAAAATTCAAAGATTACGGAAAGCTTTCTCATAAAAATCTGGATGATCTCCAGTCAGGCTTCCGTGAGATCAAAGTGACAGGAGAGGAAAAGGAGGATCCGCTGGATTTCGTGCTCTGGAAGCCGAAAAAGGATGGAGAGCCTTACTGGGACGCGCCCTGGTGCAAAGGACGCCCCGGCTGGCATATCGAATGCTCCGTGATGTCCAAGCATTATCTGGGCGATCAGATCGATATCCACGCGGGCGGCGAAGATCTGATCTTCCCCCATCATGAGAACGAGATTGCCCAGAGCGAGGCAGCCAATGGAAAAGAGTTTGCCAGATACTGGATGCATAACGCGTTTCTGAATATTGACAATAAGAAGATGTCCAAATCTCTCGGCAATTTCTTTACTGTGCGGGAGATCAGTGAGCAGTATGATCTGCAGGTGCTGCGGTTCTTTATGCTCAGCGCGCACTACAGAAGCCCTCTGAATTTCAGCGCGGACCTGATGGAAGCGTCCAAGAACGGCCTGACCAGGATCCTGACTGCGGTGGAACGTCTGGCGGAGCTGAGCGCCGCTGCTTCAGGCGGAGAGCTCACAGAAGAGGAACGGGCGCTGGAAGGTCAGGTGAAGGAACTGGTGGATAAATATGAAGCGGCCATGGATGACGATTTCAACACGGCCGACGCCATTTCCGCTGTATTTGAGCTGGTGAAATTCGCAAATACTTCCGTTTGGGAAACAAGCACAAAAGCGTTTGTGGATGATGTGAAGAAAACCATTGAAAAGCTCTGCGATGTGCTCGGCATCATCACAGAGAAAAAAGAAGAGCTGCTGGACGGAGAGATTGAGGCGCTGATCGAGGAGAGACAGCAGGCGAGAAAGGACAAAAACTTTGCCCGGGCCGATGAGATCCGGGATATTCTGGCAGAGAAGGGAATTCTTCTCAAGGACACCAGAGAGGGCGTAAAATGGACGAGAGCATAGAAACATATATGCCGGAAATGCTGAAGCAGGAGCGGGAGATCATTGGGGGGCGGGATCTGGATATCAGGACCTACTCCCCTCTGACGCTGGCTTTTATCGGGGACGCGGTTTTCGGACTGTATATCCGGACTGTTGTGGTGGCGCAGGGCAATACGGCGCCCGGAAAGCTGCACAGCCGCTGCAGTGAGCTGGTGAAGGCAGGAACACAGGCAGCCATGATCCGGGGAATCGCGGATACTCTCACGGAAGAGGAAAAGCAGGTGTACAGAAGAGGCCGGAACGCGCAGGCTTCCAGCCGCGCCAAGAACGCGACCATGTCGGATTACCGCCATGCCACAGGCCTGGAGGCGCTGTTCGGTTATCTGTATCTGACAGGCCAGGGAGACCGGATGACAGAACTGGCCGAACAATGTCTGAACTATTATGATGAACAAATACTGACGAAAGAGCGGAAACAGAAACATGAAATATGAAGAATTTACGATAGAAGGGCGCAATGCGGTGCTGGAAGCGTTCCGCTCCGGGAAAACCATCGATAAGGTGCTGATCCTCAAGGGATGTCAGGACGGTCCCGTCCTTTCTATTGCGCGGGAGGCAAGAAAGCATGATACGCTGATCCAGTATGTGCCGAAGGAACGGCTGGCCAGTCTTTCCAGGACAGGAAAGCATCAGGGCGTGATCGCCTACGCGGCGGCCTACGCCTATGCTTCTGTGGAGGATATGTTCGCGCTGGCAGAGGAGAGAGGGGAGCCTCCTTTTTTCTTCCTGCTGGACGGCATTGAGGATCCTCATAATCTGGGCGCGATCATCCGTACTGCCAATCTGGCAGGCGCCCATGGCGTGATCATTCCGAAACGGCGGGCAGTGGGACTGACGGCTGTGGTGGCGAAGGCGTCGGCCGGAGCGCTGAATTACACGCCGGTGGCCAGAGTGGCCAACCTGACGGCTGTCATGGAGGAACTGAAAAAAAAGGGAATGTGGTTTGTCTGCGCGGACATGGGCGGAACCCTTATGTATGATCTGGATCTGAAGGGCCCCATCGGACTGGTGATCGGGAACGAAGGGGACGGCGTCAGCCGTCTGGTAAAAGAGACGTGCGATATGACGGCGTCCATTCCCATGAAAGGTGACATTGATTCTTTAAACGCTTCTGTTGCGGCAGGAGTTTTGGCCTATGAGATTGTAAGGCAGAGAGGATATCAGGATAAATTATGATAGGAGCAGTGATACTGCAGGTTGTATTGATCGCGCTCAACGCGGTGTTTGCCAGTGCGGAAATCGCGGTGATTTCCATGAATGAGATGAAGCTGAAGATGTTGACGGAGCAGGGGGACAAACGGGCCGGGAAGCTTTCCAGGCTTACAAAGGAACCGGCCCGTTTTCTGGCTACGATCCAGGTGGCGATCACTCTGGCCGGATTCCTGGGCAGTGCCTTCGCGGCCGACAATTTTGCCGGTCCTCTGGTGTCGGCGCTTCTGAAAGCCGGCGTGCCGGTTCCGGAATCGGTACTCAACTCCATTGCCGTTGTGCTGATCACGCTGATTCTGTCCTATTTCAGTCTGGTGCTGGGAGAACTGGTGCCTAAGCGGATCGCCATGAAGAAGACGGAAGAAATGGCTCTGGGAATGGCAGGAACCCTGAGTTTTGTATCAAAGGCCTTCGCGCCGCTGGTAGCGCTTCTGACTGCTTCCACCAATGGGATACTCCGGCTTTTGGGGATCGATCCCAGTGATAATGACGATGAAGTGACAGAGGAAGAGATTCAGATGGTGCTGCTGGCCGGAAATAAGCAGGGCATTATCGATTCGGACGAGACCGAGATGATCCAGAATATTTTTGAGTTTGACGACATCCCTGTCAGCCAGGTGTGTACGCACCGGATCAAGGTAACCGCGCTGTATACGGAGGACAGCATGGAGGAATGGGACCGGATCATCCGGGAAAGCTACCATACCTATTATCCTGTCTGCCGGGAAAGCCGGGATAATATTGAAGGGATTCTGGATACGAAGCTGTATTTCCGCATGGCGGACCGATCCAGGGAAAAGGTCATGAAGGAGGCTGTGCAGCCGGCTTATTTTGTGCCGGAGGCAATGAAAGCCAATGTACTGTTCCAGAATATGAAAAAGAGCAGAAGCTGTTTTGCTGTAGTCATCGATGAATACGGCGGAATGACGGGAATCGTTACGCTGAGAGATCTGATCGAGGAACTGGTGGGAGACTGGTACGAGCCGGAAGAACAGGAAAAATCTCTTGGAATCAGAAAAACCGGCCAGAATAAATGGGAGATTCAGGGCTACGCGCAGCTGGATGACGTGGCTGAGGCACTGGGAATCGAGCTTCCCACCGACGTTTACGACACCTTCAACGGATTTCTGTGTGACATCATCGGGAAGGTGCCGGGAGACGGCGAGAGCTTTACATGCGAATACGAAAATCTGAAAATCGATGTGCATTCTGTCAAAAAGCACAGGATCGGCTCCACTACTGTAATCCTTACAGAGAAACCGGAAGAAGAAACATAAACGGCAGAATCTGATCTGATCCGATATGGAAAACATCCCTGCGTCCCGGACGCAGGGATGCGTGCATTTAAGGGATCTATGTCCGGATGTCAGATTTGTCCGTTCGTGCAGGCATGGCAGCCATTGGACGGGGGTATTGCGACAAAAAAACCGCAACCCCTTGAGGTTACGGTTTTTTCTAAGAGCTGGCGAGCGGACTCGAACCGCCGACCTCCTCATTACCAATGAGGTGCGCTACCGCCTGTGCCACGCCAGCATCAATTTGGTTTTGTGTTCGCTTTTCAGCGGCAACATGAATACTATACTATATAAGTCTTCGCTTGTCAACACAAATTTTCGGAAAAACATACAAAAAAAGAACAATGAGCTTCCGGGAAAGGCGGAGGAACGAAAGAGGAGCGCTTGACAAACGGCGCCGCGGCAGGTATAATAACCAAAGATATGCAGAAAAGCAGAAAGCAAAAGACAGTGAAGAGAAAGAGTAGGGATTGACAAGGCATCAGAGAGCTGCCGGGCGGTGAGAGGCAGTTGCCGGATCTTCCTGAACTGGTCTCTGAGTTCCGTATCCCAACAGCCGGCGTTATGCTGCCTGCCAAGTAGGATGCGGCGGTTCTTCCCGTTACAGAAGTATTGAGTGCACAGCGTCTGGCTGTGAAATAGAGTGGTACCGCGGACTGGCCCCTTCGTCTCTATATCTATAGAGAGAAAGGGCTTTTTATATTGTATGAAGAAAGGACGTATCTGCTATGGCTATCCCTTATAACCATAAGGAAGTGGAAAAGAAATGGACAAAGAAATGGGAAGAGCATCCCATTAATGTCAACGACGGCAAAAAGCCGAAGTATTACTGTCTTGACATGTTCCCCTATCCCTCCGGGAACGGTCTTCATGTGGGACACTGGAGAGGCTATGTGATTTCAGATGTGTGGAGCCGCTACAAAATGCTGCAGGGCTATTATCTGATCCATCCCATGGGATGGGACGCATTCGGCCTTCCCGCTGAAAACTATGCGATCAAAATGGGAGAGCATCCCGCGAAATCGACTGCTGACAACATCAATCATATCCGCGAACAGATCAAACAGATCGCGGCTATTTATGACTGGGATATGGAAGTCAACACGACAGATCCGTCTTTCTATAAATGGACCCAGTGGATCTTTGTGAAAATGTTTAAGGCGGGGCTTGCCTATGAAAAAGAAATGCCCATTAACTGGTGCCCTTCCTGTAAGACCGGTCTGGCCAATGAGGAAGTGGTAAACGGATGCTGCGAGCGGTGCGGCGCGCCGGTGACAAAGAAGAATCTGAAGCAGTGGATGCTGAAGATCACCGCCTACGCGGACAGACTGCTGAACGATCTGGATAAGCTGGACTGGCCGGAAAAGGTTAAGAAGATGCAGACAGACTGGATCGGAAAATCCTACGGCGCGGATATTAATTTCAAGGTGGACGGAACAGATGAGAGCATTGAGGTTTATACGACCCGTCCCGACACCCTTTACGGCGCGACCTTTATGGTACTGGCTCCGGAACATGCCATGGCGGCGAAGCTTGCCACACCGGAACAGAAGCAGGCCGTAGAAGACTATATTTACCAGGCTTCCACAAAATCCAACGTAGACCGTCTTCAGGATAAGGAAAAGACCGGTGTGTTCACGGGAAGCTATGCCATCAATCCGATCAACGGCGCGAAGGTGCCGATCTGGCTGTCGGATTATGTACTTGCCGATTATGGTACCGGAGCGATCATGTGCGTACCTGCTCATGATGACAGAGACTTTGAGTTCGCGACGAAATTCCATATTCCGATCATCCAGGTGATCTCCCCAGACGGAAAGGAAAATCCCAATCTGACGGAGGCTTATACCAATCCGGGCATCATGATCAATTCCGGTGAATTCAACGGAATGAGTTCAGAGGAAGCAAAATCCAAAGTGCCGGATATTATGGAAGAGAGAGGACTCGGAAAGAAGACGACTCAGTATAAGCTGCGTGACTGGGTGTTCTCCAGACAGCGCTACTGGGGTGAGCCGATCCCGATCATTCACTGTGATCACTGCGGCTGTGTGCCGGTACCGGAGGAAGAGCTGCCGCTGCTTCTGCCGGATGTGGAATCTTACCAGCCCACAGGCACCGGCGAATCGCCGCTGGCAGCCATCGATGAATGGGTGAACACGACTTGTCCTGTCTGCGGGCGTCCGGCCAAGAGAGAGACCAATACCATGCCTCAGTGGGCAGGTTCCTCCTGGTATTTCCTCCGCTATGTGGACAATAAAAATGATCAGGAACTGGTTTCCAAAGAAAAAGCAGACAAATATCTTCCCGTTGATATGTATATCGGCGGTGTGGAGCACGCGGTGCTGCATCTTCTTTATTCCAGATTCTATACGAAATTCCTTCACGACATCGGAGTGGTGGATTTTGACGAACCCTTTACCAAGCTGTTCAACCAGGGCATGATCACCGGAAAGAACGGCATCAAGATGAGCAAATCCAAGGGCAATGTGGTGTCCCCTGATGATCTGGTGCGGGATTACGGCTGTGATTCTCTGAGAATGTACGAGCTGTTTGTGGGACCGCCGGAACTGGATTCTGAATGGGACGAGAGAGGCATCGACGGCGTCAACCGTTTCCTGAACAGATTCTGGACCCTGGTTCTTGACAGCATTGAGGCGGATGTGGCTCCGACCAAGGAGATGGAGAAGCTTCGCCATAAAATGGTTTATGAGATCACCAGCCGCCTGGAAAGCTTCAGTCTGAATACGGTGGTCAGCGGATTCATGGAATATACGAACAAGATGATCGCCATCGCCAAGAAGGAAGGCGGAGTGGACAAAGAAACGCTGGAGACCGCAGTGACCATGCTGGCGCCCTTCGCTCCCCATATCAGCGAAGAGCTGTGGAGCAGACTGGGCCATGAGAACAGTGTATTTGAAAACAACACATGGCCGAAGTATGATGAAGAGAAAATGGCGGATGACGAGAAGGAGATTGCCGTTCAGATCAACGGAAAGACCAGATGCGTGATCACCATTCCTGTGGATCTGGACAAAGAGGCTGCTCTGGCGGCAGGAAGGGAAGCTCTTGGAAGCAAACTGACAGGGACGATTGTAAAAGAGATTTATGTTCCCGGCAGGATCATCAATATTGTGGTAAAATAAAATGGCAGAAATGCTGCGGACGGGGATTGACTTTTTTCTCAAAAGATGAGAGAATAGGGCAACGGATAACAGCATTGACTGATTGAATTGCGAAGGCGCATTTCCTAAATGGAAGTGCGCCTTATCTTATTTTCAGTCTGTCAAGCGGATGCCATGCCTGCATGAGCAGACATTTGCCAATAATATATTGAAAAGGGAGGATACTTATGTTAAATAGGCAGGATATTAAAAACGTAATAGAATCTTTGTGCGATTTTTTTAAAAACAGATGATTATATTCTTGACTATGTTTTGTCGACAATATATAATGGACAAAAGGAAAACTATCAAAAGGGGAAGGATAGTGGAGAAAGGAGAACGAATATGCCAATCGTAAAAGCATCAAAGGACCGTGTCAAGACCGGCGTACATTTCATGCTGGGCAATTACGCACTGGTGGAAGGGGCGATCAGCGCCGGATGTAACTTCTTTGGCGGATACCCGATCACGCCTGCCAACGAGATTTCCGAGCGGATGTCCCAAAGGCTGCCCGAGGTGGGCGGGAAGTTTGTCCAGGGAGAGGATGAACTGTTTTCGATCTTTGCCTGCACAGGCGCATCCCTGGCAGGGGGCAAGGTCATGACTGCCACTGCCAGCGCCGGCTACAACTACATGCAGGAGGGCCTCGGCTATGCCTATACGGTGGAGGCGCCCCTGGTGATCGCGGACGTGCAGAGGTGCCGCGGGGAAAATTACGCGAGCCAGGCGGACGTTTACCAGATGCGGTACGGTGCCAGCGGCGATTATGAAGCCATCGTGGTATGTCCCTCTTCCGTCCAGGAGCTTTATGACTACACCATATGGGCCTTCAATCTGGCGGAGGAATACCGGAACCCGGTCATTGTCATGTCCGAGACGACCATCGCCCTGATGAGGGAGCGGCTGGATATCCCTGAGGCATCGGCTATCGACCTGTATGAGAGGACCTATACGAGCCTGCCCCCGGAGGAGTATCTGCCCTTCGCGGCGCCAGAATACGGCTGTCCAGACATAGCGCCCCTGGCGGAGGGATACCAGACGATCTATTCCCTGAATCCCCATGACGAGAAGGGCGGGATCGACTGGGATCCGGTGGTGTTTGACCGCCTGTACAAGCGGATCTGCGGGAAGGTGCGGGAGAACGCGGACCGGATCTGCAGGACGGAAAAGTTCTACATGGACGATGCGGAGTATGCCCTCATTGCCTACGGGAGCGAGGTGCGGCCGGCCATCGAGGCGGCTGAGCTTGCCCGGGAATCGGGGATCAAAGCGGGCGTGCTGAAGCTGTGCAACGTATGGCCGGTGCCCGAGAAGGCCATCGCCGAGATAGCAGGGCAGGTATCGAAGATCTTTGCGGTGGAGATGAATATGGGGAAATATGTGAACGAGATCAGGAGAGTGGCCGCAGGCCGGTGCGGCGTCATCCCGGTCACCAAGAACCTTGGTCTGGTGCACACAGCCTACGAGATATTAGAAGAGATTAAGAAGGGGGTCCGGTAAGATGAGCGAACTGAAGATCAATCCCAGGAGGAAGTATTTAAGGCCGGAGAAGCTGCCGCACTTTTTCTGCTCCGGGTGCGGGTGCGGGCAGGTACTGAATTATTACATGCAGGCCCTGGAGGAGCTTGACATGGACCCGGGACGGATGGTGCACATTGCGGGCGTGGGATGCACGGCGAGGATCCCGGTCTATATCAAGACCGACATGTTCCACGGGGTGCACGGCAGAACCCTGGCATGGGCGACCGGCGTAAAGATGATGAAGCCGGAGGTGCCGGTGGTGATTTTTGCGGGAGACGGGGATATCGCCTCGATCGGCGGGAACCACCTGATCCACGCGGCCAGAAGAAACCTGGATGTGACGGTGGTGATGGTAAACAACATGAACTTCGCCATGACGGGAGGGCAGGTGGCCCCCACCACTCCGGAGAAGGCGCGGACCATGACGACCCCTTATGGGAGCGCTGAGCCCCGGTTTGATGTGTGCGCTCTGGCTCAGGCGGCAGGCGCGACCCATGTGGAGCGGTGGACCACGGCCCAGCCGGTCCAGTGCAAAAAGGCCATGGAGCGGGCGCTCAGGCACCGTGGGTTCTCCCTGATCGAGATCGTGTCCCAGTGCCCGACCCATTTCGGGCGGTACGCCCTGAAGACCGGGGATCCCATCGCGGTGATCCAGTGGATCAAGGAGCACACCTATACGGACGCCCAGGCAAAGAAGATGGCCCCGGAGGAGCTGGAAGGGAAGCTGCGGTGCGGGGAATATATCCGAGTGGAAAAGCCGGTCTACGAAGGCACCAACGAACTGATGTAAGGAGGAGAAGAGCGTGGTTACATATCCCCAGAGAATAACGTTATGCGGTTTCGGAGGGCAGGGCATCATCCTGTCTGCGGTAATCTTAGGAACAACGGCAGTGACCAAGGGGGACCTGTACGCGGTGCAGACCCAGTCCTACGGCTCGGAGGCCCGGGGCGGCCAGTGCCAGGCGGAGCTGATCATCGACAGGAAGCCCATCAATTCCCCCGTGGCGGAGAAGAAGAACCTCCTGGTGGCGATGTTCCAGACGGCCTACGAGAAATACATCCCCACCCTGGAGGAGGACGGGGTGCTGGTGATCGACCCGGGCCTGGTGACGGAGCTGGTGCGTCCCATCCGGACCACCTTTGAGGTCCCCGCGACCCAGATCGCGGTGGACCTGGGGAACCGGATGGCGGCCAACATGGTCATGCTGGGATTCTTGAGCGAGTCCATGGGCATCATCGGCCACCAGGACCTCCTGGACGTGGTGAAGGACACGGTCAACCCCAGGTTTACGGAACTGAATTTCCAGGCAGTGGAGGCAGGTGCCGCCTACGCGAAGGAGCACGGCCTTTATCATTAATAAGGAGAAGCCATGAATCTATTTGAATATGAAGGAAAGCAGCTGATGCGGGAATACGGGATCCCGGTGCCGGAAAGCCGGCTCATCACCTCCCCGGACGAGCCGGCCCCCCTGCCCTTCCCCTTTGTGCTGAAGGCGCAGGTCATGACCGGCGGGAGAGGAAAGGCAGGCGGTGTGAAGGTCTGCCGGAATGAAGAAGAATACAGAAGGTACGCGGGGGAGATCCTCCGCATGGAGATCAAAGGGCACCGGGTCCACGGGCTTCTGGCGGAGCAGATGGTGAAGGCGGAGAAGGAGTTTTATCTGTCCATCACTCTGCAGGGAGTGTCAGAGCCGACCCTGATCGCCAGCCGAATGGGCGGCATGGACATCGAGACGGTGTCTAAGGAGCACCCGGAGGAGATCGTGAAGCTGCCAATCGATCCCTTTACGGGGTTAAAGGACTACCAGTTAAGCTACCTGGCGAAGAAACTCCGGGCAGAGGATAAAAAAGACCTGTTTTCCCTGGTGAGACAGGTGGAGAAGGCCTTTTTCCATGCAGGTGCCCTTTTGGTGGAGATCAATCCCCTGGGAACCGTGAAGGGGAAGCTGGTGGCCATGGATTCCAAGTTTGTCATCGACGATCACGCGTCCCATATGGAAGGGAAGATGGCGCAGCTTGAAGAAGCGAGAAAGCGGCTCTATCGCTATGAGGCACCGGAGAAGGAAGCGACCACCATTACCTATGTGCCTCTGGACGGGGACCTGGGCCTGATTTCAGACGGGGCCGGGACCGGGATGCTGACTCTGGACCTCCTAAACGATGCGGGAGGGCGCGTGGCAAGCTTCTGCGAGCTGGGCGGTATGACCACGGAGGAGGTCATGTACCGCGCCATGGAGCTGACCCTGTCGGGTCACCCGGAGGTGAAGGGCGTGCTCATTGTGCTGATCGGCGGGTTCAACCGGATGGATAACATGGCCCTTGGCATCACCCGGTATGTGAAGGAGCACAAGGTGGACATTCCCATCTATACGAGGATGTGCGGGACCATGGAGGAAGTGGGGCTCGCGACCATGGAAGAGGCGGGGATGCCGACCTACCGCGTTTTAATGGATACGGTGAAGGAACTGGTCCGCCGGACAAAGGAGGTGCAGTGATGGCGATCTTAGTGGGAAAGGACACGAAGGTCCTGGTACAGGCAATGACAGGGAAATCCGGCTCCCTCCAGACGAAGGCCATGCTGGAGGCGGGGACCCGAATCGTGGCCGGCGTGACGCCGGGGAAGGGGGGCCAGGAATTATACGGGATTCCCGTCTATGATTATGTCGCGGAGGCGAAGGCAGAGCATGAGTTTGATACCGTGATCAGCTTTGTGCCGCCGAAGGCGGCAAAGGATTCCTGCTTTGAGGCCATTGACGCGGGGATCCAGGTGCTGATCCTGACGACAGAGGAGATCGCCCTCCACGATGTGGTGGAAATCATCGCTTATGCGAAAGCCCATGACACCGTCCTCGTGGGGCCGGGGTGCGCCGGCGTGATCGCGCCGGGCATCTGCAAGGCAGGAGCCCATCCGGTGCGGTTCTTCATGCCGGGCCGGGTTGGGGTCGTCTCGAAAAGCGGGGCACTGTCCTATGAGATCGGGAAAACCCTGACAGACGCAGGGATCGGTCAGTCCTGCGTGACAGCCATCGGCGGGGGACCCCTGTGGGGATTTACTCAGAAAGATGCGGTAGCCCTCTATGAGGAGGACCCGGATACGGACGTGATTGTCCTGTTGGGGGAGATCGGCGGCGGATCCGAGGAGAACGCGGCAGCCTATATCAGGTCCCATGTGACGAAGCCCGTGGTGTCCCTGATCGTAGGGCGGCATGCGCCCCAGGGGAAGAGCCTGGGCCACGCGGGCGCCATCGTGAGCGGGAACGTGGGGACCGCGGAGACGAAGATCGCGGCCCTCAGAGACGCAGGGGTCCATGTGGTGAAGGACCCGGCGGAGTTGGTGGAGACCGTCCGCAGATTCCTGTAAGGCAGGAGGACAGAGGATGGAAGGGCGCCGGGAAGGCGCCGGAGAAAAGCGCGAGAACAGGCGGGGGCCATTTGGCGCCCCGCGGAAGGAGAGAAAGCATCATGGCGGTATATATCGATAAGGAGCTCTGCAAGAGCTGCAGGATCTGTATCAGCATCTGCCCGAAACATGTGTTTGAGATCACCCATCATGTGAACCGGAAGGGCTATAACTATGTGGAGGCAGCGCGCCCGGAGGACTGCATCCAGTGCGGCCAGTGCGAGACATCTTGTCCTGACTTTGTGATCCACATTGAAAAGGACGCATAGGACGGGAGGCGGCATATGAAGAAGACCATAGGGATCCTGGGCGGGATGGGTCCGCTGGCGACCTGCGACCTGTTCCATAAGGTGGTGGAGGTGACGGAGGCGGGGACGGACCAGGAGCATATCCGGGTCTGTGTGGACAGCAACACGGAGATCCCGGACCGGACCGCGGCGATCTTAAGCGGCGGGGCGGACCCGGTGCCGGAGATGGTGAGGAGCGCCCTCAGGCTGGAGTGCATGGGTGCGGATGTGCTCATCATGCCCTGCAACACGGCCCACTATTTTTATGACCAGGTGACCCGGTTTGTCCGGACGCCGTTCCTGCACATGATCGAGGAGACGGCGAAGGAGGCGGACCGCCTGGGGATCCGGAAGGCGGGGCTTCTGGCCACGGACGGGACATGCCGTTCGGGCGTATACGGGAAAGCCTTCAGGAAATACGGGATGGAGCTGATCTCCCCCTCGGAGGAAGGCCAGAAGCATGTGATGGATGTGATCTATAAGGGGATCAAGGCCGGGGACCTGACCATCAGCCTGGACGGGTTCAACGGCGCCATGGACGAGCTGGAGGGGAAGGGGGCCGAGGTGCTGATCCTCGGCTGCACGGAGCTTCCGGTGGCGTTCGAGCAGTTTCAGATCAGCCGGCCAAACCTGGACCCGACCCGCATCCTGGCGGCGGCAGCCGTGCGGTTCGTGGGAGGGAAGGTAAAGGAGCCGGGAAGCAGATAAACGGGAGGAGGAACGTCATGCTTAGCAAAATCGCACAGAATATCACGCCGTCGGCCACCTGCGAGCTGGAGGGCGTCGTATCGGACATGGAGGCGGCAGGAGTGGATGTGATCGGGCTCAACGCGGGGGAGCCGGACTTTGACACGCCGCAGAACATCCGGGAGGCCTGCAAGAGGGCGCTGGACGAGGGGAAGACCCGGTACATCAACGTGCCCGGGCTGCCGGCCCTGAGGAAGGCGGTCTGCGAGAAGCTGGAACGGGACAACGGGGTCCTTTACAAACCGGGGCAGATCTGCATCTCCACAGGGGCGAAGCAGGCCCTCAACAACGCGGTGATGGCCGTGGTGAACCCCGGTGACGAGGTGATCATCCCCATGCCGGGCTGGGTGAGTTATGTGGAGATCGTGAAGCTGGTGGGCGGCGTGCCGGTGTGCGTGGATACCCGTCCGGATTTCCAGCTGGACCTGGAGGCCATCGAGAAGGCGGTGACGCCCAGGACGGCGGCGGTATTGATCAACACGCCCAACAACCCGACGGGGGCGGTCTACACAAGGGAGAGCCTTGAGAGGCTGGCAGCCCTGGCGGTATCCCATGACTTTTACATCATCTCGGACGAGGTATACGAGAAGCTGGTATATAACGGGAAGGAGCATGTGTGCGCGGCGTCCCTTTCGGAGGAGGCGTATGAGCACACGATCATCGTGAACGGGATGTCCAAGGCCTTTGCCATGACCGGATGGAGGTGCGGCTATACGGCGGCGCCGGAGGAGATCGCGGCGGGGATCAGCGCGATCCAGGGGCATACCACGTCGAACAGCACGACCTTCGTGCAGTGGGCGGCGCTGGAGGCGCTGGGCCACAACGAGGAGACGGTGAAGGAGATGGTGGAGGAGTACGCCCGGAGGAAGGAATACACCTACGGGAGGCTGACGGCGATGGAAGGGATCCGGTGCGCCGACGTGGACGGAGCCTTCTACCTGCTGCCGGATGTGAGCTGGTATTACAGCCGGAAGCATGAGGGGAAGGAGATCGGGGATTCCTTCGGGTTCTGCAGCTATATCCTGGAGAAGGCGCATGTGGCGGTGGTGCCCGGGGGCGCGTTCAACGCGCCGAAGTGCGTGCGGATCGCCTACACCAACTCGATGGAGAAGATCAGGGAGGGCCTGGACCGGATGGAGAAGGCCCTCGCGGAGCTGGAGTAAGGCCGGATGACAGGATGGGAGCCTGACTCGGCGGCAGACGGGAGGTTCCGGAATGAAAGGAGTCTGACATGGAAAAGATCATTGAACAATTTCTGGAAATGGTAAAGCTGGGCGGCGCTTCCCGGGACGAGCGGGCAGTCGCGGATTATATGACGGAGAAGCTGAAGGAACTGGGCTGTTCCGTGTACGAAGACGATGCGGGAGAGAGGGCAGGAGGCAATACGGGCAATCTGATCGCGAGACTTCCCGGAACCCTGCCCGGATGTGTGGCGCTTTCAGCCCACATGGACCGGGTAAGCAATGGATACAACATCAAGCCCTCTTTTACAGACGATGGATGGATCGTGTCGGACGGCACGACGATCCTGGGCGCGGACAACGTTTCCGGTCTGGCTTCGATTCTGGACGGCCTGAGAAGACTGAAAAACAGCGGAGCGGCGCATTCAGAGGTGGAGGTTGTTCTGTCCATCTGTGAGGAGGACGGGATTCTGGGCGCAAGACTTTTAGATCCTTCTCTCATGAAAGCGGATATGTGCTTTGTTTTTGACAGCACCGGCCCTCTCGGACAGATCGACGTAAAGCGGCCTTATAAAGCCATGATCGATATGGAAGTAGTGGGAAAGCGCGCCCATGGGGGAAGTCCGGAAAAGGGCGTCAACGCCATCAAGGCGGCCTGCAATATGCTGGCGGGAATCCGGGAAGGGCGGCTTGACGAAGAATCTACCTCCAATCTCGGCGTGTTCCACGGCGGCCCCAAAGAGCCGGGGACAGTCTGCGGATCTGTGAAGATCCGCTGTGAGGCGAGAAGTGTTGACCGGCAGAAACTGATGGATTATCTGAAGTATTTTGAGGAGTACTGCCGGGAGCATATTAAGGGGAGCGGCGCGCGTCTCGAATTTTCTTACGAGATCCAGCACGGAAACTGCTGCTATACGGAAGATGACGAAATCGTGAAGCTTGCCATGGGAGAACTGCGCGCCATGGGCATTGAGCCGACTCTGGGCCTGACCATGGAAGGATGCGACGGGAATGTCTATAATTCCAACGGGGTTCCCTGCATCAGCTTCGGTATGGGAAATGCCAATGCGCATTCTCTTGACGAGAAAGTGAAGGCGGATGAACTGATCCGTTCCGGAGAACTGGCGGAGCGTCTGATTTTGGCTTACAGCAGAAGACAGGAAGGAAAAAAATAAAAAACAGTTGACAAATGAAAAAAATACCAGTATGATGTAGGAAATAAATAATCTAGCGAGGGCGCTGTTTTCCGAAAGGGGAATAGCGCCATTTTTATTTGCGGCGAAAACATTTGGTTTCGATGGTATAAAGCTGCAGGGAAGAATCTGTGGACAGCAGGGAGTTTTAAACAAAAAGCAGACCCTGAACACTTGTTTTATTATTTTGTGAAAATATTAAATGAATTATTGTTAACGGATTTTATTTGTCAAAAATTAATAATTTTGTTGACAAGTCTGCAGTGTTTGTATTAAAATTAGCCTAAATGAATGGTAATGTGAGCAGCATGGAAAAGATGCTAGAAATTGACGAGTGATAGCGTCTTTTTTATAAAATCCATATTGTAGACAATCGGCAATATATTATAAACAAATGGATTGTCTGAGAAAAAACAGGAGGTATCGGAATGTTAGCTGTAAACAACATAACCATGCAGTTTGGAGGACTGGTGGCTCTGGACAGTGTCAACATGACAGTACAGGAAGGAGAGATCAGAGGACTGATCGGACCGAACGGTTCCGGAAAGACAACGATGATCAATGTGATTACAGGGTTTTATGCTCCGACCAAGGGCACTGTGGAGATGGACGGAGCGGTGATTTCAGGGAAGACTCCCAATGCAGTGGCCAGGGCCGGTCTTTGCAGGACGTTCCAGAACATCAACCTGTTTTCAGAAATGACAGCTCTGGAAAACGTGGTGACAGCGGCATGTACGCATCAGACTGTCAACCTTGGCTCTGCCATCTTCCGGACGAAAGCTTTGAAAACCCAGGAAAAGGAAAGCTATGACAAGGCGAGAGAGCTTCTGGAATTTGTGGGACTTGGCGGCAAAGAAGACATCAAGGCCACGAATCTTCCCTACGGACAGCAGAGACTTCTGGAGGTTGCAAGGGCGCTTGCGACTGAGCCGAAGCTGCTGCTTCTGGATGAGCCTGTGGCGGGCATGAATGAGCAGGAGAGCGATGAGGCGGCCAAACTGGTGCATAAGCTGAGAGAAAACGGAAAAACCATTCTGCTCATTGAACACCACATGAAATTTGTCATGTCCCTCTGCGACAGCCTGACGGTACTTAATTACGGCAAAGTCATTGCCGAAGGAACACCGCAGGAAATCCAGAACAACGAAGACGTCATCAGCATTTATCTTGGCAGAAAAAGGGGGAAATAATCATGCTGCAGATTGAAAACCTGAGTTGCCATTACGGCGTGATCCGGGCACTGAACAATGTAAATATCAACATTGAAAAGAAAGGAATTTTTGCGATCATCGGCGCCAACGGCGCAGGGAAGTCTTCCCTGATCAATGTACTGGCAGGTCTTGTCCCGGCATCCAGCGGACGGGTGGTATTTGAGGGAACGGAGATCACAGACCTGCAGCCGCATGAGATCATCCGCACCGGCATTTCCGTATGTCCCGAAGGACGAAAGATTTTCAAAAGCGTATCTGTGTATGAAAATCTACTGGCAGGAGCCTATGTGATCAAAGATAAGGCTCAGATACAGAAAAATGTGGAAATGGTTTATGAATTCTTTCCAAGACTTTCAGAACGGCGCAGGCAGCTGGCAGGAACGCTTTCGGGAGGAGAACAGCAGATGCTGGCCATCGGAAGAGCGCTGATGTCTGATCCGAAGTTTTTGCTTTTGGATGAGCCTTCCATGGGACTGGCTCCCAATCTGATCGATTTTGTATTTGATACGGTGGTCAGGATCTATGAAGAAAAGAACCTTCCTTCCATCATCGTAGAGCAGAATTCAGAAATGGCGCTGAGTATCGCGGATTACGCGTATGTGCTGGAAGTTGGGAATCTGACCATGGAGGGAACAGGAGAGGAGCTATTGGCAAGCGATGAGGTCCAGAAAAAATATCTGGGCGCATGACAAAAAGATGAGGATTGGCTATCGGCCCTGCGAAAGCGGGACATATAGTATACAACACAAGAGATTGAAGAAGAAGGAAGTAGGAGGATTGCGTATGAAGACATTAAGACGAATGATCTGTCTGACCCTGGCGGCAGTGATGTGTATTTCTCTGGCTGGATGTGGTTCCAGCAAAGACAAAACCATCAAGATTGGTGCGGTTGGCCCTCTGACCGGAGACAGTTCCAACGGAGGTACAGATGAGCTGGAAGGAAAGCAGATGGCTGTTGAGGATTTCAATGAAGCCGGAGGTGTAGACGGCGTGATGGTCGAGCTTGTTTCTGAGGATGACGCGTCTTCGGCATCCCAGTCTGCATCGGCTGTGACAAAACTGATCAATCAGGACGGCGTTGTGGCAATCGTAGGCGCGCATAACAGTGCCTGTACACTGGCGGACCTGGAAGTGATCAACCGGTATAAAATTCCCATGATCACCCCCGGATCCTCTGCAGAAAGTGTTCTGACATCCGGATGCAAGTGGATCTCCAGAGCATTTCCCGGAGATGACCTGCAGTGTGCGGCGCTGATCAATTATCTGATGTCCACCACATCGGCCACGAAAATCGGCGTTATTTATTCCAACGATGATTTTGGCCAGGGCGGACTGAATTCCTTGACAGAGGCGGCGGAATCTTACGGACTGGAAGTATATTCAGAGTCCTTCGCGAATGAAGACAAAGACATGACGACTCAGTTGAATAATCTGAAGAACGAGGATGTGGACGCGCTGTTTATCTGGTGTCAGTACAGTCCCGGTGCTCTGATTATGAGACAGGCCAGAGAGCTTGACTGGGATGTCCAGTTCTACAGCGGCACAGGAACCATCCACGAGGATACCTTCTCTCTGTCTGACGGCGCTTACGTGGGATGCATCAATTCTGTCCCGTTTATTTCCACCAGCACGGATCCGCAGGTTCAGGATTTTGTAAAACGCTATGAAGAAAAATACGGAACGGCGCCTTCTCAGAATTCTGCGAGAGCCTATGATGCGACGATGATTCTTCTGAATGCCATCAAGGAAGCGGGGTCTACGGATGCGGAAGCAATCCAGGAAGCGATCCGCAATACCAAAGATTATGATGGACTGCAGGGCAATATTTCCATCAATCCTGAAACAGGAGAGTATGAAGGTGATGTTATGATTGTCCGTGCGACTGAGAATAACGATTGGGAATACCTGGATTCTGCGTCTACAGTTACACAGTAATCAGAATGGACTGATTTAGGGATGCCGGTTCCGGCCGGCTCCCGTCTACTGCAAAAACGGAGTATACAAATGGAGGAAAAACAGGGAATGAAAGAAAAAGTGATCGTGGCAGCGGTTCAGATGGATGTCGCGCTGTTTGACATGGCGGCCAATTTAAGCTATATGGAGCAGGCAGTCAAAAAGGCAAAAGAAGAAAAAAACGCGGACCTGGTGGTTTTTCCCGAGCTTTGCAGCATTGGATATATCCGCGAGCGAAATAAAGAATTCGGAAAAAATTATGTGATGGGAGCGGATAAGGTTCCCGGTGAATTCACGGAGGCACTGGGCGAGATCGCCAAAAAATATGATGTCTATATCATATCAGGCATGACAGAAGCCCATCCCCGGATTCCGGCCACTCTGTATAATTCGGCAGTTCTGATCGATCCTCAGGGATGTGTGGCGGGACTTCACAGAAAGGTTCATATTCCCGGATATGAAAAGCATTATTTTATTCCCGCGAATACAACGGATGTATTTCATACAGATATCGGTACCATCGGGATCGGGATCTGCTATGACAATCAATTTGCCGAACTGACGAGGACTTATGCTCTGAAGGGCGCTGAAATCCTGGTGATGCTCTGGAATATGCCCCGTTTTTCCAATCAGCCGCAGATGCTGCACCGCCTGACTTCCACAAGAGCTTTTGAAAACAGGATGTATGCGGTATCCTGCAACAGGATCGGAGAAAACAGCGGGATGCAGTTCTTCGGACACAGCGCCATTGCGGATCCGCTGGGAGAGCTGATCGCATCGGCAGAGGAAGAGGAAACGATCATATACGCAGAGCTGGAACGCTCCATGCTTCTTGCGGAGCGCGCGCAGATGCCGGTATTCAGGGACAGGCGGCCCGATCTGTACGGCGAGCTGACAAAACCCCTGTAGAAAGGACAGTTTCAGAAAAATTGAGGTGAGAGAATGGGACTTTTAGGTTTACAGATTGTCAATGGGATTACCATCGGCATGATATATGGACTGGCTGCCTTGGGATTTACGATGGTGTTCAAGGCTCTGGGATATTTGAATTTTTCACATTCCAACACGATTACGATCGGAGCGTTTGTCATTTACACAGTTGTTGTGACCTGTGATATTCCGTTCCTGGCAGCCATGCCGATCGTCATTCTGTTTATGCTGTTTTATGGGTTCGTTCTGGAAAAAATACTCTTTAAACGGTTCAGAAATGCGTCAGCGCTGACCTTTATGCTGGTATCCATTTCCCTGTCAACCGTGGTAACGAACGTCTGTCAGCTGATATTCGGACCTCAGCCCCGCGCTCTGACCAATGTCTTTCCGGATATCAGTCTTCGGATCGGCGGTGTATCCATACCGTTCAACAATGTCTGCATTTTTGTGATCGCGGTGCTGATTCTCGTGATTCTGCAGATCTTTTTCTTTAAGACGAAGTTCGGCCTGTCTCTCAGACTTGCGTCGGAGGATCCGTCCACTGCCAGCCTGATGGGGATCAAGGTGCTCAATACCCGCGCCGCTACTTTTGCCATCACAGCGGCTCTGGGCGGAATCGCGGGCATGCTGGTGTCGCCGCTTTATTCTGTAACCATTGAGCTGGGCTCTTCCCTGGCGCTGAAGACGTTTATCTCAGCGGTTGTGGGAGGACTCGGAAACTTTGTGGGCGCGGTGCTTGGCGGCGTGCTGGTCGGACTGACGGAAACGCTGGCGTCTGCCTATATTTCTTCGGCCTATAAAGATATGATCGTATATGTGGCGGGCATCGTGATCCTGGCGTTTTTCCCTTACGGGATTTTCCGGCGGGTCAAAACCAAGCATTAAGCAGGGAAGGAGAAGAATATGGACACAATCAAAAAATTCAGAAAACAGATTTTGCTTATTATTCTGCTGGCCCTGGTGATCTACCTTTCCTTTGACAGTTATTTTGTCTTCATCGGAATCAATTCGCTGATCAACGCCATCGCGGTAATGGGCATCGTGATCATTTCCGGCTACGCGAAGCAGCTTCATCTGGGGCAGGCGGCTTTCCAGGGACTGGGAGCCTATACATCGGCGATCCTGATGACAAAGCTGGGCATCAACTTCTGGGTGACCATTCCTCTGGCCATGATTGTGGCGGGGCTGTTCGGATGGATCCTTTCCATCCCGACGTTAAAGCTGAAGGGCGGTTCTTATCTGGCTCTGGTAACGCAGACCTTCGGCGAGATCATCTATGTGCTTCTTCTGAATATGGAATGGCTTACCAACGGTTCCTTTGGTATTTCCGGAATTTCGGCACCGACTATCGGTCCCATTGATTTTACAGACCTGCAGTCTTATTTCTTCCTCTGTCTGTTCTTTGTGATCGTGGTTTACATTGCGCTGAAGCGGATCGTAAAAGTGAAATTCGGAAGATTCTTTATTTCCATCCGCGAGTCGGAGGAAGCGGCCCAGTCCATCGGCGTCAATACCAGGAAATATAAAATGATCGCCTTTGTGATCGCTACTTCCGTAGGCGGCCTGGCAGGCGTTCTCTATGGTCCCTTTATCGGGTATCTGAGTCCTGAGCAGTTCCGCTGGTCGCCGTCCCTGACGCTGGTGTCCATGGCGATCGTAGGCGGCCTTTACAGCCTGGAAGGCGGCATCATCGGTTCGGTGCTTCTGACCTTCCTTCCGGAGCTCCTGCGTTCTACAGATCAGCTCAGAATGATCCTGTACGGCGTGATTGTGATCCTGACGCTGGCTTTTCTGCCCGACGGGCTGGTCTCCCTGTTCGGCAAAAAACCGGGGGAGATCAGGAAAATGCTGGCCGACCAGTGGGATATGCTTTCCGATAAGACCATAAGAAGAAAAAAGAAAAAAGTCAAAGCTGCGAGAGCGGCAAAATAGTTCAAGAAACAGTTAAGGTATGGAGCCGGAGTTTGACATCATTGTGAAAACAGTGATAAAATGAATAACAGTATAAATATTCATTGGGGGTTAAAGTTTATGGCATCATCAAATTTCGGTTCAAATCCTTCTTTAAAGCAGCTGGTCTATGACAATTTAAAAGAACGTATTATCAATGGGGAACTGAAACCGGGAATGCGGCTCAGAGAAGAGGATCTGTCTTCGGAGATGAACATCAGCCGCGCACCGATCAGAGAGGCCCTCAATATGCTGGAGCGGGACGGTTTTACGACGATCATGCCGAGGAAGGGCGCGATCGTGGCCGAGGTGAGGAAGGAGGACATCCGTTACATCTGGGAGATGCGGGCCCTTCTGGAGCCTTACGCTGCGAAGCAGTCTGTCGCCAGCATACCGGAGAAAAAGATCGAGGAGGTAAAGGCGCATCTTCTTCTGGTGCAGCAGCATCCGGAGGATATGGCTGATTATGCCGCTTCCGATCTGGAAGTCCACGAAATGCTGGTGGATTATCTGGAAAACCGGTTCCTGAAATCGACTCTTCAGAATATGAAGGCACATTCTCTGCGCCTGCGCTGGGCTGCCGAGTATGACAATGAGGATACCCAGGAGTCCATCGTCCAGGACGCGACGCGGGAGCATCTGGAGATCGTGGCGGCACTGGAAACAAGGGATCCGGATTCAGTATATGATACGGTGAAAATGCATGTGGAAAACAGCAAGAATCGTCTGATCAGCGCCAATTACAGAAATTATAAAGACTGACCGGGCCGGACCTGTGTCCGGCAGGTCGGATCGGACAGGAGGAGCCATGAGCGAGAAAGCAAAAAAAGGGTGTGAGATTCTTCTGCATACCTGCGGAGCCGTGAAAAAAGGCGAACGGGTGCTTGTGATCACGGACGATACCAGCAGAGAGATCGGAGAGGCCATGTATGCCTGCGCCTCTGCTTTTACAGATACGACTATGGTATGCATGCCGGACCGTTCCACCCATGGAGAAGCCCCCACGGACGCGGTCGCGGCTGCCATGAAGGCATCAGATGTGATGTTCGGTGCGACCACCTTTTCGCTGTACAACAGTACGGCCAGGATTGAAGCCTGTGAGGCGGGATCCCGTTTTGTAAATATGGCGGATTATTCTATAAAGATGCTGGAAGAAGGCTGCCTTTTCACGGACTGGGACGAGATCCGCAGACTGGTGGATGAGACTAAAGAGAAGATCGTGGGGAAAGAACTGTTCATCACAACTCCGGCCGGCACAGATTTCAGGACGTCCATCGAAGGCCGGCATGCCGATGTGGGGTACGGCGTATCCCGGGAAAAGGGAGAAGCTTCGTCTCCGCCCGACGCGGAGTGCGCGGTAGGGCCGGCGGACGATTCGGCGGAAGGCATTCTGGTCATCGACGGCAGCATTCCCCTGCCGGGACTCGGTGTGATCCGGGAGCCCATTACACTGAAGGTGGAGAAGGGCTATATCGTTTCGATCGAAGGCGGCGAGGAGGCGGATCTTCTCCGGACAACCCTGGCCGGATTTCATGACAGGCGGGTATATCTGGCGGCCGAAGTGGGATTCGGCCTGAATCCGGCCGGGACCTTGAGCGGACGGATGCTGGAGGACGAGGGAGTGCTGGGCACCATGCACATTGGCATCGGCAACAATCTTTCCTATGGGGGAACCTGTGATACGCCGGTGCATATTGACCTGATCATGAAAAATCCGACCTGTGTGGTGGATGGACATTATGTGATCAAAGACGGAAAACTGCAGTGACAGAGGAGAATTGCTTTTCACAGGAAATATTTCAGGGGCGGACGCGGCTCGCAGGAGTCGTGTCCGCCCCTGTCGGGGTCTGTCTGTTTGATGCTGTTTCTGTCCGGAAGCTTACTGCGGGGAATCGGATCTGACCATGGTTTTTTCAATCTCTACCACATACATGGTATGCCAGTCATGATCGGGATACCATTTTTCATCGATCCAGTCCTCTGCTGTATAGCGGGGGTCCATGGGCTGGGCATAAAGCTTCCGGCAGATCATGGCAATCTCAGCATCCGCGAAATAGGGAACGCCGTCTTCCTCGGCCAGGGCCAGGCCGGATTTGGCGATCTTGTCTTCATCCCGGCCGGATACGGTGCCGAAATAGGAGAGGAGCTTTCTGCAGGACTCATTCATGACAGAAATGGAAAGATGTGTGCCTGCATCGACAAACTCTTTGGTATAACGCTGGGGGCGAAGGAACAGGTAGGCAACCGGACGGCCCCACAGAATACCGACGCCTCCCCAGGAAGCGGTCATGGTGTTGATTTTCTCTCCCTTCCTGGCTGTCAGGAGCAGCCAGTCTTTTCCGATCATTTGAAAAGGATTTCTGGTAAGTTCTTCAGGTTTGATCTGTTTCATGTCAGTGCCTCCTCTTATTTTGATATCATTCATTATAAAGCTTTTTCCGCAAAAAATAAATGGTAAAGAGGCTGCGAAGGGGTTGACAAAGACCGGGAATTGTGAGATACAGAGAATAGCAGACTTTGTTTATATTTTTGGGAGAAGAGGGGTAAATTTTTATGAATTCTGTAGAAACGTATATGGAGAAACAGCCCGTCAAATATTTTCTGTGCATAGCAGGCGCGCTGGTGTATTCCTTCGGCATGAATATTTTTATCGTGCCGATGGGACTGTACAGCGGAGGCATCATGGGTATCAGCCAGATCCTGGAGACGCTGATCAAGAGTGTGATTCCGGGCGGGATGGGGAATTTCAGCATCACGGGCGTGCTCTATCTGGTGCTGAACGTGCCGTTTTTTATTTTGGCGTTCCGTTCGATCGGCAGGCGTTTTCTGATCAAAACCGGCATCAATGTGGTCTGTATCACGGCATTTATGAGTATCATTCCGGTCCTTCAGGTGCCGGTTGTGGACGATGTTCTGACAGGCGCCATCATCGGCGGCATCATCTGCGGAGTGGGAGCCGGCATTACCCTTCAGTCCGGCGGAAGCGGCGCGGGGCTTGAGATTCTCGGCGTGTATCTGGCAAAGCGGGGCAGCGGCCTCAGTGTGGGCAGGCTTTCCATCATCATCAACGCGGGCATCTACGGGATCTGCCTGCTGATGTTCGACGTGCGGGTGACGATATACAGTATTATTTTCGCGGTGTTCTCATCTGTGATCGTGGACCGGGTCCATACGCAGAGCATCAATGTGGAGACCATGATTTTTACCAAGACGGACGGAACGGCCATCCGGGATATCATGGTCAACGAGTTCGGACGGAGCGCCACACTCTGGACAGGGACCGGAGGATATACCCAGGAAAATACGGTAATCGTCTATGCGGTGCTTTCTAAATATGAGGCCCGGATCTTAAGAAGAATGATCCGGGAAAAGGATCCCCATGCTTTTATGGTGCTCAATGAGGGGTGCCATATTACAGGCAATTTTCCGAAGCATCTGTAGACAGGATAGAATGAATAAGCAAAACCGCCTGCCGGAGCATTGTGAAAATGCTTTGGCAGGCGGTTTTTCAGCCTTCGTAAAGATCCTGATACAAAGTTTCGCTGAGGCTGTCTGCATGTCCGTCTTCCAGGTCGGGATACTGCGCTTTGAGATGGCTGCGGATGGACTCCATGCGTTTCAGGCACAGGATTTCTTCCTGAGGAAGCGTTCCCTCTTCGGATTCGATTTCCCGGTCAATGGATTCTTCTGAATAGTTGTCCAGGAACCAGCAGGTGATCTCAGATTCCAGAGAAATTTCTTCTTTCATCTGTTTTTTGTACTGTTCGGCTTTTTGATAGGAATAGATGCCGACGGCAACAAAGACCACCGCAAGGACGCAGAGAACCAGGAACATCATGGGCTGCTCGCTCCAGGTAAGCGGAAGAGGAAGGATGCCGGCGCTGCAGAGCACCAGAAGGACCGCTACCAGCAGTCCGACAGCCAGGAAGGACCAGGCAGAGGAGGCGTTGTCCCTGTATTTTTCTTCACTTCCCACAAAGGTACGGGTGTCGGAAGGCGCCGCATCTTTCTGCTTTTCTGATTCTTCCTCCTGATAAATGTTCAGCAGGGCGCTGGCTTTTTCGTATTGATCGGCGGGAACGGTCAGAGAACAGATTCCGCTTTCCTCGTCGCAGGTGCTTTCGGCGTCAATCTCGGAATATTTCAAATAATCCAGGATTTCGGACAGATCTTCCGCTTCTCCGGAGATCAGAACGCAGGTTGTCTTGTCAGATTTTGTCATAAAACAGCTCTCCTTTTTTTGATCTGAACTTTATTATAATATAACCGGGGGCGGCTGGCAACCAGAACCGGCTGGCAGGGCCGGACAAATCGCAATTCCACAATTCCGTTGCAGTCTGATTTGTTTTCGGGTATAATAAAAAAAGTCGGTGTATGCCGCACAGAACATCATACAGGGGGAAAACGAAATGCCCAAGAGAGAAGATATACATAAGGTACTGATTATCGGTTCCGGTCCGATCATTATCGGTCAGGCCTGCGAGTTTGACTATTCAGGAACTCAGGCCTGCAAGGCGCTTAAAAAGCTGGGATATGAGATTGTTCTTGTCAATTCCAACCCGGCGACGATCATGACAGATCCGGAGACGGCGGATGTCACTTACATTGAGCCGCTGAATGTGGAAAGACTGGAACAGATCATCGCCAAGGAAAGGCCGGACGCGCTGCTGCCCAATCTGGGAGGCCAGTCCGGTCTGAATCTGTGCGCGGAACTTTCCAAAGCGGGGATTCTGGAAAAGTATCATGTTCAGGTCATCGGCGTTCAGGTAGATGCCATTGAGCGCGGCGAGGACCGGATCGAGTTCAAGCATGCCATGGAAAAGCTTGGGATTGAAATGGCACGCAGTGAGGTTGCCTATTCGGTGGATCAGGCCCTTGAGATTGCCGGACGTCTCGGATATCCGGTGGTGCTGCGTCCCGCCTATACCATGGGCGGCGCCGGAGGCGGGCTCGTCTATAATACGGAGGAGCTTAAAGTTGTCTGCGCCAGGGGACTGCAGGCCAGCCTGGTGGGACAGGTCCTGGTAGAGGAATCTGTGATGGGCTGGGAAGAGCTGGAGCTGGAAGTGGTCCGGGATTCCAAAAATAATATGATCACCGTCTGCTTTATCGAGAATATAGATCCCATGGGGATTCATACAGGAGATTCCTTCTGTGCGGCTCCCATGCTTACCATTTCCGAGGAGGTGCAGAAGCGTCTTCAGGAGAAATCCTACAAGATCGTGGAGTCCATCGAAGTGATCGGCGGGACTAATGTCCAGTGGGCCCATGATCCCAAGACTGACCGGGATATTATCATTGAGATCAATCCCAGGACATCCCGTTCTTCCGCGCTGGCGTCGAAGGCGACAGGATTTCCCATTGCCTTTGTATCTGCCATGCTGGCGGCGGGACTGACTCTGGAGGACATTCCCTGCGGTAAATACGGCACCCTGGACCGGTATGTGCCAGACGGAGATTATGTGGTGATCAAGTTTGCCCGCTGGGCCTTTGAAAAGTTCAAGGGCGTGGAGGATAAGCTGGGAACCCAGATGCGCGCTGTTGGCGAGGTTATGAGCATAGGAAAGACATTTAAGGAAGCCTTCCAGAAGGCTGTCCGCAGTCTGGAGACAGGACGCTATGGCCTGGGGCACGCGAAGGATTTTGACAGGAAATCAAAGGAAGAGCTTCTGAAGTGTTTGGTGACGCCCGGAAGCGAGCGGTATTTCCTGATCTATGAGGCACTCAGGAAGGGCGCCAGTGTAGAAGAGATCCATGAGATTACAAAGGTGAAGGAATATTTCCTGGAGCAGATGAAAGAGCTTGTGGAGGAAGAAGAAGAGCTGGCGAAATGCCGCGGCGGTTTTCCTTCCGATCAGGCGCTGATCAGCGCGAAAAAGAATGGGTTCTCCGACAGATATCTGAGCCAGATCCTGGGCATTTCCGAGGATGCGGTCAGAGAAAAGAGAGAAAGCCTTGGCGTGGAGGAGGTCTGGGAGGGGGTCCATGTGAGCGGGACAGAGGACAGCGCCTACTACTACTCCACTTATAACGGAACGGACAAAAATCCTGTTCATGAGGACCGCCAGAAGGTCATGATCCTGGGCGGCGGCCCCAACCGGATCGGACAGGGCATCGAGTTTGACTACTGCTGTGTTCACGCCGCGCTGGCTCTGAGAAAGCTTGGATTTGAGACTATTATCGTCAACTGCAATCCGGAGACGGTTTCCACTGATTATGATACCTCCGACAAGCTCTACTTTGAGCCGCTGACGCTGGAGGATGTGCTGAGTATTTACAGAAAGGAAAAACCGGTGGGCGTGATTGCCCAGTTCGGCGGTCAGACTCCCTTGAATCTGGCAGACGATCTGGAGCGCAACGGCGTGAAGATTCTCGGAACGGCGCCGTCGGTGATCGATCTGGCCGAGGACCGGGACCTGTTCCGGGCCATGATGGACAAGCTGGGGATTCCCATGCCGGAATCCGGTATGGCAGTCAATGTGGAGGAAGCGCTGGCCATCGCGGACAGGATCGGTTATCCGGTCATGGTGCGTCCTTCCTATGTACTCGGCGGAAGAGGCATGGAGGTGGTCTATGACGCGGAGAGCATGACCGGTTATATGGAGGCGGCAGTGGGCGTGACCCCGGACAGGCCGATTCTGATCGACCGTTTCCTGGTGCACGCCACCGAATGCGAGGCGGACGCCATCAGCGACGGCACCCACGCGTTTGTGCCTGCGGTCATGGAGCATATTGAGCTGGCCGGCGTACATTCCGGCGACTCAGCCTGCATCATTCCTTCCAGACATCTTTCGGAAGAAAATGTGAAGACGATCAAAGAATATACAAGAAGGATCGCGGAGGAAATGCACGTCAGAGGTCTGATGAACATGCAGTACGCGATCGAAAACGGAAAGGTCTATGTGCTGGAGGCAAATCCCAGGGCTTCCAGAACAGTGCCCCTTGTTTCCAAGGTGTGCAACATCCGCATGGTGCCTCTGGCAGTGGATATCATGACCTCGGAGCTGACAGGACGGCCGTCTCCGGTCCCTGCTCTGAAGGAGCAGCATATTCCTTATTATGGCGTGAAGGAGTCGGTTTTCCCCTTCAACATGTTCCAGGAGGTGGATCCGGTGCTCGGGCCGGAAATGCGTTCCACCGGCGAGGTGCTGGGACTGTCCGAGTCATGGGGCGAAGCGTTCTATAAGGCTCAGGAGGCGACGCAGACCAGACTGCCCCTCGGGGGAACTGTTCTGATCACGGTCAGCGACAAGGATAAGCCCGAGGCAGTGGAGGTAGCAAAGGAATTTGCCGAAGCCGGCTTCAGGATCCTGGCTTCCAAACATACCTGCAGGATGCTCAATGAGGCAGGAATCCAGGCGGAATCCGTCAACAAGCTGCAGGAGGGACGGCCCAACATGCTGGATCTGATCACCAACGGCGAGATCGATCTGATCATCAATTCACCGGTGGAGAAGGAACGGAAGATGGATGACAGCTACCTGAGGAAGGCGGCAGTCAAGAAAAAAGTTCCCTATGTGACGACCATGGCGGCTGCCAAAGCCACCATAAGCGGCATTCGTTTTGTGAAGGAACATGGAAGCAGCGGCGTGGAATCTCTGCAGGAGTATCATTCGGAGATTACGCAGTGAAGATCACAGTGCTGTCAGTGGGAAGGATCAAGGAAAAGTTTTTTGTCCAGGCCGTTGAAGAGTATAAAAAACGGCTTGGCCGGTACTGCAGGCTGGAGATCATAGAAGTGGCCGATGAGAAAACGCCTGACGGAGCCGGAGAGGCTGCCGTCAGGCGGATCAAAGAGAAAGAAGGAGAGAGACTTCTTTCTCATATCAGAGACGGAATGTACGTCATCGCGCTGGCCATTGAAGGCCGGGAGAAAAGCTCGGAGGAACTGGCTGCCGGACTGGAAGCGCTGGGGCTGTCCGGCCAGAGCCATATCGCCTTCGTGATCGGGGGCTCACTGGGACTGTCCGGACAGGTACTGGACCGGGCAGACGAATGTCTCAGCTTTTCCAGGATGACCTTTCCCCATCAGATGATGCGGGTGATCCTGCTGGAACAGATTTACAGGAGCTTCCGGATCATACATGGAGAGCCATATCACAAATAAATGCGGTTTTTTTACATTTGGGTACGATATCGTGAATCAAATCAAAAGTTTGAAAAGAGAGTGGACAAATAGTGTTTCACTCTTTTTTCGCAGTAATGTGATTTGAAGGGAGCGATTCGCTATGACAAAAAAATTTTTCCCGGACGGGCAAATGACCGGGAATATGGTTTATTATACATATCATTATAAATCGCCTCTGGGAGGCATTACAATGGCGTCGAACGGAACAGCGCTGACCGGTTTGTGGTTTGACGGACAAAAGTATTTTGGTGAACATCTCCCAGCCGGCCATGAAGAACAAAATCTGCCGGTGTTTGAACAGACCGTGCGCTGGCTGGATCTCTATTTCAGCGGAAAGGAGCCGGATTTTACGCCGCCGCTGTCAATGGAAACGACACCTTTCCGCAGGATGGTCTGGGAGATTCTGCTGACGATTCCTTACGGACAGACGATGACCTATGGAGAAATCGCGGGAAAGGTCGCAGAGCGGAGGGGGATTTCCAGGATGTCTGCGCAGGCGGTGGGAGGCGCGGTGGGGCACAATGCCGTTTCACTTGTGATCCCCTGTCACCGGGTTGTCGGCAGCAACGGCAGTCTGACAGGTTACGCGGGCGGAATCGATAAAAAAGTACGGCTTCTTACCCTGGAAAAGGCAGATATGTCCGCGCTTTTGATACCCGGGACAGGAACTGTCTGATACCCGGCCGGACAGAGACCGGCGCATTAAAATTGCATAAATAGAATGACAGAAATACAGGCAGATGATATAATACTTTTGGCGGCGCGAAGGCCGCCGGACAATCAGAATAGAAACACTTCAGGAGGAAGGATTTCATGGAATTTATCATCAGCCATCTGGCGAAGAGCTTCGGCTCAAAGGAGGTTCTGAGGGACATCGACTTTTCCTTTGAGGGCGGGAAAATATATGGACTGCTCGGCAGGAACGGCGCGGGAAAAACGACTCTGTTCAACTGCCTGAACAGAGATCTGAATGCCGACAGCGGAAGCTTCTGGCTGGCTGAAAGCGGGCAGAAGCGGGAAATCCGGGCAGAGGAGATCGGCTATGTGCTTTCTACCCCCGCAGTGCCCGAATTTCTGACGGGCCGGGAGTTTCTGAAATTCTTTCTGGATATCAATGAGGCCAGTATTTCAGAGATCAGACCCATCGATGAGTATTTTGATTATATGGGGATCGAGCCGGAGGACCGGGACAAGCTTCTGAAGGATTATTCCCACGGCATGAAAAATAAGATGCAGATGCTGGTCAATATCATCGCGGAGCCGGAGATCCTGCTGCTGGATGAGCCGCTGACCTCTCTCGACGTGGTGGTGGCGGAGGAAATGAAGCAGCTGCTCCGATCTCTGAAAAAGGAGCATGTGATCATTTTTTCCACTCACATTATGGACCTGGCCCTGGATCTGTGCGATGAGATCGTGCTGCTCAGTCATGGCGTGCTGGAACGGGTGGATAAGACAGATCTGGATCAGCAGTCTTTTAAAGACAAGATCATTGCTGCGCTGCGGGAGGAAAATCGTGAACAGGCTTAACACTCTGAAGATTTCATTTTTACTGAAAAATACATACAGGGTCAACAGCATTCTGTTTTCCCTGAAGCAGATCCCGCTGGTCAGAAAAGCGCTGCCGGATCGGCTGTATCAGTCAGCAGGGCTGAAGATATTGGCCAATGTTCTGTCCGGCCTCTGGGAGGCGGCGACCGTATTTCTCGGTAAATTTCTCTATTTTCTGCTGATGATCGCCATTCCGGGAAGTCTTTATGAGACGCTGCCCTATGAAGGCGCGTTCCTGCATATTCTGTTTTTCCTGACAGTGATCGGCAGCTATGCCAATACGTATATGTTCAATCCGACCAAGGACAAATATTATGCCATGATCCTGATGCGGATGGACGCGAAACGCTATACTCTGGTCAACTATGCTTACGCGATTGTAAAAACGGCAGTCGGATTTCTGGTGTTTGGCCTTTATTTCGGACTGAGGGGCGGTCTGTCTGTGCGGACCTGCCTGCTGATCCCCTGCATGGTGATCGGAATGAAGCTGACCGTGTCGGCTGTTTCCTTGCTGATTTATGAAAAAACAGGGATAGCCGTCAATGAAAACAAGCTGGGAAAGCTGGGATTTTCCCTGATGTTCGTTTTTCTGGCCGCCGCTTACGGGCTGCCCGCGCTGGGGTGGCTGCTGCCTGATCCGGTATTTACCGCGGTCGGTATTTTTTCTGTGCTCGGCGGGATCCCGGCGGTGATCAGGCTTTGCCGGTTTGACCGTTACCGGGAAATGTATCAGCCCATGCTGGCGAAGACGATGTCTCAGATGGACGAGATCAAACACATCTCGGCAGATATGAGCGCGAGGATGATCTCTGAGGACCGGGAGATCTTCAGCAGGAAGAAGGGCTTTGAGTATCTGAATGAACTGTTTGTCAGGCGTCATCAGAAGATCCTCTGGAGATCGGTCAGACGGCTTTCTGTGGTCTGCCTGGTTCTGTTCGCGGTGCTGACAGGCATCTTCCTTCTGTATCCGGAAGACAATGCGCAGATGAATCAGATGCTTCTGGAATTCCTGCCTTATTTTGTGTTTATCATGTATTCGGTCAACAGGGGGACCGGGTTTACGAAGGCGCTGTTTATGAACTGCGATCGCAGTCTTCTGACCTATTCCTTTTATAAGCAGCCGCGGTTTGTTCTGAAGCTGTTTCAGATCCGGCTCCGGGAGATTGTTAAGATCAACCTGCTTCCGGCGGCGGTCATCGGCACCGGTCTGAATGTGATCCTTTATGTGACAGGCGGCACGGATCCGCTGAATTATGGGATCCTGTTCGTATCGATCGTGTCCATGAGTATCTTTTTTTCCGTGCATTATCTGACGATCTATTACCTTCTGCAGCCCTATAACGCGGGAACAGAGATGAAAAGCGGGACCTACGGCATTATTCTGGGGCTGACCTATCTGGTATGTTTTGCCATGCTGTATCTGCGGATGCCCATCATGATGTTCGGCCTGATGTGTATTGCCTTCTGTCTGCTGTACAGCGCGGCCGCCTGTATTCTCATATACCGGTTTGCGCCGAAGACGTTCCGGCTCAGGATGTGAGCAGCCGGGCAGGCGTATGACAGTTCAGGACGCGCTTCCGTTTGATCAAAAAGGAGTTTTAGAGTTATGACAGTCAGATCTTACAGAGAACAGGATGTGGCGCAGATGTGCCGCATCTGGAATGAGGTAGTGGAGGAGGGTGCGGCGTTTCCCCAGACAGAGTCCCTGGACGGAGAGACAGGAAGCCGTTTTTTTGCGGAGCAGACCTTCTGCGGCGTGGCCGAGGAGGAAGACGGCAGGATTCTGGGGCTGTATATCCTGCATCCGAACAATGTGGGGCGCTGCGGCCATATATCCAACGCCAGCTTTGCTGTGGGCAGGGAAGCGCGGGGAAAGCATATCGGCGAGCTGCTGGTGCGGGACTGCCTTACGCAGGCAAAGGCGCACGGCTTCCGGCTCATTCAGTTCAACGCGGTGGTGAAGACCAACGCGCCGGCCAGACATCTTTATCAGAAGCTGGGATTCGTGGAATTGGGCAGCATTCCGGGCGGATTTCTGAAAAAGGACGGCGTATACGAGGACATTGTCCTTTATTATCATACGCTGTAGGACGGCGGGTCCGCGGAAAGGAGAAAAACAGGATGGACAGTTCGGTGAGAGAACGGATTGAGGGGCGCCTGACAGAGCTTCCGATCATACAATATGAATTTTTTGACATCAGCGAGCTTACGTTTTCGGAACGGGTGCGCTATATCTGCGAAACGGAATGTCCCCAGTACGGCCGTTCCTGGGCCTGTCCGCCGGCTGTGGGTACGGTGGCGGCATGCCGGGAAAGGTGTTTTTCCTATGAAGAAGGGTTTCTGTTTGCCTCTGTATCGCAGGTGCGCGACATCGCGGATCTGGAGGAGACCCTGAGTACCAGAGAGGGACATGAAAAGCTGACCCACCAGGTGAAGGGGATTTTCCAGAAGGAAGGGTTTGAGGTTATGGCGCTTTCCACAGAATCATGCGCCATCTGCGAGATGTGCAGTTATCCGGACAGCCCCTGCCGCCATCCCGACAAGATGTTTCCCTGTGTGGAAAGCTATGGGATCCTGGTGACGGATCTGGCGGAAAAATATGGAATTGAATTCATCCAGGGAAGTCAGATTGTGACCTGGTTCAGCCTGTTGTTCCTGAAAAAAACAGGGGAAGATGTTACAAAAGAATGAAAATAAAAAGTATTTGATTACGAAAAACGAAAGATTATAATAGGATTCTGTAAACTCACTTGTCTGTATCCTTTGTATGTGCTAAATTGAAATCAGTAAAAGGAGAGAAGGTGGGGTTTTTGTTTGACTCTTTAAAAAACAGGTCCCCTGTGAAAAGGACAGACCGGAGAAAAGAAAACAGACAGAAGAAAGAAAAGAGAATTCTGCCGGATTTTCTGAAGTATAACGGATGCTATTATCTGTATGAGGAAAAGGAATGCAGAAAAATAGATGTTTCAGAGGATCTGGGTGAGACCCACCGGCTGGCAGGACTCAGACGGGGCAGGATTCCCCGGGATTTCGAGGCCTCCAGACTGAAGGCAGGGACGCGGATTTACAGGATTTACGGGGTTTTGGATGACAGCCAGCTGGCTGCCCACAGTCAGGAAACATACAAGGTGTATGAGATGGTTTCCAGGGAAGCATTTTATGAGAGCCTTTATGGCAGCGGACCGGCGGACCGGGATGGCCGCCGCCGGATTGTATTCAGTGTAAAATAAATAAGCGGGAAAAGAGAAGAGACGTCAGCGGATGACGTCTTTTTTTTGTTCTAAGAGATGGACAGGGGTCATAGATTAGGGTAAGAAGGCGGTGAGGACATGTATGGAGGCGGTGAGCTTCTGGCGGTGCTGGCCGGAAGCATCAGACAGATTCTGGAAAATACTTCCCTGGAGTTCGGAAGGCTGCAGGAGCTGCGGCTCAGAGCGGGACAGCCCTTTTTCTGTCAGTACGGCGGAAAGGAATACGGGTTTCTGAAAAACGGAGAGCCCGTGGAGATCCGGGCAGAACGCGGCAGGGCGGGGAAAGAAGATACGGGGAACAGAAATCAGGGTTTTTATATTGTGGACAGGCGGGACGTGAAGGAGACGCTGGAATACCTGAGCAGTTATTCGCTGTACGCCTATGAAGAGGAACTGCGGCAGGGGTTTTTTACGATCCGGGGCGGGCATCGGGTGGGACTGGCGGGAAAGGCTGTTTTGGAGGACGGGAAAATCCGGACAGTCCGCAGCATTTCTTTTCTGAATATCCGCCTGGCCCATCAGATCCGGGGCTGCGCGGAACCGGTTTTTCCCTGCCTGTACGAAGGAGAACGGATCCTGAATACGCTGGTGGTCTCGCCGCCGGGATGCGGCAAGACCACTCTTCTGCGGGATATGATCCGGATGGTGTCTGAAGGGGCAGGGGGACGCAGGGGAGTCAGCACCGGCGTGGCGGACGAGCGGTCGGAGCTGGCTGCCTGCTACCAGGGAATTCCCCAGAATGATCTGGGATCGAGGACGGATGTGTTTGACAATTGTCCGAAGGCCGCGGGGCTGATGATGTTGATCCGGACCATGGCGCCCCGGGTGGTGGCGGCCGACGAGATCGGCGGAAAGGAGGATCTGGACGCGGTCCGCTATGCGGGAAGCTGCGGATGCGCCGTTTTCGCGTCGGCTCACGGCGCTTCCCTCGAGGAGCTGCGCGGCAAGCCGTATTTTCTGCCATTGATGGAAGAAGGGTTTTTTGAGCGGTATATCCTGCTGGAAAAGAAATGGATCCGGAACGAGTGGCAGGTGGGGCATGTAAAAGGAATCTATGATCAAAAAGGAGAACAGATATGGGCATGAAAATCGCGGGAGCCGTCTGTATCATTGTAGCCTGTACGGCAATGGGATTCAGCTTCAGCTTCCGGCTCCGCTGCCGTTACGGAGAGCTGACGGAACTGAAAAAAATCCTGTATCTTCTGAGCGGGGAAATCCGGTTTGGCGGCAGTACGCTGGACGAAGCCTTTGAAATGGTGCGGGACCGGTGCGAGGAGCCTTACCGGGGATTTTTTTCCGCGCTTTCCGGGGAACTGAAGAAGGGAGGAGGAAGGACGCTGTCGCAGATCTGGCGGGAGGCCGTAAATGAAAAGCTTCCCGGATCCAGGCTGTCCAGGGAAGACAGGAACATCCTGCAGCGCGTGGGAGAGGACCTGGGATGCCTGGACAAGGAAACTCAGCTGAAAAGCCTTTCTCTTTCCATTGAGCAGTTGGACGGCGCCGGGAAAGCGCTGTACGCGGAGCTGCCGAAAAAAATGAAGCTTTACAATTATCTTGGAATATTGACAGGGGTATTTCTCACTATATTCCTGATCTGAAGCGGGAGGCCGAGGGAGGAAGAAAGACATGACAGTTAGCCTGATATTCAAAATTGCCGCTGTGGGTGTTCTGGTTTCGGTGATCAGCCAGGTGCTGAAGCACAGCGGGAGAGAGGAACATGCCTTTCTTACCAGCCTGGCGGGGCTGATCCTGGTGCTGTACTGGCTGGTTCCCTATATTTATGATTTATTTGAATCGATCAGAGACCTGTTTATGCTCTGACGGAATGCGGATCGAAGGCGCGGCAAAAGGCCGGATGGAGGAGCGGGATGAACATGATCAAGATTGCTGCCGTGGGCGTGGCGGCCGTGCTGCTGGCCATGCAGTTCCGGGAGGTGAAGCCTCAATATGGCATGTATGTGGTATTCGGAGCCGGGCTCCTTGTCTTTTTTTATGCCTTTTCCAATCTGGAAGGAATCGTGGAGGTCATCGGACAGTTCCGGGAATATGTGCAGATTGAAGGGGAATACGTAGAAATCCTGCTGAAAATGCTGGGGATCAGCTATGTTTCTGAATTTGGAGCATCTCTCTGCAAAGACAGCGGATACAGCTCGCTGGCAGGCCAGATCGAGCTGTTCGGCAGACTTTCCATCATTCTTGTGAGCATGCCGGTGGTGCTGTCCCTGCTCAGGATCCTGGGACAGCTGTTCTCATGAGGGGCAGGAAGCCGGGCAGGCGGCCGCGGGGAGCCATGCCGGCTATGCTGCTGTTTTTGTTTCTGCTGTTTTCTTTCTGCGGTACAGCAAAGGCCGAAACTTCCTATGATTACAGCGGCGCGCAGGATGTGATGGACGAGGCGCTTGAAAATGAGGCGCCGTCCTTTTCTGATCTGGTGGACGCGGTGACGGCGGGAAAGCTCGGGGAACTGATCAAAGGAATACCGGGCTGGCTGAAGGACAGTCTTTTTTCGGAAATCGAGACCAACAGGATGAACCTCGGACAGGTTTTCCTGATCGCGGCGTTCGGGACCGTGTTTTCCGGATTTGCCTCCTCCTTTCGGAGCAGACAGGCCGGAGAAGCGGGGTTTTATGTGACGTATCTGCTCCTGCTGTCTCTGCTTCTGGGCGCCTTTTATGAGACTGCTCAGATCGCGGAGGAGACGGTGGGACATGTGCTGGATTTTACGGCGGCGCTCCTGCCCGCTTTTACTCTGGCGGTGGCCGGAAGCGGAAAAACCATGACATCAGTGTTTTCCTATGAATTTATCATCGGGATCATCAGTGTGGTCCAGTGGCTGTTTCAGACCTTTTTTCTTCCGGGAATCGAAATTTATGTGGTGCTGGGACTGGTCAATCACATATCAAAAGAAGAGATTCTGACGAAAATGACAGAGCTTCTGGGAACGGTTTTAAGCTGGGGGATCAAAACAGCCGTGACCCTTGTGGTCGGATACGGGGCGGTCCAGAGCATGATCCTTCCGCTGGCGGATTCTCTGAAGACGGGAGCGGTGACAAAGGCTCTCAGCGCCATTCCCGGAATCGGGAGCGGAGCCGGGGCCGCGGCAAGCCTTGTCGCCGGCACCGCGGCCCTGATCAGGAATGGGATCGGAATCGCGGCCCTGATCGGGCTGGTGCTGATCTGCGCGGTTCCGGTCCTGAAGCTGGCAGTCATCACCCTGCTGTATTACGGAACGGCGGCGGTCCTGCAGCCGATTGCCGATGAGAGAGTGACAGAATGCCTGTCAGGGACGGCGGACGGAGCCCGGCTCCTTCTGAAGGTGACAACGTCCTGTGTGGGTATGTTCCTTCTGCTGATCGGCGTCCTGTGCGCCTTCAGTTCCATTTAGCCCTTCCCGCAAGCGCCGGGAAACGGCGGCAGAAAGGAGGAAAACTCAATGCTGGAGGGATTTTATCAGTGGATCCGGAATATTGTGGTGTATCTGATTTTCATGTCCCTGATTTTAAAGCTGCTTCCGGAGGAAAAAAATGTGAAATATATCAAATATTTCATGGGCATGATCCTGGTTCTGATCGTTCTCGCGCCGGCGGGGCGCCTGTTTCATCTGGATGAAACCTTTGGGGAATTCACCCGGCAGCTGAGCGGACAGGAGAAGACCCGGGAATTCAGACAGGAGCTGGAACTTATGGGGGAGGAATATGCCAGCCAGGTCATAGGAGAGTATGAAGCGGATCTGGCTTTCCAGGCCGGATCGTTTCTTTCCCAGAATGGGTATGGAGATGCCGCTGTCCGCGTGACGCTGGACGCGGATACGGAAAGCGGAACATTCGGAGAGATCCTGTCCATGCAGGTGGATTTTGGAGGCGGGGAGGAGAAAGAAAGCGGATCGTCTGTCGTCATCGAAAAGAATCAGATTTCCATTTTGGATGAGGAGCCGGAGGCAGCCGGGGAGGAAAGCAGGAATTACAGAGAAGCGGCGGAAGAAGAGGCAGTCAGAAAGGCTCTGGCAGAGCAGTTTTCCGTGGAAGAGGACAGGATCCGGATCCGGTATGGGTAGGAGGAGAGACAGATGGAAAAGTGGATGAAAAAAATCAAACATATGAAAACAGAAACCTGGATCCTTCTTCTGCTGGCCGGTGTGCTGTTTCTGGTGATCTCTCTTCCCACAGGTCAGGACGGCGGCCGGACAGGATCCGCTGATGAAACGCAGACGGATCGTTCCGGAAGTGAGACAGCAGGGGCGGCAGAGGAACATATGGCCGATTACGCCGCGCAGATTGAAAAAAGAGTGGAAGAGATCCTCTCTGCCATTGACGGAGTCGGAAAGGCGGATGTGATGATTACTCTGGAGTCTTCCGGTGAGACCATACTGAAAACGGATGAATCCTCGGACCAGAGTACGGTGGAAGAGGCCGACAGCGAAGGCGGACAGAGAAAGACCACGCAGAGCAGCTCGTCCAGCCAGACTGTGCTGTTTGGAAGCGATGAGAGTCCATATGTGACAGAGGTGCGCTGTCCGAAGGTGACAGGAATCGTGGTCTGCGCGGAAGGAGGCGGGGAATCTTATGTGAAAGCGGAAATCTCTGAGGCCATGGAAGCATTATTTGATCTTCCGGCACATAAAATTAAAGTATTAAAGAGAGTCAATGAAGAATCTTAAAAAGGAGCGGTGCTGTGAAACGAGTAGTAAAGAAAAACCAGATCGTGCTCACGCTTTTGGCGGTGATGATCGCCGTGGCGGGATACTTAAGCTATGCGGGAAGATTTGATTTCAGCGGAGGGGAAGAGCAGGCGCAGGCCGACGGAACAGCTTCCGAAGAAACCGTGGCGGCGGGACTGCTTGATATTTCCGAGGATGATATCCTGGCGGAAAACCAGGCGGCTTCCCAGATGGAAGGAGACGGACTGACCGATGTATACGTGCCGGCGGAGGAGGAAGAGACAGAGGCCGCGGCCGCTTCAGAGGCGCGGCCGGAAACAGACGCGGACCAGCAGGCCGGATCCTCTGTGCCCGGGGAAGCAGTACTGACCAATGGTGTGACCGTCAGTAATTATGTGTCCCAGGTTCAGCTGAACAGAGAACAGGTCAGAAGCAAAAATAAAGAAACTCTGTTGGAGGTCATCAACAACAGTGCCCTGAGTGATGAACAGAAGCAGTCGGCGGTGGATCAGATGATCCAGCTCACCGCGGTCGCGGAGAAGGAGAACGCCGCTGAAACCCTGCTTGGCGCGAAGGGGTTTACAGATTCCGTGGTCTGCATCAACGGGGATACGGTGGATGTGGTCGTCGGAAAAACAGAACTGACGGACGCGGAACGGGCCCAGATCGAGGA
The DNA here is from genome assembly GCA_904379015.1 of Candidatus Paralachnospira caecorum. Taxonomy (GTDB): domain Bacteria; phylum Bacillota; class Clostridia; order Lachnospirales; family Lachnospiraceae; genus Lientehia; species Lientehia caecorum. Next base: position 88,782 of record CAJFHG010000001.1, on the reverse strand, counting down.
CATTGTCAAACGGAAAACAGAAGTGGACGCGGCAAATGTGGTCATCACACTGATGGAACTGGACCAGTAGGAGATTGCCGGGAGTTTACATAATCGGTTGATAAAAATTCATTTATTTGGTATAATGAATGGCAAAGTATGAATTTTAGGTACAGGAGGTAGCGGCAGTGGAACATGAAAACAGAAGTACACATACCCTGCATCATGATAAGGAAACCATCGGTGAAGTGCAGATCGCGGATGAGGTAGTGGCGATCATCGCAGGACTGGCGGCCACGGAAGTGGAAGGCGTCGCGTCCATGGCAGGGAACATTACCAACGAGCTGGTGGGCAAGCTGGGAATGAAAAATCTGTCCAAGGGCGTGAAGGTGGATGTGCTGGATGCTTCCGTATCTGTGGAGCTGTCCCTGAATATGGAATACGGCTACAGCATTCCTGATGTATGTGCCCAGGTGCAGGAGCGTGTGAAGTCGGCCATTGAAAATATGACGGGACTTTCGGTGATCGATGTGAATGTGAAGATCGCCGGTGTGAATATTGACAAGACCAGATAAGTAACGGAGAACTGAAAAGGGTGCTTTTTTGGGCGCCCTTTTCTGTTATTACCGGTTGTTGGAGGAAATCATGACCAGAAGAGAACTGAGAGAGCATGTGTTCCGTATGCTGTTCAGAAAAGAATTTTTTTTGTCGGAAGAGGAGTTTGACGGGCAGACTGCCATGTATCTGGAGGAGCTGGACCCCCTTGAGCCGAATGACGAGCGATATATGAAGGAAAAGGTAAAAGCCATATACGAATGTGTGCCGCAGCTGGATGAACGGCTGAACGAGGTGGCAAAGGGCTGGAAGACCGGACGTATGAGCAAGGTGGATCTGACGGTCCTGCGCCTTGCTTTGTATGAAATGCTTTATGAGGAGTCGGTTCCCGAAAAGGTTGCGATCAATGAAGCAGTTGAGATCGCGAGAAAATACGGAGGAGACGACTCGCCCTCTTTTGTCAACGGAATTCTGGCCAAGCTGGTCGTGGAGAAATAAGGCAGATGGCGCGCAGCATTTATTCGGTAAAGCAGATCAATGCCTATATCAAAAACATGTTCACACAGGATTATCTCCTGGGATCGGTCAGCGTGCGCGGAGAGGTGTCCAACTGCAAATACCATTCCTCCGGGCACATTTATTTTACACTGAAGGATAAGGGCTCTGTGCTTCAGGCGGTCATGTTCGCGGGAATGCGCGGAGGCCTTTCTTTTACGCTGAAAGAAGGTCAGCAGGTCGTCGTAACCGGAAATGTGGATGTGTATGAGCGGGACGGAAAATATCAGCTTTACGCGAAGCGGATCGTTCGTGACGGAACCGGCAGCTTATACGAGCAGTTTGAGGCCCTGAAGCGGGAACTGGAGGAAAGGGGACTGTTCGCCAGGGAGTATAAGCAGCCGATTCCCAGATATATCCGGACCCTGGGAATCGTAACCGCTGACACCGGGGCGGCTGTCCGGGACATCATCGATATTGCGGGGCGGAGAAATCCTCATGTGAGGCTGATCCTGTATCCGGCCAGGGTGCAGGGAGAGGGCGCTGCCGATTCGATCGCGGCGGGGCTCGAAGCCCTGGAGCGCCTGGGCGTGGACTGCATCATCGTGGGCAGAGGCGGAGGCTCCATAGAAGATCTGTGGGCATTCAATGAGGAAAAGACGGCTCAGGCAGTATTTGACTGCTCCGTGCCGGTGATTTCGGCTGTGGGACATGAGACGGATTACACCATTACGGATTTCGCGGCAGATCTGAGAGCGCCGACGCCTTCCGCGGCGGCGGAGCTGGCCGTCTATGAATACAGGACCTTTCTGGCGGATCTTGAGGAGAGAAAACGCAGGATGGCGGAGGCCATGCGCCGTCTGATCGATGGAAGAAAGCAGGTGCTGGAAACGAAGGCGCTGAGACTCAGGCAGTTCAGGCCGGATCATGTGATCGCGGTGAAGCGGCAGGCGCTGGATCAGTATGAAGACGGGCTGAGGAATCTTATGAGAAAAAAGCTGGATGAGTGCGGGCACAGACTGGCACTTCTGGCACAGCGCCTGGAGGGGTGTTCTCCCCTTCATAAGATCACGGGGGGATATGCCTTTGTGACCAGAGAGGACGGAAACCGTCTGGCATCTGTCTCCCAGACCCGTCCCGGCGAGCGGCTGTCTCTTCATCTTCATGACGGGCTGGTGAAGGCCGAGGTGCTGGAATGCGCGGCAGACGCGGATGAGAGGAAAGACAATGGAAGAGAGAGTGAGTATTGAACAGACCTTTGAGCAGCTGGACGAGCTGATCCGTCAGCTGGAAAGCGGCGAGCTTTCTCTGGAAGAGTCTTTTTCCGCTTATGAAAAGGGACTCGGGCTGGTGAAGCAGTGCAGAGAAAGCGTGGATGAGGTGGAGAAAAAAGTGCTGGTTTTAGATGAAAGTGGGGAACAGCATGAATTTTAAGGACAGTATGAAAGATAAAGTGGAGAATATTGAAAACGTGATCCGGAGCTTCCTGCCTGAAGAGACAGGCTTCCAGAAAACGATTTTTGAAGCCATGAATTACAGTGTTCTGGCCGGAGGCAAGCGGCTCCGTCCGCTCCTGATGGAGGAATGCTGCCGCCTGTTCGGCAGGGAGAGCAGAGAAGTGGCATATTTCATGGCAGCCATAGAAATGATCCACACCTCTTCTCTGGTCCATGATGATCTTCCGGCCATGGACGCGGACGAATACAGGAGAGGAAGAAAGACGACCTGGGTGGTCTACGGCGAGGACATGGCGATCCTGGCCGGCGACGCGCTGATGATCTACGCGTTCGAGACGGCGGCGAAGGCCTTTGCCGTGACAGACAGGCCGGATCTGACAGGGCGCTGTATCGGGATCCTGGCAGAAAAGACCGGCATTTACGGCATGATCGGCGGGCAGACTGTGGATGTGGAGCTGACGGGAAAAGAGATTCCCGCTGAAAAGCTGGATTTTATTTACCGGCTGAAGACAGGAGCGCTGCTGGAGGCATCCATGGTGATCGGTTCTCTTCTCGGAGGCGCGTCTTCTGAAGAGGCCGGGATCATGGAGCAGGTCGCGTCCGATGTGGGACTGGCGTTTCAGATCCGGGATGATATCCTGGATGTTTCCAGTTCGCCGGAGGTGCTGGGAAAGCCGGTGCGCAGCGATGAGAAGAATCACAAGACCACCTATGTGACCCTTGAGGGAATGGAAAAGGCTGAGCGTCAGGTGGAATTTTATTCCAGGCGGGCGGTGGAGGCTCTGGAGGGTCTTCCGGTCAGAAATGAATTTTTGAATCAGCTTCTTCTTACGCTGATCACCAGAGAAAAATAAGGGGATGACTCCATGTTAGAGGAAATTGGAAGTCCGGAGGATTTAAAGTCTCTGGATCCTTCAAAATACGGGGAGCTGGCGGAGGAGATCCGGCAGTTTCTGATTGAAAAAGTGAGTGAGCACGGAGGACATCTGGCCTCCAATCTGGGGGTGGTGGAGCTGACCATCGCGCTGCACCTTGCTCTTGATCTGCCGGAGGACAAGATCATATGGGATGTGGGCCATCAGTCCTATACCCACAAGCTTCTGTCGGGCCGGCGGGAGGATTTTGAAACTCTGAGAGAATATAAGGGCATGAGCGGTTTTCCGAAACGGCGGGAATCTGATTACGACTGCTTTGACACGGGGCACAGCTCCACGTCCATATCTGCGGGGCTGGGGCTGGTGGAGGCCCGGGACAGGATGCATGAGCATTATACGGTGGCGGCCGTCATCGGGGACGGCGCCCTGTCCGGCGGCATGGCCTATGAGGCGCTCAACAATGCCTCCCGGCTCAAAAGCAATTATATGATCATTCTCAATGACAATGAGATGTCCATTTCAGAGAGCACCGGCGGTTTTTCCAGATATCTGTCCAAATTCCGTGTGGGAAGCGGATACAATAATCTGAAACGGGATGTGAGCCGGAGCCTTTCCAAGGTGCCCGGAGTGGGTGAGTCCCTGGTGGAAAATATCAGCAGGGCCAAGATGGTTCTGAAGCAGATGATGGTGCCGGGCATGTTTTTTGAAAATCTGGATATCACTTACGTGGGTCCGATCGACGGACATGATATTTCCGCCATGGTCCGCATTTTTAAAGAAGCGAAAAAAATCGACAGGCCGATTCTGATCCATGTGAAGACGAAAAAGGGAAAGGGATATGGACCGGCGGAGCGGCATCCTTCCAAATTTCATGGAGTGGGGCCCTTCTGTGTCGATACAGGCAGGGCCGTGGGGGAGAAGAAAGGAATCAGCTATACGGAGGCGTTTTCCCATACGATCTGCCGGATGGCGGGGAAGGATGAAAAGATCGTGGCGGTCACGGCCGCCATGCCGGAAGGAACGGGCCTGAAAAAGTTCGGGGCTCTTTATCCGGACAGACTGTTCGATGTGGGGATTGCCGAGGAGCATGCGGTGACCTTCGCGGCGGGAATGGCTGCCGGAGGGCTGAAGCCGGTGGTGGCGATCTATTCCACGTTTCTGCAGAGGGCTTACGACCAGATGCTCCATGATGTCTGTCTTCAGGCGCTTCCGGTGGTGTTTGCCATCGACCGGGCCGGTCTGGTGGGCAGCGACGGGGAAACGCATCACGGAATCTTTGATCTTTCTTATCTGCGGAGCATACCGGGCATGACGGTTTTTGCTCCGAAGAACAAGTATGAATTGCGGAGCGCTCTGGAATTCGCTGTGCAGTCGGGAGTGCCCTTCGCGGTCCGCTATCCCAGAGGAACCGCTTATTCAGGACTCAAGGACTGCCAGGCACCCATTGAAATGGGAAAGAGCGAAGTGATCTCTGAGGGGACGGATGTGGCGCTTCTGGCCGTGGGAAGCATGGTGGAAACCGCGGTCCAGGTCAGGGAAGGCCTGGAGGCGTGCGGCATCTCCGCAGCCCTCGTCAATGTGAGGTTTGTAAAGCCGATGGATGAAGAACTTCTCGGGCGGCTGGCCGGACAGTGCAGACTGCTGGTGCCGATGGAGGAAAATGTAAAAAGCGGAGGATTTGGTGAGGCAGTTGCCGGTTTCGCGGCGGAACACGGATATACGGCACAGGTGCTTCCTGTCTGTGTTCCCGACATGTTTGTGGAGCAGGGATCCGTGGATACGCTGAAAAAGGCTTTGAAGCTGGACGCGGATTCCGTCTGTCAGAGGATAAAGGAAAGGCTGAAATGAAAGAACGACTGGATATGATGCTTGTTTCCAGGGGGCTGGCCCAGTCCCGGGAAAAGGCAAAGGCCATGATCATGGAAGGAATTGTGTTTGTGAACGGGCAGCGGGAAGATAAGGCGGGCGCGTCTTTTCCGCCGGATGTTTCCATTGAAGTCAGAGGGCATACGCTCCGGTATGTGAGCCGGGGCGGCCTGAAGCTGGAAAAAGCCATGGAATGCTTCGGCATTGACCTGACCGGAAAGATCTGTATGGATGTGGGCGCTTCTACGGGAGGTTTTACAGACTGCATGCTTCAGAATGGAGCCGCAAAAGTCTTTTCTGTTGATGTGGGCCGGGGGCAGCTGGCCTGGAAGCTGCGGCAGGATGAACGGGTCGTTTGCATGGAAAAGACGAATATCCGGTATGTGACGCCGGAGGATATCGGAGTGCCGGTGGATTTTTCTTCCATTGACGTATCTTTTATTTCCCTGACCAAGGTGCTTCTTCCTGTGAGGGAGATCCTGAAGGACCGCGGGGAGGTGGTCTGCCTGATCAAGCCCCAGTTTGAGGCGGGACGGGAAAAGGTTGGGAAAAAGGGCGTTGTCAGAGAGCCTGAGGTGCATCTGGAAGTCATTGAAAAGGTGATGGAATACGCCCGGGAGCTTGGATTCGGAAGAAAGCATCTGGATTATTCGCCGGTCAAGGGACCGGAGGGAAACATTGAGTATCTGCTCCATCTGGAAAAGAACGGAGCGGACGCGGAAATACTGAAACCGGAAAGCGTTGTGGCCGAGGCACATGAGGAACTGACATGAATCAATTTTACATTATCACAAATGAAGACAAGGATCCCGACCTGAAGGTAACAAAGGTCATAAAAGATTTTCTTGAGCGGAGGGGAAAGCGCTGTCTGCTCAGTTCCCAGGGCTCCATGCCCGCGGAAACAGACTGCGCGCTGGTCCTGGGCGGGGACGGGACCCTTCTGCAGGCGGCCAGGCGGCTGGAGCGGAGAAATGTACCGCTTCTGGGAATCAATCTGGGAACGCTGGGGTATCTGGCGGAAATGGATGTCCATTCCGCGCTGGACGGACTGAAGGAGCTTCTGGAAAAGGGACCTTCGGCGGTGGAGGAGCGGATGATGCTGAAGGGCACCATCTTCCATGAGGGCAGGGTGATCGGTGAGGATGTGGCGCTGAATGATATTTTTCTGGGGCGTCAGGCTGATTTCAAGGTGATCCGCTTCCGGGTCTATGTGGACGATAACTTTCTGAGCTCCTATGCGGCTGACGGGATGATCGTGGCGACCCCCACAGGCTCTACCGCCTATAATCTTTCAGCCGGAGGGCCGATCGTGGAGCCGACGGCCTCCCTGATCGTGCTGACGCCGGTGGCGCCCCATGCGGTTCTCAACCGGAGTATCGTGCTTTCAGATAAAAGCCGCATCCGGCTGGAGCTCACAGCGGCGCCGGGCCGCGAGAATACAGAGGCGGTGGCAGGATTTGACAGCGACAGTCAGTGTGTGCTGCGTCCCGGAGATTATATTGAGATCAGAAAATCATCCCGCACAACCAAGATCCTGAAGCTGAACAGGATCGGTTTTCTGGAAACGCTCCGGCGGAAAATGTCGGCAGATTAAACGGAGGGAAAGAATGAAAATTGAGCGCCACAGCAAAATAGTGGAATTAATCGGAAAATATGATATTGAGACCCAGGAAGAGCTGGCGGAAAAGCTGAATGAGGCCGGATTCCGGGTGACGCAGGCCACTGTGTCCAGAGATATCCGCGAGCTGAAGCTGACAAAGGTGGCGACGGACGGAGGCAGGCAGAAATATGTGGTGCTTCACAAAACGGACAGCAGCCTCAACGACAAGTATATCAGGATTCTGAGAGACGGTTTTCTGTCCATGGATATGGCGCAGAATATTCTGGTGGTGAAAACCGTGCCGGGGATGGCCATGGCGGTGGCGGCGGCTCTGGACGCGCTCCGGTTCCATGAGATCGTGGGCTGCATTGCCGGCGATGACGCGATCATGTGCGCGGTCAGAAGCGTGGACGACACCATTATCGTTATGGAGAAGCTCCGCAGAGTCATGTCCCCGAAGTGAGAGGAGGCAGATCATGTTACTGAATCTGCATGTGAAAAACATTGCCCTGATCGATGAGGCAGATGTGAACCTGTCGGAGGGGCTGAACATTCTGACCGGAGAGACCGGAGCCGGAAAGTCGATCCTGATCGACGCGGTCAATCTGGCTCTGGGCATCAAGTCCTCCAGGGGGCTTCTGCGGGATTCCGATCCGTCGGCCAGTGTGGAGCTTCTTTTTTCAGTTGACGGAAAGGAAAAAAGAGAAGCGCTGCAGGCGCTCGGCGTAACGGTCGAGGAGGACGGGTCGGTCCTGATCACGAGAAAGATCCATCAGGGGAAAAGTGTCTGCAGGATCAATGACGAGACCGTCACTGTTTCAAAACTGCGGGCGGCGACAGGGCTTCTGATCGATATCCACGGTCAGCACGAGCATCAGTCCCTCCTTCATAAGACAAAGCATCTGGAGATCCTGGATGCCTATGCGAGGCACCAGGAAGCACAGGTGCGGGAAGAACTGACCTCAGCCTACCGGGTGTATGCGGCGGCTGAAAAAGAACGGAAGGCCTTTGAGATCGGGGAGGAGGAGCGGATCCGGGAACTGGACTTCCTTTCCTATGAGATCAATGAGCTGAAAAGCGCGGGGCTGAAGGAAGGAGAGATTCCGGAGCTCGAGGCCCGGTTTAAGCGCCTGTCCAACAGCGGCAGGATCATGGAAAATCTTTCAAAGGCCATGGAGTATGCAGGAAATGACGGCGGCGCCGGAGAGCTGATCGGACGGGCGGTCCGGGCTCTTTCAGAGGCGGCGAATTATGATGGAGAGCTTTCCGGGCTCCTCTCCCAGGCGGAGGAAGCGGAAGGGATCATGAGTGATCTGATCCGGGATCTGGCCGGGTATGGAAGCAGTCTGGAGTTTGACAGCGGCGAACTGGAACAGACAGAAAAAAGACTGGATTTTCTCCATAATCTGCAGATGAAATACGGAGAGACTTACGAGGAAATGATGGAGGCGCTGGCCCAAAAGGAAGCCAGGCTGGAGGAACTGGCCGATTTTGATGAAAGAAGACAGGCGGCGGAACAGGCATTTGAAAATGCCAGAGAGCGGGTTTACGCGGCGGCGGAAGCGCTTTCCAAAATCAGAAAGGTGGAAGCCTTTCATCTGACAGAATCCATCCGCTCGGCACTTGTGGATTTGAATTTCCTTGATGTCCAGTTTTCCATGGAGTTTACCAGGCTGGAAAAGGTGACGGCCAATGGCTATGATGAAATGGAGTTTCTGATTTCCACAAATCCGGGAGAAGAGCTGAAGCCGCTATCGCAGGTGGCGTCCGGCGGTGAGCTGTCCAGGATTATGCTGGCCATCAAGGCAGTTCTGGCAGATACGGATGAGATCGAGACCCTGATCTTTGACGAGATCGACGCGGGGATCAGCGGCAGGACTGCCCAGAAGGTATCGGAAAAATTAAACGATATCGGCAGAAGTCATCAGGTGATCTGTATTACCCACCTTCCTCAGATCGCAGCCATGGCGGACAGTCACTATAAGATTGAAAAAACAGTCAAAAACGGCAGGACCGTTACGGAGGTGACGAAGCTTAAGCCGGAGGAAGAGATTGCCGAACTCTGCAGGCTGCTCGGCGGCGCTGCCATTACGGAGGCGGTGGAAGAAAACGCCAGAGAGATGAAAGAACTGGCAAAGACCTATAAACACTGAATTGTAGAGCCGTATCGGGCCAGGGAAAAAATTACCGCGGTCCGGAAGACGGCTCTTTTGTATGGCCTTTTATTTTTTGCCCCATACTAAAAGGAGAATTTAAAAATCTGAAAAGTACGGAGGCGCGCCATGACACGGAAGCAGAAATACAGACAGATCCTGATTGGATTTATATGGTTCATGATTATTTTTACCTGTTTGTTCTCTTATTATTATATCCGGCACCAGATTCCTGCAAAAATTCGTGTGGTGGTCGGAGAAGAGGGAACCTTTCAGTTTTCTCTCCCAAAGGGCAGTACCCTGGAAACGGAAAGCGAAGAGGTGCTTTTGGGCAGTGTTTCCAATATTCCGGAGGGAGCGGTCAAGATCAGCACCGACGGAGCCGTTACGGTGGAGGGAACCTCGCTGGGAAGCTATGATATGGCATTTAAGCTGTTTGGCTGGATCCCGCTGCGGGAAATCCAGGTGGATGTGGTAGAATCCCGGTCCGTGATCCCGTGCGGAGCCTCTGTCGGTCTCTATCTGGAAACGGACGGCGTGATGGTGGTCGGCACCAGCACCCTGACGGACGATGAGGGAAATCAGGTTGAGCCGGCTGCCGGGATCATCCAGTCAGGGGATTACATTCTGGAAGCAAATGGGGAAAGGGTTTCTGACAAGGAGAAGCTGATTGAGGTAATCTCCGAGGGAGGAGAAGCTCCCTGCAGCCTGAAGCTGCGCAGAGGCGGCGAGGTCATCGAGACAGAGGTGGAGGCAGTCACGACCAGCGACGGGAGCGTCAAGGCCGGCATCTGGGTCAGAGACGACGCCCAGGGGATCGGCACCCTGACTTATATGGATGAAAACGGAAACTTCGGCGCTCTGGGCCATGCCATGAGCGATACGGACACAGGACAGCGGCTGGAGGTCTCCGGCGGGACGCTCCAGAAAGCGCAGATACAGGATGTGATCAAAGGCAGGGCGGGGGAGCCGGGATCGCTTCTCGGAACCATTGTCTACAGTGAGGCCGATCAGGGAGAAGTCATCCGGAATACAGAGGCCGGGGTCTTTGGCCATACGGAGCTTTCCAGCTGGGGGCTGAAAGCGGAGGATGCGCTGCCTGTGGGATATAAGCAGGATGTAAAGCTGGGGCCGGCTGTGATCCGCTGCTGCGCGGACGGCGAGATCAAAGAGTATGACATTGAGATCATCAAGGCGGATATTACCACAGACAGCAATAAGGGCCTGGTCATTCAGGTGACAGATCCGGAGCTTCTGGATCTGACCGGCGGCATCGTGCAGGGACTCAGCGGAAGTCCCATTATCCAGGAAGGAAAAGTGGTGGGTGCGGTGACCCATGTATTTGTCCAGGATCCCACAAAAGGATATGGGATCTTTCTGGAGACCATGCTGGATGCGGCGGCATAATGTGGCACTCAATGCGCTGTTTCATCCTGTTTCCTTTCAAAATACTATTGACATATACCTGGTAGGGGTATATAATGACAGGGAAAGATGAGAAAACAATGAGGGAGGTAAGTTGGAATGGAACAGTATACAGTGACAGGCATGAGCTGCGCCGCCTGCGCGAGCCGGGTGGAAAAGGCCGTATCCAGGGTTCCCGGGGTTGATTCCTGTTCGGTCAGTCTGCTGACCAATTCCATGGGTGTGGAAGGAAGCGCGTCTCCTCAGGATATCATTGAAGCGGTGGAGGAAGCCGGATACGGAGCGGCGGTAAAGGGCGCGGCGGAAGAAGCCGGAGGCGCCGCCCGCAGCATGGCAGCGGATGAGGATGCCCTGAAGGACAGGGAAACTCCTGTGCTGAAGCGGCGGCTGATCGCGTCGGTGGGTTTCCTGATCATTCTGATGTATTTCTCCATGGGACATATGATGTGGGGCTGGCCGGTTCCCGCGTTCTTTGCTGAGAACCATGTGGCGATGGGGATTCTGCAGCTGCTGCTGACCACGATCGTGATGGTCATCAATCAGAAGTTTTTCATAAGCGGATTGAAAGGGCTGATCCACAGGGCTCCCAATATGGACACTCTGGTGGCGCTCGGGTCCGGCGCTTCCTATGTATGGAGCGTTTACGCGCTGTTTGCCATGACAGATGCCCAGATGAAGGGCGATATGGCAGGGGTTATGACCTATATGCACGAATTCTATTTTGAGTCGGCGGCTATGATCCTTGCTCTGATCACCGTTGGAAAGATGCTGGAGGCGCGATCAAAGGGCAAGACGACAGATGCCCTGAAGAGTCTGATGAAGCTGGCGCCGAAGACGGCTGTGATCATGAAAAACGGCGCTGAAGTGACGGTTCCCATCGAGCAGGTAAAAAAAGGCGACATTTTTGTGGTCCGGCCTGGCGAAAATATACCGGTAGATGGTATGATCATAGAAGGAAGCAGCGCAGTCAACGAGTCAGCGCTGACAGGCGAGAGTATTCCCGTCGACAAGGCAGAGGGAGATCTGGTCTCGGCAGCCACGGTCAACCAGTCCGGATTTATCAAATGTGAAGCGATGAGGGTCGGAGAGGACACCACTCTTTCCCAGATCATCCGTATGGTCAGCGACGCGGCCGCCACGAAGGCCCCCATTGCCAAGGTGGCGGATAAAGTGTCCGGGATTTTTGTTCCGGCTGTGATCTCCATCGCCGTGGTGACGATCCTGGTATGGCTCCTGGCAGGGCAGACCTTCGGATACGCCCTCGCGAGAGGAATTTCCGTTCTGGTCATCAGCTGTCCCTGCGCTCTGGGACTCGCCACGCCGGTCGCGATCATGGTGGGCAATGGAATGGGCGCGAAAAACGGCATTTTATTTAAGACGGCGGTATCCCTGGAAGAGACAGGAAAGACTCAGATCGTGGCGCTGGATAAGACCGGCACGATCACCAGCGGAGAGCCGAAGGTGACAGATATCCTTCCGGCAGAGGGATTTACGGAGGAGGCGCTTCTGCAGGACGCGCTGTCCCTGGAAAGCAAAAGTGAGCATCCCCTTGCCAGGGCAATTCTTCTGAAAGGACAGGAGAGGGGGCTGACGGCAGAGGAAGTTGCGGACTTTCAGGCGCTTCCCGGAAACGGCCTTTCCGCCATGCTGGACGGCGAGGAGCTGGCGGGCGGAAGTATGAACTATATCAGCAGCCGGACCGACGTTCCGGAGCAGATGAAAAAGCAGGCGGAGACGCTGGCTGAGGCAGGAAAGACGCCGCTTCTGTTCATGAAAGGCGGAGCGCTCGCGGGAATCATCGCGGTGGCCGATGTGATCAAGGAAGACAGCCCGCAGGCCGTAAAAGAGCTTCAGAATATGGGCATCCATGTGGTCATGCTGACCGGGGACAACGAGCGGACCGCAAAGGCCATTGGAAAACAGGCCGGTGTGGACGAGGTGATCGCGGGGGTCCTTCCCGACGGAAAGGAAAGCGTCATCCGTTCTCTGAAGAAAAAGGGAAAGGTCGTGATGGTGGGCGATGGCATCAACGATGCGCCGGCCCTTACCAGGGCGGATATCGGCATTGCCATCGGGGCCGGCACCGACATTGCCATTGACGCGGCAGATGTGGTGCTAATGCACAGCAGGCTCAGCGATGTGCCGGCAGCCATCCGGTTAAGCCGGGCGACTCTGAGAAATATCCATGAGAACCTGTTCTGGGCCTTTTTCTATAATGTGATCGGAATTCCCCTCGCGGCAGGAGTATGGATCCCGCTGTTCGGCTGGAAGCTGAATCCCATGTTCGGGGCGGCGGCGATGAGTCTGTCGAGCGTCTGTGTTGTTTCCAATGCGCTGAGGCTGAATTTTTTCAACATCAGGAACGCATCAAAAGATAAAAAAAGAAAAGTAAAACAGAAAAAGGAGAAAAAAGCCATGGTAAAAACAATGAAAATCGAAGGTATGATGTGCGGACACTGTGAGGCAAGGGTCAAGAAATCCCTGGAGGCGCTTCCCGGCGTGGAAGAGGCGAGGGTCAGCCATGAGGCAGGCACGGCAGAAGTTACGCTGAAAGAGGACGTGGCCGATGAGGTGCTGAAAAAGGCCGTGGAGGATCAGGATTACAAGGTGCTGGAGATCCGGTAATCAGTCAATAATCGGGTCAGCATTTAAAAACATGAAAAAGCGGCATGGGAACCGTCAGGCAGATGATTCCTGTGCCGCTTTCATTGTGTGAATCCGTCTGAAGAAGATCTGATGGAATTGTTCCGCGCCTTATGGTAAAATAGAACCGTTGCGCATGATCTGCAGGCTTGTTCATTCCGGAAAATGTCCGGGACGCATGCCTGAAAAAGGAAGAGAGGAAGAACAGAATGCCCAATTTATCACAGCTCAGACGTCAGAAAATGCTTGGCTTCCTGGACAGGATCCGCAAGGAGCACACAGACGATGAATCACTGGCGGCCATCAGTGAGATTGAAAACGCCCTCACGGCCAAAAAGTACGGGCTTGTCTGGGAGGAACATGAAGAGCGGGCGGATGTGGAAATGAAGCAGGGCATTCCCGTATGGACGGAGGATGCCGGAAAAGAAATCATCAGCGGAGCGGATCTTCCTGTTCATTTTCTTCTGGAGGGAGACAATCTGCACAGCCTGAGGCTGCTGGAAAAAACCCACAGTGGAAGGGTGGACCTGATCTATATCGATCCTCCCTACAACAGGGGAAAGACCGATTTCATATACGATGACAATTATGTGGCGGCAGAGGACGGATTCCGTCACTCCAAATGGCTGTCTTTTATGGGAAAACGCCTTCTGGCTGCCAGAGAGCTTCTTTCAAAGAAGGGGCTTTTGTTTATTTCCATTGACGACAATGAGGTCGCCCAGCTGAAGATGCTCTGTGACGAGATCTTCGGAGAATCCGGCTTCATCAATCTTTTTGTCTGGAAGCGGAACTCCAGCGGCAAAACGGAAAAGGATAAGTTCACAGTTAATACGGAATATGTGCTGCTGTATGCCAAAAGCGGCGGGTACAGTCTGAATCCGGCCTACAAGCCTCTGGCGGATTCCTCCCAGAAGCTTTACAATAAAGACGATCATGACGGCCGGGGCCGTTACCAGACCGTCAGTCTGCAGAAGCCCCGGGATCCCGGACCGGACACCACCTACGATTATGTGGATAACAATGGTAAGGTCTGGAAGTGCCCTCCCAAGGGCTGGCGGATGCGGTACGAGAAGATCAAGGCGCTGGAAAATGACGGCCGTCTGGTGCTGAGCGGCCGGTCCCTCCGCGTGAAGGATTACTGGAATGAACGGAAAAATGAGGGAAAGCGGATTGATACGCTGTGGGATGATCTGCCCGAAAACAGCAAGGCCAGCAAGGATCTGGAGATGATCCTGGGAAAGGCGGGACTGTTTGACAATCCCAAACCGGTCGAACTGGTCAGGCGGTGTCTGGAAGTGGCGGATCAGGACGCGGTGGTGCTGGACTTTTTCGCGGGATCCGGAACGACGGGACAGGCAGTGCTGGAGCTCAACCGGGAGGACGGCGGACACAGACAGTTTATTTTGTGCACCAACGATGAAGGCGGCATATGCGGCAGCGTGACGTGGCCCCGGCTCAGAACGGTCATAACGGGCGTGCGGCCGGACGGAACCATATATTCAGAGGGAATTCCCGTTAACCTCAAATATTACAGGGCCGGATTTGCCGAAAAATGTCCGGCTGATCCGGAAACGAACGCGGGCAGCGCGCTTCTTCCCCACATAAAGGAGCTGATCCAGCTGAAAACAGGCAGAATCTTTGACAGCAGGACAGAACCCCTGATTCTGACCGATGAAGAGGCGGACGCGCTGTTTGGGGATCCGGACCGGCTGGAGCTGTGCCGGAACCTTTATCTGTCCGCGGACGTGCTGCTGACCCTCGAGCAGGAGCAGGCACTGAAAGAACGGGAAATCCAGACGCATATAGTGCCGGACTGTTTTTATGAGACTGAACTGATGGAGGTAGGAGAAAGATGATTCGTCTTCCCAATGGCTTGTTTGAATTTCAGGAGGACTGTTCTCTGTGGCTGCTGGATGTCACGGCACGGGAGGACAGTGCCCGGACGATCACCGTAAAAGCGCCCACAGGGGCGGGAAAGACGGTGATCCTGATCGATTATATAGATAAATATCTGACCCTGGTCAATGGCCGGACTGCTTTCATCTGGCTCTGTCCGGGAAAAGGAAATCTGGAGGAACAGAGCCGCAGGAAGATGGAGCAGCTTCTGCCGGGGGCGGACACAAAGGATCTGTCCGACGCGATCCTGTCCGGCTTTGAGGCGGGCAGTACGACCTTTATCAACTGGGAACTGGTTACCAAAAAGGGAAACCGGGCAATCAGCGAAAGCGAACGGGAAAATCTCTTTGACCGTATCGCGGAAGGGCGGAGGAAAGGTCTTCAGTATATGATCATCATTGATGAAGAGCATTCCAATGATACCAAAAAGGCCAATGATGTCATTCAGGCTTTCTGCGCGGAACACATCATCCGCGTTTCCGCCACGGCAAAGACCAGCAGAGACGGAGAATATTATGAGATCGATGAGATGGACGTGATCTCCTCGGGGCTGATCACGAAGGCCCTGTATATCAATGAAGATGTGGATTATCATGGGGAGTTTGACAGTGAGCACGGATATCTGATCGAACTGGCCGACAGAAAGCGCAGGCAGATCGCGCAGGCTTACGCGGAACAGGGCGGGAAAACGGGAAGGATCCGCCCGCTCTGCATCATTCAGTTTCCGAATTCTTCAGACAGGCTGATCGCGTCGGTGGAAGACAAGCTGGCCGGAATGGGATATACGTATGAAAACCGGCTGGCTGCCAAATGGATGAGTGATTCAGGCGACAAGATCAATCTGGAGCATATTACGGATCCTTCCGCGGAACCGGTTTTTCTGCTGATGAAACAGGCAATCGCGACCGGGTGGGACTGTCCGAGGGCAAAGATCCTGGTCAAGCTGCGGGAGCACATGTCGGAGGAATTTGAGATCCAGACGATCGGAAGAATCCGCCGCATGCCGGAGGCCAGACATTACGATGTGGATCTTCTGGATTTCTGCTATCTTTATACCTTTGACGAAAAATACAAGGAGAGCATCAAGGCTTCCCAGAGCCAGGCCTTTGAAGTCCGCCGGGTATTTTTAAAGGAGGAATGCGGCGGATTTGCCCTGGAGAAACAGCTGCGCAGCCGGGATCTGGACGGACTGGGCGAACGGGAAACCTTTTTCGCGGTCCATCAGTATCTGACAGAAGCTTACGGACTGACAGGGGATAAAGCAGACAACATGCTCCGGCTGGAAGGCGCCGGATACCGGTTCGGCCGGGAGATCATCGGCCGCCAGAGAGAGGGAAAATTTGTCCGGACCGACTCTGTTCTGGATGCCAGCCAGGGGACGTATCTGCCGACCGGAAGGGTGGTCAGCACCCATACCAACGGCATCGATCTGCTCCATTCGGTGGACGCGATCAAAAGGGCGGTCGGTATGACGGCCCAGAAGACCAGAGTGGTCCTGGAGCGGCTGTTCCGGGAAAAGGTCCGGAGCCCCCGGAAGCTTCTGGCACTGGACACGGCCTCTTATTATGCCTTTGTGATCAACAATGAGAAAATGCTGAGGGATGATCTGAGAAAGGCTACGGCCCGTATGGCGAAGCAGATGACGATCCCCGGCGTGAAGACGGCCGTTTTCCGGATCCCTGCACAGGAGCTGTGCCGGTTTGATCCCGATGAACCGGATGTGGAGGAGATGGAAACCAATGTTTACCGGGGGTATTCTTCGGCCATGGTGGTGGAAGGAATCCGGTCCAAATGCGAGCGGCTGTTTGAACATTACTGCGAGGAACGCAAACAGTTCATCGACTGGGTCTATAAAAACGGCGACTCAGGGCAGCAGTATTTTTCCGTTGTCTATCTGGACGCGTTCCGGAAACAGTGGCTGTTTTATCCTGACTATATTGTCAGAAAGAAAAACGGCGAGATCTGGATCATAGAGACAAAAGGCGGGGAACAGACCGCCAGGCAGGGCGTCAGGAGCAAAAACAGGGACCTGCAGGCGGAAAACAAATTTGAAGCTTTTAAACAGTACGCGGCGCTTCACGGCCTGCACTGGGGATTTGTCCGCGACAGAAATGAAAAGCTGAAGATCAACAACACCGTATATACGGACAGTCTTCTTTCGGAGTACTGGAAGCCGATGCGGGAATTGTTTGGATAAGCGCCCCTTTCAGGAATACCGTTCTGCGTATTCCCGCGGCGACATATGGTAGTATTTCCGGAAGCAGCGGTAAAAGCTGCTGACATTGCTGTAGCCGATCGCGCGCGATTTCTTCTACGGACAGGGAGGTATTCTTTAAAAGGATGCCTCCTTTTTTCATTCTCTGGTCCGATAAAAGGGCAGTAAAGGACTTTCCGAATTTCCGCTTGATCAGGGCCGACAGATAACCCGGCTGATAGAAAAAACGGTCGGAGAGCGCTTTCAGGGTCACGGTGTCGGAATGATCCTCTATGTACCGGAGAAGCCGGTCGGAAAGCGGTTCAGCGTCGCAGAGCTGTCCGGCGGCGCGGCCGTATCTCACGGCCTGCAGAAAAAAGGCGGAAGCAAAAGAAAACAGCATGGACTGGGTGTACTCCTGCCGATGGGCATATTCGATCACCATCATTTCCAGGAGGACCCGGATGCAGGCATATTCGGTAAACTGGAAATGCACGGTTCCTTCAATAGTTCCAAGGGCTGTTCTTCTGCCCGGCAGAATTCGATGGACAGACGGCTGATAGAAGTGTGCAGGTCTGAAAACATCTTCTCACCTCTGATTTCTGATATCCTGAATTGTATCATAAAAACTGAGGGGCTGCCAGAAAAAAGAGGGGAATATTCGACAAAAGAAGACGTTTTTATGTCGATTATGGCGTCTGTTTTTCGTTGCTATTCCTTCCTCCTCTCTCTTATAATGGGAAGGTAGTTTAATTTGAAAAAGGAGGAGGAAAAATGGCAAAACTGCAGGTGGCAATTGCCGACGATAACGAAAGAATTTTACAGCTTTTAGATAATATCATCAGCCGGGATGACGAATTTGAAGTGATCGGGAAAGCGAATAATGGAGAGGAGGCATATGATCTGATCAGAGAGAAAGAGCCGGATATCATGCTCCTTGATATTATCATGCCGAAGCTGGACGGACTTTCTGTCATGGAAAAGGTCGGAAAGGATCAGAATCTGAAAAAGAAGCCGGAGTTTATCGTGATCACCGCCATCGGACAGGAGCGGATCACAGAGGACGCCTTTCAGCTGGGGGCTTCCTACTATATCATGAAGCCCTTTGATTCGGATATGGTGATCAACCGGATGAAGCACATTGGAAAAGGACGGTCCGGGAGCGCGGAAAACCGGCGGATCGTACCCTATGAAAGCCAGGAACAGTACATAGAGAGAAATCTGGAGACGGATGTGACCAATCTGATCCATGAGATCGGCGTGCCCGCCCACATTAAGGGATACAGCTATCTGAGGGACGCGATCATCCTTTCGGTATCGGATATGGACATGCTCAATTCCATTACCAAAATGCTGTACCCGACCATCGCGAAAATGCACCAGACGACGCCCAGCCGGGTAGAGCGGGCAATCCGCCATGCCATTGAGGTGGCGTGGAACAGAGGAAAAATGGATACCATCGACGCGTTATTCGGCTATACGATCAACACCGGAAAGGGAAAACCGACAAATTCTGAATTTGTGGCGCTGATCGCGGATAAGATCCGGCTGGAATACAAAAATAAATAACCCCCCAAAAATAATGATGAAAACTGCTTCCCAATCCTCCGGGAATCTAGTATAATACAATAATAGAGTCTCAATTTAGAAAAGAGATATTTTCGGAGGTGGAAGTGTGAAAAAAATATTATTCGTAACGTCGGAATGTGTCCCCTTTATCAAAACCGGTGGTCTGGCGGACGTGGCAGGATCTCTTCCCAAATACTTTGACAAAGAAAAGTACGATGTTCGGGTTATGCTTCCTTATTACCAGTGTATTCCGGCAAAGTTCAGAGAAAAAGCGCAGTATCTGACGAATTTTTATATGAATTATATGTGGCAGGACCGTTATGTGGGTCTGTTCCAGACAGTATATGACGGCATTACCTTTTATTTTGTAGACAACGAATGGTATTTCAGCGGCGACAGGCCCTATACGGATATGTATTTTGATCTGGAAAAGTTCGCCTTCTTCTGCAAGGCGGCGCTTTCTTCCCTGCCGGTGCTGGATTTCCATCCGGACATCATTCACTGTCATGACTGGCAGACCGGACTGATCCCGGTCCATTTAAAGGACAAGTTCCGGGCGAACCCTTTCTATCGGGACATTAAATCGGTCATCACGATCCATAATCTGAAATTCCAGGGGGTCTGGAGCGTGGATGTGATCCAGAAGATTTCCGAGCTGTCAGATTATTATTTTACGCCTGACAAGCTGGAGTCCTACAGCAACGGCAATATGCTCAAGGGCGGGATTGTCTATGCGGACAAGGTGACCACAGTCAGCAATACTTACGCTCAGGAGATCAAGACGCCGTTTTACGGAGAAGGGCTGGACGGCCTGATGCGGGCCCGTTCCAATGACCTGTGGGGAATTCTCAACGGAATTGATTATGTGGAATACAATCCGCTGACCGATCCTCACATCAGCCAGAATTATGATGCCAGGACGTTCCGGAAAGAAAAAGTGAAGAATAAGACAGAGCTGCAGAAAGAGCTGGGGCTGGAAGTGAATCCGAAGAAGTTCATGATCGGCATCGTATCCCGGCTGACGGACCAGAAGGGGCTGGATCTGGTGCAGTGCGTGATGGATCAGATCTGTTCTGATGATCTGCAGTTTGTGGTACTGGGAACGGGCGATGAGAAGTATGAGAATATGTTCCGGCATTATGACTGGAAATACGGCGACAGCGTTTCCGCCAATATTTATTATTCCGAAGCGATGTCCCATAAGATTTACGCGGCCTGCGACGCATTTTTGATGCCCAGTCTGTTTGAGCCCTGCGGCCTGAGTCAGATTATCAGTCTCCGTTATGGGACAGTCCCCATTGTACGGGAGACCGGCGGTTTAAAGGATACTGTAGAGCCTTACAATGAATACGAAAGCACGGGAACCGGTTTTTCGTTCGCCAATTACAATGCCCATGAGATGCTGGGAAGCATTATGTACGCGAAGAATACGTATTATAATAAAAAACGGGAGTGGAACAAGATCATTGACAGAGGCATGGCAAAGGATTTCTCCTGGACCAGTTCAGCCAGAAAGTATGAGGAATTGTACAGTGTCTTATAAAAAAAGCAGAAAACCGGAATCATTCGTGCTGCGCGGCGAGGAAAAGGAGCTGGCGCAGGAGTGGGTGCAGGATACCGCATGGCTGGAGAAGGAAGAGTACGAGTGGGATGAAGATTATATGGACTGTGTAAGGGACATTATGGAGCATCCTGTATTCCAGTCCATGGACCGGTTTATCCAGCATGGAAATACCACGACGAAGGATCATTGTATTCAGGTATCGTATCTGAGCTACCGGATCTGCCGGAAACGCGGATGGGATGGCCGGGCGGCGGCCAGAGCGGGGCTTCTGCACGACCTGTTCCTTTATGACTGGCACACGCAGAAGAACCATATCCACGGATTTACGCATCCGCGGGTGGCCATGAAAAACGCGGTCAGATATTTTCAGGTCACGCCCCACGAGCAGAATATCATTCTCCGGCATATGTGGCCCCTGACTCCGGTTCCGCCCAGGACCCGGGAGGGCATGGTGATCGTTTATGCGGATAAATTCTGCGGGATCAGCGAAGTCTGCGGAAGAGTAAAACAGGCAGTGGCCAGACTGGTACATGTTTAAGTGCCCTGGCGGGAGCTGCCGGATTGAATGGGAAACTCTATGAGAATGGACAGCCGTTCCATAGAGTTTTTCTTATTCATAGGACACTGTGTTCCCTGTTCCGCAGAAATCGGGGCCGGTTTTCGGGTTCGTTGACAAAGCAGGCGGGTTTTGTTAAACTATTAGCGTTGCGGGCCGGTGCCGGAAAAGAAGATTGAGCCGGCCCGTTTTGAGGAATATCGGATGCTTGAAGAATATGTGATCAGACAGAATAAAAAACTCAGACGCGGATATACAACAGGTTCCTGTGCGGCGGCGGCGGCCAAGGCGGCGGCCGGGATGCTGCTTGGCGGGAGCCTGATTCCAGTTTCCCGGATCACAACGCCGGGAGGCATCGCCCTGGAGCTTGAGATTCTGGATGTTGCCAGGGGGGACGGCTGGGTCAGCTGTGCTGTGAAAAAAGACGGCGGAGATGATCCGGACGCCACAAACGGCATCCTCATCTGCGCGCGGGTGTCCTACCGGGAAGAGCCCGGGATTCTGATCGACGGGGGCGCCGGAGTGGGACGGGTGACGCTGCCGGGACTGGATCAGCCGGTAGGCGCTGCCGCCATCAATCGCGTGCCCAGGAGCATGATCCTGTCCGCTGTTCAGGAGGTGTGCGGACAGTATGGCTGTGAGCGGGGGCTTTCTGTGATCATTTCCGTTCCGGACGGAGAAGCGGTTGCCGGGAAAACCTTTAATCCAAGACTGGGGATCATCGGCGGGATCTCGATCCTTGGGACAACCGGGATTGTGGAGCCGATGAGCGAGGATGCCCTGATCAAAACCATTGAGGTGGAGATGAAAGTCCTGATTTCCGGCGGAAATGACTATATTATGGTGATTCCGGGAAATTATGGAAAAATCTTTTCCCAGAATGAGCTGGGAATCCCGGACAGAAAAAGCCTGAAATGCAGCAATTATATCGGGGCGACTGTGGATCTGGCAGCGGGACTCGGGGTGAAGGGAATCCTGTTTGTGGGACATATCGGGAAACTGATCAAGCTTTCCGGCGGGATCATGAATACCCATTCCAGGGAGGCAGACTGCCGGATGGAGCTGATGGCGGCGGCGGCGCTCAGGGCAGGCGCGGGCAGCGCCGCGGCGGCAGAGATCCTGGATGCGGGGACCACCGATGAAGGAATCAGGATCCTGAAGGAAAACGGATGCCTGGAGGCTGCCATGGACCATATCATGGACAGGATCGCCTTTTATCTGAACCATCGCTGTATGGGCCGCATGGAGACAGAGGCGATGGTTTTTTCCAACGTATACGGCATTCTCGGACAGACGAAGGGAGCGGCAGCCATGCTTTCGCGCCTGCGGTCCGGAGAAAAAGAGGAATAGAGGGAAGAACAATGAAAGATGGAATCTTATACGGAGTCGGGGTCGGGCCCGGAGATCCGGAGCTCCTGACCTGCAAGGCGGTGCGGATCATCCGCCAGGCGGATGTCATCGCCCTTCCGGCGGAGACGAAGGAGAACTGCGTTGCCTACAGGATTGCCAGGGGCGCGGTGAAAGAAATAGACGAAAAAGAATTTTTATTCATTCCCATGCCCATGACGAAGGACAGGGCAGTTTTGAAGGAAAGCCACGACAACGGCGCGCGCGCCGTGGAAGCATGTCTGAGGGAAGGAAAACAGGTGGCGTTCCTGACGCTGGGAGATGTGACGGTCTACTCTACTTATCTGTACATTCACAGGCGGGTGGCCGCGGATGGATTTTCGGCGGAGATCGTCAATGGGATTCCGTCCTTCTGCGCGGCGGCGGCCAGACTGGGGATCGGCCTGGCTGAGACAAAGGAGGAGCTGCACATCATACCGGCGACCTATGGCGCGGAGGAAGCCCTGAAGCTTCCCGGCACAAAGGTGCTGATGAAGGCCGGAAAAAAGCTCGGAAAGGTGAAGGGGCTTCTGAAGGAAAACGGCGGAGAGGTTTATATGGTGGAAAACTGCGGTATGGAGCAGGAACGGATTTTCCGGTCTGCTGATGAGATCGACGAGAATGCAGGGTATTATTCACTTTTGATCGTAAAGGAGAGACGTGATGGTTAATTTTGTGGGAGCCGGTCCCGGAGCTGTGGATCTGATCACAGTGCGGGGGAAGGAACTGCTGGAACAGGCAGATGTGATCATTTACGCAGGTTCTCTGGTCAATCCGGAGCTGCTTGACTGCAAAAAGAAGGAATGCGAGGTGTACAACAGCGCCTATATGACTCTGGAGGAAGTGCTCGATGTCATCCGGAAAGCGGAAGAGGACGGGAAAATGACCGTAAGGCTTCATACGGGAGACCCCTGTCTGTACGGCGCGGTGCGGGAACAGATGGATGCGCTGGACGAAATGGGAGTTTCCTATGAAGTATGCCCCGGCGTCAGCTCTTTCTGCGGCGCGGCGGCGGCGCTTCACGCGGAGTATACACTTCCGGATGTGTCTCAGTCGGTGATCATCACCCGCATGGCAGGAAGGACGCCTGTGCCGGAGAAGGAGGAAATTGCCGGTCTGGCGGCCCATCAGGCCACCATGGTGATCTTTTTGAGCACGGGGATGCTTGGAAAGCTGCAGGAGCGTCTGATGGAAGGCGGATACGCGCCTGACACGGAGGCGGCCATCGTATATAAGGCGACCTGGCCCGATGAAAAGGTCTTCCGCTGCACGGTTTCCACTCTGGCAGAGACGGCGCAGGAGAATCAGATTACCAAAACCGCTCTGATCGTGGTGGGAAAGGTGCTGGGCAGCGGGTATAACCGCTCGGAGCTTTACAATCCTGCGTTTTCCACAGAATTCAGGAAGGCAAAAGAATAGGGGGAACCATGCGGCTTTCGGTGATCAGCTTTACAGACGCGGGCGGACGGCTTGGGCAGAGGCTCTGCGAAAAACTGAATGAGATCGGCTGCCAGGCAGAGCATTTTGACGGGCGGAGGCGGAAGGAAAGCCTGAGCGAGTGGACAGGACAGGCGTTCTCCCGGTATGACGGACTGATCTTTATCGGCGCCTGCGGGATCGCTGTGCGGGCTGTCGCGCCTTTTGTCCGGGACAAGTTTACAGATCCGGCGGTGGTTGTGGTGGATGAGCGGGCGCAGTTCAGCGTTTCTCTCCTTTCCGGCCATGTGGGCGGAGCCAATGAGCTGGCGCGGACGGTGGGGATGCTGATCGGCGCTGTGCCGGTCATTTCCACCGCTACGGATGTCAATGGAAAATTTGCCGTTGATGTATTCGCGAAGGAGAATCATCTGCACCTGTCGGACAGGACTCTGGCAAAGCAGGTTTCGGCCGCGGTCCTGGCCGGAAGCAGGATTCCTTTTTATGTAGATGAGAACGCCGCAGAACTGACGGGAAGAATGCCGGAGGAGCTCATGGAGGTCCGCTCGGAGGAAATGTTCCTCAGCAGAAAGGGGATCCGGGCAGCTGTGTCGGCAAAGCGTTTTCTGCCGGGAGATCAGAAGAATATCCTGTATTTGATACCGGCCTCTGTTACGGTGGGAATCGGGTGCAGGAAAGAAATTTCGCCGGCGGTCCTGAAGGAGACGGCAGAGAAGGCGCTGGAGCGTGCCGGGATTTTTCCGGAGGCGGTGGAACAGATCGCGACCATTGCCCTGAAAAAAGAGGAGTCGGCGATCAGAAATCTGGCGGAGGAGTGGAAGGTTCCCCTGGTGTGGTATGAGGCGGAGGAGCTGAATGCCCTGGACGGAACATTTTCCTGTTCTTCTTTTGTGAAAGAGATCACAGGCGTGGATTCTGTCTGTGAAAGGGCGGCGGCGGCCGGAAGCGGCGGGGCCCTGATCCTGAGAAAGCAGGCAGAGCGCGGAGTTACGGTGGCGGCGGCCCAGAGAACGGTCAGGATCGCCCTGGAGCCGGCAGGAACGGAATGCGGAACGGACGGCCGGCAGAGGGAATCCGCGGGATCCTATACAGAACAACCGGAAGGAGAAAGCAGAAAGTGAATACCATATATGTAGTCGGCATCGGACCCGGTGCCTATGAAAAAATGACGGTGGAGGCAGCGCAGGTCCTGAAGAGCTGTGATGTGATTGTGGGATATACGGTTTATGTGGATCTGGTAAAGGAGCATTTTCCGGGAAAAGAATTTCTGACGACGCCCATGAAGCGGGAAGCGGAGCGGTGCGAGCTGGCTTTCCGGGAGGCGGAAAAAGGACGGAAGGTGGCCATGATCTGCAGCGGAGACGCGGGCGTCTACGGCATGAGCGGACTGATGTATGAGATTGGAGAACAGTATCCGGATACAGAACTTAGGATCATCGGCGGTCTGACGGCCGCCACCAGCGGAGCGGCGGTGCTGGGTGCGCCCCTGATCCATGATTTCGCGGTCATCAGCCTGAGTGATCTGCTCACTCCCTGGGAAAAGATCGAAAAGCGGATCCTGGCGGCGGCGGAAGCGGATTTTGTGATCTGCCTGTACAATCCTTCCAGCAGAAAACGTCATGATTATCTGCAGAAGGCCTGTGACCTGGTGCTCCGGTATCAGAAGCCGGAAACGGTCTGCGGGTATGTGAAGAATATCGGAAGAGAAGGCGAGGAAGGACATGTGCTGACGCTGGAGCAGCTTCGCGGTACAGAAGTGGATATGTTTACCACGGTCTGGATCGGAAATTCACAGACCCGGGAACTGAGAGGAAAAATGGTGACGCCCAGAGGCTACCGGAATGTCTGACAGAAGGCGGAAAACGGGAGGACGAAGATGAAGCAGGTGCTGATTTTTGCAGGGACCACAGAAGGAAGAAGGCTTTCCGAGGCGCTTTCCAGAGCCTCGGTGCCGGCGCTCGTCTGCGTAGCCACAGAATATGGAGAAACGCTTCTTCCGGAGGGAGAGGGCATCGTGCGCAGAGCGGGACGTCTTACGGAAGAAGAGATGGAGACCCTTATGAAGAGCGGGGATTTCTCCTGTGTTGCCGACGCGACGCATCCTTACGCAAAGGCGGTTTCCGAAAATATCAGGAAGGCGGCCGAAGAGGCGGGCCTTCCCTGTTTTCGCCTGCTTCGGGAAGAGCTTCATCCGGCGCTGGAAGAACAGGCGGTATTTGTGGACAGCGTTGAGGAGGCCGCCCGGTTCCTGAAAGACCGGCCAGGCAATATCCTGGTTTCTACAGGAAGCAAGGAGCTGTCCTGTTATACGGTCATTGACCAGTATAAAAGCCGTGTCTTTGCCAGGGTTCTTTCCACAGAAAGTTCTGTGGCGGAGGCCAGACGCCTGGGATTTGAGGGACGGAATCTCATCTGTATGCAGGGACCGTTTTCAGAAGAAATGAACTATGCCACCATGAAGGAATACCGGATCGACTGGCTGGTCACCAAGGAATCCGGCAGAAACGGAGGATATGAAGAAAAGCTGAGAGCCGCGGAGCGGGCGGGCGCCCGGGTGATCGTTGTCGGCCGTCCCTGCCGGGAGGAGGGCTTTTCTTTCGAGGAGGTCCGGGATCGGATTTTCGGACTTTACGGGATCCGTCCGGAACCGGAAAAACAGACAGAAGTATTTCTGGTTTCACTGGGCGTCGGTTCTGTTGATCTGATGACCGGAGAGGCCAGGCACGTCATAGAAGACTGCGATGTGCTGGTGGGCGCCGGACGGATGATGGAGGCGCTGGAGTCCTTCCATAAGCCTGTTTATTCTTCTTATAAAAGCGGCGAGATCGCGGAATTCCTGGAAACGCACCGGGAGTACAGAAAGGCGGCCGTGGTTTTTTCAGGAGATCTCGGATTTTACAGCGGCGCGAAAAAGCTGCTTCCGATCCTGAGGGACAAAGGGTTCGCGCCGGTGTGCCTTCCCGGCGTCTCTTCGCTGGTTTATCTGGCCGCGAGACTGCAGGTGTCCTGGGACGGAGCCAGATTCATGAGCATTCACGGGCGCCGGGAAAATATTGTTCAGGCTGTTCAGGAGCATCAGAAGGTGTTTGTGCTCCTGGGCGGCAGAGAAGGCGCCCGGGAGCTTTGCCGGCTGCTCCTGCATTATGGACTTTCCCGTGTGAGGGTGTCAGTGGGAGAGTTCCTGTCTTATGAAAACGAGCGGATCCGCACGGGAACGCCGGAGGAGCTTCTGAAACAGGAATGTTCGGAACTGGCGGCCGCGTATATTGAAAATCCGGAGGCGTCTTCCTGGGTGACGGTCCATGGGATTCCGGATGAGGACTTTATCCGGGACAAAGTACCCATGACCAAGTTTGAGGTACGGTCTGTCTCTCTTTCCCGGCTGGCACTTACCAGAAACGCCGTGGTCTATGACATCGGCGCGGGAACGGGATCCGTGGCGGTGGAGGCGGCCAGACAGGCGGGAGACGGCCAGGTGTACGCCGTTGAAAAAAATCCGGAGGCAGCCCGGCTGCTGAGAGAGAACAAGAGAAAATTCGGGGCGGCCAATATGGAGATCGTAGAAGGCCTGGCGCCGGAGGCGCTTCTGCCGCTTCCCGCGCCTACCCACGCCTTTATCGGCGGGTCTTCCGGAAATCTGGCTGAGATCACGGCGCTGCTTCTTGAAAAAAATCCGAAGGTGCGCATCGTGATCAATGCGATCGCGCTGGAAACAGTGGCGGAAGCCATGGCGCTTCAGGAACGGTTTTCGCTGGAAGATCTGGAAGTGTCCCAGATCATGGCCTCCCGGGGGAAAAAGGTAGGACGCTATGAAATGATGATGGGACAGAATCCTGTCTATGTGATCAGCTTTACCGGAAAAGGGGATGACAGATGATGGAAGGCACACCGAGGATTCTGCTGGCGGCGGCGTCCAGCGGAAGCGGAAAGACCATGATCACCTGCGGGCTTCTGGAAGCGTGGAAACAGCGGGGGCTTCGCCTTGCTTCCTTCAAATGCGGGCCGGATTATATCGATCCCATGTTCCACAGAAGTGTTCTGGGAATTGAGTCCGGAAATCTGGACAGTTTTTTTACAGACAGAGAAACGCTGCGGTGGCTTCTGTACCGGAACGCGGAAAACGCGGATCTGTCGGTGATCGAAGGCGTCATGGGCTATTATGACGGTCTGGGAGGCATATCTGCCCGCGCCAGCACCAGCGAAGTGGCGGCCTGTACAGATACGCCGGCGGTGCTGATCGTGAACTGCCGGGGCATGAGCCTGTCAGCCGCTGCCCTGGTCAGAGGCTTTGTAGAATATGAAAAGAAAAAACAGATCCGGGGAGTGATCCTGAACCAGCTGTCTCCCATGCTGTACGCGGGACTGAAAAAGGAAATTGAGGCATCCGTTCCGGTGCGGGTCTTTGGATATGTTCCAAGGCTCCGGGAACCCTTTCTGGAAAGCAGGCATCTGGGACTGAAACAGCCGGAGGAGATCCGGGCTCTTCAGGAAAAGCTTTCTGATCTGGCGGGCATCCTGTCTGAGACGGTGGACATGGACGGGCTGCTGGAGCTGGCAAAGGAGGCGCCTGCGCTTGAGGCAGAGAGGCCGCCGTTTTTGGCGGAAGAAAGGAAAACGGAAGTCCGCGTCGCCGTGGCCCGGGACGAAGCCTTCAATTTTTACTATCGGGACAATCTGAAGCTTCTGGAGGAGTTCGGCGCGAAGCTGGTGTTTTTCAGTCCCATACATGACCGTCGGCTGCCGGATTCCGTTTCAGGACTGATCCTGGGCGGAGGGTATCCGGAGCTTTACGCGGCGGAGCTTTCAGAAAACGAAAGTATGAGAAGCAGTATCCGCCGGGCCATAGAAGAGGGACTTCCCTGTCTGGCGGAATGCGGGGGGTTCCTGTACCTTCAGGAAACACTGGAGGATGAACACGGCAAATCCTGGCCTCAGGCCGGCGTTCTGGAGGGACACGGATTCAGGACGGAAAAGCTGAGGCGGTTCGGCTATGTGACGCTGACAGCGGAGGAAGATACGGTGATCGGAAAAGCAGGGGACGCATTTCCGGCTCATGAGTTTCATTATTGGGACTGTACAGAAAACGGGACATCTTTTCAGGCGAAAAAGCCTTCCGGAAAAAGGAAGTGGCCCTGTATGGTGAGCAGAGGAAATCTGCTAGCCGGATTTCCCCATTTTTATTATTACGGCAATCCGGATTGTGTCAGAAATTTTCTGGACAGATGCAGAAGCGTGCGCCCGTGACAGCGGGACCGGGGTGCAGAATGCCGGAAAAAAGGTTTGTGAACAGTGCAGTGCAGAAGAGGTGGAAAAATGGACGGTACGAAGAACATGGAGGAGCTTCTTGAGGCGCGGCTGAAGGAGCGACTTGACTGCGTCGGGCCTCTGGACAGAGAGGCCATGGACAGAACGGGAATACGGTGGGATCAGATCGCCAAACCGTTAAAAAGCCTGGGGCTTCTGGAAACAAATGTGATCAGGATCGCGGGGATTCTCGGGGACAGCCGGGTTTCTCTGGACAAGCGGGCGCTGGTCGCCATGTGCGCCGACAACGGGGTGATCGAAGAAGGCGTGACCCAGAGCGGCAGCGAGGTCACGGCGATCGTGGCCCAGAATATGGCGGAGGGCAGTTCCACTGTGACGGTGATGGCCCAGGCGGAGTCTGTAGATGTGTTTCCGGTGGATATCGGAATGGTGACGGAGGGAGACACTGTATCCGGCATTCCGGAGGAGAATGAGGAGCTGAAGCCCAGGACCATGCTGAAGCGGAAAATCAGAAGAGGGACCCGGAATTTCGCGAAGGAGCCTGCCATGACGAGGCAGGAGGCGCTTCAGGGCATTCTCATAGGGATGGAAATCGCCGGCCGTCTGCAGAAACAGGGTTATACAGTCCTGGCGACAGGAGAAATGGGAATCGGAAATACCACCACCAGCAGCGCTGTGGCGGCGGCTCTGCTCGGGGAGCCGGTGAACCGGATGACCGGAAAGGGGGCGGGTCTTTCAGATGAGGGCCTGGAGCGGAAGATCCGCGTGATCGGAGAGGCTCTGGAACGGTGGAAGCCGGATCCGGAAGATCCGCTGGACGTTCTGTCCAAGGTGGGCGGATACGATATCGCGGGGCTGACCGGCGTGTTTCTCGGCGGCGCCGTGTACCGGATCCCGGTGCTGATCGACGGATTTATTTCCAGTGTGGCGGCGCTTCTGGCGCAGCGGCTTCTTCCGGCCGCGAGGGATTTTATGGTGGCTTCCCATGTTTCAAAGGAGCCGGCCGGCGGACTTTTGCTGGAGCGGCTGGGACTGAGGCCCATGCTCTGCTGTGATATGTGCCTGGGGGAAGGAACCGGCGCGGTGGCGGCGCTTTCGGTCCTGGATATGGGGCTGGCCGTATATCACACCATGGCAACCTTTGACGATATCCATGTGGAGCAGTATAAGCCTCTGTGAGGCCTGACAAGCTGCGGGAAAGGCAGGAACAAGATGTTTACGGTGGTGACCGGAGGGAGCGGGAGCGGAAAATCGGAGTTCAGCGAAAATTATCTGCTGAGGCTGGATGAGCAGACGGGCGGGAACCGGGAGCGGTTTTACATTGCGACCATGTTCCCGTATGACGAAGAAAGTCACCGGAGGATCGCCCGACACAGGGCCATGCGCCGGGATAAGGGGTTTCAGACGCTGGAATGCTATACGGGCCTGAAGGATCTGGAAATTCCGGAAAGGAACGGAAGGAAGCCGGCTGTTCTTCTGGAATGCATGTCCAATCTGGCGGCCAACGAATATTACAGAGAAGAGGGCGCGGGGCCGGACTGTGCGGGAGAGATCATCGAAGGCATCCGTCGTCTGAGGGCGCAGTCCGCCCATCTGGTGGTCGTCACCAACGAAGTTTTTTCGGACGGAATTTTTTACGACAGGAGCGTGGAGGATTATATCCGTGTTCTGGGGCAGATCAACAGACAGATGGCCGCGCTCTGCGATACATTCGCGGAGGTGGTCTATACCATTCCTGTCTGTCATAAAGGAGAACTGATATGATCAATTCGTTTTTGCTGGCATTTTCCATGTATTCCAAAATACCGGTGCCCGGCCCGGACTGGTCAGAGGAAAAGATGAAATACGTCATGTGCTTTTTTCCTCTGGTGGGGGTTCCCATCGGGCTGCTGATCTGCGGGTTCGGGATTCTGGCCGCTCATCTGGCTCTGCCTGATCTGATGCGCTCGGCGGTGCTGACGCTGATTCCCCTTGTGGTGACGGGCGGCATTCATATGGACGGGCTGATCGATACGGGGGACGCGCTGGCCTCCTGCCAGCCACGGGAGAGGAAGCTTGAAATACTCAAGGATTCCCATACCGGAGCCTTTGCCGTCATCTACACGGGAATGTATCTGGTGGCCTGTCTGGGAATGTGGAGCGGGATTTCAGGAAGGGCGATGGCCGTGATGGCCGTATCCTTCGTATATTCCAGGGCGCTTTCCGGCATGGCGGCAGTCACCTTCCGGAATGCCAGGGGAAGCGGTCTGCTCGCTGTCTTTTCCGGCAGCGCGGAAAAATATGTGACACGCGCTGTTCTGGCTCTTTATCTGGCGGCGGCGGCAGCCGTCATGATCATACTGAGTCCGAGGACAGGAGCCTTCGCGGCGGCGGCGGGCCTGCTCGCCTTTGTCTATTACCGTGTGAAATCTTACCGGGAGTTCGGAGGGATCACAGGAGACCTGGCGGGATGGTTCGTGCAGATTTGTGAGCTGTTTATGGGAATAGCGGTGGTCATAGCAGAAGTTTTGTGGTAGAATGATGAGGTGGCGGAATGATACTGGTGATCGGAGGCGTCTGTCAGGGAAAAACAGAAGCGGCAGAAGCGCTGGCCGCGGCATGCGGCGGGACAGTTGTGGATGACATCCATCTCAGGATCCGGGAGGATCTCGAGAAGGGACTTTCCAGAAAAGAGACAGAGGAGCGCATCCTGGAGCTTCTGTCTGCGGAGTCCGAACCGGTGGCGGTTGCCGCTGAGATCGGCTGCGGCATTGTGCCGGCAGATGCATTTGAAAGAGAATACCGGGAAACGGCCGGGCGGATCCTGTGTACCATTGCCGGGAAGGCAAGCGCGGTGTACCGGGTCATGGCCGGAATTTCTGTGAAAATAAAGGGATAAAGGGACAGGACAGATGCTGATCTATTTGATCCGGCACGGGAAAGCGGCCGGAAATTTATCCGGACGGTACATCGGGAAGACGGACGAAGGTCTGTGTCCGGAGGGAAGAACGGCGCTGGAAGCGATCAGACAGCGTTTTCTGTCTGGAAAGGATGCGCTTCCCAGGCCGGAGACGGTCTATACGAGCGCCCTGAAACGGACACGGGAAACAGCGGCGGTGCTGTTTCCTGATCTGCCGGTCTGTGTAAGGGCCGGTTTCAATGAGTGCGATTTTGGTGAATTTGAATATAAAAATTACCGTGAGCTGTCGGGAAATCCTTCTTACCAGAGATGGGTGGACAGCGGAGGAACGCTGCCGTTCCCCGGAGGAGAAAGTCATGAGAACTTTGTAAACCGGTCCGCGGAAACGTTTTCCCGGGCAGTGGAGGAGCTGTCCGCGGGGAAGAAGACGGCGGCTTTTGTGGTACACGGGGGAACTGTCATGGCGGTCATGGAACGTTTTGCGTTCCCTCAGAATGGATTTTATGCATGGCAGGTAAAAAACGGGTGCGGCTTCGCAGCAGAGCTGGATCTGGCTGCCTGGCAGAGTGGCTGCAGAAAACTGACAGATATCAGGAGTATTCCTTAAAATGAAATATTTTGTATTTGCGCTGGGAATCGGGTTTGTGCTGGATGCGCTGTTTGGAGATCCTCCCGGGATTCCTCATCCTGTCCGGCTGATCGGAAGCCTGATTGCTTTTCTGGAAAGGAAGATCAGAGGATGGCTGCCGAAGACGAAGAGGGGAGAGACGGCGGGCGGCGTTTTGCTGGTGCTGCTGGTGCTGGTTTTGTCCACCGGGATTCCGTTTCTGATCCTGTGGCTGGCCGGGCTTCTGCATCCTTATGTGAGGCTTGCGGCGGAGAGTGTCATGTGCTATCAGCTGATCGCGGCAAAATCCCTGAAGACGGAGAGTATGCGGGTCTATGCCCCCCTTGAGAAGGGAGACCTGGAGCGGGCAAGAAAGGCTGTGGGCCGGATCGTGGGCAGAGATACGGACCGGCTGGACGGAGAGGGCGTGACGAAAGCAGCTGTGGAAACGGTGGCGGAGAACACCTCGGACGGGGTGATCGCGCCCATGCTGTTTATGGCCTTCGGCGGCGCCGTCCTGGGATTTTTTTACAAGGCGGTCAATACCATGGATTCCATGGTGGCTTATAAAAATGAAACTTATCAGTATTTCGGCCGGGCAGCGGCATGGCTGGATGACATCTGCAATTATATTCCGGCGAGGATTTCCGCGTTTCTGATGATCCTCTCCGCCTTTATTCTGAGGATGGACGGGAAGAATGCCTGGCGGATCTTCTGGCGGGACCGCCATAACCATGCCAGTCCCAATTCCGCCCAGACGGAATCGGTCTGCGCCGGCGCGCTGGATGTGCAGCTGGCGGGAGACGCCTGGTATTTCGGCGTTCTTCATAAAAAACAGAC
The DNA here is from genome assembly GCA_904379015.1 of Candidatus Paralachnospira caecorum. Taxonomy (GTDB): domain Bacteria; phylum Bacillota; class Clostridia; order Lachnospirales; family Lachnospiraceae; genus Lientehia; species Lientehia caecorum. The sequence continues at coordinate 55,521 of CAJFHG010000001.1, read as the reverse complement.
CATTGGAGACGCCCGGAAACAAATTGTCCCGAAAGACATCATCAGGGCAAACCGGCTGATGTATATGACGGCGGTACTGGGCCTTGTGATCTTTATGGGACTGTCCTTCCTGCTGTACTGGGTCGTGTTCCGTTAGACACAGGCCCGGCAGGGGACTTTGGAAGGGGCATATGAGGGAGAAAAACAATGAAGCACATACATGGAGGAAATATTTATCAGTATGAGTCCATACTGGATTTTTCCGCGAATCTGAATCCGCTCGGGATGCCGGAGGCGGTAAAAGAGGCGGCGAAAAGGGGAATCGACGCCTCTGTCCATTACCCTGACCCGGACTGCGGAAAGCTCAGAGCGGCCCTGGAGAAACGGGAGGGCGTGCCGGCCGGGCAGATCATCTGCGGCAACGGCGCGGCGGAGCTGATTTTTCTTCTGGCCGCGGCCAGAAGGCCGAAGCGGGCCGTTCTGATGGCGCCGTCTTTCGCGGAATACGGACAGGCGCTGGAGGCCTTCGGATGCAGCTGCGTGTATGACTGCCTTCAGCCGGAGCGGGGGTTTGCTCCCGAAAAAGAGTATCTGCGTCTTCTGACGCCGGAGACAGACATGGTGTTTCTGTGCAATCCCAATAATCCGACGGGACTTTTGACGGAGCGGGATTTTCTGAACGAGGTCCTGGAACGGTGCCGCCGGAACGGGATCCTTCTGGTGACGGATGAATGTTTTCTGGACTTCACCGGCAAAAAAGAAGATTATACGATGGTCCCGGAGCTTTCCGGGGGCGGGCTGTTTGTTCTGAAGGCCTTCACGAAGCTGTACGCCATGGCCGGGCTCAGGCTGGGGTACGGAATGTGCGCGGATCCGGAGCTGCTGGATCTGATGAACCGGCTGCGGCAGCCCTGGAGTGTGTCAGTGCCGGCCCAGGAGGCGGGCTGCGCGGCGCTGCTTGAAAAGGAGTATGAAAGAAAAACAGTCCTTTATGTGAAGCAGGAGCGGGAATGGCTGGCGGAGAAGCTGTCCGGTTATCCGCTCACCCTTTATCCGGGACAGGCCAATTATCTTTTTTTCAGGTCGGACATAATAGATCTGAAGGAGCGGCTGATCGGTCAGGGGATCCTGATCCGGGACTGCAGCAATTATGTGGGACTGGAACCGGGGTACTACAGGATCGCGGTGCGGACCCGCCGGGAAAATGAACGGCTGATACAGGCCATGGACCGGATCTGTCAGACCGGATGAGTCTGGAACATTGATATGGAGGAAACGCGTATGGCCAAAGCGCTTATGATACAGGGGACCATGTCCAACGCGGGCAAAAGCCTTCTGACAGGCGGGCTTCTGCGGGTGTTTAAGCAGGACGGATATAAAGCGGCTCCCTTTAAATCACAGAATATGGCTCTGAATTCCTACATCACGGAAGAAGGGCTGGAGATGGGACGGGCCCAGGTGATGCAGGCGGAAGCCGCGGGGATCTCTCCCTCGGTCAGGATGAATCCGATCCTGCTCAAGCCGACCAACGACACCGGTTCCCAGGTGATCGTGAACGGGGAAGTGCGGGGCAATATGTCCGCCAGGGATTATTTCCGGTATAAAAGGGAACTGATTCCCGATATTATGGAGGCATACCGTTCTCTGGAGGAAGAATATGACGTGATCGTCCTGGAGGGCGCGGGAAGTCCGGCAGAGATCAATCTGAAGCAGGACGATATTGTAAATATGGGAATGGCGAAGCTGGCGGAGGCTCCGGTGCTGCTGGCGGGAGATATTGACCGCGGCGGCGTGTTCGCGCAGCTTTACGGGACGGTGATGCTCCTGACAGAGGAAGAACGGCGGATGGTGAAAGGAACCATTATCAATAAATTCCGGGGAGATAAAAGCATTCTGGATCCGGGGATCAGGATGATGGAGGAAAAGATCGGGATTCCCACGGTGGGGGTGATCCCGTATCTGCATGTGGACATCGATGATGAGGACAGCCTGACAGAACGGTTTGACGCGGAGGGCGCCGGAGGGCTGATTGATATCGCGGTCATCCGGCTTCCCAGAATCTCCAATTTTACAGATTTCCGTCCCTTTGAGGCCATGGACGGCGTCAGTCTCCGCTATGTGGACCGCGTCGGAAAACTGGGCGCGCCGGATATGATCCTTCTGCCGGGAACCAAAAATACCATGGAGGATCTGCTCTGGATGCGCCAGAACGGACTGGAAGCGGCGGTCAAGAAAGCGGCCGCTGCCGGCACGGTCGTGATGGGGATCTGCGGCGGTTATCAGATGCTTGGGGATACGCTGGATGATCCGGAGCATGTGGAGGCCGGAGGGACTGTCCGGGGAATGGGACTGCTCCCTATGGATACCGTATTTGAAAAGCAGAAGACGAGGACGCAGACAGAGGGACAGTTTTATACGGTGTCTGGTCCGCTGTCCGCCCTTTCGGGAGTCCGTTTTAAAGGATATGAGATCCATATGGGGGTGAGTACCCTGAAGACAGGATGCAGAAGCCTTGACAGACTCCGGGACGGAGAAAAGGAAGACGGAGCCTTTGCCGGGAATGTTTACGGAACCTACGTGCACGGGATCTTCGACGAAGAGGCAGTGGCCGGAGCAGTGATCAGAGGACTCTGTGACAGAAAGGGCGTTGACAGCACCCGGATGAGGGCCTTTGATATGGAAGCTTATAAAGAACGGCAATATGACATTCTGGCGGACGCGGTGCGCCGGAATATGGATATGGATGCAGTCTACCGGATTTTGGAGGAAGGGATTCAGATATGAAGGGACTGATACAGATCTACTGCGGCGACGGAAAGGGAAAGACGACGGCTGCCATCGGACAGGCGGTGAGAAGCGCCGGGGCCGGGCTTTCGGTCATATTTTCCCGTTTCCTGAAAACAGAGGATTCAGGCGAGCTTGCGATCCTGAAGGAAGTACCGGGGATCACCATGGTTCCCTGCAGAAAAAGCTTCGGATTTTTCTTTCAGATGACAGAGGCAGAAAAACAGGAGGCGGCCCAGGTATATCAGGAAGTTCTGGACCGGGCTGTGTCTCTGGCATCGGAGGCAGCCGGGGAAGGCGATACATTGCTGGTGATGGATGAGATCATTGCCACTTACCGGTACGGTCTGGTGGACCGGGAAAAGCTGACCGCTTTTCTGCGGGACAAACCGGAAAATCTGGAGGTGGTCATGACGGGCCGGGATCCGGCGCAGGAGCTGGTATCTCTCGCCGATTATGTTTCAGAGATCAAAAAGATCAAGCATCCCTTTGACAGAGGAATCTGCGCCAGAAGAGGAATTGAATTTTAGGAGGTGCCTTTGTGAAGGTTACACTGGAAAATGTGCTTCCGTCGGAAATTGAAAGACGGAGCTTTGAGATCATCACCCAGGAACTCGGGGACAGAGAGCTGGATCCGGAGCAGGCTCCGGTGATCAAAAGGGTGATCCATACATCTGCTGATTTTGAGTATGCGGATACACTCTGCTTTTCAGAGCATGTGATAGAAAAAGCGCTGGATGCCATCCGAAACGGAGCGTCCATCGTGACTGATACCCAGATGGGCCGGTCCGGCATCAATAAAAAGTGTCTGGCAGGATACGGCGGACAGGTATACTGTTTTATGGGAGATGAGGATGTGGCTGAAGCAGCCAGAAAAAACGGCACCACCCGGGCGGCGGCCAGCATCGATAAGGCGGCCCGGATGGACGGTCCCCTGATCTTTGCTGTCGGGAACGCGCCGACTGCGCTTGTCAGGCTGTATGAGCTGATCCAGGACGGGGTTCTTTCCCCGGCTCTGGTCATCGGAGTGCCTGTGGGCTTCGTCAATGTGGTCCAGTCAAAGGAACTGATCATGAAAACGGATGTCCCTTATATTGTGGCAAGGGGAAGAAAAGGCGGAAGCAACGTGGCGGCGGCAGTCTGCAACGCGCTTCTTTACATGCTGGATGAGACAAGAGGAATGGGCAATGGACAGGAACAGCGGCAAACATAAACTGATCATCATGCTTATGGTGCTTGGGACAGCTCTTGTATTTGTTCTTGTCGGCTGTATTCTTCTGCTTGAGAAAACGGGAACTGTCTGAGTCTGTTAATAATGAAAGAAAAACGGGAGGAAAAAAATGAGGAGAAAAAGAAGATTGGGACTGGCAGCGGCAATGGTGCTGCTTATTGTGTCAGTTCTGACCGGATGCGGCGGCGAAAAAAAGGAAACTGCGGAAGAGATTCTGGAGCAGGTGCGGGCCAATACAGAGGACATGGATTCCCTGAGCGCCGGAATGACGATGGAACTGTCCATGAATGTGGCGGAGAGCGGCGTCAGCATGACGCTGGATATGGATGGCGATTTTGATATGGAATTCACTTCGGATCCGATGGCGTCCCATATGAAAGGAACCCTTTCCATGAGCCTGATGGGAATATCCATGGAAATGGAGAGCTATACCGTGGTGGAAGATGATAAAAACGTCACCTACGCCAACTCGGCGGGAGAATGGACCAGGACAGAGAGCGAGATGACGGACGAAAACCAGACAGAAGCCATGGTTTCTCTGTTTGACGATGCGGTTTCCTATACCCTCAGCGATGAAACGGAAGAAGTCGACGGCGAGGAGGCATATGTGCTCACAGCGGAAGTTTCCGGCAATCTGATGCAGGATCTGATGGGCGGCATGGCTGAAAGCATGGATGAGGTGTCCGGTACCATGGACTGGTCCGCCTTCAGCGCGGATGTGACCCTGAAGGTAAACAGGGAGACCAAGATGCCGGCGCAGGTTGTGATGGACTGTGGAGACAGCCTTTCTGCTCTTCTGGAAAGCTCTTCTGAGGACAGCGCCTCTGTAGGCATTGACAAATATGTCATCACCATCACATTCCATGAATTTGACAATGTGGAAGAGATTGTTGTCCCGGAGGAAGCCAAATCCGCGGTGGAAGGAAATTCCGACACAGACGGCAACTTCGATGATTTTCTGAATGAAACAGAAAGTGAAGGAGCGGAAACGCAGGAATCCGAGACGGATGAGACTGCCGAGGAGGGACCCGTTGCCAACGCGGACGGCACTTATACGCTGAACAGCTACTGGGGCGAGGGAAGCGTGAATATCGGGGTGCCCCAGGGATTTGAAGTAAGTCCCTATTCAGATGATACGTACCTGGCGTTTGTGGATACCTATAACAAAGATCTGGATTCCGTTTATCTGACCTATAACCTTTCATCTGACTATACGGAGGAAGAGCTGCTGGACTATTACCAGGATGACGTGGCCTATTATCAGGAAGATGAGGATTACAGCAATGTAACGGTCGAAGACGCGAAAAAGGTGCAGACAAGCAGAGGCGAAGCCGGATATGTGAAGGTCAGCTATACCTTTGACGGGGACAGCAATTATGTGGAATATTACGCGTATATGTTCCTTGATGATAATCTCGTGCTGGAATGCAATATAGAAGAGAACGCGTATCAGCAGGAATGCTCGCTGGTAGATGAAGCGACGATCATGGAAACGGTATTCTCCGTGGTTTCATAAGACAGATTCCGGAAAAGAAGCAGAAGAATCGAATAAAAACAGAGCGGCAGCCTAAATGGCTGCCGCTTCTTTCGCGTGGTCTACGAAAATGCTGCGGACATTGGGATATTCCCCCAGTCCTTTCAGGATACAGGATACCTCGTATCCTTCTCTTAAAAATTCATTTTTCCAGGAATCACTCCCGTCTCCGGCCATGTCATTGGAGGCATGGTCTCCGGCCACGATCATCAGGGGAGCCAGAAGGATCTTCCGGGGAGACCGTTTATGCACCAGGTCTTTCACCAGGGACAGATCCGGGTAGCCCTCCACTGTGCCGATATAGACGTTGGAATAGCCGTCAGCCTTCAGCATGTAATCCAGAGCCGGATAGACTGCGTTGGCGTCGTGATCGGTGCCGTGTCCCATGAAGACCAGAAATTCATCGTCCTTCAGATCCGCGTACTCTTTCATGACGCTGCTGATCAGTGCCCGGTAATCTTCTGTGGTCGTCAGAAGAGGGGTGCCGACCCGCAGAGAATGGAAACGGTTTTTATAGGAACGGAGAACATCCAGCATATGGTCGTTTTCCACCCCGTTGATGATATGGGTAGGCTGAACGATCAGATCGGTAAAGCCGTCCCGCAGAAAAGAATCCAGCGCTTCCGCTACCGTATCTACATGAATGCCATCCCTTGTCTTCAGCTTCCGGATGATCATGCCGCTGGTGAAGGCGCGCCGAAGCTCACAGCCGGGAAAATTCTCCCCGATGGTTTTTTCGATGGCCTGAATATTATTGACCAGTGAATCGTGGTAGCTTGTACCGAAGCTGACCACAAGAATCCCTGTTTTCTGCATATTGTCTGAACTCCTTTTAAATGAGAATATTGAGAAAAGTTTATCATCTGAAAAAACGATTGTCAACCGGAACGGGAGCGAGAAACCGGAGCTGGCCGCAGTTCAGGGAAAAATGCCAGATGCTGCTGTTGTTCAGCTCCCGGCGCATCAGATTTCCGGTAATCCTGGACGGGGCGTCCTTCAGGCTGCCGCCGCGGCAGCAGGCGTGCAGCGCCAGCATCACGTCTCCGTGGGTGACAATGACCGTGGGCAGAGAAGGATCCTCCAGCGGAAGAAGCGCGGACAGGGCGCGTTCCGCCACCTGCCGGTAGGATTCTCCGCCGGGGTGCGGTGTGTTGTAAGGATCCAGGAGCCACGCCTCGTAGGAGGCGGCGTCATGTTTTCGGATTTCTTCCCAGGTCCGTCCTTCCCAGTGTCCCATATTGGTTTCCTTCATCTGAGGAAGAATCTGGACGGAAAGCCCCAGTGCCTTTCCGAGAAAGACGGCTGTCTGGGCGGCGCGGGACAGAGGGCTCGAAAAAATCCGCCGGACAGGGAATGGATCTGACCGGAAAAAATCCGCCAGAAAAGCTGCCTGTTCTTTTCCCCGATGGTTCAGGGGAATATCCGTCTGCCCCTGCATGATTCCCTTCTTATTCCAGTCGGTCTGTCCGTGGCGGATGAGATAAAGATCCAATCAGACCACTCCTTTCGGTTCGATTTTCTGAAAAAAATTCCCAAAGGCATCTTCCGGATCCTGCCGCGGATCTGGACAATGCCAGAATGTATCGTACCACAGGATGGCAAAATATGCAAATGCGGGAAAAACGGGAAGGGAATAGGAAACAGATCAGGGCATAGAATAAAACAAACAGAAACGGAGGAACGGGATTTGGCGGATACGGAGAGCAGAGGCGACAGAAAGAAAAGGAAAAGAAGGAGAAACAGGAGGATGCTGGTCCTTGCGTTGAGCGCGGCCCTCGTCACTGGAAGGGCCCCGGCGGTCTGCGCGGAAGAAAGCGGCGCGCCGCAGGAGCAGACGGCGGAAACACCGGAGGAGCTGAGCGCGCTGTACGCTGCCAGCGCGGTGCTGATGGACGGAGAATCCGGACGCATCCTGTTTGAGAAAAACGGCGGCGAGATCCGTCCTATGGCCAGTACGACAAAGATCATGACCTGCATTCTCGCGCTGGAACATCTTCCGGAGGATGCGGAACTGTCGGTTTCCGCCCTGGCGGCTTCCCAGCCGGAAGTCCGCCTGGGAATGCGGGAGGGGGAGACGTATGTGCTGAAGGATCTTCTGCATTCTCTGATGCTGGAATCTCATAATGATTCTGCCGTGGCTATAGCGGAAGCGGTCAGCGGTACCGTAGAAGGCTTCGCAGAACTGATGAATGAAAAAGCAGAGGAACTTGGCTGCTCCGGCACCTGTTTTCTGACGCCAAACGGACTGGACGCGGAAAAGGAAGAGGACGGGAAAACCCTGGTCCATTCGACAACCGCGGCAGATCTGGCCCGGATCATGCGCTACTGCACCATGGAATCTCCGGAAAAAGAACGGTTCCGGCAGATCACCGGAACGGAACGCTACAGTTTTTCATCAGGCGGACGAAGCTTTTCCTGCGTCAATCACAATGCCTTTCTGAATCAGATGGAGGGAGCGTTTTCAGGCAAGACCGGATTTACGGCCAATGCCGGATACTGTTATGTCGGTGCTCTGGAGCGGGACGGGAAAACGCTGATCGTGGCGCTTCTGGCATGCGGATGGCCCAACAATAAAAGCTATAAATGGAGCGATACCAGAAAACTGATGGATTACGGACTGGAGCATTATGAATACCGGGAAATCTACCAGGCGCCGGATCTGTCTCCGGTTCCCGTCGCGGGGGGCATACCGGACAGCGGAGAGCTTACGGATACGGCCTACGCGGCAGTCAGTGAGATCCGAGGAACGGAAAGCCAGTGGAAGATTCTGATGAAGGCGGGAGAAAACGTGGAGGTCAGGCAAAGCCGGACTGAAGAACTGGAAGCGCCGGCCGCGGCGGGAACTCTGGTCGGGACCGTGACCTATGCGCTGGACGGAGAGACTGTAGCCTCCAGCGAGATCAGGACGGCTGAAACCGTGCAGGCAGTCACTTTTTTCTGGTGCATTTCTAAAATTATTGAAAATTTCTTGATAAAAGTCTAAAATATATGCCAGAAAGCGGCGGATATGGTATGATAATGACAAATAAAATACGAGAGAGGTGCTTCTGTGTTTGGATATGTGACAATTCACAAATCAGAGCTGAAAATCAAGGATTTCAATCGTTACCAGGGGTATTACTGCGGACTGTGCCGGAGTCTGCGCCTGCGCTACGGGCTGACCGGGCAGCTGGCGCTGAATTATGACATGGTATTTCTGGCGGTTCTGCTGACAGGACTGTATGAGGGAAGGGAGCTTCTGGCCATGAGGCGGTGTGCGCTCCATCCGTCCGTGAAGCATTTGTCCATTCAGAATCCTTATGTGGACTATGCCGCGGATATGACGGTCCTTCTGACTTATCATAATCTGATGGATAACTGGATCGATGATAAGAAGGTGGGATCCCTCGCGGCGGCGGGCGTGCTGAAAAAGAAATGCGGCCATATCCGGGAACGTTATCCCCGGCAGTGGAATGCCATGACAGAATATCTGAAAAAGCTGCATGGCTATGAAAAGAAAAACGGAGAGAGCCTGGACGCGGCGGCCGGCTTTACCGGCGAGCTCCTGGGGGAAATTCTGGTCTACAGGCAGGATGAATGGGAAAAAAGTCTGCGGCATATCGGATTCTTCCTGGGAAAATTTATTTATCTGATGGACGCCTATGAGGATCTGGAAGAAGATGAAAAGCTGGGGCGCTATAATCCCCTGCTGAAGAAGAAACATGATCCGGAATTTGAAGCCTGGTGCCGCCAGGTCCTGACCATGATGATGGCGGAATGCGCGTCAGAGTTTGAAAAGCTTCCAATCTTAAAGGATATTGATATTCTGAGAAATATATTGTATGCTGGTGTGTGGACAAAATACGAGACAGTAAAACGGGATAAAGAACGTTTAAGACAGGAATAGGAGAATAGAATGGATCCTTACAAAGTGCTGGGAGTAGATCCTTCCGCATCTGATGAAGAAATTAAAAAGGCTTACAGAGCTTTAAGCAGAAAGTATCATCCGGATTCCAACGTGAACAGTGCTCACCCGGAGATTGCAGAGGCCAAGTTTAAGGAAGTTCAGCAGGCCTATGAGATGATTATGAAACAGCGGCACGGCGGCCAGAGTACGGAAAGCGGCTCTTATGGCGGAGGCGGTTCTTATGGTGGAAATCCCTTCGGCGGTTTTGGTGGCTTCGGTGGTGCGTATTCGGGAAGAAGAACCGGCGGATATGAGAGCGAGACAGACACGTATCTGAGAGCGGCGGCCAACTATATCAATTCCAGACATTTCAGAGAAGCGCTGAATGTGCTGGAAGGAATCAAGGACAGAAACGGAACCTGGTATTATTATCACGCCGCCGCCAATGCCGGTCTCGGCAACAATATCCAGGCGCTGGAGTCCGCGAAAAGAGCAGTGGCGCTGGAGCCGGACAACCAGCAGTTTCAGATGCTGCTGCGGCAGCTGGAGTCCGGCGGGAGCTGGTACGAGGCCATGGGAGAGGGATATGGCCGCAGCATGGGAAATATGAACAGCTGGTGCTGTTCGATCCTTGTGCTCAACGCGTTCCTGAATCTCTGCTGCTGCCGCCCGTATTAGAGGATCGGGGTGCAGTTCGGCGCTGCCAAATACGTCTTGATAAATTTTTGACTTTGGTCTATAATTAAAATCGGCAGAAAATGGTTTTACTTTAAATAAATGAAAAAATGGAGGACTGCGTAATGAGTAATTTATCAACAGGAAAAGCAAGCGAAAGAATCGCCGGCTTGCTTGATGCTCAGAGCTTTGTGGAAATCGGAAGCTGCGTAACGGCACGGAGCACTGATTTCAATCTGCCTGAGAAAAAAACGCCGGCAGACGGCGTGATTACCGGATACGGCACGATCGACGGTAATCTGGTGTATGTATACAGCCAGGATGCCTCCGTACTGGGAGGCTCCATGGGAGAGATGCACGCGAAAAAGATTTCCGCTGTCTATGGGCTGGCTATGAAGATGGGCGCTCCGGTGATCGGTCTGATCGACTGCGCCGGCCTGCGGCTTCAGGAAGGCACCGACGCGCTTCAGGCATTCGGAGAGCTTTACAGAAATCAGACGGAGGCCTCCGGTGTTATTCCGCAGATCACAGCCGTATTCGGCGTCTGCGGCGGCGGCATGGGAGTGGTTCCCGCTCTGACAGATTTTACGTTTATGGAAAAAGATCATGCGAAGCTGTTTGTCAGCGCCCCCAATACGCTGGACGGCAATTATACAGCGAAATGCGATACCGCCTCCGCGGCTTACCAGAGCGAAAAGATCGGTCTGGTGGACGTGGCCGCGTCAGAGGAAGAAATCCTCAGCGAGATCAGGACGCTTGTTTCTGTCCTTCCCGCGAACAATGAAGACGATCTGTCCTATGACGAATGCACAGACGATCTGAACCGTGTCTGTGAAGGTCTTGAGAACTGCACAGGAGACACCTCTGTTCTTCTGTCAGTGATATCCGACAATCATTTCTTCTTTGAGACAAAGAGAAATTACGCGAAGGAAATGGTGACGGGCTTTATCCGCCTCAATGGAAATACAGTCGGCGCGGTGGCGAACCGCAGCCAGGTCTGTGACGAGGAGGGAAATACAGCGGAAGAGTTTGACGGCACGCTGACCAGCGCCGGATGCCGGAAGGCAGCGGAGTTTGTTGAATTCTGCGACGCCTTCAATATCCCGGTCCTGACCTTTACCAATGTGAAGGGCTATAAGGCTGATATGCATCAGGAGAGAAAGATCGCGAAGGCGGTGGCCGAGATGACCTACGCGTTTGCCAATGCCACGGTCCCGAAGGTGAACGTGATCATCGGAACGGCTTACGGCAGCGCCTATGTGGCCATGAACAGCAAATCGATCGGCGCGGATCTGGTCTACGCATGGCCCGGCGCTTCGATCGGCATGATGGACGCGAAGAGCGCAGCGCGGATCATGTACGCCGATGAGATTGAAAAAGCGGAGAACGGCGCGGCCGTGCTGGCGGAGAAAGCGGCGGAGTATGAAGAGCTCCAGTCCAGCGTTCTGTCTGCCGCCAGGAGAGGATATGTGGATACGATCATCGACGCCCAGGATACCAGAAAATATGTGATCGGAGCATTTGAGATGCTTTTCACCAAACGGGAAGAGCGTCCGGCCAAAAAACACGGAACAGTTTAAAATGAGGTGAGAGTATGAGCTTGAGTGAAATTTTTTTGGACGCGCTTTCCAATACGCTGCTGGGCATGGGAACGGTGTTCGTGGTTCTGATCATCATTATCCTGTGCATCATGCTCATGAGCAAATGCGTCCGTTCTTTTGAAGAAAAGAGCAAAAAAGACGAACCTGCTCCGGAAGCGCCTGAGACAGCGGCACCGCCGGTCGTGCCGGAAGCGGAAGCGCCCGCGGACGACCTGGAGCTGGTGGCAGTGATCACGGCGGCTGTGGCGGCGGCCATGGGAACGACTTCTACGGATGGCTTTGTGGTGCGTTCCATTAAGAGAGCAAAAAACAGAAAATGGTAAAATAAATTTTGGAGGAAAATAAGATGAAAAATTATACAATCACAGTAAATGGCGTGGCATATGACGTAACCGTAGAAGAGACCGGCGCGGCACCCGCACCTGCGGCTGCTCCTGCACCCGCACCCGCACCCAAGGCAGCCCCTGCGCCCAAGGCGGCGCCCGCACCCAAGGCGGCAGCTCCGGCCGGCGCGGCAGGCAGGATCCAGGTGAAGGCCGGCGCGGCAGGCAAGGTATTCCAGCTGGCAGCTTCTGTAGGACAGGCTGTAAAGGCGGGAGATCCTGTCGTCGTGATCGAAGCCATGAAAATGGAAATCCCTGTTGTTGCTCCCGAGGATGGAACGGTCGCGACCATTGATGTGGCAGTGGGCGATGAGATCCCTGCCGGAGCAGTGCTGGCAACCCTGAACTGACCGCTCATTTTTTGTTGTTTGAAAAAATCTGCGACGGTCCTCTTAAGGGACCGGATGAATCAGTTGATGATGCAATAAGAAATGGGAGGTAGCACAATGAATATTTTAGATACGTTGGGGAACCTGCTGGAGCAGACCGCGTTTTTCAGCCTCACCTGGGGCAATTATCTGATGATCGTGGTGGCCTGCGTGTTCCTCTATCTGGCGATCGCCAAGGGCTTTGAGCCGCTTTTGCTCGTACCTATTGCCTTTGGCATGCTGCTTGTAAACATTTATCCGCCGATCATGGAGGAAGGCGGAGTGCTCTATTACTTCTTCAAGCTTGATGAATGGGCGATTCTGCCCTGCCTGATTTTCCTTGGAGTCGGAGCGCAGACGGACTTTGGACCTTTGATCGCCAATCCGATCAGTTTTCTGCTGGGGGCGGCAGCCCAGTTCGGTATTTATATGGCCTATATCGGCGCGATGCTGTTCGGATTCAGTGACAAAGCCGCGGCCGCGATCTCCATTATCGGAGGCGCGGACGGACCGACTTCTATTTTCCTGGCGAATAAGCTGGGGCAGCAGGCGATTCTGGGGCCTATCGCAGTGGCCGCTTATTCCTATATGTCTCTGGTGCCGCTGATCCAGCCGCCGGTCATGAAGCTGCTGACCACGGAAAAAGAACGGAAGATCAAAATGGAGCAGCTCCGTCCTGTGTCCAAGCTGGAAAAGATCCTGTTCCCAGTCATCGTAACCATCGTTGTCTGCCTGATCCTGCCTTCTACGGCGCCGCTTGTGGGCATGCTGATGCTGGGCAACCTGTTTAAGGAGAGTGGCGTGGTAAGGCAGCTGACAGAGACCGCGGCCAACGCGATGATGTATATTGTGGTCATCCTGCTGGGAACCTCAGTCGGCGCGACTACCAGCGCGGAAGCGTTCCTGAATATACAGACACTGGAGATCGTGTTTCTCGGACTGATCGCTTTTGCCTTCGGCACAGCAGCCGGCGTTCTGCTGGGCAAACTGATGTGCAAGCTGTCCGGCGGAAAGATCAATCCGCTGATCGGATCTGCCGGCGTATCGGCAGTTCCCATGGCCGCCCGTGTATCCCAGAAGGTCGGCGCGGAAGCAGACCCGACCAATTTCCTGCTGATGCATGCCATGGGCCCCAACGTGGCCGGCGTAATCGGCACGGCAGTGGCGGCCGGTACCTTCATGGCCGTGTTTGGTGTTAGATAAGAGAGAGGACAGGAGGAAATAACATGTCAGAAGTTGCAAAAAAACCGGTAAAGATTACCGAGACGATACTGCGTGACGCTCATCAGAGTCTGATCGCGACAAGAATGACAACGGAGCAGATGCTCCCCATTGTGGACAAAATGGATCAGATCGGATACCATTCCGTTGAATGCTGGGGCGGCGCGACCTTTGATACCTGCCTGCGTTTCCTGAAGGAAGATCCCTGGGAAAGACTCAGAAAGCTGAGAGACGGGTTCAAGAATACTAAACTCCAGATGCTGTTCCGCGGCCAGAATATCCTGGGATACAATCATTATCCCGATGATGTGGTGGAATATTTTGTGCAGAAATCCATTGCCAACGGAATCGACATCATCCGTATTTTTGACTGCCTCAATGATATCCGCAATCTGGAGTGCGCGGTGAAGGCGACCATCAAGGAGGGCGGACATGCTCAGGTAGCGCTTTCCTATACGCTGGGAGATGCCTACACGCTGGATTACTGGATGGACATCGCGAAGAAGATCGAAGATATGGGCGCGAATTCTATCTGCATCAAGGATATGGCCGGTCTTCTCGTTCCGGCTAAGGCATTTGAGCTGGTTCAGGCGCTGAAGTCCGCGACCAGGCTGCCCATTGACCTGCATACCCACTACACATCCGGCGTTGCTTCCATGACCTATATGAAGGCAGTGGAAGCGGGCTGCGATATCATCGATACGGCTATGTCTCCGCTGGCGCTGGGAACCAGCCAGCCGGCCACCGAGGTCATGGTGGAGGCGTTCAAGGATACGCCTTATGATACAGGTCTGGATATCAACGCGCTTTCTGAGATTGCCGATTATTTCACGCCGATCAGGGAAGAGGCGCTGAAGAGCGGCCTCCTCAATCCCAAGGTGCTGGGCGTGAATATTAAGACCCTGCTGTATCAGGTGCCCGGCGGCATGCTGAGCAACCTGCTGTCCCAGCTGAAGGAACAGGGAGCAGAGGACAAGTTCCAGGAAGTTCTCGAGGAAGTGCCCCGTGTCAGAAAAGATTTCGGAGAGCCGCCGCTGGTAACGCCTTCCAGCCAGATCGTGGGAACACAGGCTGTATTCAACGTCCTGACAGGAGAACGGTATAAGCTGGTCACTCAGGAATCCAAAAAGCTTCTTCGCGGTGAATTCGGACAGACAGTCAAGCCGATGAATCCGGATGTGATCAAGAAATGCATCGGTGATGAGAAGAGAATCACCTGCCGTCCTGCCGATCTGCTTGAACCGAAGCTGGCTCAGTATGAGTCGGAAATGTCCCAGTGGAAGGAACAGGACGAGGATGTACTTTCCTATGCGCTGTTCCCCCAGGTGGCAGTGGAATTCTTCAAATACAGAGAAGCCCAGAAAACAAAAGTGGACCCTGCTTCGGCTGATACCCAGAGCAAGGCATATCCTGTATAACAGAAGGCAGCAGCCCGTCTTTTCGACGGGCTGTTCTTCTGGATGATCGATATCAGATGATCAGGTGGACAATTGATGGAAAAACGCATTGACACAATTTCGGGGATTCCCGTCTATTCTTATCTGAATCCCCATCTGCATAAATTCTGCCTGTGTATGTATGTGAAGGGCGGTTCCATGTATGAGAGAAAAACGGAGAACGGGATCTCTCATTTTTTTGAGCATGTGGTGATCCGGAATATCAATGTGCTGATGGAGGGAGGGCTTTATCAGGTCCTGGACCGTCTGGGACTGTCCTTCAACGGCTGTACATACAAGGAATTCATTCAGTTCAGCATTTCCGGAGCCTCCTGCCATTTCCAGGAGGCCGCCGGGATTTTTGCGCGGCTTCTGGATCCTCTGGTCCTTTCAGAAAAAGAAGTCCGTACAGAGCGCAAAAGGATCAGAGCGGAGATCCGGGAATACGATGAGAAAGATTCCATAGAGCGGCGCATGGAAAAGCTGGTCTGGAAAGGAACCTCCCTTGCCCGGGAAATCGCGGGAAAGAGAAAAATCATTGACAGGATCGGGAAGAATGAATTATCCGCTTACAGGGAAAAGCTGCTTTCCAGAGGAAATGTGTTTTTTTATGTGACGGGGCAGTGCCGGAAGGAAGATCTCGGACGGCTGGTCAGTCTTCTGGATACAAAACGGCTTTCCTGCGCCTTTCCCAGACGGATGAATCTTGCGCCTGTTCCGGAGCCGTTTTTCAGGCGTAAGCCGGAGCTGTGTTTTCTGGACGGGGACACGACAGAAGTATCCATTTCCTTTGATGTGGATACGCTCCGCTACACAGATGCCTGTCAGCGTTTGTTCTTTGATATGCTCTTCGCGGGGGACTGCTGTCCTTTTTATCAGGAACTGTCAGAGAAGACGGGGTATATTTACAGTTATGAGGAAGAGTTTGAACGCTATCAGAACATCGGAGCCATACGGGTCAGCTATGAGGTGGCTCCTGGAAAGCTGCTGAAAGCCTTTGACAGGACGATCGAGATTTTCCGGCAGGCAAAGAGATCGGCGGAGAACCTGCAGTATGTGCGTGTCCGTTATGAGGACAACCGGGATATGGAGCTGGATGACGCGGCGGATTTCAACTGGAACAGAGCGTATGACTGTCATATTCTGGAAATGTGCAGTACAGACAGGGAAGAGGAGATCAGGAGCAGCCGTCAGGTGACGGAAGAGGATATGACGCGGATGGCAGAGGAGATCTTCCGGACAAACAATATGACTGTGGCGGTGAAGGGAAAGAAAAGCAGAGAGTTTGAGAAAAAACTGAGACAGATCATGAACAGGCTGGACGCGTAGGCGCCGGCCTGTCCCTGTTGTGCGATATGCCCGAAGGACGACCGCCGTGCCTGCACGGGCGGCCCCCGTCGGGCAGCGGTCAGCGATCATCAGGATCTGCCTTTCCAGTGCTCTTTCAGAAAGCTGAGGATTTCATTGGTAGAGGGCGGGCAGCCGGGCTGGCTGCATGCAAACCGGCGCGTACAGTTTCCCACGCCGATCGGACCGCTGGCTGAACGGAATCCCTGTCCGACGGCAACCGGGTTTTTCTGAAAGGAACGATCCAGAAATCCCTCTTCATCCAGCTGGTTCAGGGCATGGATCAGGGCTCCGTAGCAGGCGCTGCAGGCATCGGAGGCAGTCACATATCTGGCGAGACGGGCCACTTTTCCGGAGGGCGTGATCGTCCGGACTTCGCCGGGATGGTTGAGCATATGGACAGAAGCGGAAGAGAGATCCGCGCTTCCGACGCCCAGCTTTTCCGCCATGGAAATATAGGGAACATCCTCGACAGCATATCCCATGGTGTCACATACAAAAGCGTCACAGAGAACCGGATCGGCAAAGGCCAGGATCCGGTCCATGGGGACAGGGCTTCCGCCTTCTTCAAAATCCAGGTCTCCGCAGATATTGTCCACCAGGATGAAGTCATTTCGCGCGATGGTGTTCAGGTGGGCGATCGGCTTATGAAGCCCGAGCGTGTGGAACCGCCGTTTTTCACTGTTGGGGATCACGCCCTTATTGTTTTTCAGGGCGCAGGTAATGCGGGTCTGGCAGTGCCCCTTCAGCACCGGCATGTTGATCATGAAATCAACGGAAGCGGCCGCGTCGCAGAGGCGGATTTTCATTCCGGCCGCGTCGTATTCCCGGGCGCTGTCCTTCTGCAGATTGATCAGGGGAATCCTGTACTGTCCGGCGATCCTGTCATAGCCGGCCGCGCGGAAGGCGCGCTCTGTGTCGCCCCCGACCCAGGAGCCCTCCATGATCCGGATGTTGTGAAAACCATGGGCGTGAAGATATTCGATGGTTCCGGCCAGAAGCTCGGCGTGGGTGGTGGCGCCCGATTCGGGCGGCTTTGCCAGTACCAGGTTCGGCTTGAAGCCGATGCGGGCGTCCCGGTCTCCGATCATGCCGGCCAGGTCCGCGGCCTCCAGGATCTCCCGGGTCATTTTTTTGTAGTCGGTTCCGTATATGAGAAAGATATCGTTTTTCTTCATGGCAGCCTCCTTTTTGCTTATATTTTAACGGGGAGCGGACAGAATTGCAATATCAGTTTGACGGAGCCGCAGATATGAAATATAATGAAGAGGCTGGCATACCGGAACAGGATTTCCGGGGTCAGGAAGGAGAGCTATGAAACAGATTGTGGTGATCGGCGGCGGAGCGGCCGGCATGATGGCTGCCATATGCGCTTCCGGAGAGGGAAGCCATGTAACGCTTCTGGAAAAAAATGAAAAGCTGGGAAAGAAACTTTATATTACCGGGAAGGGCCGCTGCAATGTGACCAACGACTGTGATACAGAGACCCTCCTGTCCCATGTGGTGACCAACCGGAAATTTCTGTACAGTGCTTTTTACGGATTCACCAGCCAGGATATGAAAGCGTTTCTGACTGACGGAGGGCTGAAGCTGAAAACAGAACGGGGAAACCGGGTTTTTCCGGCATCAGATCATGCGTCAGATGTGATCGCCTGCCTGAGCAGGATGCTTTCGGAAAACCATGTGGAAGTCAGACTGGGAGAAACGGTCTCGGAAATCAGGACAGAGGAGGAAGACGGCGGGGAAAAGAAACGGGTGGCCGGGGTCCGCACAGCCGGCGGAAAGGAATATGCTGCGGACGCGGTGATCGTCGCCACCGGCGGTCTTTCCTATCCGGCGACGGGCTCGACGGGAGACGGATACCGTTTCGCAAAGGAAGCCGGACATCAGGTGACGGAGCTTTCTCCGGCGCTGGTTCCCTTTGAGACGGAGGGAGACTGGGCCGGAAGGCTGGCCGGTCTTTCCCTGCGCAATGTGCGGGTTTCCATATATGACGGAAAAAAATGTCTGTTTGAAGAATTCGGGGAAATGCTGTTTACCCACTGGGGCGTCAGCGGGCCGGCCGTTCTGAGCGGAAGCAGTATGGCGGCCGGAAGGATCAGGAAAAAACCGCTGCTGCTTTCCATCGATCTGAAACCGGCACTTACAGAGGAACAGCTGGATCACAGGATCCTGAAGGATTTTGAACAGGCAAAGAACAAACAGTTTAAAAATTCTCTGGATGCCCTTTATCCTGCCAGGCTGATCCCGGTCATGGTGGAGCGGAGCGGGATTCCAGGGGAAAAAAGGGTCCATGAGATTTCCAGGTCAGAGCGGGCGGCGCTGGTCAGACTGACGAAGGCATTTCCTCTCACCCTCACCGGGCTGCGGGATTTCCGGGAAGCCATTATCACCCAGGGCGGCGTGAAGGTGCAGGAGATCAATCCCGCCACCATGGAATCCAAATATGTGCGGGGGCTTTATTTTGCCGGCGAGGTGCTGGATGTGGACGCGTTCACGGGAGGCTATAATCTTCAGATTGCCTGGTCTACCGGCTACGCGGCCGGAAAAAGCGCCGGGGCAGATGAAGGACTCTGAGGCAGAGCGGATCCCGGGGCAGACCGCGGGAACCAAGCAGGAAAGGATCGGGAGAAAATATGAGTATCAATATTGCCATAGACGGACCGGCGGGGGCCGGAAAGAGCACGATCGCGAAGCTGATCGCCAGAAAGCTGAATTATATTTACGTGGATACAGGGGCCATGTACCGCGCCATGGGACTGTTCTTTATGGAAAAGGGATTTTCGCCTGACGATGAGACGGCCATAAACGGAGCGTGCGGGGAAGCGGACATTTCCATCGCCTATGAGAACGGCAGCCAGCAGGTCTATCTCAACGGGAAAAATGTGACGGACAGGCTCCGGACAGAGGAGGCGGGCAAATGGGCTTCCGCCACGTCAAAATACAGCGCTGTCCGCGCCAAGTTAGTTGAGATGCAGCAGAAAATTGCCGCTTCCGAGAATGTGGTAATGGACGGCCGGGACATCGGGACTGTCGTTCTGCCCGGCGCGGATCTGAAGATCTATCTGACGGCCAGCGCGGAAACGCGGGCCCGGCGCAGATTTCAGGAATTGACAGAAAAGGGAATTCCCTGTAAGATAGAGGAGATTGAGCAGGATATCCGGAACAGGGATTATCAGGATATGCACCGGGAAAATTCTCCGCTGAAAAAAGCAGAGGATGCCGTCTGCCTGGATTCTTCCCATATGAGCATCGAAGAGGTGGCAGGGACGATCATCGGATATCTTTCCGGCACGGACGGAGAAAAACAAAAAAAAGGGACGGATGCTTAGATCATGAAAGTAGTAGTGGCAAAGACCGCGGGGTTCTGCTTCGGCGTAAAGCGGGCGGTGGATACGGTTTATGAGCAGGCAGGACAGGCAGGAGGGGCGCCTCTTTATACCTACGGCCCCATCATTCATAATGAAGAGGTCGTGCGGGATCTGGAAGAAAAAGGCGTCCGCGTGCTGAACAGTGAGGAGGAGCTTGAGCAGGTGACAGAGGGCACTGTGGTCATCCGCTCCCACGGCGTCAGCAGACGGATCTGCGAAAAGCTGGAAGCACAGGGGCTTCGGGTGGTGGACGCGACCTGTCCCTTTGTAAAAAAGATCCACAACATCGTCAGGGAAGAATCTGAAAAGGGAAGAACGATCGTGATCGTCGGAGATGGGAGCCATCCGGAGGTAGAGGGGATCAGAGGCTGGTGCTCGGGGAAGGCGTATGTGATCGAATCCCCCGAGGAAGCGGAGCGTCTGAAGTTTCCGGAAGGGACAAGGCTGTGCATTGTTTCCCAAACGACATTTAATTACAATAAATTTCAAGTTTTGGTTGAAATCATATTAAAAAAGAGTTATGATAGTATTGTTGTGAATACTATCTGCAGTGCTACCCATGAACGTCAGGCCGAAGCAAGAAAGCTCGCCTCCAAAATTGATGTGATGTTGGTAATTGGCGGAAAGCACAGCTCTAATACCCAGAAGCTATATGAAATCTGCAGAAAGGAATGCAACAATACTTACTATATTCAGACGATCCGGGACTTGCAGAAAGAGTGGCTGGAGGGCAGACGAAGCGTAGGTATTACAGCGGGGGCATCCACCCCCAATCATATCATCGAGGAGGTTCAAAGGAATGTCAGAATTAAGTTTTGAACAGATGTTGGAAGAATCATTAAAAACAATCAGAACAGGAGAGGTAGTCACTGGCACAGTTATCGGTGTTAAGGAAGATGAGATCATCTTAAATATAGGTTACAAGTCAGACGGCATCATTACCAAGAGTGAATATACAAATGACTCCTCTTTGGATTTGACAAGCGTGGTGCATGTGGGCGATGAGATGGAGGCAAAGGTCATCAAAGTCAATGACGGAGAGGGCCAGGTGCTGCTTTCTTATAAGAGACTGGCGGTTGACCGCGGCAACAAACGCCTGGAGGAGGCCTTCAACAGCGGAGAAGTCCTGACAGCGAAGGTGGTACAGGTACTGGACGGCGGTTTGAGCGTCAATGTGGAAGGCGCGAGAGTGTTCATCCCCGCGAGTCTTGTTTCAGATACCTATGAGAAGAATCTGGACAAGTATGCCGATCAGGACATTGAATTTGTGATCACAGAGTTCAATCCCAGGAAGAGAAGAATCATCGGCAACCGCAAGCAGCTGCTTCTGGCAAAGAAAGCAGAGATGCAGAAAGAGCTGTTTGAGCGCATCGAGGTTGGACAGACTGTGGAAGGCATCGTAAAGAATATCACAGATTTCGGCGCCTTCATCGATCTGGGAGGAGCAGACGGACTGCTTCATATCTCCGAGATGTCCTGGGGCCGTGTGGAGAATCCCAAGAAGGTCTTCAAGGTAGGCGAGGAGATCAGAGCCTTTATCAAAGATATCAACGGCGACAAGATTGCCCTGAGCCTGAAATTCCCGGAGGAGAATCCCTGGGTGCACGCGGCTGAGAACTATGCGGCGGGTAATATCGTAACAGGCCGTGTGGCGAGAATGACAGATTTCGGCGCATTTGTGGAGCTGGAGCCCGGTATTGACGCGCTGCTTCATGTTTCCCAGATTTCCAGACAGCATGTGGATAAGCCCTCTGATGTGCTTTCCATCGGCCAGGAGATCGAGGCGAAGGTTGTTGATTTCAATGGAGAAGACAAGAAGATCAGCCTGAGCATGAAAGTGCTGGAGGCGCCGGCTGCGGAGCAGGCTCCTGTTTCTGAGGAGACAGCTGCGGAGGAAGCTCCCGCAGAGGAAACAACAGAAGAATAAAAAAATATGAACATAATAAAAAGAATCCTGTTGAGCGGCAGGATTCTTTTTATTGAATATCCGCATTGCGCAGTGCGGAACAAACAGACGCGGCTATTTCAGAATCCGCTGATATTCCAGCATCAGATCTCTGGCCGCGGGACTGCAGATGAGGGAACCGGTTTCCGTATCAAAGGCGGCAATCCGGGCCTGACAGTAGCCGCGGTTGAAAAAACCATATCCCCGGTGATAACGGAAATGGCGGATCATGCGCCGGACCTCGTCACGGACGCGCCGCTCGCTGATAAAAAGGCCGGTGACATAGGTATACATATGCCCCGGGTTCGGAAAATCATTCCCCAGCCGAACCAGAGACGGTTCAATATAAGTGGTCAGATTCTTCTGAAAACGGATGATGTCTCCCCTGGAAAGGGTCAGCGTGCTGCGGATAAACGCGTGTTCAAAACAGTTAAAATGGCGGTAAACCGCATAAGTATCATAAATGGTATCATTGATCTCATAAGGGGCGGTCAGATCATAATCTTTGGAATAATACTCCAGAAGCCGCGCGAGCAGGGCCTCAGAATCTATCATAAAAAACACTCCCGAACGTTTTTGGATTAGAATGGTGAAAGTTCTCTGATCAGTGCCTGGAGAAAGCAGCTGTCCTGCCAGAGCTCCTGTTTGTATTCTACATAAACAGGTTTGTGTTTGTAGTCTTCGCGGAAAACCGGAAGGCCATCGGCGGCCTTCTGGGGAACCGGAATGAAAATCCCCTCCCGCTTCTGATAGCAGGTTTTGGCAGTGGCCTTCTTTTTATGCGCTTTGTCCACGTAAGCGGCTACACTTTTATGGATGGCTCTGTCCTCTTCGGGCAGATAATAGTAGCTGGCATAATCCCTGAAAAAATATTTTAAAGAGCCGCGGAACACGGGAAGATCCAGCGTGATCCGGTTCCCCTCGCAGGATACGGAGCAGGAATCCTCCGAAAAACGGCAGGGAAGCGGCAGAACAAAACGGCTTCTGCCGCTTATGGAAAGCCGGCCGGCTCCTTCGCCGGACAGCGTCTCAGATTCCAGGGAAAAGGGACCGCTGAAAAAGGCTTCGTAGGACAAAAAGGCCAGGAGACAGGGAAGTCCCCTGACATCTTCTTCATTGTGCAGCAGCAGAAAATGAAGAAGGGATTCGTCATGTCCTGCCAGATAATTCCAGTAAAAGGAAATCAGCTGCCCGCCATCGTAGGGATCCTCTCTGGCAGTGCCCAGGAGACGTTCCAGCGTTTTCTGACGGCAGTCCTCAAGGCCGAACAGCTTTTTCAGAGGCCGTATATGACGGTAAATATCCAGGCTCTCCTGGTCAGACCGGGAAACCGGCGTCTGAAATCTGGCGGCCCGTTCCCGCAGGAACGGAATATCAAAGGTGGTGCCGTTGAAATGGACCAGAACGGCAAAGCGGGAAGAAAACATGAAAAAGTGGAGAAGAATCTCCCGCTCGGCATCCCTGGAATCGGCGAACCACTGCTTCATATGCCAGGAACCGTCACGAAAGTAAACGCAGCCGATCAGATAAACCATGTCTCTTTTGGCGGACAGTCCCGTTGTTTCTATATCGAAAAAAAGATAATCTTCCGGATTTCCCGGGCAGCCGGAACCGGAAAAATATGTATGGTTCAGTTCAAATTCTTTTGTTATGGTGATCATGCTATCATTATAGATTCTGAAATTTGGCCTGTCAAGGCCGGCAGCGGGCGGCGCGGGAGAACATCCGTGCGAAATATCTTGCCATGGAGGGGCAACTATGCTAAACTGATTGGGATATGAAGTGCGGCTGACGGGGGTGCTGCCTGCAGAAATCATGATGAGAGGCGGAAGGCGAATGTTTTCATTTATTAAAGGAAATTTAGCGGAAATCTATGAGGACTCCCTGATCGTGGAGGCCGGAGGGATCGGATACCAGGTGCAGGTGCCGCTTTCTGTGCTGCCGCAGGTATCTGTGGGAGAGGAAGTGACCCTGTATACCTGTCTGCAGATCAGGGACGACGCAGTCAGCCTGTATGGATTTCTGTCCCGCGATGATCAGAGCCTGTTCCGCCTGCTGATTGGAGTGAGCGGAATCGGCCCAAAGGGCGCGCTGGGGATCCTTTCCGTGATTTCGCCTGACGACCTGCGCTTTGCCGTGCTGGCGGATGATGCGAAAACCATTGCCAGGGCGCCCGGCGTCGGCATCAAGACTGCCCGCAAGGTCATCCTGGAGCTGAAGGACAAGCTGAAGCTGGAGGATGCGTTTGAGCTGAAGCAGGCTCACGCGGAGGCGCAGACCGTTTCTGCCCATGAAGATCCCAGAGGTGAAGCTGTGCAGGCTCTGACGGCTCTCGGCTACAGTGCTTCCGAGGCCATGAAGGCCGTCAGAAAAATAAAAAATACGGATGAAATGACGACGGAGGAGATTCTGAAAGCAGCCCTGAAGACCATGGCGCTTTTTTAAAAGAGGTGTCTGTAAATGGAAAAGCGGATCATTAATACAGAATTTACCAGAGAGGATCAGGGGATTGAAAATCATCTGCGCCCGAAGACTCTGGATGAATACATCGGACAGGAAAAGGCAAAGGATATGCTGCGGATTTATATAGAAGCGGCAAAGTCCCGGGGCGAGGCGCTGGATCATGTGCTGTTTTACGGCCCTCCCGGACTGGGCAAGACGACCCTCGCGGGCATTCTGGCCCACGAGATGGGGGCGGAGCTCAAGATCACAGCGGGACCGGCCATCGAAAAGCCGGGAGAAATGGCGGCGATCCTCAATAATCTCAACGACAGGGACGTGCTGTTTGTGGATGAGATCCACCGGCTCAACCGTCAGGTGGAAGAGGTCCTCTATCCGGCCATGGAGGATTACGCGATCGACATTGTGATCGGAAAAGGCGCGGCGGCCCGCTCGCTCCGCCTTGATCTGCCGCATTTTACCCTGGTGGGGGCGACTACGCGGGCCGGACTTCTGACGGCGCCGCTGAGGGACCGGTTCGGGGTGGTCCACCATCTGGAATTTTATACGGAAGAGGAGCTGTTCGCGATCATCATGCGTTCGGCGCGGGTGCTTGGCGTACAGATCGAGGAAGACGGGGCAAGGCAGATCGCTTCCCGGTCCAGGGGAACGCCCAGGCTGGCGAATCGTTTTCTGAAACGGGTCAGAGATTTTGCCCAGGTGCGCTGCGGCGGCGTGATCACCGGACAGGTGGCGTCGGACGCGCTGGATCTGCTGGAGGTGGATAAAATGGGGCTGGATTCTACGGACAGACGGGTGCTTCTCACCATGATCGAAAAATTCGGCGGCGGCCCCGTGGGAATCGAGACACTGGCAGCGGCTCTTTCTGAGGATGTGGGGACACTGGAGGACGTGTGCGAGCCTTATCTGCTGAAGAGCGGCTTCCTCAACAGAACGCCCAGGGGCAGAGTCGTTACGGAGACGGCATACCGTCATTTTGGCATTCCATATCCGGAGAAACCGGACTCAGAGAAATAATTGGGTTGTTTTTTACAGCAATTCCCTTTATAATAAGAAACAGGAAAACTGCCGGCGCACCATACTGGCCGGCAGGACATAAGGAGAAACGCGATGAGTTCCAGAAATTATACGGATGTGATTATCGCCGGAAAAGTATATACGCTGGGCGGCTATGAAAGTGAGGAATATCTTCAGAAAGTAGCCGGATATTTAAATGGAAAAATAAACGAACTGAAGTCTGTCGACGGGTTTCTGCGGCAGACTCCGGATTACCAGAATGTGCTGATCCAACTCAATGTGGCGGATGACTATTTTAAGGCGGCGGCTCAGGCTGACGAGATCAGGGAGCAGCTGGAGGCGCAGGAAAAAGAACTGTACAGTCTGAAACATCAGCTCGTGATGACTCAGCTGAAGCTGGAGGAGATGCAGAAAGAGGCCGGTGTTTCAAAGGATCAGGAAGAAGAGACAAAAAAGCAGTAAGGGGGACAGCTTTTGAGAACGCGGCCCCCTGTTTTATTGTAAAGGACAGAGCATGAAGAAGGGAAAAACAGAAATACTGGCGCCGGCCGGCTCCTATGAGAGCATGAAGGCGGCAGTGAATGCGGGCGCCGACGCGGTTTATATGGGTGGACAGCGGTTCGGTGCCAGAGCCTACGCGGATAATCCGGACAATGATATGCTGCTTTCCGCAATTGATTACGTGCATCTTCACGGCAGGAAAATTTATCTGACGGTCAATACGCTGCTGAAGGAAAAAGAGATGGAAAAGGAGCTGTATTCGTTTCTGCTGCCGTTTTACGAGGCGGGGGCAGACGGTCTGATCGTGCAGGATCTGGGGGTCTGCCGGGCAGTCAGGCGCTGGTTTCCGGAGATGCCCCTTCACGCCAGCACCCAGATGACCATCGCGGGCAAAGAAGGCGCGCTCATGGCAGAACGCCTGGGCGCTGTCAGGATCGTAACGGCCAGAGAGCTGTCGCTCGAGGAGATCCGGGAGATCCGGGCCGCCACGGATCTGGAAATAGAGGCCTTTGTCCACGGGGCCCTTTGTTACTGCTATTCCGGCCAGTGCCTGTACAGCAGTCTCATCGGAGGGCGCAGCGGAAACAGAGGAAGATGCGCGCAGCCATGCCGCCTTCCCTATGACGTTTATGACGGAACAGGCAGGAGAAACAGCCCACAGGGCCGGTATGTGATGAATCTGAAGGATCTTTGCGCGCTGGAGCTCCTTCCGGATATCATAGAGGCAGGTGTGTGCTCCCTGAAGATCGAGGGGAGGATGAAAAGCCCCAGATATACGGCCGGCGTAGTCAGTGTTTACCGGAAATATGTGGATCTGTATGACAGAGAGGGAAAGGCTGGATACCGTGTGGATCCGGGAGACCGGGAATATCTGCTGAAGCTGTTTGACCGGGGCGGATTTACCGACGGATACTTTCGGGAACAGGGCAGGACGCCCATGATCGCGCCGGGGGAAAAGCCCGCTTTCCGGGAAGTGGACGGAGCGCTTCTGGCGGCGCTGGACCATCAGTATATTGAAAGAGAAAGAAAAGAAAAAATAAAGGGATCCTTAACGATTCAGACCAATTTTCCTGCTATACTGTCTTTAAGCCTGGGGAATGTTTCGGTGTCTGTGACAGGAGAGACGGCGCTGCCGGCCAGGAAACAGCCGCTGACAGAGACGCTTCTGAGAAAGCAGATGAATAAATTCGGGGAAACGCCGTTTGAGCTGGAGGAGCTTGCGCTGACCCTGGACGGCGATGCCTTTCTTCCCATGGGGGCTGTCAACGCGCTGAGGAGAAAGGGCGCGGAGGCTCTTGAACAGGCTGTCCTGAAACAGTACAGAAGACAGGCGCCGGTCCGGGAAACGGAGCCGGAGGAAGAGCCGGCTGCGGGAAGCGCGGCAGGAGCGGAACAGAGCCGGGCCCGGAACGCGGTCCCCGGGATTTATGTGCTGGCGGAACGTGAGGAACAGCTGGAGGCGGCGTTCCATTCGGAAGCGGTTGAACGGATTTATGTGTCCCTGGAGGAAATCCCCTGGGAGCATATTCCGGCCTGGGCAGAAAAGTGGAAAGCGTCGGGCCGCGAATTTTTTATCGCGCTTCCCAAAATATGGAGGAGCAGGATCCGGCGGGAACTGTTTTCACATGAACGTTTCTGGCACAGAGACGGCGTGGACGGATTTCTGATCCGGACCGTGGATGAATGGTATCTGGCGCAGGAGCTCGGGGAATCCTATCGGTATGTGGCGGATCATTCTCTGTACAGCTGGAATCATGAAGCCAGAAAGGCGCTCAGGGAACAGAATCTGACCTCTGATACGGCTCCGGTTGAGCTCAATGAGCGGGAGCTTCGGGCGCGGGGATGTGAAGGCAGTGAAATGGTGGCTTATGGATATCTTCCCATGATGGTGTCGGCCCAGTGTTTCAGAAGAAATACAGGAACCTGTGACAGGCAGCCGGGAATCCTGACCCTGCGGGACAGAAAAAAGAAAGCGTTTTCTGTGAAAAACTTCTGCAGATTCTGTTATAATACAGTCTATAACAGTGAACCCCTGTGGCTGGCTGACGAAATGGCAGCGCTGCGGGAGTGCGGCTTCTCAGCCGTCAGGCTTCAGTTTACCGCGGAGGGAAGAGCGGAAACCGAAAAAGTCATAGCGGCTTATGCAGAGGCGAGGAATGGGAAGGATCCGGATTATCAGCCCGCTGTAAGGACAAAGGGACATTTCAGGCGGGGAACAGAGTAGGTGGAAAAGTGACAAATTTGGTGATTCAGGCAACAAAATATATCATGATCGTGCTGATCATTTTGTATACCATATCCACATACCGCTATCTGAGGCTGAAGACCCACAAGGGACGGAACAAAGCCTGCGGTATGCAGCTGTTCTGCATGTTCATGTTTCATCTGACCGGCAATCTGGCTATTTTTGTATATACCAATGATATTTCCATGATCGTTTTTTATCTGGCTCAGGTGATCTTTTTTATTCTTTATCTGGTGCTGTTCCGGATCTTCTATAAAAAGGCGTCCAGACTGCTGCTGAACAATACCTGCATGCTGCTTTCCATCGGCTTTATCATGCTGACCCGGCTGGGGGCGGACAGGGCAGTGCGTCAGTTCATCATTACGGCCGCAGCCGCGGCGCTGGCCATGGCTGTGCCTGTGATGGTCAGGCGGATGCGCTACCTGTGGAGGTTCGGATGGATCTATGCGGGAGTCGGCATCGTGGCGCTGCTGGCGATCCTGGTGTTCAGCCAGGTTTCCTACGGCGCGAACCTTTCCTTTAACATTGGCGGATTGTTTTCCGTGCAGCCGTCAGAGTTTGTCAAAATCACATTTGTGTTTTTTGTGGCTTCCATGTTCCAGACCAGCATCAGCTTCAAACGGGTATGTGTGACCACTGCCGTGGCGGCGCTGCATGTGCTGATCCTGGTGGCATCCAGGGATCTGGGCGCGGCCCTGATCTATTTTATCGCGTATCTTCTGATGCTTTTTGTGGCGACCAGGAGCTATCTGTATCTGTTCGGCGGCGCGGCGGCCGGAAGTGTGGCCTCTGTTTTTGCCTACCGGATCTTCAATCATGTGAAGGTCCGCGTCCAGGTGTGGCGGGATCCGTGGCAGGATGCGACAGGAGACGGCTGGCAGATCCTTCAGTCCCTGTTTGCCATCGGAAGCGGCGGCTGGCTGGGAGCCGGACTGTATCAGGGAATGCCGGAGAGTATTCCTGTCGTCCGTTCTGATTTTATTTTCGCGGCGATTTCAGAGGAGTTCGGCGCCATATTTGCCATTGCGCTGATCCTGATCTGCCTGAGCTGCCTCCTGCAGTTTTTGTGGATTTCCACCTGGATGGACGGGATGTTTTATAAAATCATCGCGTTCGGCATGGCGGCGGTTTATGGCGCGCAGGTGTTTCTGAATATCGGAGGCGTGATCAAATTCATTCCTTCCACGGGAGTCACGCTTCCCTTTGTCAGTTACGGCGGAAGTTCGATCGTGAGTACCTTTATCATGTTCGGAATTATCCAGGGACTGTATATTTTAAAGCAGGATGAGGTTGATCGTATTGAAGAAGAAAGAAAACAGGAGCGGAGGAGACAGGCCCTTTACGCGCAAAGATATGGAAAAGGTGCGGAAGGCCCTGCAGACGCAGAAGAAAGAAGAAAAAGAAATCCTTCACGTAGAAGAGCGGACCAGAAAGGTCAATAGAGAGATCCGTCTGGCCAGTGTTCTGTTTGTGCTGATGTTTGTGGCGACGATCGGATATTTTGGATATTATCTCATCGTAAGGAGCCAGGATACCATCAACAGCGCCTACAATTCCAGGCTGGATACCTTTTCGGAGAAGGTGGTCCGCGGTCAGATCCTGGGGAGCGGCGGAGAGGTGCTGGCCCGTACCGTGGAGGATGATGAGGGCAATGAGACCAGGGAATATCCTTATGCCAATCTGTTTGCCCATGTGGTCGGGTATTCCGCTTCCGGGAAAACGGGACTGGAGGCATCGGCCAATCAGTACTTGCTGGAATCTCATATCAATGTGGTGGATCAGGTCAACAATGAACTGAATGAAGTGAAAAACCAGGGAGACAATGTGGTGACGACCCTGGATCCTGATCTCCAGCAGCTGGCCTATGATGTACTCGGCGATTATAACGGGGCCTGCGTGATCATGGAGCCCAGCACAGGAAAGATCCTGGCCATGGTCTCAAAGGCAGATTACAATCCCAATACCATTTCAGAAGACTGGGAAGAGCTCACGGCGGAAACCAATCAGAATGCGAATCTGCTCAACAGAGCGACTCAGGGCCTTTACCCTCCGGGGTCTACTTTTAAACTTCTGACAGCCCTGGAATATATCAGAGAGTATCCAACTACATGGCAGTCTTACCAGTTTGAATGTGAGGGAACCTTCCCTTACGGAGATGCTGTTATGAGCTGTTATGAGGGACATGTCCATGGCCTTCTGGATCTGCGCCTTTCCCTGGCTAATTCCTGCAATACTTCTTTTGCGAATATCGGGGAGCAGCTGAATGCGGACAGTTTTCATTCTCTGTGCGAAAGTTTTCTGTTCAACAGTGAGCTGCCGCTTCCGTCCGGAATGGAATATTCGGAGAGCTCGTTTGTCATGGACGGGACTTCAGGACTGGCTGAACGGGTTCAGACTGCGATCGGGCAGGGCAGGACAATGATTTCGCCCATTCATAACGCCATGATCGTGTCAACGATTGCCAACGGAGGCACGCTGATGAATCCGTATGTGATCGACCGGGTGGAAAGCGCGGACGGCAAAGTGGTAGAACAGTTCATGCCTTCCGCCTATGGAAAGCTCATGTCCGCCGACGAGGCGGAAACTCTGACCAATTTCATGGTGGCCGTGGTCAACGAAGGAACCAGTCCGTCCCTTCAGTCTGATTCCTATCAGGTAGCCGGAAAAACCGGATCCGCGGAATTCAGTTCCAACAAGGATGAGAGCCATGCCTGGTTTGTGGGATTTGCGCCGGCGGATAATCCGGAGATTGTGATCAGTATCATATACGAGAACGGCGGCCTCGGCGGTTCCGTGGCGACGCGGGGCGCAAAGGCGATCTTTGAAGGATATTTTTCCAGACAGGAATCCCAGTCTCAGCAGTCTCAGTAAACGCTTCAGTTTCTGCATGTCGGGCTCCGCCCGGCCCGGGCACCTGCTCCTCGGGCAAAAGCAGGTCAGCCCTTGTGTCAGTATAGGAAATAAGCTATAATAAACCTTAGGTGTTTATCAGCTTATACTGCAGCGCACACCAGAATCAGGAGGGATTGCATATGATTGAGGCAATAAGCTGTGGCGGTGTGGTTATATTCCGCGGCAAGATCCTGGTCCTTTATAAAAATTACAAGAATAAATATGAGGGCTGGGTCCTGCCGAAGGGAACTGTAGAAGCAGGGGAATCGCATAAAGAGACTGCGCTTCGTGAGGTGAAGGAAGAGACGGGCGTTCAGGCTTCCATTGTCAAATATATCGGAAAAAGCCAGTATTCGTTTAATATTCCGCAGGATACGGTAGAAAAGGATGTTCACTGGTATCTGATGATGGCAGACAGCTATTACAGCAAACCACAGCGGGAGGAATATTTTCTGGATTCAGGGTATTACAAGTTTTATGAAGCCTATCATCTGCTTAAATTTCAAAATGAAAAGCAGATCATGGAGAAGGCATATCATGAATATCTGGACCTGAAAAAGAGAAATCTCTGGATCGGCAGCAGAATGTAAAGAAAAAGAATGAAAGAATGTGAGCGGGAGAAGGCAGGATGAAAATTACCTATATTCATCACAGCAGCTTTTCAGTGGAATTTTCGGGGGCGGCAGTGCTTTTTGATTATTATGCCGGTCCCCTTCCGGATTTTCCGAAAGAGAAAGAGCTGTTTGTTTTTGCCAGCCATAAGCACCATGATCATTTTGATCTTTCCGTGCTGTCTCTGGCTGAGAAATATCCGAAGATCCATTTTGTTCTTTCCAGGGATATCAGGATGAATCAGGCGTATCTTGCCCGCAGGCAGGTGCCGGAGGCAGCCTGGGACAAGATCATCTATATGGGAAAGCATGCTTCACAGGTTTTCGAGACAGAATCAGGCAGCCTTCAGGCAGAGACTCTGGCTTCTACCGATGCGGGAGTGGCTTTTCTGATCAGCTGCGAGGGTCGGCATCTGTATCATGCGGGAGATCTGAACTGGTGGACCTGGAAGGGGGAAACCGAGGAGGAATACAGAGATATGACCTCACGCTTCCAGAATGAGATCGGAAGAATTGAGGGCCGGCATTTCGACGCGGCGTTTGTGCCGCTGGATCCCAGACAGGAAGAACGGTATGCCCTTGGATTCGATTATTTCATGCGGCATACAGATACGGACGCCGCGTTTCCCATGCATTTCTGGAAGGATTACAGCGTAACGGAACGGCTTCTTGGAGAAGAAATCTCAGCGCCCTACCGGGACAGGATCATGCGGATCGAGCGGGAAGGACAGGAGTTTTGGCTGCCGTAAGTCAATGGTGGATGTGGTGTGTTGAGCCGCATAGAGAACCTTATCAGAATATTTAGTCAGTATATAAAGTGCGTATTATCATGAATGAGAACTGAAGATTCAGCATTTCATGATGATGCGCACTTTTTATTATTTTAAACCATTTGCAATTGAAATTAAAAGATCCAGCTGCTCATTGTTTAATCTTTTAGCAGCGGACAGAAGTTCCTGATATTTTGTGGGATTCGGTATTTCTGTATCAAAAAACTCTCTTGGAGTTACGCCAAGATAATCGCAAATATAAAAAAATACCGTCATAGAAGGATAGTTGATTCCATTTTCAATGTTGTTGATATAACCTGCGCTTTGCCCGATTGATAAACTCATGTCGCGGGCTGAGACACCTTTGTTTTGTCGAAGCTGTACTAATCGTTTGATAAATAAGTCCTGATTCAAGTCCGTCACCACCTTGTATATATAATTGTACTATCCATATTTGTCAAAAATATCCGGTTTATTTGGCGATTATTATTGACTTAACTAATTCATTTAGATATTATTACTATATACAAGCGGTTAAAATAGACATTCAAAGGTGATTTATGACAAATGTTTTTGTATCAAACAGGGGGGATTGGTTATGCGCTGTCCGAATTGCAATGAAATTCTGGAAGATGATGCGAAATTTTGTGGTTACTGCGGATATCTCGTGACAAATCACGCAAGTAAGCCGGAGGATCACATACTGGTGGAAGAAGAACCGGGAGATGTAGCGCTTTCGAAAGAAAATGAACCGGAAGATCCGGCTTTTTCAAATGAGGAGGCGGTCTCAAATTTTTCAGAACCGTTTCCAGAGGAGAATGAATGTAATGAAGTCCATGATGCAGATACAGAAAAAAAGGGGAAGAAATGGCGGATATGGGTTGCTGCAGGATGTGCCGTACTGCTTTTGGCGGGCGGAGGCGGTTTTCTGCTGTGGTATCAATCCGACGCGCGGCAATTTGAGCGGGCAATGGAAAAAGACGCGTTTGCAGACGCTCAGGAGTTTTATGCCGGTCTGTCTTCTGAAGAACAGCAGAAGGCAGATGAGAAATTGACTGCCAGCGCACAGGAAATCTACGATTTATATAATCAGGAAGAAATTTCTTATGAAGAGGCAGAAGAAGAGCTGACTGTTTTATTGGAAAATTATCCTTTGGAGGGAATTCAGGACATTTCAGACAGTTTAAGCAGTCTGCATGATTCAAAGCAGAGCTTTTCACAGGCAGAAGAGGCAGCTGCAGCTGGAGATTACAGGAGTGCCATTGCATTTTATCAGGCTGTTCTTGAGTCGGACAGCAGATATCATTCTGCGCAGGAGAAGATGCAGGAGGCTATGGAAGCCTATAAAAATCAGGTGATCAGTCAGAGTCGTGAACTGTTAGAAGCCGGAGACTTTGATGGAGCCAAAAACGCAATGAATGAAGGGCTTGACCTTCTGAAAAATGATCAGGATATACAGAGTCTGCGCCAGGAAATATCTGAAAAAGAGGATCAGGCAGCTGCGGATCAGCTGATAGCGGACGGACAGGCATATGCGGCAGCAGGAGATTATATCAGTGCGATTGGGGCTTTAGAGCAAAGCGTCGCTACAGGATATGGTTCGTCTGAATTGCTGGAGGAATACCGGGCAGCCTACCGGCAGCAGTTTTTTGATACTGCTCAGTCATATGCGGATGCCGGAGAATATGAGCAGGCAATAGCGACTCTGAATCAGGGAGTCAATTACTTTGGAGAATCTGATGACTTTACCAGTAAAATCGAAGAATACAAAACCAGGCTGCCAATTTCTCTGCTGGATATGAAGGTTGTAGATTCTAAAAATATTTCTGTAATTTCATCAGGGGTAACAGAGGATATTTTTGGCAATGCATATACAGATTGTATATTGATGGGTACGAAATCATTGGTAGAATATGCGCCAAACGGTAATTACCGATATTTAAGCGGTATAATTTTTATTGGCGATTATGCGTATTCGCAACAATATTTTTCTGTTCAAATATATGCAGACGAGGTACTGGTCTATGAAACCGAGCAACTAGATCTCAAAAGTGATCCTATAAATTTTAGTATTGACATTGCAAATGCGAGATTTGTTCGGATCATATCTCAGAACACGCTTGGCGGACTGGGAAAAGAAGTGGGAATTTCCGGCGCAAGATTCCATAACTGACAGACGGAGGAGGTGCGTATTTATGAAATGTACAAACTGCGGAAAAGAAAATCGGAAGGGCATGTTGTTCTGCATGGAATGCGGCGCGAAGCTTCCGGAGGAAAAAGAAATTCTGGAGAAAGCAGCTGCTCTGGAAGAACTGCGGCAGGAATTTGAAAAACTGGAACAGGAAAGGGAAGGGCTGTTAAGTCAGCTTTTGCCGGAGAGGAGGCAGGCATGAATTGTCCGAATTGTAATGCTGAAGTGAAAAAGGAAATGGTGTTCTGTCCGGAATGCGGAAAAAAACTGCCGGAATTTCAGAAAATGACAGCTTTGCACACATCAATGGTGGCTGGGGAATCTGGAAACAACGCAGAAAAAACGGAACGGAAAATCATACACAGCAGTCCGGAGGACCTGAAAAAAGAACAGGAATTAAAAAATGGGATCAGGAAACTTCGCTGTGAAATATCGCAGCTTCGTATTGCCGTAAATCAGCAGGGAATCGTCTCGAGATACAGGGATCCGGATTATGGACAGATGCAGCTGCCGCCGCAGAATCTCAGGAAAAAAGAGCAGGAAGTAAAAACAACTGAGACCAACCATCAAATACAGCCGTATTTGATCGGCTGTCTTGTCCTGTATGCAGCCGTAATCTTTTCGTACTTTATCGGGTGGGTGAAAATAGCAGATTTTGGAAATACGACTCTGAGTATCATGAAGATTGCTAATCTGTCGGAGTCTCCTTTGTTTCTTATACTTTATGTTGTCCCGGTTTTATACCTGATTGGGATTGTCCGCCTCTGGATGGAACAGGATTTTGAAAGTACGGAATGGATCCATCTGCCGTTTGTGGCCAACGTAGTGATTTTTGTGCTGACTCTGATCATGATCCAGGGATCAAAGGACAGCATGGATTCCTTATTTGAATATTCACTGGCAATCGGTCCGTGGCTGTCTCTGATCTGCGGGATTGCCGCGGAAATATTGGTGAGCAGAGCTCCGGAAGCCGAGGAGATTCGGGAGAAAATCGGACTGGATTTTAAAAAGACAAAATTTATGGCGCCTGTCGTGAATTATAATGGACTTCTGCCGTTCCGGCCGCTTCAGGTCATCGTAAATGAAGACGGAGAGCTGGATATAGAGCTGAAGCAGTATGCCGAAGAACTGAATCTGGCACAGATGAATATTACGCTGGTAAGTCAGCTGCATAATGTATACCGGTTCTGGGATGTACAGATCAGAAATTTCAGGAGCCAGAGCAACGGGATCATCCGCGGGACTGCAGAAGGTATTTATGAAGGTCCGGACGATATTGTGTATGCAAAGGTTGATGTTCTGCAGTACAGTTTCGGAACAGGACTGGCGCGGTCCGCGGTACCGGTCAATATTGACAGCCAGCTTCCGCTGGAGCGCCTGGAAGCGCTGAGGAAAAGGCTGAAAGACACGTTTCATGAACCGGAACTCCAGGAAGTGCCGGAAAACGGAACCGGAAATTGGGTCTGTGTCTGCGGAACAGAAAATCATGCGGATGAGGAGGTCTGTATATTGTGCGGGAAAAAGAAACAGAATGTATTTCAGATAAAAAAGGAAGTATGAAATGGCGAAGATAGGAATTGATTTTGGAACAGTCAACAGCAGTGTCGTATGGAAAAAAGATGGAGAAATCAGAACACTGCTCCGCAATGACAATGATGCTGAGGTTTTGTTTGCTCCGTCTATCGTACAATATAAAAATGGCGTAGTGAAAAGTGGATGGCAAATTCCGACAACTGAGACATTGATCAACAGCGCAAATAGTCATACTATTAAAAATCTGAAAGCTCTTCTTGGGAATGACCAATATGATGAGGAGGTTTTCGGAAAGGATAAATGGGAGCTAGCCAAATTATATTTGACTTATCTTTTAACGACGGCCGTATCACATCCGGATTTTTCAGGACAGAATATTACGGAAGTAGTTTTGTCAAAGCCGATTTCCTTTTCAACTATTTATGCGATCAGATTGAAGGAATGCATAGAATCTATAGAGGCCGAGGCGGAAAATGGAAAAATAAAGGGAATCACAGTCAGCGGTATTGTAGATGAGCCGGTGGCAATTGCATTGAATGCCATAAATGACGGAGAGACAGTCCTGACCTATGACATGGGCGGAGGAACCTTTGATGCGGCACTGGTAAAAAAAACTGGTGATCATTATCAGGTTATGGCCACCGGCGGAAATAAGCATGCAGGAAATTATATGGATCGGATGCTGGGCGAATTATGTGTACAGAAACTTCACGATGAGAGGGTTACTCTGGATGATCTCGTTTCAGATCATGGTGTGGCTAAAAACCTCAACCTCACCAGTCTGAGGGAAGCAAAGGAAATGCTGGAAACAGGGGAAAACCGTTATTTGATTAAACTGTTGCATCCAAAAGTAGGTCCATGTGAGGTAGAGATTACGGTAGAAGAATACAGGAATCAAATCAGACCCTGCATTGATGAAACGATAGTGATATGCGAGGATTTAATCGCGAAGTGCAGGACAACGGGAAATGTAGTAAGCCGTATTATTCTGGCAGGCGGCGGCTCAAAAAGCGCCTATCTCCAGGAATGCCTGCGTGAGCGGTATAGCAATGTGTTTAATCTTGGCGTTGACAAAAGAATTGCCACAGCAGCGGGAAATGTAAAATATGAAGGAAAAAATGTTGGAAATATTCTCAACTATAGTTTTGGGATTTTATTAAAGGATCAAAAACTGGATTGCTATTTTATCAGAAATCTGTTTTTTAAACATCAGAGTATTCCAACAGATTCTGTTTCTCTTTCTCTGCAGACCTTGTATGGGGGAAGCAAGATTACAATTCAATTGTACATGGGAGAGGAAACGGATGAGAGTCATGTGACAGAATATGATTTGCGTAAACAAAGAAGATTGACTGACCGGGCTTTGTGTTATCAATATGAGGGATCCGTCATTCAATATGGACATCGGTTTACTTTTTCCTATTATTTTGATGCGGATGGCATTCTTCATACGACCGTAACGGATCAATATGGAGAACGGGAACAAAACATAGGAGATTTGCTGAAAAATAATTTCTGATATGGAAAGAAGGAATTTAAATTTGCGAAAAAGAAAGAGAGCGAGAAGACAAAGGCCATTGTCTATTACGCCTGTGAGTATACAAAAACTATACCAGGATGCAGGAACAGCAATTGTTGAGTTGAATCATTGGTTCGAGCATATGAGACAACATCCTAAGGAATTTAACATAGAGCAGATTACGGAGTATGGTAAAGTTGTTCAAAACGCGCTTAATACATATTCCGGATTTCAGTTTAAGGAATATATTCTGTTTTTGGAACGATTGGAGGAATGTATACAGCGATTAAAGTGCGCAGAAGATGTACGAATCGTAGAAAAAAAACTGGAGATGCTCAATTTGAAAATGCGGCGCTTTCTGCGAGACTTCGGATGTGAGCTGATTGAGCCGAAGTGCGGAGATCCTTTTAATCAGGAAACTATGTATTCGGATGAGGAATATCAGGAAACTATGCAGTACCGGGTTACATATGTATTTTCAAAGGGATACATTTACAGAAATTATAGGGGAGATGTAAAAATTGGCATCCCGGCACAGGTGGAAATTGAACAGATCCTGCCTGATGATGAAAACGGAGATGATAAAGAGAATGGGAAGCATGGACGGGATTTTGATCATTGACAGGGAAGAACAGCTGCAGGACAATCATACATTTGATAAAAATATTCGCGAGATTTATTTTAAAATCCCTGTGGTTGCAATCAGAGACAGAGCCTATTTCAACTGTGAGAATCTGACGAAGGTTGTTTTCGAAAAAAATGTTGGAAAAATCGGCAAAGAAGCGTTTGCGGTCTGTATGATTGAAGAACTGATATTTAAAGAGAGGATTATGGAAATTGGAGATAGGGCTTTCGAATCCAATCCCCTTAATCTTGTGACCTTCCACAACGATGTGCAGATTGGAAGAAACGTATTTAATGATTGCGGAAATTTTAATGGGATGATGAAATTTGAACTGGATGGAGAAATAGAAGATTTCCCCACAGTTATAACTTACGCAAGAAATCATTCCATTGCTATTGTAGAGCGGCAGGTTCATGTGTCCAAAAAGCAAAACAACACAGGCAGAGAGGTGTGGATCAGAGTACAAAATACCAATATTTCTGTTCCGGTCGGGAGAGGAAAGAAAAAAAGAATTCTCACAAATGTGAATCTGGAGATCAATCCCGGAGAAATGATTATGGTTATTGGGGGATCCGGAACAGGAAAAACCACCTTGCTGAAAAATATCCTGGGGTTTGAGAGACCACTGGAAAACAGAAAAAATAAGATTGAGATTGGAAAAAAGGTAGGTGATCGTATTGTATATGAACCTTTAACGAAATCTTCTGTGCAAAAAAAATATAGGAAACTTTTTTTTTACGCGCCGCAGTTTTCAATTTCCAACGAATATCTGACAGTAGAACAGGAAATACAGAAAAATGCTATGCTGTTTCGAGGAAGAAACCTGACCGAACCGGAACTGAAGTCTTTGGCAGAAACATTTCGGCTGTGGGATGATGACAGAAAACTTTTGAATACTCTGGTCAAACGAATTTCCGGGGGACAAAAAAAGAAGCTGTTAATGGCATGCTCCAATATCGGGAATCCAAGCTTATATGTTTTTGACGAGCCGGACAGTGGCCTGGATGAACCGTCAGCTTTTCACTTATTTATCAGAGATCTTTATGAAAACCAAGTGATACGGCAGGGAAAAACAGTGATGATCGTAAGTCATCACCCTCACAATTATATGGCATTATTTAATGATAACAGAAGGATCCGTTTTGAAGATATTTTTAACAAGCTGATAGTTTTGGCTCAAATCGACGAGCGTCAGGGAAGTTCAATCGCTTATTGCGGAACCCCGACCCATGCCCGGGAATTTTTCGATTTAAAAACAAACGATCCATATAGCAGAATTGTATATCGTGTTCAATCTGCCGGAGAAGGAGAGGGACTTGGCGCATATTATGTAAACGAATGGAATAGAAGAAAACAATGAATCAAATAAAAGCATATTTTCGGGAACTTGTGTTAGAAGAAAAAAACAGAAAAAGCAAAACGGTTTTGATTTTACCCCTTGTAATGGGAATCGTAGTTTCTTACGTAGTCAAAGATTTGATTTACGTAAACTTTGGGGGAACAAGGACAAGTCTTTTTACACTGACTTGTGCATGCCTTTGGATCGGTATATTTAACAGCATTCAATCTATATGTAGTATCCGGGGAAGGATTAAGATTCAGTATATGCAGGGAGGAAGTATTTCTGCATTTGTAATCGCAAATGTCTTGTATCAGCTGATTTTGTCAGTGATTCAGAGCGTTTTGATTACGGTTGTCTTTTGCCTGATCGCAGGTATGCCGGAACAGGGAGTCTTCTTTAATCCATCAGTAGAGTATTTGATTCTGATTTTTTTGATGATTTTTTCTTCAGATATGTTGGGACTGTTGATTTCTTCTTTTTCGCGGGATACGGCATTTGCTATGACTTTAATGCCTTTTTTTCTGGTGACAGAAATGATTTTTTCAAATGCACTGTTCGAGCTGAATGAGGTTCTGGACTGGGTGGCGGTTTTGATGCTCAGTCGCTGGGGTGTTGATGGGTTTGGCGCTACAGCAGGAATGGAAAGCGAAGCAATATTTCCGGAGATTACTTATACTTGCAATCCGGACCATTTTGCAGTTGTTTGTCTGGTTCTGATTGGATTTTCGATTATGTATATCCTGCTTTCTATTCTGCGCCTGAAACAGATTGATAAAGAGCGGTTGTTTTAGAAAAGGGGGACAAGTATATGAAACAGAAAATGAAACATATCAGTATTATCATGGTTGTATGCTGCATTTTGACAATGATGCCGTTCAATGCATTTACGGCAAAAGCCGCATCGGCAGATGAGGCGATTGCCTGGGTACAGTCCCAGGTGGGCCGTTCAATTGATTATGATAAAGTTTATGGTGCACAGTGCGTGGATTTGATTAAGGCTTATTATAATTATCTTGGTGCTGCACCGGTTAATGGGAATGGTTGTGATTACGCCACAAACGCATTGCCGTCAGGATGGATGCGAATCCAGGGAGCAGTACCTCAAAAGGGCGACATCCTGGTTTATTCCGGAAATTCTTCTAATCCGTATGGACATGTGGCGATTTTTGAGTCGGAATGGTCGACATATCATCAGAATTTTGATGGTCATCCGTATGTGGAAAAAATTACAACCATCTCCTACAGAGGTTTTACCAATCCGTATTGGGGAGTAGTGCGTCCGAATTTTACCGGATCAGGAGGATCAAATCCGTCTGTCGCCACATCCTGGAATCTCTGGACCAATTCACTGCAGGATCGCAATGCAGTAATTTATGGAGGAATCAGTACCTCCGCGTCAGTTCAGTTTAACCGGGCCGGCGCCTATGTCTGGGATGAAAGCGGGCGGCTGATTGCTCAGGGAGATGAGGGGACAAGTGTA
This sequence comes from Candidatus Paralachnospira caecorum, assembly GCA_904379015.1. Classification (GTDB taxonomy): domain Bacteria; phylum Bacillota; class Clostridia; order Lachnospirales; family Lachnospiraceae; genus Lientehia; species Lientehia caecorum. The sequence continues at coordinate 14,574 of CAJFHG010000001.1, read as the reverse complement.
AGAGGATATTATATGGAGATTAAATATGATATCAGGAGTGAACTGGGAGCAAGCCTGGAACCGGGCAGTACTTATACGTATCAGTTTTGGGCAGATTTTGGAGGAACCAGATATTACAGCGGAAAATCTACTTTTAAAACAACAGGCACTAAAATGCGTTTCACAGATGTCAGACAGGGTGACTGGTATTATGATGCTGTTAAATATGTATTTGAACACAATATTATGACGGGATATAATCCAACGATGTTTGGTCCAAACGAACCACTGTATCGTGTTCAGTTTGCAAAAACAATCTGGAATCTTGAAGGTAATCCGCATGTTTCATACAGCTATCAATATCCTGATGTGCCTTATGGCGCATGGTATGCAGATGCGGTTATGTGGGCTTCAAACGCGAATATCATTACTGGTTACAGTAACGGATATTTCGGAGCGGGAGATTTGATTAATCGGGAACAGATGGCTGTTATGATGTATCGTTATGCACAGTATAAAGGGTATTACACAGGACAGAGAGCAAACATCTATGGATATACGGATGGTTACAAAGTAAGTGAATTTGCGCGGAATGCCATGAGCTGGGCAGTGGGAAGCGGAATCATAACTGGAAAGTATCATGAAACACAGCTTGATCCTCAGGGATATGCGACCCGGGCGGAATGTGCAACGGTTTTAAAACGATTCATGGAAAAATATTAATTGTAGATTCCTAATCTATTTCGATGCTGTTATTATGCGCATGAATCAGGAAGGGGAGTTTTGGATGAAATGCAGTCATTGCGGAAAAGAAAATCAGGAACAATTTGCATATTGTGTTTACTGTGGCACAGAGTTGGAAAAGGTGAATGCGCTCAGTGACCAGCCGGATGATCATCAGCAAAGCGCCCAGGAATATGCAGAGCCAAAAAAGAAACATTCTAAAAGAAATAAAATACTTCTGCCGATATTTTTGGTGTTTGGAATATCAGCGCTTTTGATTGTCACCTGGATTTTTGTGATATCGCCATGGGTGCAGTATCGGTCGGGAATTGAAAAAATGGAACAGGCAGAATATGACAGGGCATTCCAGATATTTTCAGATTTAGGTGAATATAAGGACAGCAGAGATAAGAGGGAACAATGTGAGGTGGAAATCTGCAGAAATGCAGTGATTGGAGACGAGATTCCATTCGGTTCCTATGAGCAGGACAACAACCTGGATAATGGCAGTGAGACAATATTTTGGAAAGTATTGTCAGTGGAAGAGGATCGTATTCTGGTGGTTAGCTGTCATGCATTGGAACGAAGCGCTTATCATGAAAGTTATATGGAAGTAACATGGGCATCCTGCATGCTTCGGTCGTGGCTGAATCAGGTTTTTCTGAAGACCGCATTTACGGAAACTGAAAGAGAACATATTATGGTAAGCACGCTGCCCGACACAGGAACAGATGATCAGATTTTTTTATTGAGCCTGGATGAAGCAGCAACACTTTTAGGGGAAGGAGCGAGGGTGCAGGCAGAGGCCTCCGATTTTGCAATTGCGCAGGGAGTTCCGGTTAATGAGGATCATTATTGCTGGTGGTGGCTGCGCACGGCCGGACGCAGCAATTATTATGCAGTCAATGTCGTAAGTGAGGGTGGAATCAATCAGGATGGCGACGGAGTGGATGATACGAGAAACGGAGTCCGTCCGGCTATGTGGATTATGGTTCCCTAAGCGAAAAATAAATATATGTTCTGATTGAACTCGGACAGGTTTCCTGCTATAATAGCTGATGCAGGGAGGCAGGAAGCCTGTTTCTTTGTCAAAACAATTTATCAGATTGTTTTATCATTTCATCAGGCCGGTTCGGCCATATTTCCACAAAATAAAAACAAAATCATATGGGAAACAGGAAAAGAATGCTGTCATGCAAAAGAGAAGGATGCTGAAGGAAGAAAGGAGGGTTTGTCTTTTTTTCAGGCTTCCTGTCCGTCCTCTGCAATATAAGAAAGGATGGACGATAAAAACATGACGAAAGGAAAAATGAGGCGGCTGGCAGTCTGCGCGGCTGCCGCGGTGATTCTGGCAGTGACAGTGCTGACTGCGGGACCGGTGAGGGCTTCTCAGTCCGGTTTTGCGAAGATATCCTATGAGAAAATGTATCTGGCCCTCAATGACGTGAACAATGTCATTCAGGCGTACCAGGACACATCGGACGGTTCGGTGGCCTACTGTCTGAACAGCGCGCTGGAAAGCCCTGACGGCGGCCAGTCTTATGGAAATGCCGGAAATGGAACAGGCAGGATCAGCGAAGCGGGAATGGCGGCGGTGCGTCTTGTGATCGGAGACGGTTATCCGCTGAATGCCCGTTACTGGACACAGAGGGGGATTCCGGAGGATGCGCAGCGGCAGGCCACGCAGCTTGCCATCTGGGCAGTTCTGGCTTCTTTGGGAGAAGCGGACAGCAATGCGGATTATTTTGCTTATGATTATGCCGTCCCCATCAATCTGCAGGATGTGGACGCGGCTTCCATGTACCGGACCCTGGCCGGAAATGCGCTTTCAGGTGTCCAGCTGCCGCGGAGCGTAAGCTTTGGAGCGGCGGAGATTTCCGCAGACGCGTCAGCCGGGACAGTATCTGTCAGGATACCTGTATCGGCGGAGAATCTGGAAGCGTATACAGTACAATTTTCCGGACTGGCGGAGGGGACTGCAGTGACATTGAACGGACAGCCTCTTGCAAGCGCATCGTGGCGCACAGAAACCGGAATATCAGACAGCAGAGAATTTGTACTGTCCTTTCCGTGGGAAGGGAATGGCGGAAGGACACTTGCTCTGACTGCGGAAGGCTATGGCGGCGGCGCCGGGCAGGTAACGGTGTTTGAGCCGGATGATCCGTCTTACCAGACCATGGGAAAGGTACAGAAGATCGGGGAAACATACGCCGCCAGGCAGGAGACTGAGCTGATGATTCCGGATGAACCGGGCCGGGTCAGACTGCGGAAAACAGATGCAGAGAGCGGAGAACCGCTTCCGGGCGTGGAATTTGGCCTGTATGTTTCAGGAAGCAGTGAACCGGTCTGCCTGCTGGAGACGGATGAAGACGGGTACGCTTTGAGCGGATATCTGGCAGACGGCATCTATGAAATACGGGAAGTCCGGGTCCCGGAGGGATATATCCGGGATACGCAGACGCAGACTGTGACGGTTCAGGCCGGGCAGATCGCGGAAAGCAGCTGGACCAATCTGTCAGTGAAAGGCAGCATTCTCCTGAAAAAGGAATCAGGAACGGAATCTGATCCGGAACAGGGATCTGGCGACGCGGTTCTGTCGGGCGCGGTTTATGAAGTGTATGACAAAGAGACAGGAGCAAAGGCCGGAGAGATCATAACGGACGAGAACGGGGAAGGAAGCCTGACAGGGCTGCCCCTGGGAACTTATCTGATCAAAGAGATCCAGCCGCCGGAAGGTCATCTGGCCAGCCAGGAGGAGTATGAGGCTGTTCTCCGGTACGCGGGAGACGAGACTGCGGTCGTGGAAGTGTTTATGAATGTGCGTGACGAGGTGATCCGGCAGCCGGTGACGCTGGAAAAATATGCTGAGGACAAACCTTTGCCCGGCGCGGGATTTTCTTTTTATCTGAAATCCGGACTGTCTGCCGATGAACAGGGAAATGTGGACTGGGACAGCGCGGAGCCGGCTGTGATCGGAGAACAGGGCGAGACGGTACTGTATACGGATGAGAACGGCCGCCTGACGACGATTGCCCTGCCTTACGGCATTTACATCATACGGGAAGTTTCGGTGCCGGAAGGATATGAAGCCTGTGCGGATATGGAAATTTTTGTAGGTGAATCCATGGAAGAAGTGCTTGCCGGCGAATTCCTTGCGGTGACGGCAGTTGATGAAAAAATTCCGGAGGAGACAGAGCCGCCCACGGAACCGTCAACAGAACCGCCTACAGAACCGGAGCCCTCTGAAGAACCGGAGACACCGGATGTACCGGAAACGCCGGCTGAAAAGCCGGCACAGCCTTCGGAAGAGGCGCCGGTAAGAGGGAGGGCGCCTGTGACAGGAGATCATGCTCCTGTTCTGATCTGGCTCCTGCTTTTGACGGCGGCGGGAATGGTCTGCCTGGGCGCGGTATATGCTGTGAAAAGAAGGAAAAAATAACGGAATGCAGTTTCCTGTGAAATGAAAATGCTGCCTGGCCGGGAAACGGCGGGCAGCTTTCCAATCATTTATGCTTTGTGCAGTGATTATTTCAGATTCAGTTCAAACTGTTTGTATTTCTCTCTGCGCTTTTTGGTATATTTCGTGATCAGCTTCTGGATCTTCGCGGTCGGATCAATGATGTTGTTCAGACTCTTGTCATGATTGATGGTGTTGATAATGGCAGCGGTGAATTTGGACATATCCGCCTCCAGGTACCAGTCGCGGGCCAGCAGCTCCGCGGGACGGTAATTCAGGTTGGTGGTGACGATGTAGTCGAAATAGCCGCGTTTGTGATATTCATCAAATTTCTCAAAGCCGTCTGTGAACAGTCCGAAGGTACAGCAGATGATGACCTTGTCCGCTCTGCGTTCTTTCAGTTCCTTTGCGGTATCCAGCATACTTTCGCCGGAGGAAATCATGTCGTCGATGATGATCAGCGTCTTGCCTGTCACGTCGGCGCCAAGGAATTCGTGGGCGACAATGGGATTTCTTCCGTTTACGACAGTGGAATAATCCCGGCGCTTATAGAACATACCCATATCGACGCCCAGGTTGTTGGCAAAATATACGGCCCGTTCCATGGCGCCCTCATCAGGGCTGATCACCATAAGATGATCTTTGTCGATGATCAGATCGTTGTTCTTTTTGAATACAGCCTTTACAAACTGATACGTCGGCATGAAATTGTCGAAGCCGTGAAGCGGAATGGCGTTCTGTACTCTCGGATCATGGGCGTCAAAGGTAATAATATTGGACACCCCCATATGGGACAGCTCTTCCAGCGCATAGGCGCAGTCGAGAGATTCCCGCTTGGAACGTTTGTGCTGCCGTCCTTCATACAGGAAGGGCATGATGACATTGACGCGGTGGGCGTTGGCGATGGAAGCCCCGATGATCCGCTTCAGATCCTGGTAATGGTCATCCGGCGACATATGATTTTCATGGCCGCATACCGTATAAGTCAGACTGTAATTGACCACATCCACCATGATGAACAGATCGGTTCCTCTGACAGATTCGTGAATTTCGCCTTTTCCCTCACCTGTACCAAATCTGGGACAGGAAGCCTCCAGCAGATAGGAATTGCAGTCATATCCCCGGTATTCGATGCTGGCCTGGCGGCTCAGCAGCTCTTCTGTGTCGTTTCTGCGGAAGGTTACGATATGCTTGTTTACTTTTTCGGCAAACTCGCGGCAGCTTTCCAGGGCACAGATCTTAAGCGGCGCGACGGGAATTGTATTTTTAAAAGCAAAATCTTTGGACATGAGATTCCTCCACTATTAAACTGATGATTGTATCCATAACAATTTATAACATTTCCTGCGCTTTTTCGCAAGTGCAAAAGCATCAAATCCTGCGCAATCCTTTACAAAAAAGATAAATATTGATATGATAAAAAAGATGTGAAGGATTCATTCAGGAGTTTGATTATGAAAGAAAAAGGACATGTCATTACCCTGGTGAGATCCGGTTCCCTGGCGGAGGAGCTGGAGCTTTCCAAAGGTGATGTACTGCTGGAAATAAACGGACATAAGATAGAAGACATATTTGACTATCAGTATTTTATGGAAGATACATATGTGGAGCTCCTGGTCAGGAAGCAGGACGGAGAAGAATGGCTTCTGGAGGTGGAGAAGGATGAGGACGAGGATCTGGGCGCCGAATTTGAAAACGGCCTGATGGATGAGTATCGTTCCTGCAGGAACAAATGTGTCTTCTGTTTTATTGACCAGATGCCGCCCGGGATGCGGGAAACGCTGTATTTTAAAGATGATGACAGCAGGCTGTCGTTTCTGCAGGGAAATTATGTGACGCTTACCAACATGAGCGATCATGACATTGACCGGATCATTGCCTATCATCTGGGGCCGATCAATATATCGATTCATACAATGGATCCGGAGCTCCGCTGCCGGATGCTGCACAACCGGTTTGCGGGGGAGGCTCTGGAAAAGATGGACCGGCTTCGGGATGCCGGGATTGAGATGAACGGACAGATCGTTCTTTGCAGAGGCATCAATGACAGAGACAGCCTGGAGGAAACCATCCGGGCCCTGGAACCATATCTTCCCTGCATGAAAAGCGTGTCGGTTGTGCCTGTGGGACTGACGCGGTTCCGGGATTCTCTGGATCCGCTGCTTCCTCTTGGAAAAGAGGATATGGAGGATACGATAGACAGGATTGAACAATATCAGTCTTATTTTTTGGAACAGTACGGCTGCCATTTTATCCATGCCAGCGACGAGTTTTATCTGATGACAGGCAGAGCGATTCCGGAGGAAGAACGGTATGACGGCTATCCGCAGCTGGAAAACGGAGTGGGGATGGTCCGTCTTCTCGAGGAAGAGGTCCGGCAGACGCTGGAACAGTCCCCAAAAACGGACATTGGCAGAAGGCGGGTGTCCATTGCCACCGGATGTCTGGCCGCACCCGTTATCAAACAGCTTTCTGATCTGGTCTGTGAGACATATTCCGGACTTGAGGTGACCGTACATGCCATTGAGAATCGGTTTTTCGGAGAACGGATCACAGTTTCGGGGCTGATCACGGGACAGGATCTGGAGGCGCAGCTGAAGGGCAGAGATCTGGGAGAGGTCCTTCTTCTTCCGGAAAACATGCTGAAGAGCGGAGAACCGGTTTTTCTGGATGATGTGACGGTTGGACAGCTTCAATCCGCTTTACAAACAAAGGTGGATATTGTAAAATCAAGCGGACAGGAATTTGTCGCTGCCCTGTCCGGTTTTCCGGCAGAAGGGACTCCGGGCAGATACCGTCCATATGAACTGAATGATAAGGAGAGTTTTGATACATGAGCAAACCAATTGTAGCCATTGTCGGCCGTCCCAACGTGGGAAAATCAACTCTGTTCAACGCGCTGGCAGGAGAAAAGATTTCCATCGTAAAAGATACGCCGGGAGTGACCCGGGACAGGATCTACGCGGACTGTACCTGGCTGGACAGAAAGTTTACCCTGATCGATACCGGCGGAATCGAGCCGGACTCAAAGGATATCATTCTTTCGCAGATGCGGGAGCAGGCGCAGATCGCCATTGATACGGCAGATGTGATCATTTTTATCACAGATGTCCGTCAGGGCCTTGTGGACGCAGACGCGAAAGTGGCGGATATGCTGAGACGTTCGGGCAAGCCGGTTGTTCTGGTGGTCAATAAAGTGGACAGTTTTGCGAAATATATGACGGACGTATATGAGTTTTATAATCTGGGCATTGGGGATCCTGTTCCGGTCTCGGCCGCGTCCATGCTGGGCATCGGCGATATGCTGGATGAGGTGGTCCGTCATTTCCGTCCGTCTGACAGCGGGGAAGAGGAGGATGACCGCCCCCGGATCGCCATTGTTGGGAAGCCCAATGTGGGAAAATCCTCTATTATCAATAAGCTGCTGGGAGAAAACAGAGTGATCGTTTCAGATGTGGCAGGGACCACAAGAGACGCCATTGATACTGTGATTAAACGGAACGGCAGGGAATATGTGCTGATCGATACGGCGGGACTCAGAAGAAAGAGCCGGATCAAGGAGGATCTGGAGCGGTACAGCATTATCCGCACCGTGACGGCTGTGGAGCGGGCAGACGTGACGGTACTGGTGATCGATGCCGCTGAAGGCGTGACAGAACAGGATGCCAAGATCGCGGGCATTGCCCATGAGAGGGGCAAGGGAATGATCATCGCGGTCAATAAATGGGACGCCATTGAAAAGGACACCAATACTTCCAACAAGTTTTCAAAGAAGATCCGGGAGATCCTTTCCTTTATGCCCTATGCGGATATTATTTATATATCGGCTCTGACCGGACAGCGGCTTCCGAAATTATTCGATCATATTGATGTGGTGATCGAGAACCAGAATCTCCGGATCGCCACCGGTGTTCTCAACGAAATCCTGATGGAGGCGGTCGCCATGCAGCAGCCTCCGTCCGATAAGGGACACCGTCTGAAAATATATTATATGACGCAGGTATCGGTGAAGCCGCCCACCTTTGTGCTTTTTGTCAATGACAAGGAGCTGATGCATTTTTCCTATACCCGGTATCTGGAAAACAAGATCAGAGAGGCCTTTGGCTTCGGCGGTACGCCGCTTAGATTTATTACCAGGGAAAGGAAGGATAAAAATTAACCATGGAGCGAGTGATTTGTCTTGCAGTCGGCTATGTGTTCGGCCTGTTCCAGACCGGCTATCTTTACGGAAGGATCGTGCATAAGGATCTCAGGCAGTATGGGAGCGGAAATTCCGGAACAACCAATGCCCTGCGTGTATTGGGAAAAAAGGCTGGTATTCTGGTATTTCTGGGAGACTTTCTGAAAGCAGTGGTGCTGTGCCTTCTGATCCGTTTCTTTTACGGAGCGTCAAAGCCGGATATGATGCCGCTTCTTGTGCTGTATGGAGGGCTTGGCGTGGTGCTGGGACATAATTACCCCTGCTATCTGCATTTCAAAGGCGGTAAGGGGATCGCGGCGACAGCCGGCGTGATCATCACCATGGACTGGAGGATTACTCTGGTCTGTCTGGCGGCTTTTGTGATCAGCGTGGCGGCGACACGGATCGTGTCGGTCGGCTCCCTTCTGGTGGTCAGCCTGTTTCTGATCATGTGGCTGATCCTCGGGCAGATGGGGCTCCTTCCTCTGGCGGGAGAATATCTGCTGGAATCTTATGTGATCGTGCTTTTATTTGCGGCGCTGGCTTACTGGCGGCACCGTGCCAATATCAAACGGCTTTTAAACGGGACAGAAAACAGATTCGGTTCCAAAAAATAAACGGCGTGGATGAAAAGGAGAAGAATTATGGCGAATGTCAGTATTATCGGTTCCGGCACATGGGGGATGGCGCTTTCCCTTCTGCTGTATAAAAAAGGACACACGGTAAAGGTATGGTCCGCGATCCAGGATGAGGTGGATATGCTCCGGGAAAAAAGAGAGCACAAGAATCTTCCGGGAATCGCCATTCCTTCTGATATGGAGATCACCGGAGACCTGGAAGCGTGCATAAAAGGAGCAGATCTTCTGGTCCTTTCGGTGCCTTCTGTATTCACCCGGCAGACGGCCAGAAAAATGAAGCCTTATGTGGCTGACGGACAGATCATTGTCAATGTGGCAAAGGGAATTGAAGAGGAAACTTTGATGACGCTGTCCGAGCAGATCGAGGAAGAGGTGCCGCAGGCCAATGTGGCCGTGCTTTCCGGCCCCAGTCACGCAGAAGAGGTGAGCCGGGGAATGCCTACCACCTGTGTGGTGGGAGCGAGAGACAGACAGACAGCGGAATATATCCAGAATATTTTCATGTGCAGTGTATTCCGTGTATATACCAGCCCTGATATCGAAGGAATCGAGCTGGGCGGTTCTCTGAAAAATGTGATCGCCCTGGCGGCAGGGGTTGCCGACGGCCTGGGATATGGGGATAATACGAAAGCAGCCCTGATCACGCGGGGAATGGCGGAGATCACCAGACTGGCGCTGAAGATGGGAGCCCATGTGGAGACCATGTACGGTCTCAGCGGGATCGGAGATCTGATCGTCACCTGCGCGAGCATGCACAGCCGGAACCGGAGAGCGGGGATTCTCATCGGACAGGGAAAAACCATGGAGGAAGCCATGGATGAAGTGCAGATGGTGGTAGAAGGGGTTTATTCCGCGAAGGCGGCCGCAAAACTGGCTGATCGCTACGATGTGGAAATGCCCATTACAAAAGAGATCAATCGGGTTTTATTTGAAGGGAAGAAGGCGTCGGACGCGGTGGAAGACCTGATGCTCCGGGATAAGGGAATCGAGCATCCCAATATTCCCTGGGAAAAATAAAACAGACAGGTGACTGAAAAATGGCGGATATTATTTTATTTGATCTGGACGGGACGCTGACAGATCCTAAAGAGGGCATCACCCGCAGCGTCCGGTACGGAATAGAGTCCCTCGGCTATCCGGCTCCGGAGCTGGACGCGCTGACGCCTTTTATCGGGCCGCCTCTTCTGGATATGTTCATGGAATTCTGCGGTTTCACAGAAGAAGAGGCGAAGAAAGCTGTCGCGAAATACCGGGAACGGTTCCGTAAGACAGGGATTTTTGAAAATGAGATTTATGAGGGCATGGAACAGATGCTGGGAACTCTGAGGAATGCCGGAAAGCGTCTGGGAGTCGCCACCTCCAAACCATGGGAATTCGCTGAGACGATCCTTTCCCATTTCCGGATCCGGGATTATTTTGAGTCTGTTACAGGCAGCGAGATGGACGGCACAAGGGTCAGAAAAGGCGAGGTCATCGAGGAGGCCCTGAGGCGTTTCGGGGTCCGGGAGTCTGACAGGCCGTCGGTGCTCATGGTCGGGGACCGGAAACATGATGTCATAGGCGCCAGAGAGAACGGGATTGCCTGTGTGGGCGTCACATACGGATATGGCGGCCGGGAAGAGCTGGAGAAGGCCGGCGCAGATGAGATCGTGGATACCATTGAGGAACTGACTCAGACGCTTCTTCGATGAGAAGGGACGCTGTACAGGACAAAGCGGCCTGAATAAAGGGCAAAGGACGGGAAGGCGCATGGAATGGGACGGAACCCCCTATCATTCTCTGAACTGGGAAATCAGAAAGCAGTTCGGAAAAAAGCTGTATAAGATTTCTCTGGACGGCGGCATGACCTGTCCGAACCGGGACGGAACTGTGGGATACGGCGGCTGTATCTTCTGCAGTGAAGGCGGTTCCGGTGATTTCGCGGCCGACCGGGAGCTGTCTGTGAGGGAGCAGCTGAAGACTGCCAAGGAAAGGATCAGAGACAAGCTGCCCAAGGGAAAGCCCGGAGGATATATCGCTTATTTTCAGGCATTTACGAACACATACGCTCCAGCCGCAAGGCTGGAGACTCTTTTTACGGAGGCGATGGAGGATGAAGAAGTGGAAGTCCTTTCCATTGCCACCAGGCCGGACTGTCTTCCGGACGGCGTGCTGGAGCTGCTGGGAAAACTGAATCAGAGAAAGCCGGTATGGATCGAGCTGGGACTGCAGACCGCCAGTGAAAAAACAGCCGGATGGATACGGCGGGGCTATCCCCTTTCCTGTTTTACAGAAGCGAGGCAACATCTGGGAGCCCTCGGCATACCTGTGATTGCCCATGTGATCATCGGACTGCCGGGCGAAGGAGAAGCCGGTCTGTTGAAGACCATTGATTATCTCAATGAACAGGCCGTGGAGGGGGTGAAGCTGCAGCTTCTCCATATTCTGAAAGGGACTGGTCTGGAAGCGCTGTACCGGACGGGAGAAGTGAGGGCCCTTTCTTTTGAAGAATATGAGACGCTTCTGTTTGCGGCGATCAGGCGGCTCAGGCCGGAAACTGTGATCCACCGCATTACCGGGGATGGTCCGAAACGCCTGTTGATCGCTCCTCTGTGGAGCGGAAATAAAAAGATGGTGCTGAATACTCTGCACAGGGATATGAAGATGCTGGGAATCCGCCAGGGAATGGATTTCAAAAGGAGGTATTGATATGGGACAGACGCCAAGAGAACTGATGAATGAAAAAAGAGGAAGCAATGTGGTTAAAAATCTGGAGGCGCGTAATTTTGAGGCTTATTACTGCGCCACAGGTGAGGAAGCGCTGAAAAAAGCGCTGGAGCTGATTCCCGAGGGGGCGAGCGTATCCTGGGGCGGGTCCATGACGATCCGCGATCTGGGACTTACAAAAGCGCTTCATGAGGGAAACTACAGGGTGATCGACAGAGATGTTTATGACTCGGCGGAAGACAAACGAAAAGCCTGTCTTGAGGCGTTTGGAGCGGATTTTTACCTGACCAGCGCCAACGGGATCAGTGAGGACGGGCAGCTTGTCAATGTGGACGGAAACGGAAACCGGATCGCGGCGCTGATTTATGGTCCAGAGCATGTCCTTGTGATCGCGGGAATGAATAAAGTGGTGAAAACAGCCGAAGACGCGCTGGTCCGGGCAAGAACCATCGCCGCTCCCATGAACCAGCAGCGTTTTCTGGGGAAAACGCCCTGCACGGTCACGGGTATGTGCGGCGACTGCAAATCACCTGACTGTATCTGCAACCAGATCCTGACCACCAGAAACTGCAAGCCTGCAGGACGGATCAAGGTGATCCTGGTGGGAGAAGATCTGGGGTACTGATCCAGATGTCTCAGGCCCGGCTTATGCCCGGGCCTCTGCTTTCTCTGGAGCCGGCAGCTCCTCCCGGTCCAGCTTTCCGCCGAAGAAAAAGGTCAGAAGGAAAGAGGCGGCGAAGCTGATGGCGGCCGCGATCAGCGCTTTGGCCAGATTTCCGGGTTCGTCGGGACTGGAAAACATGAGAAAAGAAGGAATCGCCGGGAACGCGTACACATAGCAGTGAATCGTTACAAGTCCCTGGTAGGCGCCGGCGATGGCGGCGCCGATCATGGATGTAATGAGCGGCTTTTTGTATTTCAGACATACGCCGAAAATGGGCGGTTCCGTCACGCCGGTCAGAAGTACGGTAATGGCGCAGCTGAAAGAGAGCTTTTTCAGCTCAGCTGTTTTCGCCCGGAAAAAGACGGCAAGGCACGCGCCTGCCTGGCAGAATGTCAGGATGAAAAACCCGACCATGATCCCGTCTTCTGCGCCATAGACGCCCAGCTGACTGACGGCGACGGCTACGAAGACCCAATGGGTTCCGGTCATGACCAGAAGGGGCGTAAGACCTGCGAACAGCGCCCAGGCAATGACCGGGACACGGGCCTGAAGCCAGGACATGCTTCCGGAAAGCGCGTTTCCGATGAGGGTGCCCAGAGGGCCGATGGCCAGAAGACCGAGCAGAGAAGAAACAAGGAGAATGACCAGGGGCGACAGGATATCGTCCAGAGCCTTCGGCATGATCCGGTGCACGGCCTTTTCTATGTAGATCATCACAACGATCAGAAGGATAATGGGAATGGTGCTGTATGCGTAATCGGCTTTGATCAGCGGAATTCCCGCGAAGAACAGATCTTCCGTGGAAGAAGCAAGCTCTACGAAGGTGGGACTCATCATAGCGCCGACCGCGCCGATGGCCAGTACCGTGTTGACTTTAAAGTGCACGGACGCGGAATAGGCCAGCAGGAACGGAAGAAAATAAAGAGGAGCGTCTCCGATGATGGAGAGCACCTGTTCCGTTGTGTTGCCGTTGGCAACCAGGCCGGTATAGGTGAAAATGATGACCAGCAGTTTTACCAGTCCGCCGGCAATCAGGATCGGAACGACCGGTCCCATACAGCTTGAAATATGATCGATGACAATAGAGACAATGCTTTGTTTCTGTGTTCTTTCCATACGCGGCACCTCTGTTATAATTGAATTGAAATCCTGCCGTTTCAGACGCAGAAGCCTGCCGGCGCAGAATTTCTTTGATATACCAAAAAAGAGTATAGCATTGCCCAGAACAGTTTTCAAGAAAATTAGAAGGAAAGGATGACAGCTTATGAAATCAGCCTGCAGAATCGCGGTCATTCAGATGAGCGCGGAAGAGACAAAGGAAAAAAGTATCAGCCGCGCGCTTTCGCAGATCGAAAAGGCGGCGGCGTCAGGCGCGGATTTTGCCGTGCTTCCGGAAATGTTCTCCTGCCCCTATGAGACAGGAAAATTTCCTCTGTACGCGGAACCGGAAGACGGAGAGACTGTGACGCGCCTTTCTGAGGCGGCCGGGGAGAACGGAATCTATCTGATCGGCGGCAGCATACCGGAAAGAGACGCGGCGGGGAAAGTTTACAATACTTCTTTTGCCTTTGACAGGGCTGGCAATCTGCTGGCAAAGCACAGGAAGGTCCATTTGTTTGATATCGCCATTGAGGGCGGCCAGAAATTCCGGGAATCCGAGACACTGTCCGCGGGAGACCATGCCACGGTTTTTCAGACAGAATTCGGCGCGGCGGGACTCTGCATCTGTTATGATATCCGTTTTCCGGAGCTGTTCCGCATGATGACGGACAAAAAGGCGGTCATCATATTCTGTCCGGCCGCTTTTAACCGCACCACCGGTCCAAGACACTGGGAGCTTCTGTTCAGGAGCCGCGCAGTGGACAATCAGGTTTATATGGTCGGCGCGGCGCCCGCGCTGGATCCATCGGCCTCCTATCTTTCCTACGGCCATTCTGTGATCGTGTCTCCATGGGGAGATATTCTGGCGGAAGCAGATGAGAACGCGTGTATGTTAAGCGCGGAAATCGACCTGGAAGAAGTGAAGCGGGTGCGGAAGCAGCTGCCTCTTCTCCTTCATCGGAGAACCGATCTGTATAATTGATGCATACATATGCCGCCTCCGGATTCTGATAGGTCATCTGCCAGATATGAAACAGCTCCCGCCGGTCATCAGCCGGAAGTCTGGCAATCTCAATCATTTTCTCTTTCTCCTTTGCAGATCTCTTTAATCACAGTGTAAATCCAA